>CADCAK010000004.1 GCA_902799385.1 uncultured bacterium | reverse complement strand
TTGTTTGTGTTAGCCCGCGATTCGGCTCTCGCTCCGCTCGGCGTGTTCGCTTCCCCATGGGTCGCGAACCCCCTCAAGGGGCGGTTATCCCCGACCGCGAGAAATTTCGCTATCTGCCGCGTTGGTCAACCGGCAAACAAAAAAGACCTTCTGGCACGAAACCAGAAGGTCTTAAAACGGCATAAAAAAATGGCGCATCGACTATCGATCCGCCATCGTAGCTAGAAATGTTAGACGGAGAAGTTTAAAAAATGATTCCTACAAATCGGGCTTCTCCACATGCGGCAATGTGTGCCGTCTGGCACACTTCGAGTATAGCACAAAATATGGCATGGTAACTTGTCACGAACTTGTCAAATGCGAAAAATCCGGCCTTGAAGTTGTCAATGCTGACAACTTCGCGGTTTCCTCTTGCCGCAACGCGCCCCGCGCAGTTCTATTGTGTCACAGGGAGACCCTAATGTTCACATTGAGTTACTCCCGAATGATTTCCCGAATCACTTCTTGGGGAAGTCCGTTCGTGTACGGAGAAAGGTCTGCGCAAGGATCCATCCTAAATCGAGATGCTGCCGCGTTCGCATTTATAAACCCAGCGATTGGCATAATATCCAACCCTCCGGGTTTGAACAAGACATTCCATACATTCGTATCAGCCTCTACGTTCTGATTAGATTGAAAAGCATATAGCAAGTTGGTGGATGCTGCAAAAGCAATCTCAGGATGCCCGTCTTCGATCATTGCATTTGTAAACTTGCACAGTGCTCCTATCCGCTGCCAGGCCATCATATCCGACAGCTCCAACTCGATTTCACGACAAAGATTCGTGGCACGGACAAATGAATCTTCACTTGCCATATTTTCCGAATGATCAAGCAATATAGACACCTTCAATAGCTTGCAAGTAGACCGCTCAAGGGCTCCTGTTGTCGATGCCATTAGAGAATCGATATTATTCGTCATCGTAAAACATTGTTGATAGTCATTTGTCGACATAAAACCTACAATCTCAGAAATCGAAGAGACCGGGTCAGCGAGTGCAACGGCAGAGCACATCGCAGTAAGTAGCACAATAGTTATTCTATTCATCTTGTTATTGCCTCGATTGAATTTGTTAGTGAGTATGAATTGTAGATATATCCCTTTTCTCTCTTGAAATACCAATATCGACAATGCGAATCGTCAATGTTCTGTATCGCACAGGCGTTACGCCCATTTCGATTGGCATTCGCCTGCATCCACGACTCAACATCTCCGAGCGCAGTCCTATTCTCGCACCAGTTATTGATGATTCGCACACCGCCTTGGTTGTCAAGCGGCGCCTTCCAGCAATATCCGAGAAGCGCACTTGCGCCCGATAAAGCCGCCCATTTCAATCCTGGGCTCGCTGAATGACTTGCCGGATTTGAATAGTGATTTCCCTTGTCGCCGATGTCCAGCACCGAACACCCGGCAAAAACGACCGTCTCAACATCCCGCCAATGGTTAGTCACGTCCGCCGGCACCGCAACGCCGTAAAGCCTTCCGGTGTCATGCTCGCCATGCCCTGAATAGTAGAACACATCGGCCTGCTGCTGGCACTGCTTCTTTACCGAGGAAGTCGAGCCGACTGCCGCGACAAGACATGCCGTCCCTGCCGCCTGGACGGTCTTGAGGTTAAACTCGCCCTCGGGTATCTGCGCGTCGGCATTGCGGACGATGCCGTTCGACTGAAGCCAGTCTGCCGCGACCGACACGCGAAAGACGTTCTGCCCTTGCGAAGTCGTAGTTGCCGCGCTTATGGGAATCGCCGCGCCAACGAGAAGCGGGATGTGGCAGACCTCGTTCGTGCGGGCGATTATCACATGGTCACCGAGGTCGCTCGGACCGTCGCAAGTGACGCGGATCGTCGCAACGCCGAGAAGCCCCGTCACCGAAAGGTCAAGCCAGTAGTAGGCGTCGAGGTTTGCGTTCGTAGGCAAGGCGTTTGCAACGCCAAAGAAATCTCCATCGCAGATTGTCGGGTTCGCATCTCGCGCATTTGCCAATCCGTCGCCGTCCCAATCGTCGGGGTTGACGCGGCGGCAGACTATTTCGACATCGTTGGAGCGTGTCAGGAAATCACCATTGGGACAAAGGACGATCTGCGCGTTGACGGGACTGTTTGTGTCGCCGCCGAGGAAGAAGTTTTCCCATGTGAGGATGCGGTTGCCGTCGCCGCCGTCAAGCCGCCACAACCGGCTTTGGACTGGAACAGCAGACATTGGAACGCCGACGGCGCAGATTTCGTGCGCGGCATCGTGCGGAACCGGACGGATGCGACCGTCGATGAAATACCAAAACGCCGAAAACGCCTCGTCGTTAGTGCCGAGCGGGAAGCGCCAGTCGCCAAAGTCGATGCGGTTGTTCCCTAAAGACGATGCTGCGCCGTGGATATGCCAGTTCTTGGCGAGCGCGTCCAGCTTGACCTTCCTGCCGAGCCACGCCGCCGCGAAATACGCCACAGCCACCACGAGCGCGGCCATGTTCTTCAGCCGCCGGTAGTCGAGGAGCCTCATGTGCTCGAGCCTGTAGGACTGCTTTATGAACCGTATCGTGTCCCCGACCCTGCCCCTGCTCCCGTCCCACACCTTGGCGAGGTACGGCATCTTCTCGGCATACTCCTTCTGCACGTCGGTCGGATCGACGATTACGAGCGTGTCGTCGTGGATACCGGACGCGGCGTCGCAGAGGATGCTCCCGTGTATCTTCGCGTCCATCCCCTCGGTCGCCAGGTGCCGCTCGAGCCGCTCCTGCGTCTTCTTGGCGAGGATGTCCTCCTGGAGCGAGCGGGCTATCTCGCTCATCAGGGTGTCCCTGGCGGCCTGTATGCCGAAGAGCATCTGCCCAAGGAACTCCATCTTCCAGCGGCTGTTCCCGAACTGGGGAGAAAATATCCCCAGGTATTTTCTAAGCTGTTCTCGCGTTTTGAACGCAATTATGCTATCATTGAACCGATTTTTCGCTTATTTCACTTCCGAAAACAAATCCCGCCCAATAAAATCAGGCTCAAGCCTCGCTTCATGGGTCAAAAACTGGGGATATTCCAAAGATGATAAGTCAATTGAATAGTTTGTCAATCTTGTCGCGGGCGAAGTAGGAGGGACAGAAGAACTCGTTGACGTCCTGGGCGACTTCGCCGCCGAGGCGCTTGGCGTCGCCGTTCTGCTTATAGACTGTCACCTTGCCGGTCGCAAGGGGTTGCTCCTGCACATTGGCCCAACCGCCGGCCTCGACGATCTTCCCCTGACGGCCGAGTTCTTCGGCATGGGCGATCACGTCGTCGAGTCGGCTCTCGGCGGCTACGTAGCTCGCCGGCGAGAGGCGTGGGCGAATGGAGTCGAGATACTCCTTGCGGCGGGCCGGATCCTGCTTGAGCGCAATCAGGGAATCGTATGTCTCGCGGTCGATCTTGTCCGGGATGGCGAGACTGTGGGCGCCGACGAGATGGGCGAGGCAAGAGCCGATGGTCTTGTCGGAGAGCTTGGAGGCATCCACGGTGACCTTGCCTTTCGCGTCAATGTTTACGCCCGGATCTTGGAGCAGGCGGTTATAGACGGCGTCGGCGTTGCGCGAGTCAATATCCCTCGCCAGTCGCCGGAGCAGCAACATGAAGACCTCGGAACGATCCTTGTCGAAGGAGAACTTGACTGCTCCCGTGCGGAACTGCGAGTAGCCGGCGTCGTTGTCGATGCCCTTGAGCGTTACCTTGAGGGTGTCGCGGTCCACATGGACGAAGTAGTTTTCCCAGTGGCGGTCGTTCTGTCCGGTCACGAGATCGAGCCACTGCAGGCGGTTGAACTCGCGCATGAGGTCGGCCTTGACCTGTTGGCGCTGCGCCGGGGGCAGGCGCTTGATGTCCTTTGCGGACATCCCCGCATCGGGCGCAGAGGACGACTTGCCGGCCGCGAACGCCCGCGCCGTGAACCCCTTGGCCTTCTCCATGAAGAACCCGAATACGCCCTTGTGGACGCCCGCCGAGTAGTTGACGACAATGCCGCCCATGCGCAGGGCTGTGGCGGCCTTCTTCGTGGCGATGTTGAGATTGACGGTCTGCTGCTCCTTGGCGTAGCTATTGCCGCCGCCCGCCGCGATTTTGTCGAGGCCGGTACGGCTCTCCGTCTCGCCCTTGAAGACGATGCTGGTGCCGTTGGACCGCTGCAGTTCGTAGACTTCGCCCGCCACGCCGGCGCCGAGCATGCGCTCCGAGACGATGTTGGCGTCCTCGTTCGCCGGGTTCACGTCCTCGTCCCGCAGACCCCGCGCCCGCGCCTCTATGACCGACGAGGCGGATATCCTGCCCTCGAACACCCCCAGCGCCTCCGCGCCCGTAAAGAAGTTGTCGCCCTCGTGAATCCGCCGGACGGCGCAGATGAAGTCTGCGACGGCTGTTTCGATGGACCGGCAGCGGTCGATGATCACGTTGATGCGCTCCCCCGTCTGCCCCAGCTCGTGTTCCGTATTGTCTGCCGCTTTCCACAGCTTCGAGGCCGCAGTCCTGAGGGCGTTGATTAACGGCTCCAGGTCGTCCTTGCCGGCCTTGGTCGGGTCGAGCGCGGCGACGGCGAGTGCATCCATTGCTAGGAGCATCTTGTCGCGCAGCCGCAGCATCGTCGTTAGCTGTTTGTTGCCGAATGATCGCTGGTATTCGTAGGGGTCATCCTCGCAGAACAGCTTGGTCGCGGTTCCCACATAGTTTGCAAGAACCGTCCGCACCACATCCTTGCGGGCGGTCTCGAAGAGTTGCTCCGCCTTGGCCACCTCCGTTTCGAGGGCATTCAGGATGTCTTTGGCCACCATCATGCGTCCGCCGTTGACCGCGATGCCATTCTTGCGGATATCCACGATTGCCGCCTTCATCGTGCGGATGTCGCTCCGCACTGCATCGTAGGCCTGCGAATTGACGGTGGCGGACGGATTGCGCTTGAAGGCGTCAATCTTCTCCGCGAGGGGCCTGAGCTTGCCGGACACCTCCTCGCTGACCGTCGCCAGCGCATCCGCAGTGCCGTGCATCGCCAGCGCCTGACGCGGCAGAAGTTCATCCGCCTTGGCCTTTAGGATGGCGGCGATATTCGGGTCGGTGTTCTGTCCGTTGTCCGCGAGATACACCGCGAAATCCTTCATCTGGTAGGCCAGATGGTTGATTTCCGTCGCACGGCGGTCGCACAGCAGGCGGAAGTCGTCCACTTCGTCGCGGAGCGCAGCGTCCACGCCCTTGTACTGCGGATTCACCGCTCGCATATCCGCATCGTGGCGGGAGATCGAGTCGAGATTCTTCCCGAGCTGCGCCAACAGGTCCGAAAGCTCCTGCTGCGCAGTCACCGCCGCAAAAATCGCCTTTCCGGACTTAGTCGTCGCGTCGATCTTTCCATCCGCGCCAAAGGCCTCCGCAAGCTGACGGCCGGTGAACTTGTCGAGCGCCTTGAGCGACTTCGCGGCAGTGTCGGCGGCCTTGGCGAGGAGCTTGAGCGAGTCGCGATGCAGCGCACCGTCGTCCACGAGTTTCTGGAGCGTCTGCTTGACCGTCTTCCCGTCGAGACTCTGCGTCGAGGCCTTGGCGGCCTTTACGAGCAGCACGTCTAGCTGTGACACCAGCTCGCCGGCATTCACAGCTGTCGTGTCGACAGGCTGGTTCTCGTTCACCTGCGCGGGCGCGGCCGCAGGCGGCGCGTTCTTCGGCTTCGCGGCGTCTACGCCGCGGAGGAAGTAGTCCATCGAAACGTTATTTATGCTGAGTCCCATTTTCTCGTCTCCTTATCACCCTGTATACACGCCGCTCGGAAAAAGGTTACACATTTCTCTCACTCCGTCAGATTTCTCGGTTTGTGGAATATTTTACCATATTCTCGATTCGTTGGAATGTAACCAAATGCGAATTCATCGTCTGGTGGCAGGGGCTGTGGAATGATCTGCAACCCCAGAGCGGCGGTAAATTCGCCACCCATCGAGCAGTCTGTGCATCCAACCTGGCAAGATGAAACGCGCTTTTAAAGTGGTGGACGATGAGGGACTCGAACCCCCGACCTTGACCGTGTAAAGGTCCTGCTCTAACCAACTGAGCTAATCGTCCGAAAAATCATGAGTCGTAGAACGCTCCGCCTTGTGTGTCGATGCGCTTCGTCATCTCGTACTCGTAGCGTGCGTCCGTCTTCAAAATCTCTACATATCGCGCCGCCTCCCACTTTGCCATCGGGAGGTCGTGCAGAAGATAGTTGCCGCAGTTGACGGGAGTCGCGCCTGGAACCTCGCCCTCGTAATCGCGCAGATACTCGAACGCGCGGAGCATCAGCGGCTGAAGCTCCTGCGGTTTCGGCCGCCCCTTGACGATCAGGTAGCTGCCGGTCAAGCATCCCATCGGCCCCCAGTAGACGATCCTTTCCTTCCACACCGCGTCGTTACGGAGGAATGTCGCGACGACATGCTCAATTGTGTGCATCGCGTTCGGATGGATTGCCGGTTCCTTGTTCGGGGCCTTCATCCTGATGTCGAACGTCGTCGCGTAGTCGCCGCCAATCTCGTCCACGCGGGATTCGTAGATCCCCGGGACGATCTTAGTATGATCAACTTGAAACGACGCTATCAGGTTCATGGTGCTTGGTGCCTGGTGCTTGTTAGTCCTTCTTGATCTTGATGACGCGCTTTGCCTTGCCCTCGTTGCGCGGGAGTGCGCCAATCGGGAAGACATCGCCCTTCGGGAGAAAGCCAAGGCGCTCCCTGAGGTGCTTCGCGACCGTGTGTCCCGTGACGCCCGGCTCCGCCTCGACGTTGATCGTGACTTCCGTCATTCCGTGGCGCTCCTCGAGGATGATCTGGAACTCGTCCGCGACGCCGGGGATCTCCTTAAGCGCCTGTTCGACCTGGCGCGGGTAGAAGTTGACGCCCTTCACGATGAGCATGTCGTCGGTGCGGCCAGTGATGCGGTCGATCCTGAGCGACGTCCTGCCGCACTCGCACTTCTCGCGCGAGAGGATGCGCGTGATGTCGTGCGTCCTGTAGCGGATGATGGGCATCGCCTCGCGCGTCAGCGACGTGAAGACGATCTCGCCGTACTCCCCGTCGGGGACAAGCTCGCCAGTCGCCGGGTCGATGATCTCGGTGATGTACTGGTCTTCGAAGACGTGAAGCCCGCAGTGGCACTTGCAATCCTGGCCAGTCGTGCCGACGCCGCCTGTCTCGGTCATGCCGTAGATGTCGAAGCACTCGATGCCGAGACGCTTCTCGATGCGGCGGCGAGTCTCGTCGGAAAACGTCTCAGAGCCGAAGATGCCGACCTTGAGATAGGGAAGGTCGCGCTCGCCCTCCGGGCACTCGTCAAGCTTCTCGATAAGGCGCGGGACATACGAGACGACGGACGCGAAGCCCTTGGACTTGAAGTCCTTCATCAGCTTGATCTGGCGCTCGGTGTTGCCGGAAGACGCGGGAACCGTGAAGAGCCCCGCCTTGCGCGCGCCGTGGTAGAAGCCGAAGCCGCCGTTGAAAAGCCCGAACGTAGGGATAATCTGGAACGCGTCGCCCTTCTCCAAACCCGCCATCGCATAGCAGCGCGCCATACACTCGGCCCACTGCAGAAGGTCGCCCTTTGTGTACGCCATGACGACGGGCGTGCCAGTCGAGCCGGAAGACATGTGGAACTCAAGAAGGTCTTTCCTGTCCACGCAGTTCATCTTGAGCGGATATGCGTCGCGGAAGTCGTCCTTCGTGAAGAACGGCAAGCTGGCGAGGTCGTCGAGGGACTTTACGTCCTCGGGCGAGCCAAGGCCGCCTTTCTTGAGCCTTTCGCGATAGAACTCGTTGCCCCAGACCCTGTTCAGCGACTTTTTCAGCCCCTCGAACTGCACCTTCGCGTATTCGTCGCGCGACAGCGTCTCCTTCTCCCTATTCCACATCGACATGTCAGACCTCCGTTGCGGCGCGGCCGAGGGCAAACGCCTTCCTGTTGACTTCGAGAAGCTTGGCCTTAGGGCCGGAGAGCATCTCCGCCATCGCCTTTAGCCATGTCTCTTCCTTGAAAGGGCAGAGCGTCGAAAGAGCGCCCGCGAGAACCATGTTCATCGTGCGCGCGTTGCCGGCACCCTCGGTCGCGATCTTCATCGCGTCGATGAGGACGAGTTTCTTGAACGACTTCTTCACGCGGCCGTCGAGGCCTTCCGGGTTCTTCTGCTGGCCCGACGAGACGGTGACGGGAACGAGGTAGAGGTCGTTTACGAGGGCGGTGCCGCCCTTCGCGAGAATCCCGGAATTCCTGAGCGCCTCGACCTTATCGAACGAGACGAGGATGTCGGCCGTTCCTTCCTGGATAATCGGCGAGGCGACGGAGGAGCCGAAGCGCACCTGGCTCGTCACCGAGCCGCCGCGCTGAGCCATACCGTGGATTTCGGACTTCTTGACATCGAGCCCAGCAAGCGCGGCAGTCTTTGCGAGGATGTCGGCAGTGAGGATGATTCCCTGGCCGCCAACGCCGACGAGCGAGACGTTTACTGTCTTCACGGCATCTGCTCCTCGACAACGCGTTCGACCGTGATCTCGGGGTCGATTTCCTGGAGCCCCGCCTCGATGCCCTGCTTGAGGGTCATCATCGCGAACGGGCAGCTGCCGCAGTGGCCGACGAGCTTGAGGTAGACGACCTTGCCCTCGATCTTGACGAGTTCGAGGTCGCCGCCGTCGGCTTGCAGCCCGACGCGCAGCTCGTCCAACTTGGCCTTGATTTGCTCTTCCATCGTTCCTCTCCTTGAAATTTCTGAGTATTATACCAAATTTTCACTTGCGCTTGGCGAATCGGCCCTTGGAAAGCGCGGCGCCGCCGAGAAGGAGGACAAGCCCCGGGACGAGGAATATCTGGTAGCGCTCGCCAAGGCGCGACTCCTCCTCGTTCTGCTCCATCAGCGCAATCTGCCTGAGACGGCGGCGGTAGATCGCGCCAAGCGTGGTCTCGGCAGTGCCGGCGGTGGCGAGCGGGACATACGCCCCCTTCGACATCTCGGCGATCGCCTTGAGCGCCGACTCCTCGAGCTTGACCATGACCGGCTTGCCGTCGAACTTCTGCACTCCGCGCCCGTCCTCGGCAGGGATCGTCGCGCCGACCTTCGGATCGCCGATGCCGACCGTGAAAATCGGTATGCCGCGCTTTCTCGCGGCCTCTGCGTTCTTGAGCGCCTCGCCACGAAGGTCGCCGCCGTCGGAAATGAGGATGATCGCGTTGTGGTCGTCGGCTGCGGGATCGAGCGTGCCAAGCGCGGCGCGGATGGCGCTGCCGAGGTTCGTCTCGCCGCGCGGCGCCGACTCGGGGCTCATGCGCTCCAGGGCGCTCCTGAGGTACCCGTGGTCGGTCGTGAGTGGGCACACCGCGACGCCGGTGCGGCGGAACGCGACGAGTGCGCACCGGTCGCCCGCAAGCGAGTCGATGAGGTCGGCTACGTCTGCCTTGGCGCGTTCGAGGCGATTGGGGCGTACGTCCTCAGCAAGCATCGAGCGCGAGACGTCTATCGCTATGACGACGTTGCGGGCGCGCGTCATCGTCTTCTCCATCGACTTGCCCCACTGCGGACGCGCCGCGGCGAACAGAGCGAGGAAAAGCCCAACGACGATGCAAGCCGTCTGAAGCCCGGAAACAGGCGAGGCGGGAACCGTAAGGGTAAGCTTCGCCAGCGCCTTCTCGCGCCGCGCGCGGAGAAACGTCCACCATAGCCCCGCAACCGGGACGAGGAGCGAAAGCACCAAGAACACCGGGTTTGCAAATCTCATTTGTCCTTCTTCCCTTCACCATGCCATGGCATGAACATCGGAACGCCGTCGATGCCAGCGGCAATGCGCTGGCGCACGGCCTCGTAGACGAGAATCGTCGCGGCGGCGGAGACATTCAGCGAATCGGCGGTTCCAAGCATCGGAATCCTGACCCTGAGCTCAGCGCCGTCCATCCACTTCGCGGTTAGCCCGTACTGCTCCGCGCCGAGCGCAATCGCGACGTTGCCCGTCAAGTTGACTTCGAAATGGAGCTTCTCCGCGTGCGGCGTCGCGGCGAGAACCTTGAAGCCGCGCTCCTTCAGCCACGCAAGCGCCTCGTCAGAGGTCGCCTCGACTATCGGCACTGTGAACATCGTCCCCGTCGAGGCGCGGACCACGTTCGGGTTGTGGATGTCGGTCGTCCTATCGCAGACGATCACCGCCGACACCTTTGCCGCGTCGGCAGAGCGCAGGATCGTCCCGAGGTTTCCGGGCTTCTCTATCGCCTCGGTGACGATGACGAGCGCGTTCTCGGGGAGCTTCAAGTCGGCAAGCTTTATCGAGACATGCGGCCCGACCATGAGAAGCCCGTCTGGGCGCTCCTTGTAGGCGATCTTCGAGAAGCACGTCTTGGAGCAAGTGTAGACCTCTGCGCCGAGCCGCCCGCACTCGTCCACCAGCCCCGGCTCGTTCTCGTTCTTCAGATAGAAGTCGGGGCAGTGGAAGATCGCGCGCGGGCGGTAGCCACTATCGAGCGCGCGACGGCACTCGCGGTAGCCCTCGACAATCATCTCACCAGACTCCTCGCGCATCGAGCAGCTACGCAGCTTCACGACGTACTTGAGCTTCGGATTGGATGGCGAGGTGATTTCCATTGGCCGTTACCTTGTCTCGAATGGTCCGAGCGGGAGCGACGCCTCGTTGTAGAGCGTGCCGAAAGTGCGCGGCTGCCCCATGTAGCGTGCCTTCACCGGATTTGGAACGTCCTTGCCCGAAAGGACGATGTCCACCCCGTCGATGTAGTCCGTGTCGCCCATTTTGCCGTTCCTGCCCTTCTGCTTCCTAAAGTTCAGCACCTTCGCCGGCTTCCAGTTGCCGTCCTCGCCCGCGAGCTCGAACGGAAGATCACGCGAGCGGTTGGGTGCGTAGACGTACCAGTCCTTGACGTTGCCGAACGAAAGCGTCGCCTTGCCGCCCTTGAACGACGCCGACTTGAGGACGGGGGAGTCGTCCTGCGGAATGTTGAAGCCGTAGTCGCGCTTGAGGGCGTGGACGACGAGGCGCTTAGCGACGATCTCCTTGTCGTTCGGGTGGATGTCGTCGAAGTTGCCGACGTCGGCGGTGACGGCAAGCGCTGCGTTATTCTCCTCCGCGCAGAACTGCGTCTGGGCCATGCAGATGCCGAGCCAGTTCCGGTTGAACGGTGCAAGCTGGACGAGGTAGAGCTTGAGCGCGGGATTCTCAAACTCGCGGCACCATCCGTTGTAGAGCGCATGGAGCTTCGCGCAATAGAGCTGCGACTCTCCGTCGTTGTGGCAGCCCTGGTACCAGATGAAGCCGCGCATCGCCATCGGAGCGTATGCGGCGACCATTCCATTGTACAGGACCGTCGGCTGCTGATGCGCACCGCTAATCGTCCACTTCCTGTCGGTCTTGTCGTTCCAGCTTGCCTTTACCGGATACTCCGCCGTCGCCTTGATGGACTCGTCGCATCCTTCGTATCCGCTCCTCGGCGTCCATGTATCGATGTTAGTCCCGCCCCAGCTCGCGTCGAGGATGCCGATTGGGACATCGAGCGCAAGGTACAGCTCGCGCGCATAGTAGAACGCGACAGCCGAAAGCTCGGTGCCTGCGCCGCCGTTCTCGCGGTAGAAGAGCTGAAGGTCCTCCGGCGTGAACTTGCACCACTTTGCCTTGAGCCCCTTTGGCTCGACGGACCACGTCTTCTTGCTTTTCACGTAGCGGATGTTCGGAAGGCACGTCATCGTCGTCATGAGCCCGCCCTTCATGTCGCGGTAGCGCGTGCGGCCGCCCCATATCGGACACTCCATGTTGCTCTGGCCGGACGCAAACCAAACCTCGCCTACAAGGATGTCCTTGACTTCGACCGTCTCAATGACGGAGTCGAAGAAGAACCCCGGCTCCAATTGGCTAACCGTCATCGTGCGGCTTTCCTTCGACGCCTCCATCGGGTCGATATAGACCCTCCACTCTCCGCCCTTCCCGACCTCGGCGACTTTTTCTTGTCCTGCAAATTCGACGCGCACCTTGCGCAGTAACTTGCTCACAGGCGGAGTGACCTTGCCCCACACGGGCACCTTCATCCCGCGCTGCAGGACCGCGCCATCTGTAAACGGCGCGCCCATCTCGATTTCGGCGAATATCGAAAGCGCGGCGAACGCCGCAACTAACGCTATGTATGTCTTCTTCATTGTCATATTACTCCTTATGCTTTGATTTTCACTTTTCGTTTTACACTTTACACTTTAAACTCTCAATGATGGTGCCCGCAGCCGCAGTCGTGGCCAGACCCATGGTCGTGCCCGCAGCTGCACTCGTGCTTGGCGTCCTTGTACTCTATCGTCGCCTTCTCGCGAAGCTCAGCTACGTATGCGTCCATCGCCTTGCCGCGCGCCTCGTGGCGCAAAAGGTCCTTGATCTGGTCGTGGACATCGACGATGGTCTGCTGTCCGCCGCCGCGTTCGTCGGCCTTGTAGATGATGTGGTAGCCGAACTCGGTCGTGACGACGCCCGAGACTTCGCCCTTCTTCATCTCGAACGCGGCCTTGTCGAACTCTGGCACCATCATGCCGCGCCCGAACCAGCCGAGCGAGCCACCCTGTGCGCCAGACGGGCAGTCGGAGTGCTTCTTCGCCTCTTCCGCAAAGTCCGCCTTGTCACTGACGATGCGCTCGCGTATTTCCTTGATCTTGTCGAGGGCGGCATCGTTGGACCCCTTGACGAGAATGTGCTGGCAAAGGACCTGCTGCGGCTCGACGTATTCGGCCTTATGCGCCTCGTAGAACGCCGTAACCTCGTCCTCGGTCGGATCCGCGACATGCGCACACGCCTGGTTAACGAGCATGTTTACGCGCGCCCCCTTTTCGAGCTCCTTGCGGAAGTCCGCTTCGGAGATTCCCTGAGCGGCGAGCGCCTTCTTGTAGTTCTCCTCGCCGCCGACCTGCTGGACGACCCGCGCGACTTCGGCGTCGATGTCCTTCTCGGTCACGGGTATGTCGAGCCGCGCGGCCTGGTCGAGGAGCAGCTTTGCGCCAATCGCCTGGTCGAGGGCCTTGGCCTCGAGCTTCGGGAGGTTCTGCCTGATTTCGGCCATCGTCATGCCGTGGCCCATGTAGAATCGAACTAGCCGGTCGAGCTCGAAGTTCACCGCTTCCGCCGATATTTCCTGTCCGTTTACGACTGCTGTTTTCATTAGGTTGTATTATCGCATATTTCTACGCCGCCCGCAATGGCTCTTGTCAGGGGCCTTACCAACTGAAGTCCTTCGTGCCGCCGTCGCGTGTGCGAAGCCCCTTCACAGTGCCGTGGGGCCAAGAGGCGGGGATCGCCCCCTCGAGCAGCATCTCGCACACGGCCCCGACCATTCCAAGGTTGCCGTCGATCTGGAACGGGGGGTGCGTCGCAAACATGTTGTCGAGCGTGTTGTAGCGGAGAAGCGAGTCGAGCATCTCGCCCGCCTTGTCGCCTTCCCCGAGCCGCGCCCAGAGAGCGGCACGCCACGGCCAGGTCCAACTGCGGCGCGAATCGCCCGTCAGGGTGCGGCCTGCAAGCGCAACCTTGGCGGCCTCGGCGAGTTCGGGCGTAGCTTTCGGCGAAATCGTGGAGCCGGGATACACGGCGTATAGGTGGCTCGTGTGGCGATGCTGGTCGCCTTTCTTGTCGCGGTCGGTCTCCCATTCCTGGAGCTGGCCCCAGCTGCCGATCTTGTCCTTTAGGAGCTTGGGCTCGATGCGCGCGACTTCCTTCACAAATGCGTCGTTGATCTTGAGCTCTTTCGCTGCTGCGAGAATCGAGCGGAAAAGCTCGCGCATGATCTGCTGATCGTGCGCGATTCCGTCTTCGCGCGGACCGTGCTCGGGGCTCCAGCCGTCCTTCACGACAATCGTGCCGTCGGGACGCTCCTTGAGCTGCGTCGAGATCATGAACTCCGCCGCGCCCTTCATAAGCGGCCAGCAGACTTCCTTGAGATACTTCCCGTCGCGCGTGAAGAGCCAATGGTCGTAGCACTGCGCCGCGAGCCACGGCGCACCGGCAAAGTTCCAGCGCCAGCCGCCGCCACCAACGGCGTTCGCGCTCGTGCGGTAGGCATAGCCCTTTGAATTCGGAAACGCCGCGCGAGTGCCCGCCTCAGCGACGGAGAGGGAGTTCATCATCCAGTCAGAAAGCGGCGTAAAGCAGTCGGAGAGGTTCGCAGAATCCGCGCCCCAGTAGTTCATCTGGATATTGATGTTCGTATGGTAGTCGCAGTGCCACGGCGGGTTGTTGGAGTTGTTCCATATTCCCTGCAGGTTCGCAGGGAGAGTGCCTGGACGCGAGCAGGAAATGAGCAGGTAGCGTCCGAAGTTAAACATAAGCGCGATAAGCGCAGGGTCCTTGCCGCCTTTCTTTACACGCGCGAGCCGTGTGCGAGTCGGGACGGTCTTGTCGCCTTCGCCAAGGTCAAGCGTCATGCGGTCATAGTATTTTCTGTAATCCGCAACATGGCGCTCGCATGCGGCGTTCATTCCATCCTTGACATCGGCATCCATGACGTCCGCCATGTCTGGAAGAGAGCTCCTGCCGGTTTCGGCACGAAGGGCAATGACGCAGCTCTTCTTGCCCATGATCGGCTTGAAGCGGAACAAGTCAGCCCGAGCTGCATATTCGAGACCATTGGAAAGTTTCCCGGAGAATGCGACGGGCGCATTCTCGCCGCCAACAGACTCCTTCTCACCATGTGCGCCCTTGAGCTTCATTTCAATTCCAGCGTCAGTACCCAATTCAATGTATATCGCATTGTCCACAGCGCTCGCAAAGATACGGCGAACGACAAACTTCCCACCAATGGAAAACACATCCGAGTATATCGCGTTCGAAAGGTTGAGCTCGCGGCGGTAGTCCGTCACCTCGCCATCGGGGAGCTTTGGGAGCTCAATCTCCAGCTCGCCGAAGTTCTGGTACGCGCCCATCGTGTTGTAGTTCGCGTCCGCCCGGTCGTCGCCTATGTCCTTTGTCAGGTTTTTGTCGCCGGTCCAGAGGGAGTCGACGTTGAACTGTATGCGCAGCTTCCTCGCGCCGCCGTCGACCATGCAGCCGAGCCGTCCGTTGCCGAGGGGATACCATGAATTCTCCCACTTGTCGCCAGGACGGTCGTCCCAGATCACATCGTCCGCAAACGCCACCGTCGAGCAGCAGCACGCTAAAATCAATGCCAGTGTCTTTTTCATGCCGCCTATTATACCAAAACGGCGCAATGCCTACACGGCAATGAAAGATTCGCGCTAATCAAGCCAAAAAGGCTTCACTCAGAAAAGACGGGTGACTTCCTGGTCTATGGCTGCGACATCGCAAATGCGCGTCTGCGCAACGGGCAACTTATCAAGCTCTGCGACAGACGGCGGCGGGGCGACGAGCACATCCTCGCCGTAGGCCCTGAGGCACGTCTCGGGGAACTTGTAGGGCGTAGCCGTCGCCGCGACGACGCAGGGAACGCCGTCCCGGGGGAGCCCAAGCTTCTTTGCGACGCAAGTCGCAACGGCGGTATGCGGGTCTACGAGATAGCCGGCGGCCTCGCGCATGCGGCGCATTTCCGCCTCGGTCTCCTCGGGAGTAGCGACACCGCCCTCGAAATCTGCGAAAAGGCGCTCCTTCGCGCTCGCCGAAAGTTCGTACCGCCCCTTCTCGGCAAGATCCTTCATCATGCGCGTAGTCTCGGCGCAGGCGCGTTCGATATCGCCGTCAAGCCCGCCTGAAATCATCCAGAGAAGACGCTCGACGTTCGAAGACTTCCTGATGTCCATCGAGGGCGAATTGGTGACGGTGAAGTTCGGACCAGGGTCATAGACGCCAGTCTTCACAAAGCGCGCAAGGACGTCGTTCACGTTGGACGCGACTATGAACTTGCGAATCGGACTTCCGAGAAGCTTCGCATAGTACGCCGCGAGGATATTGCCGAAGTTGCCAGAGGGAACAACGACGTCAAAGACGGAACCATCCATTCCATTCAACTTCGCTCCAGCGAGAACGTAGTAGGCGATCTGCGGAACGAGGCGGCCTGTATTTATCGAGTTTGCGCTCGAGAGAGTGATACCGTGCTTCGCGGCATCGGCGCGGATCGCGGGATCGGCGAAGATCCGCTTCACCGCCGCCTGTGCGTCGTCGAAGTTGCCTCGGATGCCGACAGCATGGACGTTCGCCTCGCTGGGTGTCGTCATCTGGAGCCGCTGGATGCGCGAAGTTCCAGTCGCGGGATAAAAGACGATGATCTCGGTGCCGTCAACGCCGGCGAAGCCCTGCATCGCGGCAGAACCGGTGTCGCCGCTCGTCGCAGTGAGGACGAGGACGCGACGGCCGCCGGCGGCGTGGCGCATGAAGACGGGGAGCATCGAAAGCGCAACGTCTTTGAACGCGCCGGTCTTGCCGTGGAAGAGCTCGAGCATGTAAAGACCGTCTTTCTCGACGAGAGGAACGGGGTCTTCGGCAGGGAAGCGAGAGGAGAGACGGTCGATTGCAGACTTGCGAACTTCCTCAGGGAAATCGCCGAAGAGCGTGTCAAGAACGAACTTCTCGGCGGCGGGTAGGGACGCCTCTCCGAGACGTCCGCAAGCCCCTACCATTACCGGCACATAGAGACCGCCGTCGGGTGCAAGGCCCTGAAAAACCGTTTCAGGCGCACTCGCCTCAATCCCCTTTCTCGTAGAAACATATTTCATTTCCCAGCTCCTAACTACTGACCCCTTACTACTGACTCCTGACCCCTATGCACTGACCCCTGACCCCTAATTAAACATAAACTCCACCACATCCCCATCCTGCATCTCGTACTCCTTGCCCTCGGGGCGAAGCGCACCCGCCTCGCGTGCGCCCTTCTCGCCGCCATACTTGACGTAGTCGTCAAACGCAACGACCTGGGCCCTGATGAAGCCCTTCTCGAAGTCGGTGTGAATGACGCCCGCGCACTTCGGCGCCTTCCAGCCGCGGCGGAAAGTCCACGCGCGGACCTCCTTAGGCCCTGCAGTGAGAAAGCTCGCGAGCCCCAGCGTGTGGTATGCGAGCTTGATCGTCCTGTCGAGCGACGACTCGGTAAGCCCGTAGCTTTCGAGGAATTCCTTCGCCTCGGCGTCGGAGAGCCCTGCAAGGTCTGCTTCCATCTGCGCGCACACGACGACGCATTCAGCGCCCTCCTTCGCAGCGTATGCCTTGAGCGCGTCCACATGCGCGTTGCCCTCGCCAGTCACGTTGTCGTCGGCGACGTTTGCGCAGTAGATGACCTTCTTGTCGGTGAGGAAGTGAAGCTCCTTAAGGACGTCGAGAATCGCGTCTCCTTCTTTCCTCGGGAACGAGCGGACGGACTTTCCTTCCTCTAGGTGCTTCAAAAGCGCCGCGCACGCCTCGGCCTCCGGGCGCATCGCGGGCTTCGCCTGCGCCTCCTTCTTGATGCGGTCGTAGCGCTTCTGCAGCTGCTCCATGTCGGCGAGGACAAGCTCCGTCTCGATGACTTCAGCATCGCCCACGGGGTCGATTGGCGCCGACTTGTTGCCGCCTTCCTGGACATGGATGATGTCGTCGTTCTCGAAGCAGCGCACTACATGCAGTATCGCGTCGCATTCGCGGATGTTCGCGAGAAACTTGTTTCCAAGCCCTTCGCCCTTCGACGCACCCTTGACAAGCCCGGCGATGTCGGTGAACTCCACAGTCGCGCGGATTATCTGCTGGGGGCTTACGATCTTCGCAAGCGCCTCAAGCCGCGCGTCCGCGACTTCGACTATGGCCGAATTGGGCTCGATCGTGCAGAACGGATAGTTCTCGGCGGCGGCCTGCTGCTTCTTGGTAAGCGCGTTGAACAAGGTGGACTTGCCGACGTTGGGCAGTCCTACGATTCCTACGGAGAGGCTCATGGCTGATTTGTGTTTGGTGCTTGCGCTTCGCTAGTGCTTGGCGGCTTGTATTCCCAGTCGGGGTACATGGACTTGAGGACCACGCGGTAGTACTCGGCATCCACGGTGCGGCCGTCCTTCACGGCGGCGACATAGAGCTTTTCAATAGGGCCGACGACGCGGGCGCGAGCGGCTTCTGAAAGGATGCCGTCCGCCTGCGCCCTGATGCGGTTCGCCCTGGCGAGTGCACGGGTCTCCGCCGGGAGCTTCGGGTCGTTCTCGGGGAGCTTTGGCTCCTTCTTGCGCGGGCGGGCCCTGCCGTTCTCGTCGATCTCGGTATCCTCGTCGGGAAGCCACGAGAGATCCGCAATCGTCTTCTCCGGCCGTAGCGCGCGCTCGCGTTCGTCGAGTTCCTTCTGGTACTCCAAAAGCTCTGCGTTAAGCTCCTCGTATCGCAGCTTTTCGGCTGCAAGTTCCGACATGGACACCGTTAGCTTCAGAGTCTCGGCCTCGCGTATCGCCCTCGTGGCCTCCGCTCGCGCAAGCTCGTTTGCGGTGGCGGCCTCCTTCGCGCGCTCGGCGTCGGCGTTCTCCCTGGCAATCTTTAGCTCCGCGTCCTTCGCCGCCTTGTGGTCGGCGGCCGTTTTCGCCTCGGCATCGGCCTTCGCTCGCTCTTCGGCGGCGAGCGCACGCTTTTCGGCAAGATTCTCGTTCTCGAGCTTCAGCTTTTCGTTCTCGGCCTCGGCCGCCGCAAGGGCCGCTTTTTCGCTCTCCGCCTTTGCCTCGGCAGCCCTCGCGTTCTGCGCAGCCGTAGCACGCTCGATCTCGGCCTCGCGCGCACGCTTGGAGGCGATGGTTTCCTCGCTCGCGGCCTTGTCTGCCGCAGCTCGCGCGGCATCTGCGCGCTGCATTGATATCACGACGCCGGAGACGCCCGCGACTATCACGGCGACGCAAATCGCTATTATGGAAATCACTTTCGCATTCATCGCTTCACCTCGTTGCAAACCTGTTTCTCGGAACCATCCGGCGAAACGCGGACAATGCGCCCTCCGCGCATTACCGTTACCGAAAGTCCCGCCGCAAATGCACACGCAATGGCATCATGACTTGCCGCAGCAGCAGGAGCCGCAAGAGCCGGATTGGGCTGCACGTCAAACCTGCCGCCGGGAACGGCAATCCCCTTCGCGGCATCTGCGATCGGCGCAAACCACTTCGGGAACGCGCCTTTCGCCGCATCTGCCGACATCAACCCGGACTCCTCGTCCCATTCCGCAAAGAAGCGCATCGTCTCGCCGCTGTTGTCGAAGAAGTATGCGCGGGAAAGGCACGGCAAAGACGCCGCCGCATTCGCAACGGAAAGCGGGAAGCGCGACGCGACCTTTCCGGCGGGAACCGAATGCCCGCCAAGAGCCGCGCGGCTTTCGACGCGTGCGAGGTTGATCGCCGCATCCTCTGTGGCGACAAAATAGAGATACGTCCGAAAGCCGTTTTCCCTCGCCGCACGCAGCGCGTCGACCTTGGACACATGGGAGAACACGGACTCCTGGGAGAAGCTCGACTTCTGGAGAACGTGCATCGACTGGAGAAACGAAGCCACGAGTGCGACAGTGTATGAACTGACGGCATTCGGAGCGAAGCGGATCAAGTCCGATTCAAGCGTTATCGAACCGTCGCGGAAAAGCGCCTTGACATCTTCGGGGTACGATGTCGTTTCGGCGTAGCTGCGCAGGATGCCGTCCAAGAGAGACATGCGCGGCGCGTATGCGCCGGTGCGCGAGACTTCGGCAAAGATGTCGTCGGCGTTTATGACGTCGTAGAAGTTCACTGCATAGTCGGCTGCAAGCCGGCGCATAAGCGTCGACTTGCCGGAGCCATTCGGCCCCGCGACCATCCTAAACCTCGGCGTCACTTAGTCTCCTTGCCCTGTGCATTTTCATCCGCTTCGCCAACCTTCTTCTCGGCCTGGAGTTTCTGGTACTCGTTCTCGGACTGCGCGGCCTCGTCGGCGGCCTTTATCCCGGCATCCGCCTCCTTGAGCTTCCTCGCGCGGATCTCGTCTGCAAGCTTGCGGAGCTCGTCCTGCGTCTCGCCGTCTCTGGACTTCATCTTCGCCTTGAGTTCCTTCAGCTCATCGTCGCGATCCGCCTCGTCGAGGTCGTCCTTGTGCATCTCGAGCCAATGCCTGCGCTCTTCCTTGTCCATCTGCTCGAGCGCCTTGGCGCGCTTGATCTTCTCGTCCTCGATGGCGAGCTTCGTCTTGCGCTCCTCGTCCTGGTTCTTCCACTCGTCCTTGAGCTTGCGCAATTGCTCCTTCATGCTGACAGGATCGGCGATCGGAGACGCAGTCCAGCCGTGGGTGTCGAACGGACGAGTGTCGCTAAGCGCCTTCTTGCGGCGGAGCGCCTCGGCCTGGGCGGCCTCGCCCTCTTCAAGGACATAGGGGGTCATGAACACAAGAAGCTCCTTGCGGTCCTCGGTCCGCGAGACGGAGCCGAAGAGCCACTTGCCGATCCACGGTATGTCCTTCAGGATCGGGATGCCCGTCTCGGACTCAGACGTGTAGGTCTCGGTGAGGCCGCCGAGGACGACGGTCTGCATGTTCTCGAGCAGAATGTCCGCCGACATCTTGCGCGTGAGCGAAGTGTCGATCGTCTCGTGGTTTGCGCCGCCGTTTGCTCCGCTCACGAGGACGTCCTGCCCCGCCCCGAGCTGGGAGTACTCCTCCTCGATCTCGAGCATCACGGTTCCGTTCGGGTTGATCTTCGGCGTCACCTTGATCTTGATGCCTATGTCCTTGTCGGTGTAGTTGTACGTCACGGTCGGGTTGCTGCTGCCGTAGCCGGACGTAGACGTCGAGCCGCTGTAGAACTTGCGGGTCTGCGTCGCCTCGATCGTCGCCTCCTTGTTGTCCACCGTCATCACGATCGGCGATGCGATGTACTTCGCATGGCTGTCAGTCTTAGACGCTTGGATGATCGCGGAGAGGTTGAGCTTGTCGGACTTGAGAATGTAGTTGATGCCGCTGCCGATCGGCGTCACGCCGCCGAAAAAGGACGACGACGCGTCGGCGAGCGCGGCTGCGGACGAGGAGTCGTCGTCGGACGAACCCGACGATGAAGTGCCGCCGCCCATGACAGTCTCGAGAAGCGTAGCGCCCCTGCCGCCGCCGCCGCCGAGCCCGTAGCTGCCGTTGTTTACGAAGCCATCGCGCTCGACGACGCTTCTCAAGACTTTTGCGGCCACGCTACTCGCCCCCTCGACGCCCGACAGTACCGGCGTCCCGGCATAGTTGATTATGCTGTCGCTGTACGTCTTGGTGCCGTCCTCGTCGACGCTCTCGACCTTGTAGGGATAGTAGAGCGTGCGCCCGAACGCATCCTTCATGTCTTCGACGCGCATGCTCTTGGAGCGCCCTCTCTGAACCCAGTCGACGCCTGTCTTCAGGTCGTCGCCGAGTGTGACCTCGATGATGACCGTCTCGATGAGGACCTGGCTGAGCTTGACGTCCATCGCCTCGATGATGTTCTCGACGACGGGGACCAGCTCCTTGTTCGTCATGACGACGAGCCCGTTGATGCGCTTGTCGGCGAGGACGGTAGTGTTCTCCTTCGAAAGCTCGCCCGCCTTCGCCTCGCCGGTGCGCTGGTTGGCGCTCTTGCGCGCAGTCGTAGCCTGCCCCGCAGGCGTGGATACGCGCGTCGTGCCGCCCTGTCCCTTGGCGGCGGCGTTCTGGTTGCCCTTTGCGGAGTTCTTGGCGGAGGGGGCGTTGCCTATGAGGTCGTTGATCATGTCGGCGACCTCCTCGGCCTCGGCGTACTTCAGTCGGTACACCTTTACGACCGTATCGGGAGTGGTCTCAACGTCGAGCTGCCTTATCACCTTCTCGAAGAAGTCGTAGTTGGCCTTGGACGTGATGATGACGAGCTTGTTCGAGCGCTCGTCGGCGAGGATAAGCACCTTACCGCGTATCATCCCGCGGTCGGCGTCCGACATGGCCGTCACGGTCGACTCGACGGGTTTCGGCGGCTCGGGCTGGCCCGGGCGGAGAAGCCTGCCACCGCCAAGCGAGGTCGGACGGACGATGTTGGGCTGTGCGCCGTTCTGCACGGCCTTGCCGTTCTTCTCCTGCTCCTTCTGCGACTCTTGGACTATCTGCTCGAGGGCCGTCTTGATGTCGTTCGCCGAGGCGTTCTCGACCTGGTAGATGAACACCTGCTCGAAGACGGGCGACGAGATGTCGATCGACTTCGCGATCTCGTCCATGCGCTTGATGTTCTGCCACGTGTCGGTGACGACGATCGAGTTCGTGCGCTCGAAGACGTTAAGGACGCCCGTGTCGGACTTGAAGCCCTCGAGGGCCTTCTGCGCCTCGTCGGTCGCGATGTTCTTGAACGAGAACCACACGGAGATGACCTTGCCGTCCATCGCCTCCTTGGGGACGTCGAGCATATCCATGTAGAGCGGGATGCCTTCCTTGCGGGCCTTGCCGCGCGGAACGGCGCGCAGGAAATCCTCCCCGTCCCCGTATGGCTCGATGTGGATGCCGTTCATCTCGAGCACGACCTCTATCGCCTCGAGGTATTTTTCCTTGGTGAGCTTCTGCCCCTCGCGCGACTTCAGCGTGATCGTGGCGTTCGGAACGGACGGATCCTTCAGGATCGTCTTCCCGACCTGCTCGCCATAAGTCTGGAACACGATGTCGACCGGCGTGGCGTCCCAGTTGAGGGCCGGCGCCCCCCTAGACTCGGCGTCGGCATCGGACGCCGACGCGGAAGCGGCGGCCGGATCGGCGGCGGAACCGGTGGACGGCGCGGCGGCGGGCGCGGCGGCAGGCGCGGCAGCAGGCGACGTAGCGCCAGACGCAGCGCCAGACGCAGAACGCAACCTGTTCTGGCGGAGCGCCCGCAGAGAACGGGCCGGTCCCGCCTCCTGCGCGTACGCCATGGCAAAGGCAAGCAGCGCGATGCTGCAGACAAGCGTTTTCTTCATAAGACTATTCCTCCCTCATGTATGCGCAGGTCAGCGTGAACGACCCTTTCAGATAGCCCTTCTTCGAACTGGGCTTGAAATTCAAGTACCCCACGTCGAACATCCCGTCGGAAGTGTTTTCGAGCTCATGCATGAACTTGACGAGCGACTCAAGTGCACCCTCCCAATTCTTGACCTCGATGGGAAGCTCAAGGACGTCGCCTTTTTCGACCTCCTTGCCGGGCTGCCGCTGGGAGATCGTGATGTGGTGCCTCTCGGCGAGCTCGTCCATCTTGCGCTGCCACGTCGTGTCCGTCACCTTGCCGAACGCGAACGTCGGCATCTGCGCCTTTTCCTCCTCGTAGGCATCGTTCCACTTCTGGCGCTCCCCTATGAGCTTGCGCTCCGCCTCGTACGTCTTCTTGGCCTTGTCATACGCCTTCGCCGACTTCTTCCACGCGTCCTCCTGGCTTATGAACCACAGGACTGCGGCAAGGGCGTAGAGCGCGACAACGCCCACGCCGGCAAGCACCGCCTTTTCACGAAGCGACTTGTTGTTCATTCGGCCTCCTCCCCTTCGAACCGGCAGTCGATGTCAAAGCGCTGGCGGCCGCCCTTGACGGCCGACACCCCGCCCTGCAGGTTGACCTGCGCGAACAGCCCGCACTCCGTGAGCGCGTCCTTGAACTGGTAGACAAGCTCGGCGGAGTCCGCCTCGCCGGTGATCCTGACGCCGTCTTCGCGCTTGAAGTTCCATGAATTGAGCTCGATGCAGGAAGTGTCGCTACCCTCCGGCAGCGGCAGAAGGTCGGAAACCATCTTCATCGTCTCAAGGGCGCCGCGCGCATGGTCGGAATACTTGCGCACGAGGTCCACCTTCTCCTTCATCGCGAGGACGGACTTGTACTGGCGCGAATGGTCTTTGCACAGGCTCTTCTGGCGGTCGGTGAGAAGCCCAAACACGAACGGCACGCCGAAGAGTACCGCCATTACGAGCGCCCATATTCCGCAGGAAACGGCAAGGAACCTCTTGAGCTTGGCCTTGAAGCGGGTCTCCTCAAGCACTTCGCGCCAGCTCGCAGGCAAGACGTCCATCGAAGACTGCTCGCCGGCGCGCTCCTCGACACCCCTGAGGGCGAGCGCGACGCGGTCGCCCTCCGCCTCAAGGCGGCGCACGGGCGCAAACTGCCCGATTTCCGAAGTGTCCACATCGCCTACGACGGCGATCTCGTCAAGAGGCTTCGCGCCGCCGAAATCCTCCGCCTCGAGAAGCGACAGCATGACTTCGCGGCGAAGGTCCCCCTCCGAAGTTATCGCGCGGACTGCGGACGGCTGGCCACCGTCGAGGACAAACAGCGACAGGCAGTCGGCGCCCTTCAGAAGAACGAGCTGCCGGGCGCCGGTGCGCCCGCTGGAAAGCTGCGGCCACAGCCCGCGCAACTCGCCGAGCGCGAGTACGTCCACCCGCGTCACGTTCAACTTCGCGGCGTCGAGCGCATCCGCGATGTCGTCCGCCGCGCCCTCCGGAAGAGCCGCCGCGAGGACTATGCGCCCCTGTTCGGTCTCGCGCACGACCTCGCACGACACCGTCAGCGGCTCGTCGGGAAACGGCGAAACGGCCGCAAGCGCCTTCGACGCCACTTCGACGGCGTCCTCGCCCTCTGCCACCCGCACCATCTTGACGACAAGCTTCGACAACGGCAGAGCCAGCACCGCCTCGCCAGGAACAATTTCCACGCCAAGCGGACGCAACACGCCGCCTTCGTAGGCGACGATCTGTATACTTTCGGCCATTTGAGTGGATTATATCAAAAAACGGGGATTTTGGGAACGACCGCAAGCAAATGTTTCGTATATTCGCTCTTGGGGTTCGCAAATACCTCTTCGGAGGTCCCCGCATCGACGAAAAGGCCTTTTTCCATGACGCACACGTTGTCACAGACATTCTTCACGACGGCGAGGTCATGCGCCACGAGAACGATGGAAAGCCCGAGGTCGCGCCTCAAGTCACGCAGGAGGTTCAGTACGCGGGCCTGCACGGACACGTCGAGCGCCGAGACCGGCTCGTCTGCAATGAGCACCTTCGGACGGCACGCGAGTGCGCGCGCGACCGAAATGCGCTGGCACTGCCCGCCCGAGAGCTCGCGGGGATACTGGTCAAGCACCGCCCTTGACAGGCCCACGAGGGAGACGAGCCCTCCGGCGTCTGCGGCACCCTTGACGTCGAGGGATGCCTGCCCCGACTTCCGCGCCGCGTGCCGCAGCGTCTCGTCGAGCATCTGGCGGACGGTCATGCGCGGGTTCAGCGAGCCGACCGCGTCCTGGAATATCATCTGCAGGCCGATGCCCGGCGCGAGCGATATCCTTCCAGACGAGGGCCGTTCAAGCCCCACGAGCGTCTTCGCGATCGTGGACTTCCCGGAGCCGGACTCGCCGACTATGCCAAGCATCTCGCCCTCGCCAAGCGAAAACGAAACTCCCTTTACGGCCTCGAACGAGCCGTACTTCACGTGCAGGTCTTCGACTTCAAGCAACTTGTTCATTTCAGCAGCCTCCGGCAGTTTGCATCAAGTTCGCGGCGACGCCTATCCGCCGATTCGCAGGCGGCGGCGATGCGCGAGCGGTAGAGATCATGGTCGAGCCCGAGGCACGTGCCCTCGTGCTTCTTCAGGGCGACGGCCATGTCGGGGTCCTCGGCGTCGAGCTGTCCAAGATGGTCGCGGACGTCGTGGTATGCGTCGCGCCACGGCGTGCCCTTCGCCACCTTGCGGAGCGCGACGTCGGTCGCGAAGACGCCCGGCGTGAACGCGGCGCGGCACGCGGCGGGATCGACCTTCATGCCCTTGACAACCTTCGCGAGAATCCTCAGCGTCGTGCGCGTGATGTCGAGCCCCTTCATGTAGAGCCACTTGCAGTCCTGGAGGTCGCGGTTGTACCCGCCCGGCATCGCGTGGAGAAGCGATAACGAAGCCGTCTGGAGCCCGAGTACCTGCGCCGCCTTCGAGCGGACGAGCTCGAGGACGTCGGGATTGAACTTCTGCGGCATTATCGACGAGCCGGTGCAGTACTCGCGCGGCAGGCGGAAGTATGCGAACTCGGGCATCGAGAAGAGAATCATGTCCTCGGCGAGGCGCGAGAGGACGGCCATCAGCTGCGCGAGCGCCGAAAGAAGCGCCGCCTCGCATTCGCCGCGCGCCATAGAAGCGCCGAAGCAGTTGTGGATCGTGCGCGAGAAGCCGAGGAGCTTCGTCGTGCGAGCGCGGTCGAGCGGCAGCGGAACGCCGTAGCCTGCGGCGCTCCCGAGCGGGTTCGCGTCGGCGAGCGCGTAGGCCGCCTCGAGGTTCGCAAGCTGGTCGAGCGCCATCTCGGCGTGGCCTGTCGCCCACATCTCGACGGTGGACGGCATGGCCGGCTGAAGGTGCGTGCGCCCGACGAGCGGGATTGCGCCGGCGCACCATCCGAAGTAGCAGAGCTCGGCGGCGAGGGCGCCAAGCTCGCCTTCCGCAGCGAGTATCTCATCCTTCATGTGCAGCCGCACGTCCACCGCGACCTGGTCGTTGCGGCTGCGGCCCGTGTGTATCTTCTTGCCGAGGTCGTCGAGTTCCTCGGTAAGAAGGCGCTCGACGGCCATGTGTACGTCCTGGTCGTCTTCCCGGATCGCGAACTTCCCCTTCTCCGCAAGCGCGACGACGCGGCCAAGCGCCTTCCTCACCTTCGCGGCCTCCTGCTTCGTGACAACGGGGCGCTTGAGGCCCTTCATCTCCGAGAGCATCGTCACGTGCGCGGCGGTGCCCATGCAGTCCCACTTCGCGAGCGCAAGGTCGAGAACGGGATCGTCGCCCACCGTGTAGGCGAGGATGTCGGGATCGACGGTGGAGTCGGTGATCGTCTTCTTCGTCTTCATTCTTCTTCGAGCACTCCTTTCAGTTTCGTGTCCGCAGAGTCCAAAAGATTCAACAGTTCCTCGCCGGAGAGCTTGAACCTCGCAAGCTCGAGAAGGAACTTCGCGTACGCCTCAACGGCTTCGTTCATCTTGTCACCGTGACCCGAGCCGAACAGCATCAGCGACTGTATCTTCTGGTACGCCGCAAGGCGGACAAGCGGGTCTTCCTTTGCAAGCGGAACCGCCTCCCGGAAAGAGCACGCGGCGTACTTGCCGCAGAACGGCATGGCATAAAGCTCGGGATATAGGAAGAGCCGAGAGGCGAAAGTGGATACATCGGCCTTCGTCGCCACCCCCGGCAGGTGTACGCCTCGCAGCATCTTCAGGTAGTCATCGTCCGTCTTGCCCTCGGCGTATTCGCCGCGCTCGCGCCATGCGGCGACCTCGGCCTGGATGTCCTCGACGCGCGTCACGGGGTCGGACTCGCGCAGCTTCCTCGTGACGCCTGTGTCGTCGAGATTTACGCCGTCGACGGCGCGGTAGAACGCGCGAACGACCTCGTGGCGCAGCTTCCCGAGGTCCGCGCCGGACGGCGACGGCAGGTATATGCGCGTGAACTTTGCGCCGCCGTCGCGCGTCGCGGGACGGGCGATCACGTCGGTGATGTTTGTGCGAACGTCACCGATGCGGATTATTATGCCGGGGTCGGCGAACTTCACCTGCCTCTTGCGCTCGGCGGCATATAGCTTGCGGCAGATGTCGGAAGTGAACGACGCGACCGGAAGCTGGTATTCGCGGCGCATGTCGGCAGGACAGTCGCCGTAGACCTGGACGAGGCCGTCAAGCTGCGTCACCGGCGCGGCCTTGAACCGGTCGATGATTTCGGCGCGCGTAAGCGCCACGAGCAGGATTGTCGAGAGAATAGCCAAGGTCTATATTATACCATAATGCATTGCGCCGCCGATTCCGCCTACTTGCGCTTTGCGAGCGCTTCGTGGTACTCCGAGTAGCTTCCCTCGAACCAGGTCGTCTTGCCCTTTCCTTCAAACGCGAGGATGTGCGTCGCAATTCGGTCAAGGAACCAGCGGTCGTGCGAGACAACCATCACGCAGCCGCCGAAGTCCTGAAGGCCCTCTTCCAAGGAGCGAAGCGTCGCGACATCGAGGTCGTTCGTCGGTTCGTCGAGAAGAAGGAGGTTGCCGCCAGAGGTGAGGAGCTTTGCAAGATGGACGCGGTTGCGCTCGCCGCCCGAGAGGACGCCGACTTTCTTCTGCTGCTCGGGGCCGCGGAAGTTGAAGCGGCTACAGTAGGCGCGGCCGTTCATCATCGTAGTGCCAGCGAGCTTAACGAACTCGCCACCGCCCGTTATCGCCTCGTAGACCGTCTCGTCGGGTTTGAGCTCGCTTCTCGCCTGGTCTACATACGAGAGCTTCACCGTGTCGCCGACCTTGAAAGAGCCCTCCACCGGCTTGAGCTGCCCCGTGATGAGCTTGAAGAGCGTCGTCTTGCCCGCACCGTTCGCGCCGATGACGCCTACTATGCCGCCGCGCGGCAAGTCGAAGTTGAGGTCCGTGTAAAGCACCTGGTCGCCAAACGCCATCTTGACATGCTCCGCGCGGACGACGAGGTCGCCGAGCCGGGGCCCAGGCGGTATGCGGATGACGAGATCGTCTTCGCGCGTCGAGACCTCCTGCTTCTGCAGTTCCTCGTAGCGCTCGACGCGGGCCTTTGCCTTCGCGTGGCGGCCAGAGGGATTCGTCTGGATCCACTTGAGCTCGTTCTCAAGAAGCTTCTGCCTCGACTTCTCAACCTTCGCCTCGCGCGCGAGCATCGCCTCCTTCTGCTTTAGCCACTCTTCGTAGTTGCCCTTGTAGGGATAGCATATGCCGTGGTCAAGCTCGAGAATCCACTCGGTGACGTCGGAGAGGAAATAGCGGTCGTGAGTGACGACGATAAGCGTTCCCTTGAACTCCTTCAAGTACGCCTCGAGGCGGAAGGTAGTCTCGGCGTCGAGGTGGTTCGTAGGTTCGTCGAGGAGAAGGACGTCGGGGTTCGAGAGAAGAAGCCGCGTAATCGCGACGCGACGGCGCTCGCCGCCAGAAAGGATGCCGACTTGCTTCGACCCGTCTGGGCAACCAAGATCCGCCATGCGCCGTTCGACGAGGTTCTCGAGGTTCCAGTAGTCGTTCGCGTCGATAATCGCCTGAAGCCGCTCCATCTCTGCGGCGGCCTTCGGGTCGTCGAGCTCGCAGCAAAGGTCCTCGTAGCGCGTCACCATCGCTTGCGCGTCCGCGACACCTTCCATCACCGTTTCGAGGACGGTCTTGGAGTCGTCGAGCTCCGGCTCCTGCGGGAGATACCCGACCTTGGTGCCCTTCGCGACCTGCACTGTTCCCATGAGGTCTGTGTCGAGACCTGCGAGGATCTTGAGGAGCGACGACTTGCCCGCGCCATTTGCGCCAATGACGCCGATGTGCGCGCCGTAGAAGAACGAGAGGTTGACGTCCTTCAGGATCGTCTTGGTGCCGACCTGCTTCGTGACGTCGATCAAACTGAACTGGTATTCGCCTGCCATAGCAAAGTTGATTGGTAAAGTTGACGTTAAAGTGGCAGACATTATACACTATTTCGCAGGCAAAAGGCAATGTCGAACGCGTAGCGATGCCAAGGCGCCCGGCGATGCCGGCTTCGGCATGGCCGCAGGGGCCCGGTGGGCGCCTCAGAGAAGGTCAAGCGGCGTCTTGCGCCTTGCGCCGGGAAGGTCGGCTACGAAGCGCGGAAGCGCGAGACCGCCTATTCGCTCGGCGCAGTAGGCCTCGATCTCCCTGGCGCGGGCGAGCGGAACGCCAAAGCGCTCCTGAAGCCCCTCCACGGGATCGCACTGGAAGACGTAGTAGGGCCTTATCCTCGCGGCGGAAAGCGCGCGGAGAAGCGCAAGCATCTTGCGCGGCGTGTCGTTCACGCCCCTGAGTAGCACCGTCTGCGACGAGACGGGGATGCCGCAGCCGACAAGCCGCGCCGCAGCCTCGCGCGCAATCCTCGCCTCGCCCGCCGTGTTGACGTGGACGTTCGCCCAGACCTTGCCGCGCCCGACGCGGGCCAGGAGCCGCGCAAGCCGCGCCGTTATACGGGACGGATTGGAAACGGGCGCACGCGTGCATATCCTGACGACCTCTATCTGGCCGAGCTCCGCAAACGCCTCGACGAACCGCGCGACCGCCGGGTCGGGAAGCGCAAGGACGTCGCCGCCGGAAAGGAGCACATCCCTCACCTTCGGATGGCGCTTCACGTATCCGACGCAGGCGGAAAGCCTCTCCGGCGAATCGACTACGGGAGACCTGCCGAGGATGAACTTGCGCGTGCAGTGCGGGCAGACGCCGAAGCAGCGGTCTGTCGTCATCACGAGCACGCGGTCTGGGAACCTCTGCTTCAGCCCCGGCGGCAGCGAGCGGCCCGGGCTGAGCTCACCAAATGGATCCATGCTATTCATCGAACAACATCATGGGAATGAAGCAGAATGCAAGCGCGTGCTCCCTCATCACGCGCGAGACGACCTCGATGTCGCGGCCGCGGAATTTCTTGAACGCGTCGAGCCACGCGCCTTCGAGCCGGACGACGATCCTGCCTGCGTCCGGCTGGTAGTCGGCGACGCGCATCTCGCGCGGACTGTAGCGTATCCCCGTGCCGAGGGCCTTGGAGACGGCCTCCTTCGCGCACCAGAACCTGATGATGGCCTGCGAGGCGTTCGCCGCGTTCGCCGCAAGCTCAAGCTCCTCGGGGACGAACACGCCTGCGGTAAACTCCTCGGAAAGGTCGCGCGTCGCTGACTCGACGTCGACGCCGACGCGCGCGTTTGCCGCCGCGAGCGCGACTACGAACTGCGCCGTGTGCGCGATAGCTATGTCGATCCTCTCCGAGAGGTAGTCGCCCCACTGGCCCAGCGCGTGGGGCTTGCCGGAGTCGTCGCGCCATATCTGTATGTCCGCGTCGCTCCACCTCGCCTGGTGGAAGTCCTTGAGATAGCGCCTGACGGCCTCCTTCGCGGCCACCCTGCCGAACAGCCACTCCGTGCGGCGCGAAGCCGAGCCGGGCATGCTGCGGAACTCGTCGCGCTCCTGCGCGCCGAGGACGACGTGCGAAAGCGTCTTGAGCCACAGCTCCTCGTTGCGCTCGAAGATGTGGTACGGGATGTCGGTGATGAACGCGCTGGCGGCGTCGGTCGCCGGGTCGCCGAGCATGTCGGCCGAGACGCGGCGCGTCAGGAAGGCGTTGGCGGGCTGGAGGACGAGCTCGCGGTATTCGGCGGGGACGCGCTCGGTCAGCTCCTCCCAGCCGGAGATCGACATGGCCGCCGCCCCGTTGCCGTCCGTCACCGTTATATCGCAGACATGCGACTTCGGCGTAACGCCCGTGAGCCGCAGGTAGCACTTCAGCCGCGAGCCCTCGTGCGGCTGCGAGCCGAGCAGCTCGAGCTTCCTCAGGCGGAACGGGAACGAGAACGCGCCGGTGAACTTCTCGTGGCTGCGCCAGAGCGCAAAGCCGCTCGTCACCGCGCCGAGAAGCAGCGGGTTGACGATCCACAGCGGAAAGCGCGTGAACACTACGGCGTCGGAGAGCGACGGGACCTCGACCTCGTAGTCGAGCCCCGACTCGCTCCACGCCTCGACGAACCTCACGCCCCTCAGCCGCCGCCCGAAGCACAGGCGCGATGGATATATGTCGCGGCCAGACCAGTGGACGCTACGCGGCTTGAACATCGTCGGCGGCGACACGGGGACCGTCGGCGCGTGTCCGTCGGCCATGACGAACACGCCGTCCATAACCGGCCACGTGTACGCGGAGTTCGGCGAGTCGTCACGTATCTGCACCCTGACCGCCGCGAGCTTCGCGTCGCCCGACGCCACCCGCTCGGCCTTGACGAAGAGCTTCAACTCGCCGCCGGCAAAGGCGACCATGCGCCTGCATGCCATGTTCTCTATGGATACGAGCGTCCTGTTCGGGACGATCATCCGCGCGACTTCGGCCATTATCTCGGCGGCAACCGGGATGGACAGCGTGACGAGCCCCTTGAGGTTCGGGTCGGAATAAGAAAGCTGGCTCGCGCCGAGGGCGAAGTCGGCGAGGAACGGCGCATCGGCGGTGCGGAACGTCTTCAAGACCTCGACGGACACGCCGGGGCTCTGCGCAAGGATGTCGGCGTCGGAGACAAGCGGGTTCGACGCGCCGAAGTCGAACTGGCGCTGGCGACGGGCCTTGGCGGCGACTGCGGCGGCGCGCCTTGCGGCCTTGGCGCCGCGCCCCGCCGGCTCGGAAAGGAAGTCCGCGCCATGGAGAAACGTCTCGTCGCCGAGCAGCGTAAGCCGGGGGAAGGCGCTCGAAAGGCGCATCTCCGCGTCGCGGCGGACCTCAAGCGGCAGGGCCGCGTCGAAGTCGAGACGCCTGACGCGGCGGCGCGCGAACGCCTTGGAGAAGTCGAGCTTCGCGCCGTGCGCGGCAAGCTGGCCTATCGCGTGGCATGCCTGCAAAACGCCGCGACGGTGTATCGAGTTGAGCGCTATCGCGGCGAAGTCGGAATCCTTCAGCGTCTCGGCGACCGCCGCCGTCATCAGCCCCCGCGGGCCAACTTCGAGGAAGATGCGGTAGCCGTCGGCGTGCATCTTCAGTATCGTCTCCCGGAACCTGACGGGCTGCGCCCAGCGCTCGGCGGTGTCGTTGCGCGAGGGGCGCGCCTTTCGCGGGAGCCTGTCGGCCTGTGCGCACGAATAGACGTCGCAAACCGCCTCGTGCTTCATCCAGTCGCCCGCAAACTTCTTGACGCCTGCAACTATCGGCTTGCACTTCGACGTGTTGAAAGGCCGTTCCAACGCGAGCTTCATCGTCCTAACGCCGGCGTCGGCGAACGCCTTAAGCGCAGCCTCCTCGTAGTCGGACGCGACGGCGTACGTGCGCTGGCGCGGCGAGAAGTCGAGCGCGAGCGCCACCTTGTCGGGCGGGAAGCCCTTCACGACCTCGTCCGCCTCGCCCTCGTGCTTGAGCAGTACCGAGATCATCGCCGTCTTCGGCAACCCCGCGTGGTCCACCGCCTTGTCCACTATCCTGTATATCTCGCGTATGGCGCGGACCCTGACCGGCCTCGGGTTGTCGACGCCGGCCGCGCCAGAACGCATCACCGCCGCAAGGTCGCCTCCGACGCAGCCGACGACGCCGTCGGGGCTGACGCCGAGGGCTCCCATAAGCCGCGTCATCGCGACGCAGCCGGCGAACGACGCGACGAACGCCTGCGCGTACGCGCCGGAGCTGAAGATGTCGGCGTCGTGGCGGTAGTACGGTGCCGGGGGGAAGATAAAGCTCGACGGCGTGAAGTCGGGGTCGTCGGAAAGCGCCTCCTCGAGCTCGTCGAACGCCGAGCGGCATTCGGGGTGGAGTATCGCTATGTCGCGCAGCATGTCGGGGTAGTAGCCCATCACGCCGGGGTAGACGAACGCGAGCTTGCCGGCGCCGGCGCCGACGAGATGCTCCCTGAAGTAGTACGTGCCGCTCTTGTCGCGTATCCGCGCCGCGCCCGCCGCAATGCGCGAACGCGCCGAGAAGAGGCGGGTCCTCAGCTCGCCGACGCTTGAGACCACGAGCGCGAGGACGGCAGGGCCGCCGGCAAGCGAACACGTGTAGGCGACGTCGGCAAGGGGCGCGTCGGGGGTGCGGTCGAGAAACGCCACGATACGCGATATCTCGCCGATGAGCGAGGCGTCGTCCGCCGCCGACACGAGGACGAGCTCGCTTCTCCCTGTCTCGCCGAAGTCCGCTGTCACGGCCTGTCCTCCGGTTCCTCCTCGAGCACCACCGCCGCCGCGCGGCCGCCCTTCGCCGCACCGCCCACCGGGTCGATCGCGTCGAAGTTAGCGCCAAGCACCGCCGCGCGGCGCGGACTGGAGCTATCGCCCGTTATCCACGGACGCGCCTCGTCTAGGAGATATGCGCTCGACGCGAGGTTGGCGAGCGAATCGTGCGGATGCTCCTGCGGCACCTGCGGCGGAAGGACGCGGCGGAAGAGCGCGAGCGCTGCCTTAACGACGCCCGCCGCCATCGCCGCGCGGAGAGTGTGGCCTATGTTGCCCTTTACCGAGCCGATCGCGACGAGCGGCCCGCCGGGGCGGTGCTCGCCCCAGAGCCGGTGGACGGCATCGATCTCGCGGCGCTCGGCGACCGCTATGCCGGAGCCGTCGGCCTCGACGAGGCCAATCGTCTTGACGGGAATGCCGCTGCCCTCGGTCGCCTGCGCCAGGATGGCGGACGGGTCGTCCTCCGGGTTGTGGCCTATCGCAATGGAGCGCACGAGCGCGTAGACGCGGTCGTGGTCGCGAAGCGCGTCGGCGCGGCGCTTGAGGACAAAGAACGCGCCGCCCTCGCCGGGTATCGTGCCGTCCTGGTCCTGTGCAAAGGGATGCAGCTCCGTGCGCACCGAAAACGGCACCTCGCCGGAGAGGCCTTCGAGATAGGCGCGCGGGATCGGCGGCGTAAGCGAGCCGACAAGCGCGACGTCGGCCTGCCCAGAGGCGAGGTCGGCGACTGCGTCCTGCAACGTCGCGGCGCCGGTGAGGAGCCCCGCGTCCATCGTAGTCGCCACGCCCGCGAACGAGCATTCGCGAGCGATCCACGACGCGAAGCGGTAGCCGGTGCCGAGCAGGAACGACGAGGCGTTCGGCGAGGGAAGGGACTCCACGAGCTTCTCCGTAACGCTTTCGAGCGACTCCTCGGGGGCATGCGGGAAGAACCGCCGTATGATGTCCATCGTCTGGTCGAGGAACGCCGTATGTTGGAGCCAGTTGACCGTGGACGCGTTGAACGGCGGCGCGTAGCCGACGCGCACGCTACCCTTCACGGGGACCGGCGAATGGGGGCGCATCCCCGCGTCGGCGAGGGCGTCGAACGCGAGCTGCGTCGCGAAGTACAGGTCCTGATTCTCGCCCGCGTTCACCTGGCGCGGGAAGTTCTGCATCGACGGCACGCAGGCGAAGAGAGGGCCGAGCTGGCCCATCCTCACGGGATAGGGCCTCGCGAAGACGTTGCGCTGCCCGAACGGGATCTCGGCGTCCGGGCCGAGCGGCGCAAGGCAGCAGCGGCGCGCCATCACGGCGTTCCAGAAAGCCGACGGCGTAGGGCACCCGGCGAATCGGCACGACATGCCGACTATGGCTACTGAAGATTCCACGCTTCGTATTATACCAAAACCAGGAGACATTTCCCACTTGACTTCGCCGACGATTTTTAGGATAATCTTGCCAACAAGGAGATTAGGCAATGAAGAAGACCGTCATCACGAACGCACACGTCGTTTCCCCCGGCATCGACATCGAGAAAGCCACGATAGTCGTCGAGGGCAAGAAGATCAAGCAGGTCGTCAAGGGCTCCAAGTCCGTCAAGGCCGACGCGAACACGATCGTCGTCGACGTGCGCGGCCAATACGTGATGCCCGGCTTCATCGACGTCCACACGCACGGCGCGCTCGGCTACGACTTCTGCGACGCCGACCCCAAGGCGATCTTCGAGTTCGCGAAGGCGAAGCTCGCGGAGGGCGTGACGACCGTGCTGCCGACGACGCTCACCGTCTCGCACGACGAGCTGATCGCCGCCGCGAAGAACGCCAGGGCCTACGCCGACGCGGGCATGCCATACGCGAAGGTCCCCGGCATCCACCTCGAGGGCCCGTTCATCAACGTCAAGTGCTGCGGCGCGCAGAACCCGAAGTTCGTCCGCAAGCCCGCAATCAGGGAAGTGAAGGAGATTGCGAAGGTCTATCCCGTGAAGCTCATCTCCTACGCGGTCGAGACCGAGGGCGGCGCGAAGTTCGCGAAGGAGTGCTTCAAGATTGGCGTCGTGCCGAGCTGCGGCCACACGGGCGCGAAGTTCAGGGACCTCGTCCCCGCCTACAGGAACGGGCTCAGGCACATGACGCACTTCTGCAACCAGATGACGCCGCTCCACCACCGCGAGATCGGCATGGTCGGCGCGGGCTTCCTCGTCGAGGACCTCAACACCGAGGTCATCTGCGACAAGATCCACCTCTGCCCCGACATGCTGAACCTCATCTTCACGCGCCGCAGCCTCGAGCACATCCAGATGATCACCGACTCGCTCCGCTGCTCGCACTGCAAGGACGGGTACGCTTTCGAGATGGGCGGGCTCAAGGTTCTCCTCAAGGGCGGCGAGGCGCGTCTCGTCGAGGGCGGCAACCTCGCCGGGTCTACGCTCTGGATGGGCATGGGCCTCAAGAACGTCCACGACGTCACGGGCATCCCCCTCAAGGACCTCGTGCGCACGACATCGTGGAACCAGGCGATTGAGCTCGGCTGGGGCAAGTCGCTCGGCAAGGTCGAAAAGGGCTACACCGCCGACCTCGTCGTGATCAATCCGCGCAGCTGGAAACCGTCTGCCGTCTTCATTGACGGCGAGCAGCGCATTTGATACAATACGCAACATACGATTCGATTTGGAGAGATGGCCGAGTGGCTGAAGGCAACGGTTTGCTAAATCGTCGTACGGGTTAATTTCCGTACCGAGGGTTCGAATCCCTCTCTCTCCGCCATTCCCCGCGAAAACTGCACATACCCTGCGCACGCTACATGCAACGGGCATGCACGGCGCCCGGAGCGCGACGGGGGATTCATATGCCACCGGGACTCGTCCGATGGCGGAGAGTGAGGGATTCGAACCCCCGGAGGACTCTGCATCCTCAACGGTTTTCAAGACCGCCGCGTTCAACCACTCCGCCAACTCTCCTTTAGTCGAGGCTCGTCCCTTCGTTCGTTCCGCTTCGCTCACTCGCTCCGGGACTCGCAAAAATCTACTTTCTTTTACCCAGCGCCGGGTTGACCGGCGTGGACTTGACGAGCTCGACAATCTTCGCCGTCACGTCTGGATTGGCCTTAAGGTACTCGATCGTCGCAAGCGCCCCCTGCGCGAGTTGCGCGTCGCCGAAGCTAAGCCAGCTGCCGCGCTTCTCGACGACGCCGCGCGCAAGCGCCGCGTCGAGGACCGACCCCTCGTAGGAAATCCCGCACGTGTAGAGGATGTCGAACTCGGCCTCCGTGAAAGGCGGGGCGACCTTGTTCTTGACGACCTTCACGCGCGTCCTGTTACCGACGACCTGTCCGGCGGGGTTCTTTATCGCGCCTATCCTCTGGACCTGAAGCCGGCAACTCGCGTAGAACTTGAGCGCCTTGCCGCCCGGCGTCGTCTCGGGGTTGCCGAACATGACGCCGATCTTCTCGCGCACCTGGTTCGTGAAGATGATGAGCGTCTTCGTCTGCGCGACGACCGCCGTGAGCTTGCGCATCGCCTGCGACATGAGGCGCGCCTGCAGGCCCATGTGGCTGTCGCCCATGTTGCCGTCGATCTCGGCCTGCGGCACGAGCGCTGCGACGGAGTCGACCACGATGACGTCGAGCGCACCCGACTTCGCAAGCTGCTCGCAGATTGTCAGTGCCTCCTCGCCGCTGTTCGGCTGGGAGACCACGAGGTTGTCGAGATCGACGCCTATCTTCTTCGCGTAGCCGGGGTCGAGAGCGTGCTCGGCGTCGATGAACGCCGCGACTCCGCCCGCCTTCTGGGCGTTCGCGACGACATGCAGCGCGAGCGTCGTCTTGCCGGACGACTCCTGGCCGTAGCATTCGACTATCCTGCCGCGCGGAAGCCCGCCTACACCGAGCGCCATGTCGAGCGAAAGCGCGCCGGTGGAGATCACCGGTATGTCGGCTACCTCCTGGTCGCCGAGGCGCATGATCGACATCTCGCCGAACTCCTTGCGTATCTGGCTCATCACCGCGTCGAGCGCGGTATTGCCGATGGCCTTCTTTGTTGTATCTTTAGTTGCCATAGTCTGAAGTTCCTTCGCCCCGCGGCGCGGGTGCAGTCATTTTGTCCCGTCGAAGCCTTCCACCTTCCAGAACCTCCCGGCGGCCGCGTCGTCCACCTCGAAGAAGAACTCGAGTTCCGCGCCTGAGATGTCCCCGGCCCCAAGCGTCTTCGGCTTGCCGACGTTCGACCAGTGTTCGAGGTCATCGGAGCGCTTGAGCGTATATGTGCAATGCCTCGTGCCAGGCTTGAGCACGAGCCTCCACCTGCCCGGCGAGACCTCCTCTATCGAGGCAAACGCAAACGGCTCGCACACCACGGTCTCGGGCTCGTCGCCGGCGATCCTCACCACGCCGTAAACGTTCGTCACGCCTTCCACGACGTTGGTGAACGCGGTAGAGGCGCCGACGGCGGAACTCCAGACGAGCAGCGCCTCCGTCGCGTTGGTGGCGACCAGGCCCTTCGCCTCCGTCACGTCATGGCGGAAGCGGCGCGCGCTTGCGGCGAGGTTGCTCGCCGAGGTGGACGCGAAGACGTCGGCATCGACCGTCCCGAAGACGCTCGTGTCGCCAGCGACGCCCTCGGTATAGCCGATGGCCCCCGTGAACTCGCCCTCAAGCACGAGGCTGCTCAGGTCCTGCACGACAAGGTTGCATGGCTCGCCGAAAAGTGACTCGTTGTCGCGTACCGACACGCCATCCATGACGAATGCAGACGCCCCGTTGCCAACGTACACGCCGCCTGCGCCGGAGCCGGCGCATTGGTGAATGGTGCCGCCGTAGAGCCGCGCGACGCCCCTTTCGCCGTCAACCACGACCGCACCTGCCGCGAGGGGGCCGCCGTCATAGCGGTCGTAGAGATTCCCGCAGCGCACAATCTCCGCGCCGGGAAGGATCGTGAAGGTTCCGTGCCACACGACTATCGCCGCCACCATCGACTGGTCTTCGCCATAGACGTCCCTCACGACGGCTCCGGAATCGAGCGTCAGGGACGCCGTCCTGCTAGCGTCCGTCGAGGCGACGTCGACGAACCTGACGGTTCCCGTGCCGCCGTCTAGCACTACGTTCGCAAGCGAGAGTGAGACGTTCGTCACGGCTATCGTGAAGTCGCCCTCGCGCAGCACGGTGTGCCCGCAGCCGTCGAATACGATGTCGGTCTTGGCCGCGAGGCTGTTGGTGAGCGAGATGTCCCTATGCAGCGTAATCGTCGCCGTACCGTTCGTGGCGACCGCGAACGCGTCCTCTATCTTCGCGTAGTGGCCAATGACGCCGTCAACCTCGACGCTGACGTCCGCGTCCGTTTCGGGGACCTGCCCCACCGGTGTCGCGACCCACATGAACGACCTCCTGTCGCCGGAGAGCGCCGGGGACGTCGCCGTGCCTGCATTGTTGAAGAAAGCCGCGACAGAAGACTCGGCGTCCGCGTTGGAAAGCGATTCGCCCGCAACGGCGAACGGATTGCCGACCTTGTGCCCGGCATAGCAGTACACGCCGACCTTGCCCTCGAGGCGGCCCGTCACCGACAGCTGGTTGTTGTTGTTGCAGTAGACATCCCGATAGGCGCCTTCCTTGTTCCTGTCTGTATAAAGCTTGTTGCCGCAGACCGACGCCGTGCCGGACAAGCATATCGACGCCTTCGAGCCGGCTGATATCCCGCCGGCCTCCTTCCCGGCGATGCAGCCGCTCACAAGGCCGCCTGTCATTTCGAGCGAGCTTTCGGCGGACTGGAGCGAAATCGCGGCGCCGCACTGCGTAGCGCTGCTCGTCGCGACGCAGTTCGAGATGGAGGAGCCCTCGCGCATCGCGACGGTGCCGGACGAGACGGCGACCGCGCTAGCGGTTCCGGAAAGCTGGAGACCGTATATCGTCGCGCCCGGGCCGAGCTCGAGGCTCCCGCCGCCCACAACGGCAATCAGGCTTTTCTTGGAAGACCTGACGCTCCCGTCGGTGTCGCGCGTGAGCGCGACGTTCTCGAGGGCGAGCCGCGCCCCGTCCTTTACGGAGAACGACGCGCCCATGGACATCGACACGACCGGGGCAACCGTGCCCTCGCCCGCGATGGACACGTCCCTAGCGATCGTGACCGTGTTGGTGAACATCTCAAACGGGCAGTCCCGCAGCACCACGACGTCCGCGCCGCTAGCGCAGTCCGCGAAGAGAAGATCCATCGAGCGGTAGTACCTCGTCGCGCCGAGGGGGTCGGTCGCCTTGGCCACGGCGACGGAAGGGTCGATTGGAATGTCGTCCCACACGAGGAGACCGTCGGGGCCGACCTGCCCTGAAAGGGTGCCGTCGAGCGCATTGCCTATGAGCCCGGCATACGCGCCGGCGACATCGTCCGCGCACTCGTAGATGCCGAACGGGCTGCCAATTCCGCCGCCGCAGTCGCAGGCGACGAGCAGGCCGGCGCCAGTGGACTCCAGCGTGCCGGCCAGCACGATGGCATCGCCGGTGCGCGTCACGACCCTGCCGATGTCGATGCGGCCGGAAAACGCGGCCTTGCCGGCGGCAATGACGTCGAGATGCGGCCTGCGCCCCGACGCGACGCGGACCACGATGTTGGAGAACGCCACGCGGGAGGCGTCGGCGATCTGCAGCGCCCAGCCGTCGGACGTGACCGCCGTATCGGGAACGAACACCTCGCATTCGTCAAGCGTGGGAAGGACGTCCTCGAAGTCCGCGCTGAAGTCGGGAACGGTCCGGATGGTGATGTTCGTCGTTATCGTGACGGGCTGCTTGAGGCGGGTGGGGCCGAATATCTCGACGATGGGATCGTCCATTGTCGCCGCGTCCGCAAGGGCCGAGTTCAGGTTCGGGTAGACGTTACCGCCGACGATCCTTACGTGGGGCACGACGATGTCAATGTCGTTGCCCCACGAGTTGCCGATGTCGGAGTCGCTGTGCGTCGTGTAGGTCGTGGTGTCGGAAACGGTAGTCTTCAGGAGCAATGCGTCCTCCAGCGTGCCGCTCTTCTTGCCGTCCGCCGATACCGCCATGACGTTGTACGTGACGCCGCCCTCAAGCGTGAAGCTGTAGATGCCGTACTCGTCCGTCGTCGTCGTCGCCAGCGGCTCCACAAACCCGCCGGACGCGTACACCGTGACCGTCGCGCCCTCAACGGGGTCGCCGTCGTCGGTGACGCGCCCCGACAGGATGTCACCCGTCTCCGTCGGATGGATGTTGAACGTCACGCCCATGAGGTAGTCGAACGAATAGCCGCCGGTCTGGCCGGCAGTCGAGCCGGATTCCTGCGTGACTATGACGGGAAGGTTGTACCACATGTCGTCCGTCCCCGCCCAGCCCATGTTGATGTGGGTGAACTCGACGTCTTCGCCGCCGATCGTCACGAACCCGTAGCCGTCCGCCACGACGGCGTGCCCGCCGACGGCATCGGACAGGATGTAGAGCTCGACGGGACGCTTGGCGTCGAGGTTGGCGAGGATGGCCCTCTGGCGAACGGGGGCGGTATGGAGAGCCGACTTCTTGCTGCCGGTGCCGTTGACCGTGTAGGTGTATGCGCTCGCGTAGTTGAACTTGGAGTGAAGCGGCTCGGGCACGTTGAACTCGTAGGCGCTCGTGCCCTCGTACGTATAGCCCGCGCCAAACGAGATGCCGAGGTCGGAAAGGAGCGCGCCTATCGCCGCGCGGCTCGCCTCGCTCGTCGCCCCAGACGGAGTGTCAACCATGGCGTCCCAGTCGTAGACGCGCGGCGAACCGGTGGAGGTGAGGGTCATGGTCCCGCCGTTGACCGTGCAGGCGTTGGAGAACTGCTCAAGATCCCCGGTCGGGTACTTCCACCTGTTGAGGATCTGCCCTGCGGCGGTGGCGACGCACCCGCACGGATAGTTGTAGGGCGTGTAGTAGTTGTAGCATATCTTGCCGCCAGCGTCCGTCTGACTCCACTGCGTCGTGAGGATTGGCGCAACGCGGATTTCGTAGCTTGCAAGCGTGGAACGCGGGGTCGCCGTCGCGCCAAGCCTGACGCGGCCGTCGGACGCCTGCGACGGGGCGAACGCCGACCAGAGCTTCCGCGCCCTCGCGGCGGAAGCCGTCAGTACGTCGGCTGGGGCGGCGGACGCGGGACCTGCCGTCGCGGAGAGCCGCCGCCCGGACGGCGTCGCGGACGACGCCTGCTGGGCCTCGTCTTCAGCCTCCGCCGCGAGCCTGCCGCGCCGCGCGCGGACGTCGCGGACGAGAAGGTTCAGGAGCGGGCTGCCGGCCGAAAGGTTCGGCGACGAGGATGCGGTGAAGGCGAGGATCGGGTCTATCTCGTCGTCCGCCGCGAGGAACAGCGTGCCGCCGCCTTCGAGGGACACGGCGTAAAAGCCGTTCGTGCCGTCCACGCCGTACGCGACCGCTTCGCCGGCAGACGAGCCGTGCGGTACGCCGAGCGCGGCGTCGGAGAGAGCCCACGAGCCTGCGGCAAGCCGCGCCGTGTCGACAGAAACCGGCGCGGCGAACGCATTGACCGCGAACGCCAACGATGAGAGCAAAAGTATTTTATTTGCCTTCATGAGCCCTTCCCTGTATCGTGGAGAGATATAATACCATTTTTCAACGCGGGAATCAAAGACTATTGCATGCAAATGTCAGAGGAAGCGACCGGTAAAAGACGCCTTGCACGCCCTGACGGCGTCGACCGGCCCCTCGCAGACGAGCGTGCCGCCGGCGTCGCCGCCGCCCGGACCCAGGTCCACCACCCAGTCGGCGCTGCGGATCACGTCCACGTTGTGCTCGATGACGATGATCGTGTTCCCCTGATCGCGCAGCCCCAGGAGTATCTTCATTAGCTTCGAGACGTCGTCGAAGTGCAGCCCCGTCGTCGGCTCGTCGAGGAGATAGAGTGTGCGCCCCGTCGAGCGGCGGGAAAGCTCGGTGGCGAGCTTGATGCGCTGCGCCTCGCCGCCGGAGAGTGTCGTCGCCGACTGGCCGAGCGCGATGTAGCCGAGCCCGACATCGGCAAGCGTCTTGAGCCTGCGGGCGAGCGACGGCACCTTCGCGAAGAACTCGCACGCCTCGGCAACGGTCATCTCGAGGACATCGGCGATGTTCCTGCCGCCGTAGGTGACTTCGAGAGTCTCGGCGTTGAAGCGCTTGCCGCCGCACTGCTCACACGTGACATAGACGTCGGGAAGAAAGCTCATCTCGAGTTTCTGCAATCCGTCGCCACCGCACGTCTCGCAGCGCCCGCCCTTCACGTTGAAGGAGAAGCGCCCCGCCGTGTAGCCGCGCGCGCGCGCCGACTCGGTCTTCGCGAAAAGCTCGCGTATCTCGGAAAAGAAGCCGACGTACGTCGCCGGGTTAGAGCGCGGCGTGCGGCCGATGGGCGACTGGTCGATCTCGACGATCTTGTCGAAGTTCTCCCAGCCGGCGAGCTTCCTGAACTTGCCGGGGGCGTCCTTCGTGCGGTAGAACTTCTGGAAAAGTGCCCGCTTGAGCGTCTCGTCGACGAGCGTGGACTTGCCCGAACCCGACACGCCTGTCACGACCGTGAACGCGCCGACGGGGAAGCGCACCGTGACATTCTTGAGGTTGTGCTCGGTACAGCCGGAGATGGTTAGGTAATGGGTGCCTGCGGTCGGCTCCGCCAACCTGGTGCTTGCGCTTCGCTGGTGCTTGGTGCTTGGTGCCTGGTGCTTATCCGCACCCTGCACCAGCGCGGCTTTTTCGCGCGAAGGCACTAGCATATCCCCCGAGCGAAGCGAGCCGCGCAAGCGGTCGCTAGAGGGATGCGAAGCCGCGGAAGCACCCGCCGAAGGCGAAGGCACCATCCTCTTTCTCCCCGTCAGATAATCTGCCGTCAGCGACTTCGACTTGAGCAGCCCCCCGAAGTCGCCCTGGTACATTACCTTGCCGCCCTCGCGTCCCGCGCCGGGGCCGAGGTCGACGATGTAGTCGGCGTTTCTCATCATCTCTTCGTCATGCTCGACGACGACGACGGTGTTGCCCCTGTCGCGAAGCCCCTTCAGCGTGGAGATGAGCCGTTCGTTGTCGCGCGGGTGCAGGCCGATCGTCGGCTCGTCGAGGACGTAGAGGACGCCAGTGAGCCCAGAGCCGATCTGCGTAGCGAGGCGGATTCGCTGCATCTCGCCGCCGGAAAGAGTGGACGCTGCGCGGTCGAGCGTCAAGTAGTCGAGCCCGACGTCAAGAAGGAACTGGAGCCGCCGCACGATCTCGGCTATTACGTCCTTGAGCCCGGCAAGCTTTGCGGATGGCCGCGACGCCCCTACCGCAAACTCCTTGAAAAACTCCAATGCCTCGGTGACGGGCATCGCCATGACCTCGACGATAGACTTCCCCGCGACGGTCGCCGCGCGCGACTCGGGCCTCAGGCGCGAACCGTCGCAGTCGGGACAGGTACGGAAACTCTGGTACGCCTCGAACTTCGCGCGCATCTCGTCGTCCTCCGCCTCGTCCAAGCGGCGCTGAAGCGACGCAAGGACTCCCTCGAACGGACGGTCCACGCGCCGCCACGGAAGGACGAGGTCGTCCTTGAAGCCGTGCATGAGCCCGTGGCGGAACTTCGCCGGTAGCTTCTCGTAGGGCGTAGAGAGCTTCACCTTGTACTGCTTCGCGATGTGCGCAAGTAGCTCCCTGTGGTAGAGGATGTTCATCTGCCCCATGCGCCGCCAAGGATGTATCGCCTCCTCGAGCGGAAGCGACTTGTCTGGCACGACGAGGTCTTCGTCGAAGTAGTAGAGCTGCCCGAGCCCCGCGCACCTGGGACATGCGCCGAACGGCGAGTTGAACGAAAACGAGCGGGGCTTAAGCTCTTCGAAGGAAATGCCGCATCCGACGCAGGCGTTGAGCTCGGAATATGTCGTCGCGCCGCACGTCGCGCGGCTCTCGCCCGGCGACTCCACTTCCATTATCCCCCCGCCGGTCCTGAGCGCGAGCTCAACCGAGTCGGTGAGGCGCGTCCTGAACGCGGTGTCGGGCTCGGCGGGGACGACGAGGCGGTCGATCACGACGTCGATGTCGTGGGCCTTCTTCCTGTCAAGTTCGGGAAGCTCGTCCACGGGATAGACCGTTCCGTCGATGCGCACGCGGGCGAAGCCGTTGCGCTTCGCCAGCGCAAGCGGCTCTTCGTGGCGGCCCTTCTTGCCTTTCACCAAAGGCGCGTAGATGATGATGCGGGTGCTTGCGCCTTCGACTAGGGCCTGCGCGCCTATGGCGCTGGTGCCTGCGGTCGGCTCCGCCGACCTGGTGCTTGGAGCCTGATGCTTACCCGCACTCTGCACCAGCGCGGCTTTGCCGCGCGAAGGCACTAGCGTATCCCCCGAGCGAAGCGAGCCGCGCAAGCGGTCGCTAGAGGGGTGCGAAGCCGCGAAAGCACCCGCCACAGGCGAAGCTGCGGCAAGAATCGCCTCCACGATCTGCTCGGCCGACTGGCGCGTGACCGGCCTGCCGCACTTCGGGCAGTGTGGAACCGCAATGGCCCCGTAGAGGATTCGAAGGTAGTCGTGTATCTCGGTGACGGTCGCCACAATAGAGCGCGGGTTGCCGCTCGTGGTGCGCTGCTCTATTGATATCGCGGGCGAAAGCCCCTCGATCTTCTCGACATCGGGCTTCTGCATCCTGTCGAGGAACTGCCGCGCATAGGCCGAAAGCGACTCGACGTAGCGGCGCTGCCCCTCGGCGTACAGCGTGTCGAACGCAAGCGACGACTTGCCGGAGCCCGATAGCCCAGTCACGACCGTCAGCGAATCGCGTGGAATCGTCACGTCGATCCCGCGCAGGTTGTGGACCCTTGCGTTCCTTATTACGATGTCGCTCATTGCGCAGACACGGCAAAGGAGCCGAGCTTCTTTATCGTACCGCTTCCGAAGAGCCTGCCGTCCACCACGACGCCCGTGACCGTCACGGTGTCGTACTTGAGCCGCCTGCCGTCCATGTAGTACAGCTTGAACGAACCCTTCACGAGCCCGGACTTCGCCGTGTACGACAGCTTGAGCGCGCCCAGGTTCAAAGGGGTCGCCGTCCCCGTGACCGTCGGCACGCCGTCGACCGCCTTGAGCCGGCCGACCGTCCTGCCGGCGTCCCACTTGCCGAGCCTGACGGCGAAAACCGCGCCGACCGGCGCTACGTCAAAGCCGTCCACCGAAGCGAGATAGTCGCGGAAGTCCGGCTCATCGAAGTCGAAGATGTGCTCGCCGTCGGACATGGCGTAGGACCCGCCCGACGACGACGCCGTCCAGGTCGCGTCGTAGAAGTTCGCGAGCGTCGGCGAACCGCCGTCAAGCGGCAGCCAGAGGACAAAGCCGCACCTCGCCGCCGCCTTCGGCGAGACTATCGGAACGGCAAAGTGGCCTTCCCCGAGCGCGCCTGTGGCGGAGACCGATATCCTTGCGCCGTCCTCGAGGAATCCCTGCACCTTCGTCTTCCCGGTGTTCGCGACGACGGCCGAGAATACCGCAGTCCCGTTCCCAGTGTCCACGGCGAAGGTATGCGTCGCAGCGGGAATGTCCGCGGCAAGCGACTTCACCTCGGCGACCTTGGACTTGTAGACATCGACTGCGGCCTCGGCAAAATAGCCGCCGAACGTGCCGAGAAGCCCGCGCGCGCCGTAGACAAGGCCGTATTCGTCGGTCGGGTTCCCACCGGGAAAGAACGTCGTCTTCCTCGTGTACTTCTTTCCGTCCACGGGCGTCACGGAAATCGTGGACTTCGTCGCCCTTCCCGCCTTCGCCGCCGTGGTCTTGACGATCAACAGCGCGACAATCCTCCCGTCGCCGTCCTTCAGCCAGCCGTTGTAGGTCGCCGCCTTCTCGGCCGTGAAGGCGCCCAGCGCGGCGATGCCGCTCGGATGAAGCTCGGGCACACCTTCCGGATCCGGCTCGGGATCGACGGGATCGGGGCCCGGGTCGGGCGGAGCGGGCTCGGACTTCCTGGTTATTGTCAACGTCGCCTCCTTGTCGGGAATCGGCTCGTAGTTTGCCGCGTCGCCCGAGAATCTCGCCGTCACCCTGTATGTCCCAGGCTCGGTCATGCCGTTGCCGGAATAGGACACCGTCACTCCGGCAGGAAGCGTTCCCGAGACGGCGAGCGACTTCGGCGTGCCGTCGGCCTCGAAGGTCCTGTCCGCAAACGCCACCCCGCCCATGTCGTACGTCGCCTTGGCAATCGACCACGCTACCGTTCGCGCGCCGGCCGTGCCGTCGGGCCAGACGCGCCCTTCCTCCAGAGTCGCCGTCGCGGTGTACGAACCGGCGCCCGTCGCCACGTGGCCGGCAAGCAGGCAACCCGCACTCGCAACGACGCCGGTCTTCGCAGAGCCGTCGTAGACAAGGCCGGACACCGCAACGGGCAGATCCGCGACGGAGCTCCACCTGGCCGCCATCACGACGACGGCGCCGACCGTCGCCGCCAGGTTTGACACGACCGCGCCGCAGGCGTAGTTCATCCCGCCGCAGACCCATCCGGCCATCACGTGGCCGGCGCGGGCAAATATGCCAGTCGGCAACGAAACCGGTTCGTCGTAGACGCACTCCGCTTCAAACGGGTCGGTCTGCCATTCGCCGCCATTCGCGTCGAAGGCGATTGAATACCGGATCGGCGACCATACGGCGTAGAGCGTGGCGTCCGCATTGAACCTAGCGGACGCGCCGTCGGCATACGCCACGTCGCCGCTGGGCTCGACCGCCCAGCCGTCAAAGACGTAGCCGACCTTCGTGAAGGCGTTGGACGCAAGGCACTGCTCGACGCCGACGAGGCAGTCCATGTCCCCCATCGAGCCGACTGCGCCGTCGCCCGGCTCAAACCTGACCGTGCAGGCCTCGCATTGCTCGTACTGCGCGGTCACCATCATGTCGCCGACGACGCTTGAATAGTCCACGTCCCAGCCGATGAACCCGTGGTCAGCCCACGAATCGTACTCGGACGGATCGGGCGGCAGCGCGCTCTCCGTGCCGAGGACGGACTGGGCCGCGCCGACGAGTGCGCCGCTGCCGTCCCTGTAGCGGAACGTGACGGTGTACACGTTCTGCGTCCATTCCGCGTAGAGCGTCACGACCCCGTCCGCCGTCGCGCCGAGGTCGGCCCCCGTCACGACCTGCCCCGGCATGAACGCGGCCCTTCCGGTCGCGTTCGTGCTCCAGCCGGCGAGGCTGTAGCCGGGCGACGGGCTCGCGTACGCAAGCGCGACTTCGTTGGTGTAGAAGTAGCTAGACGAATCGGGCGCAACCGTTCCGTGGCCGCCGTTTGCATCGTAGCGGATGCGGTACTCGATCCACTTGAACACGGCGCGGACATCGCAGGTCGAAACGCTCTCGTTCGTGAAGCATGCGTACCTGCCGTCGATGAAAAGCGGGTTGCCGTTCGTGGCACAGGACTCCCCGCCCGCCGTCAGCCGCCAGCCGTCGAACACGATCCCCTCGAGCGGCATGGCCTCGGCCGTGCAGCAGACGCGCGGGGCTGCATGACCCCGGTCCACGCGCGTTCCCGTGGCGGCAAAGAACGCATTGCCAGCCTCCTCCCCGTTGACGATGGCATTGCGCGGCAGCAGCTCTATCGCCTCGAAGTCCTCGGGCGACTCCACGCCGTCCGGCTCCCACTTCACCTGGTCGATCCAGACGGTATAGGCGTCTTCGCCGTAGCTTTGGTCGGCCCTGTAGGATATCCTGGCGCCGACAACGCCGTCCACGTAGACGGGGCCGTACTGCCTCCACGTCGTGCTCGAGGCGATTCCCTCGCCATTGAAAGTGAGGTAGTTCCACCTGTCGTTGGAAGACGTCTTGTACCAGAACGACAGCATGCCTCCCGACGTCGCCGGCTTAAACGAAAGGTCCTTAGACTTTAGGTATGCCTCGTTGGAGGTCCAGAACACCATGTTGGAGACGGCTGACCCGCTGGGATCGCATCCCTCGCCCTCGCCGTAGGCGACTTGCCAGTCGGTGCCGTTCTCGAGCGTCTTCCAGGCAAGGTTGCCGCAGTGCATCGCCTTGGAAAGGCCGCCGTTGTCCCATACCGCGTAGAGAACCACCACGCCGTCGGCTTCGGCGGTCAGGTTGGACACCGTCGCCATGTCGCCAAACACGACGTCGCCTGTCTCGCTGGTCGCCCATCCTCTGAACTCCAGGTCCGAGACGAAATTGAGCTCCGACAGCTCCTGCTCCTGGCCATAGAGGAAGACCTGGTCTTCCATGTCGTCGCGCGTGAGCGTGCCGCCGTTCCTCTTGAACACCACGGTGTACGCGTTCGTCCGCCAGGCCGCGTAGAGGAAGTTCGTTCCGCCGGGCGACTCCCACAGGTTGGTGCTGACGACGTTCGCGCGGTCGGCGTAGGCGACGTCCAGCGCGGCGGCGGCGGCCTCGTTCGTCGCCCACCCCGCGAAAGTGAAGCCCGTCTTCACGAACTTGCTGGCGACGAGGGCCTTCGTCTCGACGCCCTCGAAAGTCATCGTGTCCCCGGCCATCGCGTCGGCGCTCTCGGCCCCGTTGCCTTCAAACGCCACATATCTCAACGCGGCCCACCTGGCGTGGAGCGTGTGGTCGGCAGGCGTCGCGACAGCGGTGTCCGCCGTCACCGGCGAGCCGTCGGACGCGGCATCGTACCAGCCGACGAACTTGAAGCCCCACCTCTCGGGCGTCGGCAGGTCGCCGTAGGCCGAGGCATAGGCCACCACGTTGGACGCTGGCGAGACCGTCCCGCCATGCGGATCGAACGAAACCACGTAGCTGTTGGCGGTCCAGCGCGCGTAGAGCGTGTGGTCGCCCGCCGTCTTCACGACGCTTGCCGAAGTCACCCTCGACCCACCGGACGCATCGTCGTACCAGCCGCCGAACCCGTACCCCGTCCGCACCGGCTGCGGAAGGTCGCCATACGCCTCGTCGTAGACGACATCCTTTGAAGCCGGCGAGACGGCGCCGCCGCCGGGGTCAAAGGCCACGGCATACCCGTTCGCCAGCCAGACCGCCCAGAAGACGTTCGTCTCGCCCGTCGCCCCCCACAGGTCCGCGCTGACGACGTCCTCACAGTTGGTGTAGGCGACTTCCCGCGCGGCAGCCGCCGCCTCGCCGACCGCCCAACCGGAGAAGGAGTAGCCCGTCCTCTCGAACCTGTTCGGCACGAGCGTCTTTGTCTCGAGGCCCTCGAATGTCATCGCATCGCCCAGCATTGCATCCGGGTTGTCCGCGCCGTTGCCGTAGAACGCGACGTACCGCGTCTCCGTCCACACGGCGTAGAATGTGACGACGGCGCCCGCCTTTGCCGCGAGGTTGGAGACGGCCTCCCCGCCGACGAACGCCACGCCTGCGGCGACGTTCGTCGCCCAGCCGAGGAAATCGACTCCGGCCTTAGAGAAGCCGCAGCCGGGGACCGTGTAGACTTCGTCGTACCTCACGACCGCGTCGGCCATCGTCCCCTCGCCGCCGTTCGCGTCAAACCTCACGGTGTACTCGACGGGCGACCATACGGCGTATAGATGGACGACGTCCGCGTCGCCGGGGTCGATCTGGTACTTGCTGCCCGCCTCGTATTCCACCACGCCGTCGGGAGACGTCGCCCATCCGGCGAATTCATAGCCGGAATCGACGCGGGGGGATTCCGAGACGATCTCCACGGGGGTGTCGAATGACTGGTTCCCCTGAGTCCTCGTCTGGCCGGAGCCGTCGTTCCTATGGTACTTCACCGAGAACGTCTTCGCCGCCCATACTGCGTAGAGGCTGACCGTGTCCATGTTGACCGCGGACAGGTTGACGACCTGGGCGCCGTCCCTGTAGACCCGGTCCCCGCCCTCTTCCGTCGCCCATCCCGAGAACCTGTATCCCGTGCGGACAAACGCATTGGAAGTCAAGTTGGCGGGCACGTCGTACGTCAGCGACATGGAGGGCGTGTCGCCGACCACGTCGTCCCACGTGTTCTTCAGGAATCTCACAGTGTAGACGTTCGGCGTCCACTTGGCGCGGAGGACGACGTTGGAGCCGTCGACAACCGAGTTGAGCCCCAGCTCGCCGCCCGAAACGGTCTCGCCGCCCGTCCAAACGGTTGTCGACAGGCTGTTCGTCCAGCCGCTCCAGGCGTAGCCAGTGCGCGACAGCCCGCCGGCCGCTATTTCAACCGAGTTCGTGTAGACGATGCGCGTCTCGGTCGGGGGAAGGGGCCCGCTGCCGCCGTTCGCGTTGTAGGAGAGGCTGTACGTTATGTAGTCGTAGTCGACGACGGCAAACGCAGGCGAATAGCCGGCCGTGCCGTAGGTCCACGTCAGCGAATAGACACCGGCGGCGAGCTCCACGACGTCGTTGTACTGCGTATGGGGATTGGGGTCGGTCTGCGACGCCGGGACGTTGCTCGCGCTGCTGTACGCCCACCACCGGACGGGCCTCTGGCCAACTACAACCTCGGCCGCAAGCTCAACCGCAGTCTGCTCGGGGCGGCCCGATTCCTCGACCAGCGCGGGCAGGCCGGAAATGCGGGTCTGGTCGTCAAGCACGCCGGAATCGCCGATCCGGTAGCCGGCGTAGTCTACGCGCCGGGCCGACGCAAGCGCCGGCAACGTCGCAAGCAGCATAACGACGGGAGCTATGGCCTTCTTCATGGTGAACCGCCTTTCCGTTGGGGATTTCAGCGCTCCAGGTTCTTCAAGTCGAGGGCGAGAAGGAACTCCGGGTTGGACTGGGTCTTCTTCAGCGAATTTAGCACCGACTTCATCGCGCTCTCGGGGCCCGCGTCGGAGAGGATGCGGCGCATGCCCCACGTCTTCTCGAGCTCCATCGGGTCGAGCAGCAGGTCCTCCTTGCGCGTCCCCGACTTGTCGATGTCGATCGCGGGATAGATGCGCTTGTCGGCAAGGCTGCGGTCGAGGACGATCTCCATGTTGCCCGTGCCCTTAAACTCCTCGAAGATCACCTCGTCCATCCTGGAGCCGGTGTCGACGAGGCCGGTGGCGATGATGGTGAGCGAGCCGCCGCCCTCGATGTTGCGCGCCGCGCCGAAGAAGCGCTTCGGCCTGTGCATCGCAAGCGCGTCCACGCCGCCCGTCAGTATCTTGCCGGAGTGCGGCTGGACGGTGTTGTAGGCGCGCGCCATGCGCGTGAGGGAGTCCATGAGTATTATGACGTCGCGGCCGTTCTCGACCTGGCGCTTCGACATCTCGAGCACCATCTCGGTGACGTTCACGTGGTGCTGCGGCTCCTCGTCGAACGTCGACGAAAGCACCATCGCCTTCGTGTTGCGCTGCATGTCCGTCACTTCCTCGGGACGCTCGTCGATGAGGAGGATTATGAGCATCGCCTCCGGGTAGTTCTTCGATATGGCGTTGGCCATCTTCTGAAGTAGGACCGTCTTGCCGACGCGCGGCGGCGCGATGATGAGCCCGCGCTGGCCAAAGCCGATCGGCGTGAAGAGGTCTACGACGCGAGTCGAGAACTCCTTGGGGTCGGTCTCGAGGATGATGCGCCTCGTCGGGAACGTGGCGGTGAGGTTCTCGAAGTGGATCACGCGCGCGGCGACGGACGGCTCCTTGCCGTTGACGATCGCGACGTTGCCGAGGCAGAAGAAGCGGTCGCGGTCGCGCGGGTCGCGGATCGGGCCCTCCACGATGTCGCCCGTCCTGAGCGCGTGGCGGCGTATCTGCTGCTGCGTTACGAAGACGTCCTCCGGGCAGGCGAGGAAGTTGTTCTTCGCCGAGCGGAGGAAGCCGTGCCCCTCGCGGACGATTTCAAGGCAGCCCGAGGCGAGCACGGCGCCGCCGTTCGCGAGGTACCTGCGTATCGCCGCGAAGATGAGCTCGTGCTTGCGGTAGGTGCCGAGCTCCTCGGGGTCGGCGCCGGGCATCATGCGCTCGACTATGACGGGCGCGGCCCAGGTCTGGATGTCGGCGAGGCGGTACTCGGGGAGATCGGGGTTGCGGTTCGGGTTCGCGGGCGTCTCGGGTTCGAGCGGGCGCTGCTCGGTGGGAAGCGGCGCGTTGAGAAGCGGGTTTACGCTTTCCGCGCCGTTCGCGCCGCGAATCGGGGAGTTGTTCTGCTTGGCGCTGCGGGCGAAGCCCTTCCCTCCGCGGCTGTGGAACCGCTTCTTCTGGCCGTTGCCGATGCTGCCCCCCTGCTGCTGAGGCTGGGGTTGCTGGGGTTTCTGCGCGGCGCCATTGGTGACTGCGCCCGCGAACACGTCTAGTTCTTCTGCCATAAATGGTTATGTGGTTTGGTGGTTAAGTGGTTTTGTGGTTATGAGTCTTCAGCCAGTCGACAAGCTTTTGCGCCTCTGCGCGAAGTTCGTCGGCCGTTCCGTCGTTCCGGATGACGTAGTGCGAACGCCTTGCCTTTTCCTCGACCGACAGCTGCGCCGCAAGCCTGGCCTCGGCCTCCGCACGTGTCATCCCCCGCGTCGCCGTCATCCGTTCGATTTGCCTCTCGCGTGAAGAGGCGACGCAACATATTATATCAAAATTTTTCTCCCAGTGGGCTTCGAAGAGAAGAGGGATTATCGCTATGCGGATAGTTGGTGCTTGCGCGCCTGCGGCGCAGGTGCTTTCGCCTGCGGCTGGTGCCTGCGCGCCTGCGGCGCTGGTGCCTGCGGTCGGCTGCGCCGACCTGGTGCCTGGTGCCTGGTGCTTACCCACACCCTGCACCAGCGCGGCTTTGCCGCGCGAAAGCACTAGCATATCCCCCGAGCTAAGCGCGCCGCGCAAACGGTCGCTAGAGGGGTGCGAAGCCGCGAAAGCACTAGCCGCAGGCGAAAGCACCTCTCCCAGCCACTGGTCAATCCTCTCTTTTACCAACGGGTGAATCTTCGCTTCAAGGGCGCGGCGCTTTTCGGGATCGGCGAAGACCTCTGCCGCGATGCGCCGACGTTCCTCGGGGTCGGGAAGTATCTCGTGCACGACGTCGTCGGCGTCGAGCGTCTCGACGCCGAGTTCGTTCAGGAAAACGGAAAGGAGGGACTTGCCGCAGGCAATCCCCCCTGTCAACGCGAGTTTCATGCTCTGTCGTTGCAAACCGGCCTCAGTCCGCCGGCAGTTCGGGCGCGGCCGTCGCGGAATCCTGGTCGGCGATGCTGTCGATTGCGTCGTTGTGCATCTCGCGTCCGCGGCCGTCGACGATCCTCGTAGTGACGAATATGAGGAGGTTGCGCTTGGACGTCTGCTCGGAATGGCTGCGGAAGAGCCGCCCTATGAACGGTATGTCGCCGAGGAACGGGATCTTGTCATCCATGGCCTTGCGTGCCTCGGTGATGAGACCGCCCATGACGATCGTAGCGCCCGGATACACGCTGATCTTCGAGTCAACGGAGCGGACGTGGAAGAACGGCTGCTCCATCGGCGCGTCGTAGTAGGTGATCGTGGACGACGACTTGTCGATCGCGCTGAAGGTGGAGTCGATCGCGCGCCTCGCGACGTCGCCTTCGATGCCTGGCTCCTTGATCCACGCCCACGGGCTGGCCATCAGGCGCTCGAGGAAGTCAAGCAGGCTGCCCATGTTGCTGAACAGGTCGGACGTGTTGGCCGCATTGCCGGTGAACGGAATCCTCATGCCGTAGTTCTTCCACGTCGGCTCGTCCACTACCTGCGTGTTGAGCTCGAGGTCCACCACGTTGCCGTCGTCGGTCAGCGTCGGCGTGACTTGGAGGATGACACCCACTTCGCGCATCGTGAAGCTCTGGGGCTCGACGACGGCGAGAATCGCCGACTGGCTACCGCCGTAGCTGCTGCCGCTCGAAGAGCTCGACTGGAGCTGCACGTCGTAGTCGGTCGGGTAGATGTACTCCGTGACGACCTTCATGACTGCCTCCTCGCCGGGACGCGTAAGCACCTTCGGCGCGGAGAGGAGGTCGGTGTCGCTACGCTGCGCGAGCATGTGCAGGATCATCGAGAGGTCCGCCGAGCCGAGGAACGCGTTGAGCTTCACGAACTGATCGTTGTAGGCGCTACCCTGGCCGGAAATGTGGTTGTTGAGCGTCGAGAGGTAGCGCTGCCCCGTCGAATAAACCCCGCTGATGTTGGAGGCGTCGCCGAAGTCGCTTACGCCCTGGATCGCGTTGGCACCGATGGTGCGGCGACCGCCGGTGCTGATCCAGTCCGCCCCGGTGGAGCGGTCGTACATCGTGCGGCTGTACGTGTCGGAGCGCGACACGGTGCTGCCACCCTGCTCAGAGAACAGCGAACTGAGCGACGACACCCTCCTGTCCGAGGACACCGTGCTGGGCGTGCCGCCATTCTGGATAAGAGTGTCGGTGCTGTACTCGCGGGACGAGGACGTGCCTAGGGTGTCGGACGAATCGTACGTGGACGAGGTCCTGTAGGTGTGGGCGTTGTCGGCGTTGCCGCCCCTAAGGCCCCAACCGCCGCCGCGCACGCCGAGCGCCTTGGCAATGTGCTTATTGAGGCCAATGGAGTAGTCGCTGTTGAGTATCCACTCGAAGCCGAGCGAGCTCAGGTCGTCCTGGCAGACCTCAATGAACCTCGTCTCAATCTCGACGAGCGTGACCTGCTGGTTGAGCTGGGCGAGGACGTTCTCGAACTCGGCGAGGTTGTCCTGGGTGTTCTTGACGAAGAGGCGGCCGACCGTCTTGACGTAGAAGATCGAGCTACCCTCGGGCCACTTGACGCCCAGGAGCGAGAAGAACTCCTTCCAGTCCCTCTCCTCGTTCTCCTCGCCTTCGTCGTTCTTGCGCGAACCGCCGCCGAACCCGCTGCCGCCGCTGGCGCGCATCGTCGTGATGTCCTCCTTGGCGCTGCCCATCTTCTCGGTGAAGGACGACAGCACGGGGAACGAGCGGGTGACTAGCTCTTCGGTGGACATGTCCTTGTGCATGACCATGACGATCGGGCCCTGCACCGAGAACTTGTACTCGACGGACTCGCAGACGAGCTTCAGCGCGTCGTAGAACGTGATGTCGCTCGCGGTGATCATCGGGATCACGGGCACGCCGAGCGGCCCGCCGGCCGCCGCGTCGGCGGAGCCGGTGTCGGAGAAGTCGTCGGCGTCGTCGCCGGCCGCCGCGACGGGCTGCATGCGGACGGCCTCGGGCGTCTTGAGGACGAAGTTGAAGCCGCGCTGCTCGATGGGACGCGCAGGGTCGTCGAAGTCCTTGGATGCGCCGCGGAAGTACTCGACGGCGTCGATGATCGTCGCCGGCGGCTTGAACGAGATCGCCGGGAGGCGCATGGCCTTCATGCGCTGGACGATCTGCTGCTCGATGGTGGTCTCCGCGCCGGGGCCGGTTTCACGCGGAACCGTCTCGCCCTTCTTCTCCTCGCGGGCGGAGGCGTTGACCGCGTAGGGCGGCCGCCACGACTTGTCAACGTCGGTTATCCATCCCTTGCGCGCCGTCTCGCGCTCCTGCGCGAGAATCACCTCACGCTTGCGCATGATGGAATCCCTAAGGCGCAGCGCCTCCTGGTTGTACGGATCCTTGAGCAGGACGAGCTCGCATTCGTCGAGGGCGCGGTCGAGCTCGCGCTGCGCGAGGAAGTGGCGGGCGCGCTTGAGGTGGCGGCGCTCCGCTTCGCGGATCGTCTTGTACTCGGCATCGTTGCGGCGGTGCGAAATCTCGGAGACATCCGTCTTGTGGGCGTCGGGATCCTCGGTGCTGTTCCACGCCTCGAGCTGGCGGCGGGCCTTCGGGTGGCGCAGGTCAACGGCCTTCTGCATGTACTTCACCGCGCGTTCGCGACGGCCCGTGCGCTCCTCTTCGAGGGCGGCCATGTAGAGGCCCTCGGCGATGCCGGCGGTGCACATGGACTTGTACTCCATTGCCTTGGGGCTGTCGTTGAGGAGCTTGATCGCAATGCCGTAGTGGCGGACCGCCTCGACATACTCGCCGCTCGCCATGGACGCCTTAGCCTCGCGGATCTCGCGCATCGCCTGGACGTCCATCGCCTCGCGGCGCAGCTTCTCGACCGTCAGTATCTCGTCGATGAGCGGGCCGTCCTTGTGCTGCTGCAGCGCCCCAGACCTTGCGGCGGGCGCGGGCGCGGGCTCGGCGGCGGGCGCGGGCTCTTCGACTGCTGGCGCGGGCTGTTCGGCCGCAGGCGCGGGCGCAGGCGCGACAGGTGCCTCGTCGCTCTTGTCGTTGGAGACAGGCTCCTCGGCGGAAAGCTCGTCGAGAAGGTTGAGCGTGTCGTTGAGATCCTTCTCGTCGGCCGCAGCGGGTGCAGGCTCGGCGGGCGCGGGCGCGGGCTCCTCTGCCGCAGGCGCGGGCTCCTCGGCCGCAGGCACAGGCGCGGGCTCCTCGACTGCGGGCGCGGGCTCCTCGGCCGCAGGCGCGGGCTCTTCGACTGCAGGCGCAGGCGCGGGCTCCTCGACTGCAGGCGCAGGCTCAACGACCGCAGGTGCGGGCGCAGGCGCGGCAGGGGCAGCCGGAGGGGTTTCGCCCTCAAGACCTGCCAACAAGTCATCAAGGTCATCCTGGGCGTTCATGCTCTGGCCGAGCACAATGAAAGCGATGGCCGCCGTTGACGCGACATATTTCCGTAGGTTCCTCATATCGAACTTGCTCCTAATGAGTTGTATTGCGTATTATATCCTAATTCGTTTCACTGTTCAAGGGCTTCGATTACACGAATTTTCCCGAGAAGCGGATCTTCGAGGGAGACTTTCGCCCCCTTCCCGATGCTTTCCACCCCCACGACCTTGTACTTGCTTCCACATAGATCGATCATTTTGCCGGGCACCACGTCGAAGGTCTTCGTCTCGCCTCGGCTGAATTCGAGCGTCGCCTGGACGTCCACGGGCTTGCGCTTTTCGTCAAGCGCGAGCGCGAGCTCCTTGCCGTCCGACTTGCGCACGATCGTCGCGGCGGAAACGTCGACCGAGCGCTCCACGTTCGAGCCCTTGATCTTGGCCTTCTTCTCCTTCTGCTCGAACGACTTGGCGACGAAACCCGTGTCGCCGATAGCCTCGCCGACGAGGACGTAGTAGCGGTAGCCCTTCTGCCCGTAGTCGTTGCGGCGCTTCGGGTCGAAGAACTCGAGCTTCATGCCGTTCGGAGTCTTCATGTACGAGCGCAGGTAGAACGGGAGCACCGTCTCCTTCGCCGGCAAGACGATCCTGAGCGAATCCAGGTAGTCGGGATGGGAGTTGCGGTCGGACGGGTCGGTGCCGGCCGCGTACTCCTCGGCGTTGGTGAAGCCGTCGCCGTCCGGGTCCGCGTCCGCGTCGTTCTTCGCGACGTCGAGGCCGTGCTTCTTCTCCCAGTCGTCGGGAAGCCCGTCTCCGTCCGCGTCGGCGACGACCTTCTCCGGCTCCGGCTGTGCCTTGCCGCAGAACTTGCAGTCCTTCTCGCCAGCCTTGATCGGCTTCTTGCAGAACTTGCAGAACACGCGCGGCCCCGAGACGAGGAAGTTCCCAGCTACGTCGTCCACCCCGGCGACCTGCAGCGGCTTGGCCGCGAACTGGAGCGCGCGCTCGTAAGGCGCCATCTCCACGGGCTTCACGCCCGTGTCGGACCTCTTCGCCGACTTAAGGCGGTTCACGACGTCGGCGGCGTTCTCCTCGGGGTCGCCACCGCCCGACAGCGCGAATAGCGCCGCGCCGGCGACAAGCGCCACAACTCCGGCCGCAGCTACGGCCCAGTCCCAATGCGCGGCAAAGAAGCCGCCTCCGGAATTCCTGGAAATCATTCCTCACCCTCCTTTGCCTTGGCGCCCTCGCCCTCGTCGGGCATGGCTTCCTGGTTCCCGCCGGCGGACGCCTGCGCGGCGAAGCCGAAGTCGTAGGTAGAGACAGTGGCCTTGACGAGGAACGGTGCCTCCTTCGCGGGGTCGTTCACGATGCCATTGTCCGCATCTTCCGCCGCCGCCGCTTCGCCGAACTCCTGCTCGGCCTCGCTGCGGCGCCTGCGCCTCGGCTTAGCGGACTGCTTCTCGTCCGCGCCCCTCTTCTCGCCCTCGCCGAGCGCCTTGCCAATCATGTCCCCCTCGCGGGCGAAGTCGATCGAGTCCAGGACGACGAAGCGCTGGGACGTCGCAAGCGCGTTGACGACCTTGACGAGCGCCGCCGGCTTCGCGCGGAACTCGATAGAGTACTTCTCCTCGGTATACGCGGGCTTCTCCTCGGCGGCGTCCTTCCTCCTGCGGTTACGCGACCCCCTGGATTCCTTCGCCTCGGCCGCCGGATCGGGCTGCTTCGCTACGGCGGGCGCGATGCGGACGATCTCGACTACACCGCAGTCCGAAAGCGTCTCGACAAGTGTGCAGACATCGCCCCAAAGGCGCTGCAGGCGCGGGAGCTGGTCCTTCTCCGGCAGCTTGTCGCCGGTCACGAACTCGGGGAAGCCGAACGCGGAGACGTCCTTCATGATCCTGCCGTCCACGCCGCCCGGGAGGGCCGCCATCGTGCGGGCCTCGTCCACGAGCTTCTGCTTGAGCGCGGCCTCGTTGACGTCGGCGTCGATCTTCCGGTCGCCGGCGGAGGCCGTGGAGATCGCGGCCTCCGTCCATCCGGCGAGCGCGTCGCGGTTCTTGTTGATGGCCGCGACGCTGGCGGCGTCGGGGCTTATGGCCGAGCCGAGCAGCGAACGCACGGCGGCGGAATCGCCTTCAGCCGCCTCAGCCGCCTCGGACTTCGCCGAGTAGGCGCTGAACGCCAGAACCCCGAGCGCAGCCGAGACGACGAGCGCAGCGCCGCCCGTCGCGAGCATTGTTATCTGGTACCTTGACATGTTCATCGCGCTTCTTCCTTCCCGAACTTGACGACGATGACGATCTGCTTGAGCGCGGCGTCCTTGCCGACGTCAGTCATCGACTCGATCTTTACGGACGACACATCGGGCGAGCCCTTGAGCCGCGCCTCGATTATCTGTGCGGCGGTGGAGCCGCCGGTCTTGGTGCGGGAGACGAGCGTCTTCAGGTCGTCGGACCAGCCGCGCACCGTTATGCGGTCGCCCTCCCACTTCTCTATCCACATCTCGCTGCCGAGAGCGGTGCGGACGGCGGAGATCTTCCGGACGGCGGACGCGCGGCGGTCGAACAGCCGCCTGAAGGCATCGGCCCTCTCGGTCTCGCGCCGCTCAACGGCGGCGGCCTCCTTGACCTTCGACTCCGCAGACCTGAGGCGCGACACCTCGGACGACACGGCGGCGCTCTCGGCCTCGGCCTCGGCGGCGCCGCGGCGAGCCGAGAGCATCACGAGCGCCAGGGCCGCGACGAGCGCGGCGGAGCCGATGGCGACGAACGGAATCCTCGCGACGTCGGCGCGCTCCTTCAGGAGCGATGGCGGCAGTAGGTTGATTGAGAACGCGGCGAGGCCGGCCGCATGGACCGCGAGACCCGCCGTCGCCGGAAGGACGGCCACGTCGGCTTCGAGGGCCGCCGCGTCGACCTTGGGGCCCACGCCCACGACGTCGAACGGGTTTACGTACTCGACTTCGAGCTGCAGGCTCTCCGCGAAGAAGCGGTCGAGCTGCGGGAGAATCGCCGTACCGCCCGTGATGTAGAGCTTCACGGGGACGCTGCCGCCCTGCTGCGAGCGGTAGAAGTTAATTGAGCGCGACACCTCGGCGTGCAGGCGCGTCATCACGGCGCGGCACACCTTTGAGACGCGGTCGCGCGTCTCGTCCTCGTCTTCAACCACGCCGCCGAGCGCGACGTACGCGTTCTCGCGCTTGTACGCCTCGGCCTCCTCGGCAGTGCAGCCAAGCGCGGAGGCTATCTCCTTGGTGACGGTGTTGCCCGCGACAGGGATCGAGCGGTTGTACAACTTGTCGCCGTCGGCGATCACGAGGGAGGTCGTCTTGGAGCCGATGTCGAGGACGACGCAGCACCCGACGTCGGCCGCGCCGGAGTAGCGCAACACGTTGGTGACGGCTATCGGGGCGACGTCGACGATGTCCGGCGTGAACCCGGCGCCGCGTATGGCGGCGGCGATATCCTCGACCTGGTCGGTCTTCGCGGCGACGATCATCACGTTCTTCTCGCCGTTCTCGTTGTCGCCGAGGATCTGGCGGTCGCAGATCATCTCGTCGATCGGGAACGGTATGTTCTGCTCGATCTCGAAGCGGACCATCTGGTCGAACCTCTCCGCGCCGCCGGCGGCGGCGATGGACGCGAAGCGCGGGAACACCATCTGCCCCGAAATCGAGACGGCGACGGGTCCCGGCCTGATGCCCTTCTCGCGGACGATCTCAAGAAGCGCCGGCGAAAGGAGCGCACCGGCGTTGCCTGCGTCAAGCGGCGCAGCAAGCGCGGCGACGCCGTAGTTGACGAGCGTAAGCCCGCCCTTGCCGCCTTCGTACTCGGCCAGCTTCACCGAGGAAGCGCCGATGTCGAGTGTTAAGTATCGTTTAGCCATTCCTGGTTTAGTAGTTTGGTGGTTTAGTGGTTTAGTAGTTTGGTGGTTAAGTGGTTTGGTGGCTGGAACTACCTAACTACCCAACTACCTAACTAAATTACTGCGCAACCTGCTCGTAGTCGTTCGGGTTGACAAGCGCCCAGATCGTCTTGGAGCGGTCCGTCAGGCCCTGACGGCGCTCGATGGTCGGCTTGCCGTCGGCCTGCTGGTCGTTCATGATCTTCTGGTCGTCCCACCACTTCGTGTGTGGTTTGATGGGTCCTACCGTGCCGTCGCTGTCGCCCTGCAGCACCTCGCCCTTCGCGTTGGTAATGACGAGGCCGACGGCCTTGGCCTCGCCGAAGCGCTCAAGGTAGCTGGGGTGCAGGCACACGGAAGCCGCGTGCGAGCCCTGCGGGATGTTCTGGTAGGTCACAGCGGTCGTGAAATAGGAGTAGGGCGCGAGGCCTTCCTTGTTGCCCTTGTTCTCCGGCGCGCTCTTCGTCTCGAGGAGGACGTGCCACGTGAATGTGAGCTGGTCCTGCCACTTCACGAAAGTCGTGTACTTCGTCTCAAGGACGATCCAGCTCCTCGGCTTCGCGTAGCACTTGCCGACGATGGAGCTGCCCTGGAGCGACGGCGCCGCGAGCGTGGACTGGCGACCGAGCTTCGGGAACTGGTCGATGAGTATCTTCGCCTCCTTACCGGTTGTGGGCGCGTCGTCGCCTCCGGCGGCGGCCGGGGCCTTCCTGGAGGACCTGGGGGCCGCGAACGCCACTGCGGCCGCGAGGGCCGTCGCCGTCATCATCACGATTTTCCTGTTCATTTTCTCGTTCCTTTCTTAAGGTGCCTACTGTATCAGAGGACCTTCATCTTGGGAAGGTCCTGAATGTCCACGAGCCCGACCACCCGACCGGACGCGTCGCACACCGGCAGGTCGTCGATGCGCTTCCTTTCGAAGATCTTGAGAAGCTCCGCCGCGTACACGTCGTCGCGGACGAAAAGCGGAGTCTTTGTCATGTAGAGGGAGATAGGGTCTTTTAAGATGGTGCTTGGTGCCTGCGCTTCGCTGGTGTTTGGTGCTTGGTGCTTGGTGTCAGCACCTTGCACTAGCGCGGCTTTGCCGCGCGAAGGCACTAGCATATCCCCCGAGCGAAGCGAACCGCGCAAGCAGTCGCTAGAGGGGTGCGAAGCCGCAGAAGCACCCGCCGCAGGCGAAAGCACCCTCTCACTCATCAGCCGGCGGAAGTCGCCGTCGGTGAAGATACCAAGCAGCTTGCCGTCCGCATCTGCGACAACGGCACTGCCGCCCTGCGCCTTCGTCATCGCCATCAGCGCATCAAGCACCGTCGCCTCCGGACCGACCTTCGCGAGCCGCTCGCCCGCGCGCATGACGTCCGTCACCTTCATGACAAGCGCCCTGCCGATCGCTCCCGCCGGATGATTCATCGCATAGTCCTCGACCGGGAACTTCTGCGCGTCAATCATCACCATCGCGAGCGCGTCGCCCATCGCCATCGTGGCCGTCGTCGAGTTCGTCGGCGCCATGCCGAACGGACACGCCTCCTTGCCGCACGGAATCTCGAGATGCAAGTCGCTCATCTGCGCGAGCGTCGAGTCGGGGCGGCCGGTCATCGAGATGACCTTGAGCCCGTGGCGGCGGATCGCGGGTATCAGGTTGTTCACCTCGGCCGACTCGCCCGAGAAGCTGAGCGCGACAAGTACGTCCTTAGCGGAGACCATGCCGAGGTCGCCGTGCATCGCCTGCACGGGGTTGAGGACGATCGAGCGCGTGCCAGTCGACGAGAAGATGGCGCTCATCTTCTCGGCGATGTGCAGGTTCTTGCCGACGCCGGTGACGACGACGATGCCGCCGTCCGAGACGGTGTCGAGAATGAGCCGGACCGCCTTGACAAAAGACGCGCCGAGGGAGTCGCGGGTCTTCTCAAGGCCCTCGATCTCCACCGCGAAGACTTGCTTCGCGCGCTCGATCATCTTGTTGTCAGTCATGGTCGTTTAGGTTTTACACGGTTTTAGCCACATTAGTTTTAGCCACAAAGGGTCACAAAGTTCACATAGAGGTGCGCCATACGGCGCACGGGGTCTGGGGTGCAACCCCAGCTCCAACACCCTTTGTGCTCTTTGTGTTCTTTGTGGCTAATAAACATGTTCACTTAGTTGTTGACTGCAGCAATGTTACACAGATGGTTCCAACGATGTCCTCGGCGGAGCAGCCGCGCGAGAGGTCGTTCATCGCCTTGGCAAGCCCCTGGAGGTTCGGCCCGATGGCGTCGGCGCCGCCAATCCTCTGCGCGATCTTGTAGCCGATATTGCCTGCGTTGAGGTCGGGGAAGATGAAGACGTTCGCGTCGCCCTGCACGGCGCCGTTCGGGTTCTTCTGCCTGCCGGTCGCTGGGACGATCGCCGCGTCGAACTGCAACTCGCCGTCCATCTTGATGCCGGCTTCCTCGAAGCGGGGCTTCGCGAGCTCGACGGCCTTCTGGACCTTCTCGACGAGCGGACCCGCAGCGGAGCCCTTCGTGGAGAACGAGAGGTACGCAACACGCGGCTCCTTGCCGGTGAGGTCGCGGTACGTCTGCGCCGTGGCGAGGCCAATGTCGACGAGCTGCTCGGCCGTCGGATCGGGAATAACCGCGCAGTCGCCGAACGCGAGCACTTCGTCGCCCGACGCCGTCGGGGTCTTGAGATCGAGGATAAAGCAGCTCGACGCCGTCTTGACGCCCTTCTGGGTGCCGAGCGTGTGGAAAGCCGCGCGAAGCATGTCGCCAGTCGACGCGATGGAACCGGCGACAAGGCCGTTGACGCGGCCGAGCTTCACCATCATGCCGCCGAAGTAGATGCGCTTCGTGCGAAGAGTCTTCTGCGCCGCAGCGAGGTCAATGATCTTCTGCTTCTCGGCGGGCTTCTTCGACTCCTTGGCGTTCCACGCCTCGAGGTACGCAGCTTCGAGCTCCGCGTCGCCTTGCGTGTAGTCGATCGTCTTGATGCCGCGTTCGGCCAAGCTCAGCTTGGCCGTCTGCTCTGCGGCGGCGATTTCCTCGGGAGTGCCGAGGACGACGGGCGTCGCGATCTTGCGGTCTACGCAAGCGCATGCGGCGGTTATGACGCGCGGGTCCATGCCCTCGGGCAGGACGACCGTTCCGTTCAGCTTCGAGGCCTTTTCAATGATGTTCTTGATTGCGTTCATAAATTAGATTTGGCTTTAGTTACGGTTTTAGCCACAAAGAACACAAAGGGTGTTGGAGCTGGGGTTATACCCCAGACCCCGTGCGCCGCATGGCGCACCTCTATGTGAACTTTGTGATCCTTTGTGGCTAATATCATTCATAGCGATTGGTTAGCTCAGGACTTTCACAGTATCGCGGGCGATCATGAGCTCCTCGTTGGTGGGGATGACGACGACAGGGATCTTCGAGCCCTTCGCGCTGATGATCTTGACTTCGCCGCGGACCTGGTTGGCCTTCGGGTCGAGCTTGACGCCGAGCGCTCCGAGGCGGCGGATGATCCTCTCGCGCACCTCCTTCGAGTTCTCGCCGATGCCGCCCGTCATGATGATGGCGTCAGCCCCGCCGACGACGGTGTTGTACGCGCCGATGTAGAGCGCGACGCGGTAGGCGAGCATCTCAAGCGCGAGCTCGGCCTGCTTGTTGCCCTTGTCGGCCATCGTGCAGATGTCGCGGCAGTCGCTCGAGCCGGTAAGCGCGAGAAGCCCCGACTTCTTGTTGAGTAGCGTGTCGGCTTGGGCGGGCGTCAGCTTCTCGGCCTCCATGATGGAGAGAACCGCAGCGGCGTCGATGTCGCCGCAGCGCGTCCCCATCACCATGCCGGCGAGAGGCGTGAGACCCATCGACGTGTCGACGACTCCGCCGTTCTTGATCGCGGCGAGAGACGAGCCGTTGCCGAGATGGCAAGTGACGAGATTCACCTTCGCAAGCGGGACTTTAAGGAACTTCGCCGCGGCCTGCGTGATGAACTTGTGCGAGGTGCCGTGGAAGCCGTACTTGCGGATTCCCATCTTCTTGTAGTACTTCGGGTCGATTGCGTACATTCCCGCGCAGTCGGGCATCGTCGCGATGTGGAACGCCGTGTCGAAGACGCCGACGTTCGGAACTCCCTTGAATATCTTCTCGCACGCCTCAACGCCGCCGAGATTGGCCGGCATGTGGAGTGGCCCGAACTTGACGAGCTTCTTCGCCTTCGCCATGTTCGCCTTGTTCATGGGGGCGGAGTCCTTGAAGACCTCGCCGCCGTGCAGGATGCGGTGGCCTATCGCGTCGATGCCCTTCGCGGCGTCGCCGAGGTCGGCGACTACCTTTGCGAGGGCGGCGGCGTGGTCCTTCGGGCCGCCGCAGCCGATGCGCTCGACGAGCCCCTTCGCGAGGCGCGTCTCGGTCTTCATGTCGAAGAGCTGGTACTTGAGCGACGAGCTCCCCGAGTTAATCACCAGTACTTTTCTGATTGCCTTTTTCATTTGCTTTCCCTTGATGCGGGCCCGGAGGCCCGCCGCTACGATGAAATGCGCGCTACTGAACCTCCTCAAGTTCAACCTTGAAGAAGCCGTTGGCGAGATCGACCTTGGACTTGTCGATCGGCACGACGACGGTGCCGTAGGTGCTCGGCGTCAGCGTCATCTTCACCGAGCACGCCTTGGTCCACTTCGCGTCGGCGAGCGAGCTCTTCCTCAGGACCTTGACGACGACCTTGGCGGTGTCGCTGCCGGAGAACTGGTAGAGCTGCGAGACGACCGTCCCTGCGATGCCGCTGGCGACGTCGGCGCCGACGGTGAGGTTCACCGCGGAGCCGTCGGGCTCAAGGGCGATGGAGACGACCTTGACGCTGCTCGGCACGAGCCTGCCCTTGGTCACGGCGGCGATGGCCTCGAGCGTGGTCCTGTCGGAGAGGTCGAGGCCGAGGAGGGCTGCGGCGAACTCAGCGCTCTGCATCGCCGTGAAGGACGCGCCCGGCAGGCCCATCGAGATGCCCGCGCTCGTGAGGCGGTTGGTGGCAATCGGCATGACGATTCCGCCGTCGGGCATCACCGTCGTCGGCCTGCTCGCCGCAGTCCTCTTGTTGCCCATGAGCTCTTCCCACGGGGTTTCCCAGCCGCTGGCGGCGTATTCGTAGGCGTCGGGCACCCAGTCGCCGTCGGAGTCGCTGTCGTCGATCCAGACCGACACGAGCGGCGCCCTGACGAGCGTACCGTCGTTGACGAGGTTCACTTCCTCGGACGAGTAGCCCCAGGGCTCCCAGTCGGAGAGGGTTCCGTCACCGTCCATATCGATGAACGCGCGCACGTAGTAGGTGCCGATGGCGGGCAGGCCCTTGAGCCATGCATTCGCCGTGGCGACCGCGAGCGCGTCGACCCCGTCGGTCGCGACGCCCTGCGCGAGCGGCTCGCCCGAGAAGTCGGGCGTGGTAAACGCCTGGACGACGACCTTGCCCTTCGTCGTGGCCGCGTTGGCGCTCCTGGAGAGGACGATCTCCGGGCCCGCGTACTTGACAGCGGCGGCGATGGACGAGTAGCCGTGGTCGTTGACCTCCTGTTGCGCGTTGACGGCGGTCGCGAAGGACGATGCGCCGTTCTGGTCGGACCAGTAGTCGGTGCGGAACATCGCGTTGTACATCGAGACCTGCCACGTGTAGGCGCCCACGGCTTCGTAGGCGAGTCCGCCGGCCAGCATGCCGTCGGCGCAGACCGGCGCCGTCCAGGAGAAGTTGCCGTCGACGTCGGCGGCGGGCGCGCGCTGCAGACCAGAGTCGTAGACGACGTTTCTGGACTGGTCCTTGACCTGAAGCCTGAAGGCCGTGTAGCTGGAGCCGTAGCGCCTGACAATCTCCTCCTCGCCGTCCATGCGCCAGGTGAAGGTGGGACGCGACGAGTACTGTATGCCGTCCACCGCCACGGCGACCGGCTTGGCGCGGCTGCGGTCGAAGCGGCGGACTATCATCGCCCCGTGCGCCTGGACCACTTCCGTCGAAGTGTCGCGCTCCCAGGTGGCGTCGCCGTCGCCGATCACGACCATGTATGCCATGTTGGTGATGGGTTCGTACACCCTCTCGTCGCGCGTCGAGCCGATGACCTGCTTGATGTTGCCGGCGGGGCCGGTCCTTCCGTAGGGCTCGCCTGCGGCGGTCGCGACCTTGTTGGTGAACGAGTCGGTCCAGTCGACGTCGAACATGCCTTCGCCGAGGAAGTCGAGCTCGCTGAACAGCCTTGCGCCGAGGGCGTCGCTGGAAATGGTCTTGTCGTAGACGACGTCTGCAAGCGCCTCACCCCATGTCGCCGCGACCGGGTAGCCGTTGATGGCCGCGCGGACGACGCGCACGCGGACGAGCGAGCCCCGCGCCGTGACTTCCTGGACCTTGTTGGACTCGGCGTTGATGCGGTCGTCGTCGAACGGGATGACTTCGGCGCGGTCGGCGCCCGACTCGCCGCTCGTGAGGTCGATGCGCGGCGAGACAGGGTTGAAGTCGGTCAGCTCGACCCTGAACTTCGCGCCAGACCAGCCGACGTCGACGTGGCGGACGACGCCCTGCAGGTGCGGAGTCGTGGAGACGCCAGCGCCCCTGCCCTTGAGGAACGAGCCGACGGACATCGAGGAGTCGCCTTCGCCGCCGCCGCTACCGGCGCCGTCCCCGCCGTCGCCGCCGTCGCCGGAGGCCACGGCCTCGACGACGAACGTCGTCAGGCCCTTGCGCAGGAACCCGGCAGCGGTGTCGCTGAGGAAGTGGCGGCCCTTGACGGGCACGCTGCCGACGGGCGACCAGGAGAACATCACGTAACTGTCGGCGGGATGCAGCCCGTGGTAGGCGGCGCCGCCGCCGTTCTCGCCTGCGGCCTCGGACGAGTCGCCGACGAACAGCTCGTTGGTGAACTCCTCGTCGTCGAAGTCGATCGTCACGCGCCCAGACTCGTAGTCGATGGTGCCGACTTCGTGCGCGTCCGCGAAGATTCCGCCGCGCGTCACGAGCTTGCCGTTCTGGTCGATGACGTTGTAGAACCAGAGGGCGCCGTCGGCGTCGCCGAGCTTGGTCGCCTGGAAGCGGTTTTCGCCGTCGATGTCGACGAGCTCGCCCTCGACCCAGTTCTTGTCCTTGAGGTAGAGCTTGAACGACCCTTCCTTGACGGCGCCGCCGCTGAGGAAGTACGTCCTCCTGCCCTTGGGCATGCGGCCAATGTACTTCTCCTTCTCCTTCTTGCCGTCTTCGCCGTCGCCGCTTCCGGCGTCGTCGGCCTGGCTCTCGTTGAGCGTCTTGACGGTCCATGTCGCGGCGGGTGCCGACAGCGCGTCGGGATCCATCGCCTCGTTCCACGCCGTGATCCTAAGCGTCCGCCCCTCTATGTCGGCGGTGCCGTTGTATGCGACTTCCATCTCGACGACGGGCACCGGGTGCTCGATGAGCGTGTAGTCGTCGATGCCGGTGCTCATCTGGACCGCGGGGCTCGTGCCTGCGCGGAACTCGTCGTAGTTGCTCCAGCCGTCGCCGTCGAGGTCGGAGTCGGGGTCGTATATGCCGCGCGCCGCGTAGTCGATTCCGTAGATGGTGCCCTTCTCGTACTGCGCCTCCCATTCGTCATCGACGCGGTCGTGGTCGGTGAACACCTCGCCGAAGTAGAGCTGCCCGAACTTGCGGTAGCAGTCGAACGTCGAGCCGTCGGTCATCGGGTCGTCGGGGTCGAGCCTGGCGAGCTGGAAAACCTCGCTTATGAGGTACTCGGCGTAGTTGGAGAGGCCGTCGCCGTCGGGGTCCTTGCCGGCGTTGTCGCCCTTGAGGTGGTAGTAGAAGGCATAGCGGTCAAAGACGCCGTCGCCGTCGGTGTCGGCCGCCCACGGGTCGGTCGGCAGGCTGCCGTCATCGTACTCGTAGACGAGCGGCAGGCCGTCGCCGTCGAAGTCGCTCGTGCGGTCGGCGTAGTCCCACGGGCTCGCCCTCTTGGCGGAGTCGAACCAGAACGCGTCGTTGCCGAGCCTGTTCGGGCCGAACATGACGTAGAGCTCCCAGCCGTCCCTCACGCCGTCGAGGTCGAGGTCGCAGCTCCTGGCCGAGAGGGTGTACGCGTACCACGCCCTGTTGGTGACGGCCCACGCCTCGAGCGTGTCGTCCGAGCCCATCTCCGGGTCGACGACGCCGATTGCCTCGAGGTAGCGAATGACGAGGTACTTGTCGAGCTTCGTCATCTTCTTGGTGTTGACGGCGTCGTCGTCGAATACGCACGTCTTGGCGTCGAACCCGAACTTCTCGTAGACCTGCGCGTGGACCAGGACGACCTTCGCGGCGGCGTCGACCTCGACGATGCGCCAGTCGCCGGACGCGAACGAGGCCTTACGGCCGACGCCGACCTTGTCGCCGTACTCGTAGGTGGCGTAGAGCTGGTAGAGCGTCTGCGCCGCGACGTTGTCGCCCACGACGGGCGCGACCGACGGGATGTCGAGTATCGCGTAGACCGTGCCCAGGTCCTCCGGGTCGGCGGCGTTGACGACCGTGACGAGGCAGGCGGGGACCTCGGCGTAGGCCATCACGTCCTCGACGGGCACGTCGCCGTCGGTGAACGTCGGGTCGTCGCCGTCGTCAATCTCCCAGCCGTCGTAGATGCCGTCGAGGTTGAAGTCGGTGAAGAAGACCCCCGCGAGGTCATCGCCCATGTCGCCGTCCTCGGCGAAGAACGTCTCCTCGCGGTCGACTGCGGCGTTGTCGTTCCAGTCGGTGTCCTGGAGCCAGACGGTCACCGTGCGGCCGTCGGCCTTGAACGCCCTCGGCGCGAAGCAGCGCTCGACATTGCCAAGCTCGGTGGCGTAGCCCCAGGTGTCCCACGGCCTGCGCACCATCGAGGCCGGCGTGCCGAGGCGGACGTCGTTGTCGGAGACGTACCAGGCGGCCACGTAGTATTCGGCGTTCCTGCGCAGGCCCGCTATCGTCGTCGAGTTCGTCACGACGGCGGCAGGCTCGGCGAGGTCGGGCGATTCGTAGGCCGCGACGACGAGGTTGGCGGCGCCGGGCACGAACAGCGGATGGCGCACGTCCACTTCAATCAGGCCGTCGAAGGCGGCGGCCTGGTTGACGTGGAACCTGGCGGCGTCCGCGTACTCTGACTCGTCGGGCCTGCCGAACTTGTCGTTACCGATCGCGACGGTGAACTGCCAGTCGCCCTCGGTCAAGGCGGGAATGCCGAATTTCGCGGCAAGGTCCTCGAAGCGGAGCGTGACGCGGCCATGAGTCGCGTTCGGCAGCAGGAAGCCGCGCTCGCCGCCGTATTCGGCCATGCTGTCGTCGTTGGTACCCACCTTGATCCAGAACTTCGTGTAGATGCCGTTCGTCGGCATCGCGAAGGAGAGCGTGGCGGAGCCGTCGATCTGGTCGGCGTAGGCGAGGCCGTACGCTACGTCGCGCAGGAGTGAGTAGTTGAGCGTGAACGTCTGGTTATCGTTGCCCGTCTCGACCACCTGGTTGGAGACGACGTAGGAGTTGAGGTTGGTTATGCTGTACGGGCGGCTGCCCTTGAGCACCTCGTAGGTGACGCTCTCGACCAGGGCGAAGTCCTCGATGCCGTCAAGTTCGACAATCTCAGCGAGCGAGGAGTCCACGCCGATGAACTCGTCGGAGACGAAGTCGCCGGGGTAGAGCACCGCGCGCGAGACATTGTTGGCGTAGATCCTGCGCCAGACACCGCGAGGCGTGACGCGCTTGCCGTTGACGGCAGTGCGGACGATGGCCGCCGCCGAGAGCGGCACGCCGCCCTCACCCTCGAGCTCGATGACGGGCAGCGCGGAGGCGTCGCCTATCGTGATGTCGACGGGCGTTCCGCTCCAGCCGACCTGGACCGTGGCCATGCCGAACGCGTCGTCGGGCGTGAAGCCGTTGGACGTCTCGTCGAAGTAGGCGACGAAGCGGGCGGGTCCCTGCCTGAGCGAGCCCTCGTTGGCCTCGGCGAGGTTAACCTTGGCGACGCCGCCGTCGAATTCGGCATTCACCGTCCAGCGGGCGGTCGCGACGGATTCGCGACCCTGGTACGCCTCGACGACAACGGACTTCGCGTCGTTGCCGAAGTACCTGAGCGTGAGCTCGATCGCCGGCACGGGCTTGACGAACTCAAGCGACGCAAGCGCGGACGTCGCGTTCGTCACGCCGTCCTCGGAGACCGTCTGCCCGTAGAGGGAGTTGCCGGAGTCGGCGAGATAGGCGCGGATTTCGCTCCAGAGGTCCCAGCCGCTGTCGTCCATGACGCGCGTGCCGGCCATGTCGTAGGCGGTCACGCCGAACGCCTCGCGCGCGGCGGACTCGATGAACTCGCCGCCGTTGAGGGCGAGGCCGAGGTAGGAGTCGCCGCCGACGCGGAAGTAGTCGGGCGTCTCACCGTCGGTGACGGGGTTCTTGAAGTCAACGTCCACGGCCGGGGTCAGCTTCGAGGCGAGGAACTCCATGTAGTTGGAGAGCCCGTCGAAGTCCTCGTCCTTCACGAAGTCGCCGTCAACGATGCCGTACTTGCGCGCCTCGACGTTCGTGTAGCGCACGACGTCGTTGGTGTCGGCGAGGTGCTCGTAGAAGAAGTGGCTGTTCCACGGGTCGGCGGGGTAGAGGCCCTCGTCGAACTCGGCGACCGCCGTCGCGAGCGCGGCGCCCGCCATCGGGAAGGCGAACGGATCGTTGAGGTTGCCGTCAACCGTCCTCGTCGCGAACGCGACGTAGAGCTCCCAGCCGTCGGGCAGGCCGTTGGCGTTCGAGTCCACGGCGCAGGCGTTCATCGCCCAGTCGATTCCGAAGAGCTCCTTGAGATAGAGCTTCTCCGTCACTTCCTTCCAAGCAGCCGTGAACGGAACGGTGTTCGCGCCGTTGACAAGGGTCGTGCCCTCGGTTGCCTGGCCATTCTCGTCCGTCTGGACGGTCGCCTGCTCCGTCGGGGGCAGCGCGGTGGTCGGATCGAAGCCGAACCAGTCGTAGACGGCGGAGTGGATCAGCACCACGTTCGTAAGCGTTGCGTAGAACTCGTCGACGACGACTGCGGCGTTGGTGTTCGGCCTGCCGACGACAATCGTGCCGTTCGTGAGCGTGAACGTCTCGTAGAGGTTCGTCGCGACCACCCTGCCAAACTCGTTCGTGAATGTCTTCAACGCGTAGACCGTGTCGTTCGACACCGCGACCTGCGCTAGTACCTCGGCGTATGCCATGTAGTCGCCGGGCATGGCCCTGTTCCAGTCCCAGCCTGCGTCAAGCCAGCCGTTGGTCAGCGCCTCCATGTTGGAGAACGGAGCGAGAGCGCCGCCCGTCGCGGGATCCTCAGAGGCGAGGTCGAACGCGACGCCGTCCATCTTCCACGCCGCGTACCTCACGTACAGCTCGTACCCGTCGGGCAGGTAGTTCGCGTTCGAGTCAAGCTTGTCCACGGTGAAGTCGAACTCCGCCGCGTTCGAGGGGTCGACCTCCGCGAGGTACCTAGACGCGATCCTCTTCATGAGTCGCGTGAACGGAACCGTGTCCGCGCCCTGCACCGTCGTAGCGTTGCCCTCCTCGTCCACGCCTGCCGTGCCTGGCTTCGCCGTAGTCGGGTCGTACCCGTAGAAGTCGTACACCGCAGAGTGCATCACCACCACGTTCGTCTCGAACGCGTACGCGTAGCCGACCGTAGCCGCCGCGAGGTTCGTCGGCGCACCCACGAAAAGCTGCCCCTCGACCTCGAACACAGTGTACACCGTGTTGCTGATCTGCTCGTAACCCTCCTCGAAGCGCGAGTTCACCGCGAACCTGTTCGTCACCGTGCCGTCCGCGTTCGTCGACGCCATGATCTTCACGGTGTCGAGCCTGTACGCCATCACGTCGCCGTCTGCGGCCCACGACCAGAACGCGGCCTGCTCCTCCGCCGTCGCGTTCGCGAGCCCGTTCGCCACCGCGAAGTCGTTCGAGTACGCCTCCACCAGCGCCGGCAGCGTCTCGTCAAGCATCGCCTTCCTCCAGAAGTACAGCCCGTCGTACGGGTCGAACGCCGCCTGCGCCGCAGAGGCGAGGTCGAACGCGACGCCGTCCATCTTCCACGCCGCGTACCTCACGTACAGCTCGTACCCGTCGGGCAGGTAGTTCGCGTTCGAGTCAAGCTTACTGACGGAGAGCGCGAAGTCGTTCGTCGCCGCGCCGCCGTCGAACTCCCTGAGGTAGAACTCCTGCGTCACGTACTTGAGGTAGGCGCTGAACGGAATCGTGTTCGCGCCCTGGACGGTGGTCGCATTACCCTCCTCGTCCACGGACGCCGTGCCTGGCTTCGCCGTAGTCGGATCGTACCCGTAGAAGTCGTACACTGCGGAGTGCATCACCACGACGTTTGTCTCGAACCCGTATGCGTAGCCGACCGTAGCCGCCGCGAGGTTCGTCGGCGCACCCACAAACAGCTGCCCCTCGACCTCGAACACAGTGTACACCGTGTTGCTGAGCTGCTCGTAACCCTCCTCGAAGCGCGAGTTCACCGCGAACCTGTTCGTGACCGCACCGTCCGCGTTCGTCGTCACCATAATCTTCACGGTGTCGAGCCTGTACGCCATCACATCGTCGATGCTGGCAAACGAAGCGTCGTTGCGGAGCGGGTCGAGGCCCTGCCTGACTTCCCAGCCGTCGGGCATTCCGTCGTCGTCGGTGTCGGGATTCCTCGGATCGGTGCCGTAGTCGTCCTCTTCGGCGTCGGTGAGGCCGTCGCCGTCGGTGTCGATGCCGTCCGAAGGCTCGTCAGGCCTGACATCGAAGGCGGGAATCCAGCCGGACATGTCCTCGGTGCAGTCGGGCTTCCAGTTCTGGTTGACGTCGGTGTCTTCCATCACCACGATTGCGCACGGGACATACGTCTTGGCGGACGTCACCTCGAGCGCGACGGGCGTCCAGCGGTCCTTCGCGTCCTCGTACTCTTCCGACGCGACCTTGCAGGCGTAGCCCCAGGTCTCGTACGCGTCGCGCACTCCGTTCGTGTTGGAGTCGACGAACGCCATCAGGTAGTACTTGCCGGGCGCGATGCCGTCGAGCATGGCGTTAGTGGAAACGACTTCAAACGCCTCGGAGAGGTCGTTAGTGAGCGACGAGACGTCGCCATCGCCGGCGAGGCGGATGCGCGCGACGGGCTCGGACGCGAAGTCGGCGGAGGCGTAAGCCCCGACGACCACGTCGGAGAGCGCCGCCGTCGCCGGGCCGAAGTACCTGACGTCTGCGGCGAGCCTGCCGTAGCCGGTGTCGGCGTTGCCCGCGTCAACCCTCGTCTCAAACGTCGCCGTCTCGCTCCACGCGTTGGTCGTGAACTTCGCGTTCAGTTGCGCGACGCGCCAGAAGTACGTAGTGGCGTCGGCAAGGGTCTCGCCCACGTAGACGGCGGGCCTGAACGTGCATCCGTCCCTGCCGACGACGGGCATGAAGTTGGTCGTCGCATACACGACGTCGGCGAAGTCCGCGTCGGTCGCGATCTGGAGCGCGAACGCGCCGTATCCGGCGGACGGCTGCCATGTGAGCGCGGGACGCGCCGAGGCGACCACGTAGCCGTTGTCGGCGCACTCGCCGCTCGCGGCGGGCGCGAGGAAGGACGCCGAGAACTCGCGCTTGAACGTGTATATCGGCTCGGCGTCGCCCCAGCCGAGGTATACGGCGTAGGTCGCCGAGCGGAGGTCGTCGGCCACGACGCCGGCGAGCTCCTCGGCCTCTGCGACAAGCCTCGTCCAGTCGAAGTCCCACTCGCCCTCGGCGATAAGGTCGGCCTCGCTGAACGACTTTCCGGCGCGAAGGTCAAGCGACTTCGCATAGACCACGCGCGGCTCGACCGCCGTGTCGTTGATCTCGGTACGCACGACGCGGACTCGCGTGGAAGCGTCGGATTGCTCTGGGACGTCGAACGCAATGGCGTTGTCGCGGAGCGCGATCTCGAAGTCCACGCCGTCGAAGCCAACGGCGACGCCGCGGACGAAGCCCGTCCTGCCGTCGGCCGACGCGACGAACGCATTCGCTCCCTGCTTCAGGCCGTTGCCGCGGAACTTCGCGGTGAACACGCCGTCCACGGTCCTGCCGGACACCGAGAACACGGCGTCGGGCCTGCGGAGGTTCTTGTCTGTGTACGCTCTGATCGTCACATTTGTCGTATCGTCGGCAACGCCGCCGATGCGTACGCTGACGTTCGGCAACGGCTTGCCGCCGTAAGCCTTCGACTCCTCGAGTTCGTACCAGGTAATCTCGCAGGAAACAGATTCACTTATGTCACCAGGCTCGTAAACAACGTTCGGCAAATCCTTGCCTACACCGCTTGCGTCATAATAGCGGGCAGAAACGAGCCATGCAGTATGGTATGCCATTCTTGGCGACCAGTATGTGTCAACCCACATCTGCCACTGAGCAGCGGCCTCTGGAGTGAACGAGTTGAACGTTCTCGTGTACGTATTGGTTTCCTCGCCAGTGACAACCCACGTCGCCTCGTTATAGCTGGCGCGGACCTCGGACCAGTTGTCCCAGCCGTTGCCGTTCGCGTCGAGGTTTGCGTCATAGACATAGCGGTTGTAGCCCGCAGCGTCCTCGACGTCGTCTTCCATGAAGTCGTGGTCGGCGATGAGGCCCTTGCCGTCAACGTCGATGCACTCGCCGACGTACTTCGTCACACCATCCTGCGTAACCTGATAGAAGTAGTCGAGGCGGTTGGTGACCACCGAGTCGGGGTCATCGACCCTGAAGTCCTTGCCGGTGAGCCTGTAGGCGAGGTACTCGGCCCAGTTGCTGAGGCCGTCGTTGTCCTCGTCGGCGAGCTGCAGCTCGGCGGTCTTGATGTGGAACCTGAAGGCGTCGGCGTCGGATATGCCGTCCTCGTCGGTATCGGCCACCCACGGATCGGTCGGGGAGATGCCGCCGTCGTACTCGTCGATGTTCCTTATGCCGCCAGAGTGCGAAACGGCCCTCGCGTCGTCGAAGTTCCACGGGCTGATCTTCGCGCCGGAAATCGACGTCGGCAAGGCTTCAGTGCCGAACATCACGTAGAGTTCCCAGCCGTCGGCTATGCCGTCCTTGTCGTTGTCGGCGTCAAGCGGCTTCAAGGTGAAGTCCTGCCACTGCGAGCCAGGCGTCTTGTTGAAGTTCATCACCGCCTCGTCCGCGAGGCCGTAGACATTCTCGAAATAGCGCGCGACGAGGTACTTGTCAAGCGCCGTGAACGGCTTGGTATTGACAGCATCCAAGTCGGCAACAGCCGTCTTCGAGTCGAAGCCGTACTCGGCGTAGACCTGGGCGTGGACGAGCGCAACCTTGCCGAATGCGACCTTGACGACGCGGTTAGTCGTGCCGTCGGCCGCCGCGAGGACGGCCTCGGCACCGCGCCCAAGGAACATTTCAACCTTGCCGTCGGTCACGACCGGGTACTTGTACGACGCGTAGAGCGGCAGGCCCTTCGCGTCGTCGCCGACTGCGGGAGCCTTCTCGCCTTCCTTGAGGATGTACTGGACGGGTTCGGAGCCTTTCGCCGTGTTCTGGACTGTGACTATGGTGGCGATGTTCGTCGCGAACGCCATCACGTCGCCGTCCACTGTTTCCTCGGCGTCGAAGAACAGCGGGTCGAGTTCCGCGAAGATCGCCTCCCAGCCGTCGGGCATGTAGTCGCCGTCGGTGTCCCAGACGACAGGATCGGTTGCGTAGAGATCCTCGTCCTCGTCAGCGATGCCGTCGCCGTCGATATCGCCCGACGATCCGCCGGCGTTGGTGGCGTCCTCTTCGAGGATGTCGGGTATCTCGTTGCGGTTGACGTCGGTGTCCTCGATGAAGATCGCGATCTGCGGGCACTTCTCGAACTCGTCGGTCACCTCGACGCCGCACGGCGAGTATATCGCCTTGCTGTTGGTGCCGACGTAGTTGGCGTAGCCCCACGACTCGTTGGCGTCGCGGCGACCGTTGTTGTTGCGGTCGATGTACGCCATCAGGTAGACTCTGCCGGGCTCGATGCCGGCGAACGCCGCGTTGACGGTAGCGATGTCGTTGGCGTCGCGGAGCTGCGAGACGTCCGCCCTGACCTGGGCGAGCGGCTTACCGGCGAAGTCGGCGGACGAGTGCGCCTCGACGACGACGACTCCCGTCATGTCGTTGGTGTTCACGCCGAAGTACCTTACCACCGCGCCGCACCTGCCGAAGCCGGTCGGGATGCCCGGGACGACGTTCTCGTTCTCTACGTCAAACTGGAACTGCGTCCACGCGCTCCATGCGTCCTCGGAGTCGGTGCTGAACTTGGCGTTGTACTCGGTGACGCGCCAGAGGTAGTTGCTGCCCGTGGCGATGACCGGCGCACCGTTCGTGAAGACCGGGGCGCCCGCGTATATCGGGGCCTCGAACGAGCGGGCGGTGATTCCGGAGCTCAGGCTGCCGCGAGCGGGAATCGGCCTGACACCGGAGTCGTAGACGACGTTCGTCACGTTCCCTTCGACAGACGCCATCTGCAGCCTGAACGCCGTCATCGTGTCGTCGCCCGACGACCACGAGAACGTCGGCGCGGCGCTGTAGACCGGAGCGTCCGCGAGCGGCGCGCGCGTCACGGGCTTCGTGCGCTGGCGACCGAACGTGTTGATGAAGGTCGCGAGCGTGACGTTCGAGACACCGCCGCCGGCAAGCGATATGGAGTTGACGATCTCGTACTCCGCCGACGTCAGGTCGGACTGCTCCACGCCGAGCTTCGCGGCGTCGCCGAGGAGCCACTTCCAGTCGAGGTCGAACTTGTCCTCCGAGAGCACGTCGGCCTCGGTTATGTACGCCCTGTCGCCGAGGACACACTGCTTCGACACGAGCGTGCGCATCGGCACCGTCTTGACGCCGAACTTGCGCTGCGAGTTGATGCCTACGCGGCGTACGACAATCTTTGCCGTGAGGCCGCTCACGCCACCGCCCTCGCCACCGCCGACGGCGGTGACGCCGCCGGACACGCCGTTCACGACGTTGCGGTCGCTAGAGCCGTTCGTCACGTTGTAGCGCGGGATGACCGGCGAGGTCTCGGTCAGCTCGATGACCGCGAGGCCGGTCTTGTGCCAGCCGACGTTCACGTTGCGGGCCACGCCGTAGGGCTCGCCCGCCGTGTAGTCGCCATTGCCGTCGAGGTCGATGAACGCCTCAACCGTGTTGATGCCCTCGCGGACCCAGCCGTCGGAAGGCTCGCTTATCCAGACCGTCTTGGGCCACTTCTCGCCAAACTGGTACGAGTACCTGGCCTTGAAGACCATGTCGTCGAGATCGACGCCGGCCGCAGTCGCCTTGGCGAGGTCGATCTCGTACGCGCCGGTACGATAGTCGATGGAGCCGATCACCGTGTTGTCGGCCGCAGTGAGGTTGGCGACGTTCAGCACGATTTCGCCCTTCGCCCCTGTCGAGCCGCCGGTGGTCCTCGCAAAATTGCGGAACGCTAGGTTCGTGTCGTCGAGGACGACTATCTGCTGACCGTACAGGCGGACGTCCGCGCTGTATTCCTCGAACGTGCCGGAATGCTCAAGCTTCTGGTCGTCCGAAAGCTCCACAGTCCAGCTGTACTTGCGGCTGCCGCCGAGCGGCGCCATCTGGAAGTTCACCCCCGTGGGCACGATGGATCCCGGATGCAGGAAGCCGCGTATCGACACGTCGCCGTAGTAGCTGCCGATCATCGTCTCCCTTGTGCCGGAGCTGCGCACGTTGAACGTCGCATCGACGCGCGAGCCGCGTGCAGTCGCAGTACGGACGACGAAGCCCGCGCCGGAGGCGTCCTGCTGCCCGTCCGCATACACGAGCTTAAGCCCGATTGCGGGACGCGGGTAGTCGTTCATGTGGTTGTCTGTGCCGCCCTCGCCGTCTGCGAAGTAGTAGGAGTCGATGAGATCCGAAAGGTACCCGCCGCGCCACATGTACGTACGCGCCTCGGCCCAGTTGGACCAGCCGTCGCTATCGCCGTCGCGGTCGAGGTCGTACTGGCGCGGGCTCGCGTAGCCGTTCGAGAACAGCTTCTCCCACCAGTTCTCCATCAAGTCGTGGTCGGTCGTGATCTCGCCGAGGTACTGGTTGGCGAAGACGTTTGTCACCGAACCGTCGGCGGATACGATGTCCTCGGTCGGGCCAGGCAGGAAGTAGTCAGTCACTTGCTGGCCGACGAACGTGCGCGGCTTCGACGGGTCGAGGTACGGGAAGCCCCTCGCCATGCCGTACGGCGCAGGCCCGAAGCTGACGAGGTACTCGGCGTAGTTCGAAAGTCCGTCCTCGTCGGTGTCGTCGTCGGCACCGTACTTGGCGACGCCGAACAGGTTCTCCCACCAGTCGGGGATGTTGTCGCCGTCGAGGTCGGTGGTGACGGCATAGGCCGGGTCGATGGTGCCGTCGGGCTGCATGCCGCTATTGATGTCGATCGTGTACGCCTTGCCGGCGGGGATCATCGCGCCGTGGTAGTCGACGAGCGTGTCCCAGCTGAGCGGCTCGCCCGGCGGCAGGGTCGTCGCGTAGTTGTTGCGGGCGTATTCCTCCCACCAGTCGGGGATGCCGTCGCCGGACGTGTCGTCGCCAGTCTGCTCCCACGGGTCGGACACTCTGCCGTCCCACAGCTTCGGGCAGGTCTTCGCGTAGGCACGGCCCATCGGCACGAGGTCGGCTGTACCCGCGAAGTTGTTCCTGACCTGGAACTGGCTCATCCTCAGAAGCGGCTCGTACGCGGCGCCACGCTGCTCGGCGAGAATGGCTGCATGCGCAACGCGATAGTATCTGTCGTTGTTGAAGACCGTCGCGGGATACGGCATCGCCGAGTTCGGGAAGAGGAGCTTGTCGACGCCGAGGTCGGTCGCCGGCGTGTAGACCGCGCCGACGTGGTCGGCGTAGATGAAGCTGTCGACCGCGCCGCCGTCCATCAGCGGCAGGTGGCTCACCGTGTTCTTAATCCACGGCACGACGTGGTAGTCGTCGTAAACTTCGGATTTCACCTGGCACTCGCTCCACCAGCCGACGAGCAGGTCGCCTTCGACCGAGCCGTCGCCTGCGGAGCCCTTGAGCTCGAGGATGTTCGGGTAGAGCCCCGTCGTGTCGATGTCGGGGTTGGTGGAGTAATCGCTCATCGCGGCGGTCAGGACGTTCTTCGTGAAGCCGGCTGGCGTCTTGGCGACGTCGGCGGGGTCGACCGCGCCCGGGAGCGTGCCGAAGTCGAAGTTGAGCACGAGCTCGGCAGGCAGGTTGGGCTGGCCGTCGTTGGAGTTGCGCGTGCCGCCGCGGCTCCACGAGTCGAACACGGCGTTGCGGTTCTCGGAGGCCTCGTCGAAGCCGATGGACCTGCCGAGGGCCTCGCTTATCTGGTCGCCCGTCCTCGCGCCGTCCCAGACACGCAGCTCGTCCACGTAGCCCTGGAAGTATTCCTGGAGGTTGTCGAACGACTCCTTGTGCTCCCCGTCGCGGATGTAGTACGGGAAGAGCGCGTATGGCAGGTAGTCGTCCTCCTTCCTAAGCTTCTTCGGCCTCGCGCCGACGATAAGCGCGCTCGGCGTGAGCCCGTAGCCCCCCTCTGGGAACGAGTCTGCGGAAGCTACGTTCTGCGCAACCTGCACGATGCCGTTGGCAGGCACGAGGTCGGTCGTCGCGCTGTCCTTGACGAGACCGTTCACGTAGATCGTAAGCTTCGAGCCGTCGAACGTAAGCGCGATATGCGTCCACTCGCCAACGGCCAAGAGGCCGCCGTTCACGTACTGGCAGCTCCTCGGCGCGTCGAGGCCCGACTCGATCGTGTCGTTGTTGTCGAACATGCCGTACACCTTGCCCTGCGCATCGAGGCCGATGCGGAAGTTCGAGCGGATTGCGGACGCGCCGGTGTTGATCGAGTCGCCCTCGTAGACGACGGCGCGGTCGACGATCGTCTGCGCGGCGCCGGTCTTCTCGGGCAGCACCCAGCACTCGACGGTGAACTGCTTGAGGAAGTCGACGGACGCCGTCGGCCTGTACTGGAGGTCGCGGGAGATGGCGTAGGCGTCCTCGCCGGGCAGGTAGAACGCCTGGTTGCGGGCGGGGTCGCCGAACTTGAGCGGGTCGGAGGCCGGCCTAACCGTCGTGATGACCTCGTTCGCGTCGGACGTCATGTCGCCGTCCGTGTCGTAGCCCTCATTCTCCTCGAAGCTGAAGTTGTAGCTGATGTCTTGCCCGGAGAAGTACACGGTCCTCGTGGCGTCGGTCTGGTTCTCGCGCGCGGGGCCCTCCATGGGCGTGGACGAGCCGGTGACTCCCCACGGCATCGAAGCGAACGCGGTGGGCGCGACGTAGTACTGCGCCACGTAGCTGGCGGGCGTCGTGCGCTCGGTCATCCACAGCGGCGTCGGGTCGGTGTGGCGAGCGACCGGGTCGGCGACGTTGGCGAGCAGGCGCTCGTCGTCGTTCCTCATGCCGTCGCCGTCGGCGTCGGCGAGCGGAGTGCCCATCGCCCACGGATAGAGGAACGGGTCGTACGCCTGCGGGGCAATGATCTGGTGGCCGACCTGGTCGCCGGGGGCGGAGCCCGAGCGCCCGAGGACGCCGGAGTAGGTCGGGTATATCCATTCGTTGTACCAGGCGTTGAAAGTGGGCCTGGAGTCGGTGAGGGGATAGCCGACCATGTAGAACTGCGCCGAGATGATGTCGCCCGACTTGGAGTCAATCCAGGACGTGCGGGGCGCGGTCTCGGGCGTGGTGCCGAGGATCGGGTCGAGGCCGTGGTACATTTCGTAGAAGTCGTCCATGCCGTCGCCGTCGGTGTCGGCGATGCGCGGGTCGGTCGTCGCGTAGCCAGCGACCGAGAAGCCCGCGCCGACCATCTGGCCGCTCGTTATCGGGAACATGTACAGCGGGCTCGCGAGCTTGCCGCTGACGAGCGCGCGGTCCCAGTGGCAGCGCGGCGGCGCGAAGTAGCCAGCCTGCCTCCAGCCGTCCTCGTTCCATGCGTACTGCAGCATCGTCCCGCCCGCGTCCACGTGGGACTGTACGAGCGTCGCGCCGGGCAGGAACATCTTCTTGCGGGCCGTGTAGTAGATGCGGTTCGTGTCGGTCGCGCCGGTCGCCGCGTCGATGACCTTCACGATCTCCCTTACGCCGGTGGTCACCGTCACGTAGTAGACGAAGCTCCTGCCGTTCCACGCCTCGGCCGCGTTGGCGGCGGAAGTGCCCGGATCGGACGGGTCGAAGACCGGGTAGCCCGTGCCCGTGCCGTCGTGGTCGCCCGCGTTGTCGCCGAAGCTCTGGGTGTGCGGATCCTGCACCGCGCCCGTCTCGTCGTAGGTGCCTTCCTGCATCTGGCGGCCCATGAGCGGCGTTGTGATGTCGTCGTAGCGGAAGTGCCTCACCGCCTGCGTCAGGTACTCCTGGTAGTTCTGGAGTCCGTCGTGGTCGAAGTCGACGTCGCGCCTGGTCCCGAGCCTGTCGTCCATCGAGAGGCTGTTGCTTGCGGCGTCGTCGAACGACGCGTCACCCTTCCAGGTGGCGTCCATGCCGCCCGCGATGTACACGCAGCTGTTCGATGCGCTGCTCCCGGAGAACACACGGTCCGCGATGAAGGTGGCGTCGTCGAGCGAGATGTCGCCGACGTTGCCGCCGCGCGGGGCGACTACGGTCCTGTCGGGCATCTGGACCGGCACGCCCGCGTGCTGCATCTCCCAGCCGTCGGGCAGTCCGTCGAGGTCGGTGTCAATCGAGCAGGGGTTCATGCCGCCGCCCCTGAAGCACACCGTGAGGCCGTCGTCCTCGAGCGTGCCGTACACGAAGCCGAGCCGGGCGCCGGTCTGGTCGCTGCCGTTCGCGAACACCACGCCCCACGCGCCGCCCTCGAGGCCGTCGGAGACGCCGTCGAGGTCGGTGTCGGCGCCATCGGCGTTGCCGCTGCCGGCGAAGTTGTTCACGCGGAGGTTGTCCACGCGCTTCATAGTGCCGGGGTTGGTCGGGAAGAACTTGTTGAACCACCCCTGCCTCGTGCCGGGGTTATTGTCGGCTATCGACTTGCAGTCGCCGTAGACCGAGCACGAATCGACGCCCGAGTACTCGTCCTGCCACGAGAGCGCGTCGCCGTCGAAGTCGCGCGCGCCGCCGTTGCCAAGGCCGTCTTCGTCAGCCGCCGTGGGCGCGCCGTTCGGGCTGCGGTACATGTAGAGTTCCCAGCCGTCTGGCACTCCGTCGCCGTCGGTGTCGGCGCCGTGCGCGGTCACCGGCGGCTTGCCGGCCTCGCGCAACACTTCGGCGATGCGCTGCGAGATCGAGGTGGTCTCGTTTGTCGTGGAGTTTTCATCGCCTTCGGACGAGGCGGGCTTGCTCGGGTTCGTCGTCTTGCGCATCACGAAGTCCCAGATGCCCTCGTTGTTCGGCGCGAAGGCGTCGTCGGACGCGCCGTTCGGCGGGGTGGCCGACGTGTTGGGCGCGTAGTCGATGCCGTAGTCGAGGCGGTACCTCATGACGAGGTACTCGTCGTAGTTCGCGTACGGACGCGTGTTGACCGCGACGCCCGTCTCGTCGCCGAGGCTCACGTTGCCGTTGCGCGCGGGGTTCCAGCGGTCGGCGACGTAGCCGGATATGTTCATCCAGCCCGTCCTCGGGTCGAAGCCGAAGGCGTCGTGCACCTGGTCGTGGACGAGGACGTACTGGAGGTCGGGGAACAGCACCATGCCCGCCTTGAGGTCGACGCTGTCCTGCTGGACGAGATCGACCATGTACCAGCCCCAGACCCAGTCCGCCGGGGGATTCGCCGGGATGTCCTCCCTGAGGCCGTACACGAGGTTCGCATCGCCCTTGTACTTCGGCGTAAAGCTATAGCAGGGGACGGCATCCTTGTCCTGCAACATGATGTACTTCGTCATGCCGGTCTCGTCGTCGACCGTCGTCGTGTAGTCTTCGCCGGCCGCGAGCCCCTGGAGACCGCCGTACAACCTGAGGCCCTGCGCGTAGCAGTTCTTCACCTCGCCGGCACCGTTAAGCGCCTCCGCCGGAGCCGTCGCGGGGTCGATCCAGCACACGTCGAACCTGACGGCGTGGTACGCCATGAAGTCGCCGTCGGAGTTGCCGACCTTGCCGAAGATCGTGTCGTTCGCGCTCACGAGCGGGTCGAGGCACATCATGACCTCCCAGCTGTCGCAGAGGCGGTCGCCGTCGGTGTCCCAGTGGCACGGGTTCGTGCCGATGAGCAGCTCCTCGAGGTCGGAGAGGCCGTCGCCGTCGAAGTCGTTCCTGAGCAGCCTGTCGCCGTTGAACCTCTCGGGGTTGTAGGGTTCGCACGGGTTGAAGCGCGCCAGCACCTCGTCAACCGTTATCTCGGTTCCCCTGATGATGTCGTCGAGGTTGAACCTCTCGAACACGTTGAACTGCCCGTTGCGCGGCTGGCCGGAATAGGTCTTGTTGGGATCGTAAAGCCTGTTCCCGTTGCTGTCGAGGTCGTCGGGGTGCGCGCGCCTCCACGTGTAGGACGGCACCCAGACCCTTGCCATGTACCAGAAGTAGTATTCCCATCCGTCCGGGAAGCCGTCGCCGTCGGTGTCTCCGAGCGTCGGGTCCATGCGATTGAACTTGCCGCTCGGCTCGGGGCTCCAGGTGACGAGGTTGAGGACGTCGGCATTGAGCCAGTTGGGGTCGGTGTCGTCCTTGCCGGCGTCGGTGAGCGCCTGGTTGTTCTCCGCCACATGCTGGTTCCAGGCGAACGTCTCGTCGTCGCTGAAGCTCGGGTCGGACGGCGGCGACATCTCCAGAGCGTTGAGCCCGAGGTCGAAGCCACGAATCTCGGTGCGTGTCGTGAACGGGTTCTTCTCGCTCGGCGCGTAGCTGTTGGCCGCGCCGTTGTAGATGCCCGGCAGGTAGTCCTCGTCGGGGTTGGACGAGGCGAGGTTCACGAGGTCGGTGCCGAAGGTCTCGCCGCCGGTCAGCGCCGTCGCCGTGTCGTCGGCACCCACGAGCTCAAGCAGCTTGCCGCCCTTCCACTTCTTCCTCGCGAAGTAGTCCGGCACGCCGTCGGCGTTGATGTCGCCGAGGTTGTCCTCGACGAGCCATTCGCGGGAGTAGATGATCTCGATGTACCTGTCGGGGTACGACACGGCCTTGTCCTGGTACTGCGGCAGTGTCACCGACTGCTCGACGTAGTTGTCGCCGAGCTGCGGCTGGATCTTCATCATCGAGGCCGTGAACGACCCGCCCTGCTCGTCCTGCACGTTGTTGATGAAGGCGTATACGAAGCTGTCGAAGTTGGTGTAGACGCCCGTCGTCCTGTACGCCTGCGAGGCGGTCTTGGTGAGCCCGCCGCTCTGCGTCGGGTAGCCAACGCGCGGGTCGTTGGCGATCACCCTGTTGTCGCGCTCGCCCGCCTTGAGGCCGCGCGCGTAGATGGTCGCGGAAGGCGTCTGCACGCTGTAGTCCCACCTCTGGCGGAAGTTCCTTATCTCGCTGAGGCCCTTGCCGGACGCCTCAACCGCACCCACGCCAAGGCCGTCGGCGAGAAGGTAGGTGTCGGCGATTCCTGTCGTCAGCGCGCTGTTGTTCGGCCTGTGCGGGTAGAGGAACAGCCTCTTCGACGCCTCGACGAAGAAGTACCACTCGTACGTCTTGGTGCCGCCGTCCTTGTCCTGGATCGTGAGGATTATCGTCTTCTGGCCGGGCTGCGAGAACCTGGTGACGTAGGTGCCCGACGTCGTGTTCGTCGTGACGGTGGTCCCCGGCTCGGACGAGCTCCACGTCACTTCGAGCTTGTTCGTCTCGTCCATGCGGATGTAGTCCTGGACCTCCCACTCGATCGTAATCTCCTGGTTCTGCGAGACCTGGACCGTGTTCGTCCTCGCCTCGTCGATCGCAGAGTTGTAGCCCATGCCGACGCTGGCCTTGAGCCTCTTGAGCCTCGGGTCGATGTTGAACACGGAGAAGTCGAACGTGCCGGGCAGGAAGTCAAGGTCGTTCTCGGTCCTCTGCGGGGTCGTGACCTCGGCATGGATCCTGTAGCGCGAATAGGGCGTGCCGTCGAGCTCGCGCGCCGTGACGGAGGCGGTGTCCCTGCCGTTCCTTATGCTGACCTCGACGTAGTCGTTCGTGTCCTGGCCGAGCTCCACGCCGTTGACGACGAAGCTGCCGAGCGTCGGGATGTCCTTCGTGACGCCGGCGGTGTTGGCCAGGCGCTCGACCCAGATCTTGACCGTGAGGGCGCGGTCGGCCAGCTCGGAGAGCTTGATGTTGAACTTGCCGTCGGTGCCTTCCCTGTAGCCGAGGTTGCCCTCGACGTCGATCTCGGGGTTCTCGGGCTCGATGGTTATGAAGGGCCTGTCGACGACGGGGACGGTGACGAGGAACTCGGGGCCCCAGTCGTCATCGCTTATCATCGTCTCCCAGTAGCCGTCCGCAGCCCCGTAGGGCACGTCGTCGTTGATGCCGTCCCACCAGCGCACTATGTCGTTGCGCCTGGTGCCGCCGTTGACGAGCGCCGCGACCATGTCCTTGTCGAGGAGACGCACCGAGACCTTGTTGTCGCCGAGCGACGTGAACGTGTAGTTCGTTATGGCGAGCTTGTTGCCCGTGCCGAGCGTGACGAGGGTGTCGGTCCTGCGGTCCTTGGAGTCGTAGAAGTCCCACCGCGCGATGAACAGGTTGTCCGCGACGTCGGACGCAACGGGCTCGCCGCGCGTCCAGGCGACGAGCGCCTCGTTGGCGGTGCGCGGCAGCCTGCGGTCGGCGTCGACGTCGGCGACGGTGAGCTTGAGCGACATCGAGTTCTCGGCCGGGACGCTGAACGTCGCCTTGACCTCGTGGTTGGTGAGCGAGGTGCCGCCGATCTCGATCTTGGTGGCGACGGGCACCACGTTGCGGCAGGTAATCGTCACGGGGACCGGCGTGTAGTGGTCGACCACCTTCGAGGCGGAGTAGGTCGGCTCGCTGCAGAGGACGATCTGGAACTCGGGCGAGCTCGGGCCGTCGAGGACCGTGAGCTCGATCTCGCGCGAGCCCTCGGTGCCCGCGCCCGGGACGAGTATGCCCTGGCCGGGAGCCGTGCCGTCGGCGCCGATGACGACGCCGTCCGCGCTCGCGAGGCAGTTCGACGCCGCCTCGTTCAAGGGCTCGATGAACGCCCACAACCTGTCGCCGTAGCGCTTCGAGAGCAGCACGCCGACGTGTGCCGTCTCGCCTTCGTCGAAGGAGTTGCGGTCGAGGATAGCCGAGACGGAGTTCGGGACGCTGACCTCGGCGATGACGGGAACGACCTTCGTCCTGCCGTCGGGGCTCGTGATAGTAATGCGCGAGGCGTCGTACTTGCCGTCGTTCGGGTACTTGACGCCGGTGAGGACCAGGTTGCCGTCGCCGTCGGGGACGAGGCCCGTCCACTCCATCACCGCCGTCGCTGTGTCGTCGTTCCTGTCCCACACGACGGAGTAGAGGTTGGTGCCGTTCGCGACGACCTCCGCCGCGTTGTTCGCGAGGTAGCGCATGTTGCGGCAGGCGTCGTCGAGCGGGATCCTGACGTCCTGCTCCCTGCCGGCCGTGAAGTAGAAGACCGTGTCGGCGCCGTCGGCGAGGACGGGGTCGGCCGCGTTGACGTAGAACACGCCGGTCTTGAGCTCGGTGAAGTACGCTGCGGCCGAGGCCGGGGAGACCTCTATCTCGAACTCGATGCCCGTGCCGCCGGTGCGCGTGCTGTCCTTCGTCGCGCCGAGCGGGTAGACGTAGAGGAACTTCTCGACCTCGCTGTCCTTGGCGAACGTCACGACGTTCGTCGAGAGCTGCCAACCGTTGCCCATCCCCTTGGTGGGGGCTGTCGCTATGACGTGGTTGGCGTACACGTCGATGTTCGTCTTGCCGCCTGCGCCGTCGTCGTTGGTGAGCTTGGGCTTAAGCGTGACGGTGACGTCCTCGGGGAACGTCTCGGAGAGCGTGATCGCCATCTCGACGGGGTAGTCGTTCTCCATGTAGTCCTTGGTCGCGGTCGCCTGGGTCCAGCTGTCGCCGCCGAAGGTCACCGAGACCGACGGCTTGAGCCTCGCGCCGATCCTGACGTAGCGGCGCACGGTCTTGGAGATCAGCTCGCCTGCCGTGCCGTAGATGTTCGTCGGCGCGCTCGACATGTGGATCCACGCGCCCGCGCCCTCGGTGCCCGTCGCCCTGAGGACGAAGGACTTCTGCTCGTCGCCGGTGGAGATCGTGATCGGCAGCGCCCTGTGGCCGTTGAACGTCTGGGTGTTGCCGACGGGCGTGAGTATATTGTCGTCCTCGGTCCACACCCACATCGTCGCGTAGCCCTTCTCGCCGTATTCGGCGGCGGCGTCAATGACGATGGACGGGTTGCCGAGCTTCGTCGGCGTGGTGGAGCCCTCGTGGATGATGCGCCAGACATTGGTGATGCCGGTGGGGTCGAAGGTCGTGTCGGCGTAGTTCGAGTCGAAGTCGATCGTCTTCATGTAGACGCCCGCGCCCGCGAGCGTGTAGTCGGCGGTGGGCGTGCCCCTCTCGTCGGCGTTGGGGTTCGCGACCGGGTACTTGCCGATGGTGCGGGTGCGCTCGTATTCGCCGCAGAAGCTGAAGATGGCCTCGCGCCTGACGTCGGCGTCGGTCGAGTCGGTCACGTTGTAGAAGTGGCTATTCGGGCTCGGCATCATGACGAGGTACTCGTCGCCCTCAATCGCCTCGCGGCCGTCCTTGTTCATGAGCAGCAGCGGCTGGGCGAGGTCGCCTGGCTGGACCTGGTACTCGAAGACGAGGTCGGTGAAGGCCTTCTCGCTTTCGCCGGGCGTCGCGGAGCCCGACGGCGACGAAATCGAGACGAGCGTCGCGTACCTCAAGACGCCGCCGACGGAAAGGCCGAGCTTCGGGGCCATCAGCGACCAGTTGTCGCCCGTCGTCGAAAGGCTGATGAACTCCCACGGGTACGCCGTCGAGCGCACGCCGAGGTCGGCGTTGACGAGCCTCATGCGAATCGAGACCGTCTCGCCGATCGTGTGCGGGTTGGCGTCGTTCGGGTAGGTCTTGCCGCCGTTTATCGTCGAGTACGGGAAGTCCTCGAGGACGTCTATCGAGATGATGTCGCCGCCCCGCGCGAACGCAGCCGCGCAGACAAGCCCCGCCATCGCAAGTGACTTTACCGTGTTCCTGACCATGTTAGTCATTTTTCTACCTCTTTCTTTTTCTCTGAAACCCTGCGGCGGACCTCTTCACGGTCGCGCCTAAGACGTTCCCTGTTGGCCTTCCTGACTTCGGCCGAAAGCCTCGCCTGCTCCCTGAGGAGCTCCTCTCGGCGCGCGTCGTCCTGGACGCCTGCGGCGAGCTCCTTGTCGACAGCCTCGATCCTCCTCGCGAGGTCGAGGCGGGCGGCCTCGGCCTTCTGGGCGGCGGAGGCCTCGGGCGACGGGGCCGATCCCTTCCCGTCGCCACAGCCGGCGGCGAGGGCGAGCGCGAAGAGCGCGGCGGATGTCCATAATGCCCTAGTAGTCATTGTGGTCCGCCTCCCACGTGTTGTCCCATGTGTTGGTGCTCTTGAGCATGTCCGCCCCTTGGATGTACATGCCGTGGCTCAGGTCCCACTTGTAGCCGTAGGTCGAGCCGGGGAACTTGTCCCAGCCGAGCGAGTGCGCGGGCGAGCCGGGCGACATCGGGTCGAGCACCTCGATGCGCGCGGCGAACGGGTGCGGCCCCGAAGGTGAGCCGAAGCTGCCCGAGTCGAACACGAACTGCGCGAGCGGCCAGAAGTTGCTGCTTACGTCGATGCTCTGCTCGGAATAGCTACCCTTTATCAGCGACATCATCACCTTGAACGTCTCGCTCGTCCAGTTGCGCGCCCCCACGACGTCGCTCTTCTCGCCCGAAAGGCCCTGCAGGCGGTTCGGCGGGCGCGAGTACGCGTTGTCCAGCTTGTTGGAAATCATCATTGAGACGGCATACACGCGGTTCGTGACTGGCAGCGGCCAGTAGTCGGGCCTGTAGCGGCGCACGTCGCCCGCGACGGGGACGGTCTGCTGCCCGAACTCGCCCATGCCGCCGCGAAGGTCCCAGCTGTCGCTCGTCGGGTCGATGTCGAGCCAGTAGCGTTCCTTCAGCGGCAGGGGCACGCGCTCGTCGGAAGCGGATATGCCCTGGTAGAAGCAGTTCGTGGAGATCTCGCTACCCTCGAACGGCCTGCCGTTCGCCGTGCCGCCGACGAGCCAGTTCATGATGGCCGGCACGTACCTGTCGGCGGGGTCGAGGCCGCCGCGCTCGAAGACGCTATCGTCCGGCGTGCCGGAAGCGGTCAGCGACGCGCTATTCGAGGCTTCTTCCTTGAATGCGTACGTCCAGCGGTTCGTCGCGCCGGTCGCCGCCCCCGGCTGGCGCACGGTCGCGGCCGAGACGTCGTTCGTCCTGTCGCGCATGAGCGTCAGGCGGTGCCACGGGGCGCTTGCGAAGGAGAGATTCGTCGCGACGCCTTGCGGGACCACGATCGTAATCGCGTTCGTGAGCGAGGCGCCGTCGACTATCCACGCAAACCCGCCGGCGGTCGAAAGCGTCAGCCACACGTTCGTGCCGCCCGGCGGCAGGAACCACCCGTCGGGGATGTTACCCGGGCAGTTGATGCGGGCCGGCGTCATATCCATCGTGTTGTTCCAGTCGTCGACCGCGACGCCCGCGTTGCGGAACGCGCCCACGGACTTTACCGCCGCGTTCGTGTCGGCGCCGACGAAGCTCCACTCGCCACCGACCCTCTCACGGAGCGTATTGGCCACGAGCTCGCCGCCCTTGTCCTTGTCCCACGGGCTCGTGCCGAGCGTGCCCTGCACGACGATCTGCTGCTCGATGACGCCGGAGGGCCTGACGATCTGCAGCCCGTAGCTGTCGAACGGGTCGAACGCGGGCATGTCGCGGTTCCAGAGGCAGTCGCCCTCGGCGACCGGATACTGCCTGTCCGTCAGGGCGAGGAACGCGAAGTTCGGGTCGCCGCCGGTCGCGTCCTTAGTCGAGGGGACGCCCGTCGTGAGGCCGAGCCATGCGAGCTCCTCGAGGGTGCCGTACTGGTTGTAGCGGTTGATGCGCCAGCCCGTCATGTCGTAGCCGGCGGGGAAGCACACCTCGATGAACTGGTTGTTGCACAGCCAGTTGTCGTCGGAGAAGTTGACCTCGTTTATCCACGCGCGCCCTGGCGAGACGGTGTCGAGTATCGTGAACGGCGAGAAGTCCGCCGGCGGCTCGAAGCCGTAGTACCACGCGGGCATCTCCCACTCGCCCGACCCGATGCGGTGGGTGCGCATGTCGCCGCCCTTGTCCCAGTACCTGACGAGGACGCTGTACTGCACGATGCGGTAGCCAAGGTCGTTCTCGGCCTCGTAGGGGCCAGCGAGGGTGCGCGGAAGCTCGCCCGTCGAGCGGAAGATGAGGTTCGTCCCCTCGGCGGGGGCGAGCTTGACGTCGAGCACCGCGCCCGGCGCATCCTTCCAGTTGGCGAAGCCCCACGGCTCCTCGGACGGGTAGAAGCTCAGCAACACCTCGGGCGTGCGGTTCAAGTCCACCTCCTCGGCGAGGCCGCGAATCTCGACCTCGGCCTGGAAGCCGAACTGCTCGTTCAGAAGCGGCTGCTGGCTGCGCGAGTCGATGTCGGTGACGGTGGTGACATCCGAAAGCCCGAGGCGGAACGGGCGCACGAAGTCTATCCTGAAGCCGACCTCGGGCGTCACGCGCTCGCGTATGACGACTTCGTCCACCAGCACGCGGATCGGGTTGCCATCTGGGAGCGCGGCCGCGTCCGCGGGTTCGAGGGCGTTTTCGGGCTGGATGCCCGGAACCTTGGCGACGCCGATGCGGACCGCCCTGTACCCCTCGTCGCCGGAGCACTTCACCGAGTAGCGCACATAGGTGGTCGCGGCGACCTCGACGTTCGTTATCGCCGTCCACTCCTCCTTCGACTTCGCGTTGCCGTCCTTCGCGCCCCAAACGGTGACGTAGCTCGGCTTCTCGGACCTGAAGTCGTAGCGCCGCGCGCGGAACGCGATCTCGCCGATGGAGCGGTTGCCTATCGTCGGGGACTGGACGAACGGGCTGTTGTCCACGTAGTCGTCGGAGTCGCCCGTCACGAGCGTGTCGACGTTGAGCGTGTTGTTGAACGCGCCCACGGCGCCGTCCCTGTGGTCGTCCAGCGCGGCGTAGGAGTTGTTCCTGCCGTCCTTCCAGCCGGTCGTCAGGAAGTTCCAGCCCCACCAGGAGTGGTTGTCAAACGGCGGCTCGTCGTAGCAGTAGATGTCGGTGATCGAGACCGCGCCCCAGTTCGGGTCTAGATTCGGATGCTCGTATGCATATTTCACCTTCGACTGCGGCAGGACTATGCGCAGCAGCCCCTGTGCGCCCGGCGGACGCTTGCCGAGATACACGGTCTTGGTGCCGCGCTCGCCCAAGGCGGAGAACGTGAAGTTGGTGACGAGCTTCCAGTTCGTGTCGTCGGCGGGGTCTTCGAGGTGGCTGTAGATATTGCCCGACGAGATGTCGAGGCGCTGGACGAGTATCTCGGCGTTGGGGTCGCAGTCCTTGTACGAGAACATTATCGCGCCGTAGCCCTCGAGGTAGGGGGTGCGGATGCCGACCGGCCTGTCGGGCGCGTCGGCGCGGCGCGGCGCGAGGACGGCCACGCGCTCGGTCGTCACCTTGCCGTTGATTTTCTCCGTTCGGTTGGATATCCACGACCCCATGTAGTAGAAGTCCTTCCAGTAGCCGTAGCTCGACGTCGTCGGGCTCGCCGCCGTGCCGCTGCCGCCGCACCACTGCGTGAGGTATATGTCATCGACCGCGATGTCCATGCGGGCGTCATCGGCAGTGCCGCCGGAAGAAAGCTTAACGTGGCAATGGCTCGTCGACTGCAAGGCGAACTCGTGCTTCGTGAAGTTGAACGTCTGGACTACGACGTTCGTGAGGTTCGTCCAGCCGGAGCCGGAGTCGAGCGGCAGCACCGCGACGTTCACGTTCTGCGTCACGCCCGAGGCCGCCTGGAGGCCCCAGAGCTGGTTGGCGCCGGAAATGTTGAACGCCTCCATGCCTCCCGGCGGGAGCGACCAGTCCGGATCAGTCATGTTTTTAATGAGGTTGTCGTATTCGTCGACGCCCGTCGTCGCGAAGAGGGAAACAACGCCCTTCCAGTACTTTCCGCCCTTGTATTCCGTAACGGGAAGGGCGGTAGTGGGTACAGGAACCTGCACCGCGCCGTCCTTGTAGATGCGCGGGTAGTAGATGCGCGCGGGGCAGTTCCTCGAGAGGGCGCCGTACGTTCCCTTCGTCGTGACAGGATCATCGTCCACGAAGCTTATCTGGTAGAAATACTTGTTGCTGTACGTGAATTTGCGGGCGAGCGCTTCCTTGTTGGACTGATTGTCGGTCATGGTGACGCCGCCGATGATAGTCACCTTGTTCGAAAGCCTGTCGTATGCAAATGAAATGAACAGGCCTGAGTACTGGTTGCTGTTCTTGCCAAGGGCAAGCTTCTGGACGCGCTGCTTTCGTGAACCGCTGCTGTAGGTCCACCCTATCTCGTCGCCGCGCAACTCGATGAGAGGTACGGCTACGAGCCTGCCGCCCTCGACCTTCCACTTGTATATCGCG
>CADCAK010000003.1 GCA_902799385.1 uncultured bacterium | reverse complement strand
TATCAAATGCGCGAAGCCCGCGCAAGGGGGAAAATGAACTTTTTTCAAGAAAGTTAGTTAACTCGCCAAAGTCACTGAATCTACGCCAAAATCTGCAAGTCAAGAAGTCTACAAGATGATTCGATACGCCTCACACTCGAAGAACATCGCCACACTTGTCAAAAATGCACTTGACTTCATGCACCGTTTTTTAGGATAATACGCGCAAATGACAGTCTGGATAGAGAACCCTTTTGACAACCTTCCCGCTGAAGGCTTTCGTCCGCAACGATACTGGCTTATGGCCGAGGCGTTTGCGAAGGCGGGGCACGACGTAACCCTGTGGACGAGCGACTTCTCGCACGCGAAAAAAGCGCCGCGCAGCATTTCGAAGGCAGAGGCGCCCTTTCGCCTAAAGCTTATCAAGACGCCGCCGTACAGCGACAATGTATCGTTCAGAAGAATCGCGAGTCACCGCGCATACGCCGCGAACTGGCTTGCGGATGCCCGCGCCGAAGCGAAGGCGTCAGGCAGCCCAGACGTCGTAGTCGTTTCAATGCCTCCGCTTTCGACTGCCGACGCCGCGCTTGCGCTGAAAAAGGAATTCGGCGCAAAGACAGTGGTTGACGTAATGGACGCCTGGCCCGAGACATTCGAGCGCATCTTCCCCGCGCCGTTCAAGTTCCTTTCTGCGATTGCGCTCTTTCCACTGCGTCGCGCCGCAAGGCGTGCGTATTGCGGCGCAGACCTCGTGACGGGCGTATGCGATGCCTACGGCGACATCGCACGGGCAAACGGAGCGCGAGAGTACGTGCGCTTCTACCACGGCATAGACATCAGCAAGGCCCGAGAAGTCGGCGCGCAAAGACCGCCGCTGTCGTTTGTGTATGCCGGGAACTTCGGACGCGGGTACGACCTCTCGGCAGCGATCAGGGCGGTGGCGCAAAACGACGACGCAACGCTCGACATCGCCGGCGCGGGAGAGCGCGAAGCCGAGTGGCGCGCACTCGCGGCGCATTCGCCGCGCATCCGCTTCCACGGCTATCTATCCGGCGACGACCTGGGCAAGCTACTCGACAGCGCGTCGATCGGCGTCATACCTCTTGCCGACGACACGTTCGTTGGGCTTCCGTACAAGCTCGGCGACTACGCGGCGCATGGGCTTCGCATGGTTACGTCGCTGCGAGGCGAATGCGCCGCGCTGCTTGAGAAGTTCGGCGCAGGCGCGGTCTACGACGCGAAAGACGCCGAGTCGTTCATGGCGGCGGCACGGAAAGTCCAAGAGTCGAAGCCGGACTTTGCCTCACTTCTGTCCGAGCTCGACGCAGCGAGAATCTACGCCGACTACGTGGAGATGGTCTGCTCCCTCGCCCCGGGCCGTCCCGGCGGGAAGGCCTTGCCGAAGACGCTCCGCATGTGACATGCGGACTGCATTTGAGCGTTGCTCGTCGATGAGACGCTGCAAATGCCTCAGTTCCGCTTCGCGCGGACCTCGCCGCTCGTATGTTCCGTCAGCCATACTCGTCACCACTTTGATTTATCACAGAGGCACAGAGACACGAAGACACAGAGTTTTTTGAAACTCTTTGTGCCTCTGTGCCTTTGTGCCTCTGTGTTAAATTCTCCTCACTCATGCCTTATTTGCCAAATAGACCAATCCTACGGCAAATCTTTCGAAATACATTACGCATGCGAGGATGGGGTGGCGAAGGAGACGCTTCCACTTCCCCTTCTCGACGAACACGCCAACAAATCGGTACCATGGAGAGAACTGCCTCCTTACCGCAGGATGGCCCTTCCACTTCGCCTGGTATGCGGCAAAGCTCTTGGCGTAGTACGCCTTCTTCTCAAGCATCTTCTTAAGCGTAAGGCGCTTCTCGTTGTGTATCAGATGGTTTTCAAGAACCTCGCACTTCGCGCCCGTTTCTAGGACGCGGATATCTAGCTCCCAGTCCTCAGGACCCGCTATCAGGTTCTCGTCGTAGCCGCCGGTCTTTTCAAGTATCTCTTTCGAGAAGAGTCGAAGCGCGTCTATGCAGGTACCGTCGTAGAAGGATCGCTCGAAATTGCGCGCCCTGACGCGAATTCCCTCCCCTGTGCGAACCTCGGGAATCCAGTACGCAGCGGCGCCGTCGCCGCTCGACGCGCAGTCAAGCATCTCCGCTATCGTCTCGCGCGGCAATATCATGTCCGCGTCGAGTATCACGACCCACGGCGCGACGGCGGTGCGCCAGCCGAGGTTTCGCTGTGCGCTGCGCTCGGGACCCTTGTCAAGCACCTTCGCTCCAAGCGACACGGCTATCCCCTTCGTGTCGTCGGTGGAGCCGTTGTCGACGACTATCACCTCGACGTCATTGCGGAAGCCGTCAAACGCGCGAATGCAGTTCGCGATGTTCGCAGCTTCGTTCCGCGTGGTGATGACAACGGAAAGCGTCATTGCGCCGGCGCTTCCCGTGCGGGAGTCGGCGCGGCAGACGCAGGCGGCGCGTCGAACCGAGTCGGGTTCTTCGCCATGAACTCCCATGCAAAGGCCCTGTATGCCTCGGCACCCTTTGAGCGCGGATCCAAGAACACCACGGGCGTCCCCATCGAAGGCGCCTCCGAGACGCGGACGTTACGCGGAATTAGCGTCTCGTAGACCCTGTCGCCGAAATGCCCCCTGACCTCGTTGATGACATCCTGCGTCAGCTTGGCGACCGAGTTCACCATCGTGAACACGATGCCGTTGAGCTCAAGCGCGGGATTGGCCGCAGAGCGGATTCGCTCTATCGAACCAGTGATGAGCGCAAGCCCGTCCATCGCGAGGAACTCGGCCTGAATCGGTATGAGCACCCCGTCGGACGCTACGAGGGAACTAGTCATCACGACGCCGAGGGACGGCGGGCAGTCGAGGATGATGTAGTCGAACGCACCCGACTCCTTCACGGGCGCAAGGGCGTTCCTTATGATCTCAAGCCTGTCTTCGCGCGACGAAAGCTCAAGCTCCGCGCCCGCGAGATCCACCTCGGACGGAATCACGTTGAGGCAGCTCCACTTGGTGGGCTGTATGACGTCGGCTATCTGCTTCTCGCCAAGGAGGACGGGATAGAGCGAGACTCCGGGGCTCTTCTCGAGCCCGAGGCCGAGCGTCGCATGCGCCTGCGGGTCGAGGTCCACGACGAGCACCGTGCGCTTGCGGGCCGAAAGGGCCGCAGCAAGGTTGACGACGGTTGTTGTCTTGCCGACGCCGCCCTTCTGGTTCGCTATCGCTATCGTCTTCGTTCTTCTTTCCATGTCTTTCCTCCAAAGAAAATCAAGAATCTCAATCCTACCCAAACAGCTTTCCGTTCTCGTCGAGCTCCTTGACGTTCTTCGAAAAGCTCCTGTCCACCTCGCGCCGCCACAGCTCGACGAGCGCGACGTCCCACGGCTCGTCGACGCCCTGAAGCACTGCGGCAAACCCATCGCGCGACGCCACGACTTCGCTCTTCACGCGCTCGGTGACGGCTGCGAGCGAATCGGTTACGATCTGCTCCGAGAAGCTGTCGGCCTTCAGGCAGTAGCCGTAGCGGAGGATCCTCATCCCCTCCTCGTTCGCCTTCAGCCACTCTACGTATGCCTTCGCCTCGTCGCCGAAGCCCTCGGTCACCACCTCGGAGAAATGCGGCGCGATGACAAGCGGCTGATGCGCCTCAAGCCGCCCTTCGCGGACGCGAATCTTCCCCGGATGGTCATCAAGCTCGGAGATGAGGTGGTAGTTGACAAGCGTATTGCCGAACGTCTCGAGGCGGTGCGAGGGCGAAAGGAGTATGCGCACCTTCCGCGCGGCGTACCAGCGGTCGTAGTCGGGATTCGAGCTCATGAAAACTCCTTTTCGACGTCGATCTCCGAGAGATCCCCGACACGCCATGTCTCGCCCTTGAAAGTCTGCGGCACAAGCGCCGCGCGGTCCAGGGCGATCACCTTCATGCCGGCGGCAACGCCCGCTGCGACGCCGACCGTCGAGTCTTCCACGACTACGCAGTCGGCAGGCGAGACCTTGAGAAGCTCCGCCGCCTTCAGGTAACCGCTCGGGCTGGGCTTCCCGGCGTCGTACTCCCCCGCGCCGAGGACGAGCGAGAGGCAGTCGTCTATGCCGCACAGCTTCGCGGCGGACACGACATCGTCGTGCGGAGAACCGGAGACTATCGCACAAGGCGCGATCTTCGAAACAAGGCGGAAGAACACGATCGACCCCTCTATTCGCATGGACGACGGATCGTTCGCATAGACATTGTAGAACCTTCTGAGCTCCACGGCGTCATCCATCGGCGACGACCCGCCTATCTCCGGGAACCTGTCATGCAGGGAACGGTCGATGTCAAGCCAGTTGCGCCCGATTACGGACGGCAGGATCTCCTCGTACGTCGTCTTCCCGCCACGAGAGACGACGAAATCGACTATGGCCCTGGTCCAAAGCGCCTCGGTGTCGACCAAGGTCCCGTCGAGATCGAATAGAAACGCCGCCGGCTTCAAATCACGAGCCCTTGCCGCAGCACTTCTTGTACTTCTTGCCGGAGCCGCACGGACACGGGTCGTTGCGGCCGATCTTCGGATCCTCGCGCACCGTAGGCGTCTCGCCCACGAGCTCGCCGTCGGCGAACTTCCACTCCCCTCGCCTACGCACGAACTTCGAGACCTCGTGGTGGTTGCAGAACTCGCCGTTCGCTGTATAGAGCGCACGGAACTCGACGACGCCTTCGTCGTCCTTCGCCCCGCCCTTCTCGGTCGAGATGATCTCAAGCCCATGCCACTCGGCGGCCTTGGACCACGCCTTTGAAGCGGCCTCGTCGAACTCGGCCTGGACTTCCTCGGTGGCGCTTGACTTCAGAAACAGCACGTCGCCGGTGACGTACGACGAATAGCGGGCGCGCATGAGCGCCTCGGGCGTCTCGGCCTTCTTCTCCCCGGCGATGACGGGTCCGCAGCACTCCCCAAAGGTCTTGCCGCTCTTACATGGACAGGTATCTTCTTTTTTCATAGGTGTCCCTATATTTTACCAAAACCATCAGTGCGATGAGAAGGGCAAAAGCAACTGCAAGCGGAACGTCACCTATCAATACATAGGGCGTCTGGGGCGACGGAGGCCCGGCCAAGGGGCGCGACTCGCCGCTCCGCAGCGCAACGGAATCGCACATCGTCCCCCGAGAGTCGACCAAGGACCGGCCGGGCGATTGTTCAAGCCAGTTCGCCCTTCCGTCCGGGGCGACAGTCCCGGTCACGCCTGAGTTCCCGACTCGCACAATCGAAAGACCCGTCTCGATGGCGCGCGCGACCGACTGCCAGGCGTGCTGCTCGGCCTCGACGGAATCGGAAAACCAGCTGTCGTTCGTGATGAACACGAGCGCCTTCGCGTCGAGGCGCGCGAGGCGGCGCATCTGCGCGGAGTCGGTGTCCTCGTAGCAGATCGCAACGCCGTAGTCGCCAAGGAGCTTCAGCTTGCCAGGGGTGCAGCTGCCGACAGGCGCGAGCTTCTGGAGCGCGGTGATCCACTTGTCGCCGGGGATGAACTCACCAAACGGCACGAGGTGGACCTTGTCGTAGATTTGGGTAACGGGGGATCGGGAAGGTATCCCCCGAGCGAAGCGAGTCGCCGAAGGCGATGCCCTATCAGGGGTGGTAACGGGTAGGGGCGCATCTCCGAGGCGCTCGCTTGGCATCGCGAGATTCGAGAACAAAACGGCCGAATTATACTCCTTGCCGTCCGCAAACCGCACGCCGCCCGCAATCACCTCGCGCACGCCGGTCGCCTCGGCGGCCCACCGCGCAAAGGCGAGCGAGCGCGGCGAATCCACCGTGCCAAACTCGCTTAGCGCGCTTTCGGGAAGGACGAGAAGCTCGCTCTTCGTGTGCACTACATTCGCAAGGAGGTTCGAGTATGCTGCAATCGGGTTCTCCCTCTCCGCCGACTTGAAGACGCATGGGAAATTCCTCTGGACCATCGCGACGCGAAGCTCGTTCGCGCCGTCAGAAGCGGGCTTGCAAGCCGACACCGCCTTCCCGCCTAGGCCGTAAATCCCCCAGATGAGCAGAAAAGGGACAAGCGTTTCAAGCGACGCCCAGCGAGTCGTGCGCTTCATCATCCGCTCGGCGATGCCTGCGACCGTGCCGTTGACGAGGACGACGACGGCGCTTACGAGATACACGCCGCCCAAGGCCGCGGGAGAGCCGAGGCCGGCATTGACGAGCGGAAGCCCGAGATGGTTCCACGCGAAGCCTCCGAAAAGCCTGGAGCGGACAAGCTCAAGCCCGCACCACAAAAGCGGCTCTGCGACGAGGATTGCGAAGATCCGGCGCGCGTAGGGCCAGCGCGGCGGCCTGCGCCACGCCGCGCCCCCATCCCTGACCCATGCCCAGACCTTCGACGAGAGCCAGCCGAACGCGCCGAAATAAAGCGCGCAGTAGGCGGCGAGCGCGCCCCAGCCAAGGGCGACGAGCGGCCAGGGACCGCCGTTCTTGACGATTGCCGGCATCCACGAGAGCGTCGCGAACCAGAAGACAAGGCCATTCAGAAACCAAAGGCGGAAGTTCGCCTTCGAATCCCTGTTGCGGGCGAACCAGATCAGCGGTGCAAGCGCAAACACGCAGTCGGTCTTCTCCGCCATCGGCGGAAACGACGCCCAGAGGAGTAATCCCGGCAAAAGCCAGAAAAACCGCACGAGCTTCCTCAACGCTTCAGCAACCATGGGTTGTCAGTACAGCTTGTCGCCGTAGACGAGCACCTTTTTCAGGATAAGGGCCTTCTTGCCGCTTCCCGACCTGTAGCCTACCTTGACGGAATCCACCGTCTGCGAGCCGCCGCGCAGGTCTACGCGAAGTGTCCCGTCGCTGAAGACGCCGCCGCCCGCCTCGCGCCATTTGCCGTCCTCGTCGGCGAGCCATACAACGACGTCCTTGTCCGCGCCGACGACAGTTACGCCCTTGGCGACGACGGCCCCTGCGAGCTTCACGACGACATTCTGCGCGTCTTCGGCCCTTGTCGCGAAAAGCCCGCCGCGATTCGGGTCGTAGGGCGTCGCGTCCGAGACCCTTGCGTAGTCCTCGGGCGTGTCGCCGTTCCCGCTCGACGAGACCATTACGAGTGCGCTGTCCGAGACAAGCCTGGAGCCGTAGTCGGAGGACGCGACCTTCGCCGTACCCTTCGGCGGGTCGTCGGCGTTTCGGAACGCGGCCATCATGCGGAACGTGGCGCGGTCGTCGAGGCACCCCTTCATCGTCGAAAGCCGGCGCCAGTTCATCTTGCCGTCGGTCCCTCCGGCGTATTTGGCGGCTATCTCGAAGAACCGCCCGAGCTTCGCCTTGTCCTTCGACCACCTCTCAAGCGCATAGCCGAATATCTGCGGCATGTACTTGGCGCTGTCCTTGTTCGCCTCAAGGGCGATCGCGATCACCTTCATCGCCAGCTCGTCGTTCTTGCCAAGCCGCCCGATGAAGCGCTTTATGGCGTCGCGCTTGTAGTTCATCTCCTCGGCGATCCACGCCTTGGGCTGCGGAAGCCCCTTGAATACGCGGGCAGTCTCCCTCGCGATTGTCTTCACGTCGGCGCCCTTCGCGGCCATCTCCCCGATTGCCTCGTTCGCCAGATCCCATGACACAAGCCGTCCGTCGGGCGTACCGTCGACAAGCTCGCCGAGATACTTGCTCCAGGCGTCCACGGAAGCGCCTTTCGCCTTGAGCATGTCGGCGTACGCGCGCCACGCCGGGTAGTTGTACGGGCAATGGAGCGCAGCCTCGCGCACGCGCCCCGTGAACCTCAGGAGCTCCGAGACGTCGTGGCGGTCGCGGTCCCTGAACGCCCTTTCGGTGGACTGGATGTACTGTATGCCGTGCCCCCAGAGCAGGAACACGCCGGCGGTGTACGGGCGGATGCCCGCGATTATGGTCCAGTTGCCGTCATCGCCGCGCATGAGCCAGCAGCAGTGCCCCGGCTGCCCGGCGCGCTCGGCCATGATTCCGTGCGCGTTCGCGCAGAGCGCAGCCCACATCGCCTGTTCCGTGCACACCCCGCCGACGCGCGAGCGAAGGTACTGGCGCGGCCATCCCGACGCAAGCCACGGCCTCAGGAACGCGTCGTTCTTCGCCCACTTGCTCGTGCCGAAGCAGTTCTTCTTGCGGTAGGGGACGCCTTTCAGCCCGACATTGCGCTTGAGGCGCGTGGGGAAGCGCCTCGTCGTGTTGAGGTAGAGCGTGTCCGCTGGGTCGATAGGCCGCCTCACTATGAAGCGCCATTCGCGGCAGTCGCGCGTCTTCGTGCTCTTCACGAACCTGTCCATCATGCCGATGCGCCGGTAGGCCGCCCAGTGGCGCACTGTCGCCGTCATATCGTCGCCCGCCTTCGCGTTGATCGCGACGGCCACGGTCGCCCTGCGCCCCATAGAGGTCTTCGTCCACCCCTCCTTCTCGTCGTTCAGGAAAAGCGTCATCAGCGTCTCGAGCGCAAGCGGCGCGTTGAAGACCGGGCCTGACAGAAGGAAGTCCTCGAGAACGGCGTCGTCGTTCCACAGGAGGGCAAAAAGCCCTGCGCCGCCCTTGGAACGCAGGACCCTTTCTATCGCATCCCTGCCGCACGTCTCGACAAGGCGCTTGCGCAATATCGTGCGGCGGACCGGCGAGCCGGGCCTGAGAGCGGAGATGTCCGCAATCGCGACGGCGTTGGTGGCCGCCATGAACCGGTTGAAGGCCGACACCCTGCCGGAGACATCTGGCTCAAGCCTCTTCGGGACCAAGTTGACGACTCCGTCGCCGAACTTCCCGAGCCCGCGTAGCGGGTCCTTGGGCGGGGCTGGGACATCCACGCCGAGGTCCTTGAGAAACGTGTACGCCGCCCATCCCCAGAACGACGACGGCGCGGCGTCGTAAGCGGCCTTCAGGCATTCGACGCACCGCGCCCTGTTCGCCTTCATGTCATGGCGCAGAAAGGCGTACTCGGCAATGTCAACGCTCTGCCGCTCCTCCACGTTGCGCTTGTCCGTCGGGCAGGCGCGCAGCTCCTTGATGAAGTTTCGGCCCTCGTCGCGCTTATTGTTCCTGCCGAGGAAATTCGCATGGCCTACGTCGCGCATTCCGTCGGCGTTGCGATGAAGGTCTATCTTGACGTCAACCCTGGCGAATGCGTGGAATGCGCATGCCAATGCCAGGGCTGCGGACGCAATGCACTTCGCGTTCATTCGTGAATCGCCTCCATAACCTCGTCATACGTGCCGACGATCTTTGCGCCTTCAAGCGAAGCGGCGGCCTTGCGCTCTTCGTCGGTGTCGGCGAGCAGGACGATCTTGCCGCCGCCGCGCACAAACGACTTGACGGCCGGGGTCCATTCCGACTTCCCCCCGCCGGACAGCTTGCAGACGTCCTTCGTTGGCTGCAGGACCACGAATATCTCGGCATGCGGCAGCATGTTGTTGTCCATCTGGCGGCAGGAGGCGACGTCGAGCCCGTCGTCCACCAGCAGTCTGTCGAGGAAGAACATCATCTGCGCCTTCGACGTGCCGTCATGCGAGAGTTTCGCCAGCACGGACTTGGTCCCGCGCCTGCGGGCGCGGCACTGCGGCGTAGGCTCAACGCCCGTCAGGTACTTGAACCCAGCCTTCACGAGGTCGTAGTTGCTCTCCCACATCTCGGGATGCGGCCCCTGCGCATAGACCTTGCCCTTGCCTACGGTACCGCCGAGAAACGCGCCCTTGCCGACCATAGGCTTCACCGGCTTGGCGGAGCTCGTGTTGATTAGCTGCCCGTCGTACCGAGCTAGCACCTTTACGTCGGCGTCCTCCACCGGGTCGCCGGGCACGAACACGGGGCCGCCCCAGTACATCACCGTCCTGACCTCGTCCGACTCTGGGAACGCGGCCTTGCCGTCCTCGGTAAACCGAATCTTCATCGGCGCCCAGCCGCGATAGTGCTCGGGCTTGTCGTCCTTGAATGGAACGAGGCCAAGGCCAACGTCGGCCTGCCGCACGAGGAACGCCCCCGCGCATATACCGTAATAGCGGCCTCCGCCGCGCACGAACCGCCGCACGGCATCCTGCCCGGCGGGACCGAGCGTCTTGAACTCGGTGGAGCTGAGGCCCCCGGGCATGAGAAGGAGGTCGTTCCCGTCGAGCGCGCCGGCGGCGATGTCGGATGCGGAAAGCGGCACTACCTCGTATTCCGGCGAGAACTTCAGCATGCTCGCCACATTGTACTGCGCCCCGCCGTTGTCGGCGTAAAAGGCGGCCTTGATCGGCCTCTCGGCCTTTGCGGGCATTGCTACGGGCGCTGGGACCGGCTCGGATGCAAACGCCCTCAAGCGCGCAAGCGCCTCCTTGCCGTCCGCGACGACCGTAACGCCGCTCTCGTATTTCTTCGCACGCTCCGCCGCGTTGCCCCACGCGAACACCCTTCCGCCGCGCCCGAGGAACTCCTTCGTTCTGCCGGCGTTGTCGCCGTAGAGCCCCGCCTTCGAATCAACCTTGCCCGCGTTGGCCGGCGCAAGAATCGCGTCGATGTGCTTGAGCGCCCCCTCAGAGATCACCTGCGCGTTCAGCGGCACAACGTCGAACTCGCGCGAGCGCAGCAGGCCCTGGGCGAGACGAGCCGTCTCCGGCCCAAGCGAATCGTCGCACATGAAGCCGACGACGAGCTGCCCCGGCTTGCGCTGCGGATATGCCCACTTGACCTCGCGCCCGCCAGTCACGTACTTTAGCGCGCCGCGAATGAGATGGTGGTCGTCCACGTCGCTTTCGGGGTGAACCGTAAAGACGAACAGCCTGCCCTTGCCGACTGTTCCGGCGAGGGCCGCAGGATTGCCCGAGAACGACTTGCGCGGCTTTGACGAGATATTGACATCGCCCGCGTACGTGCCGACGACCTCGATGTGCGAGCCCTCGACCTCGGTCCCCGTGTGCTTAGGGACCGGGCCGCCGCTATAGCGCACCTTGCAGACGCCCTTCTTTATCCCGGCCAGTTCTGTCGCCTTCTTGTTGAAGGCGATGTTGAGATCCGCCTTGCCGCCGCTCGTGCCGTCGGTATAGGGAATAAGCCCAAGGTAGTTCTTGCGCACACCTCCGGCCGGCTGCATGACGAGATAGCACCCTGCACAAGTCCCGATGTATCCGCCGCCGTTGCGAATGAACGCCTTGAGCTTCTCGCGACCTACATCGCCGAGGTCGAGCGCCTCGACGCTCGCCTTGCCGCCGGGCATGACAACAACGTCCTTGCCGTCCAGCGCGCCGTCGCGAATCGCCGCGCCGTCGACCGGCGTCGCCTCGACGTTCTCAGCTGTAGTCGCGATCTCAAGCCAGCGGTACGCGCCCATGTTGCGCGCGCCGTCGCCGACGAACACCGCGATCCTAAGCGGCTCGACCTCCGCCTCAGTCGCCTTTGGCCCGACACAACTCGATGCCACCGCCGCAACTGCGGCGATGAAAACCACCTTCTTCATCTACGCCTACCTTTCATTAAATATTTCCAAATATTGTACACTTTTTACCTGCCGCTTGCAACCCCCAAAGGGGATGCGCTTTCCCCGTGGCGGGCTGTCGCCGCCGAATGGGCGGTTTCTTCATTTACATGGCATTAGAACACCGACACCTCGTAGTCTATCGTGAAGCTGTCGCCCGCCTTAAGATTCGAGCGGCCTTTCGTAGGTCGGCATGGGGTTGAAGAAGCAATGGTCGCTCCACGTGTATATGCGCTGGGCGTCGGTGTCGAACAGTTCATGGTTGCAGTTGCAGAGGAACACCAGCTTCAGCGACTTCATCGCATCCGAGACGAAGAACGCGGGATCGTCAGTCACGAGGCACTTGAGACCGTTCGCCGTGAAGTAGCGGCGCACCTCCTCCGCCCCCTGCTCTGTGGAGATGTGGTGGTATGGCCTTGAGTTTTTCGCGCCGTAGGTGCCGCCCTTGGCGACGACCCCCGTCGTCTCGTTCTTCACCCAGTCCCAGCGCGTAAAGACGAGGACGTCGACATCCGCCGCAAAGGACTGCCCCGGGCTGTAGAACGGATCAAGGATGCCCTTCTGAGAGGTCTCCTGCCCGTCGCGTGCAAGCGCGACCGCGCTGCGAGATACGATGGCAATGGGCGAATCCCACAAGGGAACGTCCTTTAGCGTCATGCCGTCAGACCTTCTGGCGATCGACTCCTCCGGAATCTCGAAAACGCGCCCGGTTATCATCTCGATCCACACGGGACGCTCGAGCTTTTCGGGGATTTCGAGCGTGACGGGCGTAAACGAAAGACTGGAGTCAGGCCGCTCGCCGCAGAACCAGTAGAAACGCCAACTTTGTCCAAGACGGTTGAAGAGGTTGCAGGCGACATCGCGCCCGGCGATCTTCACGACTACGTGCTTCTGCGGCAGCATGTCGTCGTCGAAGACAGAATACACGTTCTGCATAGCGTAATATGAAGGACGGCGGTAGACGAACTCCTTAAGCGTGTTCGACCGGACGAGTCCAAAACTCTGAAGCATAAACGTGTACTGAAGGTCAATCATCGTGAACACGCTGGACGGTATCGACCGCACGGCGTCGCCTATCGCGCGCCGCAGGTCCCACTTTGCCTGCGCATACTCCGTCCACTCGATGTTGTGCATGGCGTGGGCGAACTCAAGCTGCGAAGGGCAACCGACCTCGCCCTGCATGATGTCGAACGCGTCGCTGTAGCTCTTGACGAGCTTGCGCAGCGGCTCAGCGCGCTTGGCGTATGACTTGTCGGGATTGGGGTCGTAGGGATGGTAGATGAAGTACGAGCCGAGGTCGAGCGCGTTCTCCGCCTTCAGCTTCTCAAGGACGCACTTGTAGTCGCTGGGGAACGTCACCGCCGTGCAGAGGCACTTCGCCGTCGGCTGCACGGCTTGGATCGCCTTCGCCGTACGGTAGAACATCTCGGCGTACTCCGGCCCCTGGTGAAACGGCTCGTTCCATATCTCCCATTCGTCGACGACGTCCTTGTAGCGCTCGACGCATGCCGAGACGTACCTAAGCCACGCCTCGAACGCCTCGGGTTTGTCCGTGACCTGCTTCACGCGCATTCCGAGGCGGAAGTCGCTGCCGTACACGGGATTTCCGTAAGATAAGCATATCCACGGCTTTACGCCCATCGCCGCCATTTCGCGAACCTGAGGGTCGAGCCAAGTAAAGTCGTAGACGCCCTTCTCCTGCTCGGTCTTCGCCCAACCGGAGAAGAGTCGCCCATGCTTCGCGCCAAGCGGTTCGAGCAGGTGCTTGTAAGCATTCCAATCTGCGTAGTCGCGATCCATCGTCTCGCAACCTACCGACCACTTCGACGACTTGATGTCCTTTGCGCCGCGCACAGCGAGACGGCCGATCTCCTTGAGGCCGGGGTCAAGCTTGTTGAGCTTCTTCCACGTGACGCAGGTTTTTTCCTTCGGTGGTTCGGGTTTCTTGTGATCGTTCCATGCATCCCAGCTCTTGATCTTCGCCGCGTCCTTGAACGACATGACCCCGGACGGCGCAGGAGCGTCCTCGGCAAATGACGGCATTGCCGCGACAACCGGCAGTGCACCAATCATCATGACGAACTTCTTCATTGTTTTAGGCTTCATTGGGGTGACATCCCTCTGGCGATGCGCTTGGCGAGCTGCGGTAGAGCCGGGTCGCGCGCGCCAGCCGTCGCAAACGCGGCATAATTGCCGCAGTGGACCGCAATCCAGCCGAACGCCGCATCGAGATCCCCGACGAGCTCAACGCGCGAGGGATCAATCTTCGCCGCAAGCGCATCGGAGTTTATCGAGCGGTCGGTCGTGCCACCCGCATCGTAGACGGGAAGCAAAAGCAGCTTATCCTGCGGGCGAATCACCTCGGCGAACATGGCGGCGAGATCGTCCATCATCTTTCGCAGCGGCGCGTAGCCATGGGGACGCCAGACGACGCATAGCCCGCCGGGATGGCGCTCGGCGAGCGTCAGCCACATCGCACGCAGCTTCTCGGGGTTGTGCGCGTAGTCGTCGTATACGCATTCGCCATACTTCTGCAGACGACGCTCCACGCCGCCAAAGCTCTCCATCGCCTTCTCCGCCTCGGCGCGGTCGCAGCCAAGCGCGACCGCCATGCGCACTGCAAGCGAGGCGTTCTGGCGGTTGAAGTCCTGCGGGCGATATGTTTCGCCGCGGGCGTCGACGACGGGACCTGGGCAGTCCTTCACGAAAGCGTCGAAGACCTCGTCCATCTCCTCCTTCGAGTAGTGGTCGGCGGAGGCGTTCGTCACGATTGCGGCGTAGGGGCTGAACGCGACGAGGGACTTGTCGCTCTCGTCGACCTCTGCAACGGCATATTCCCCCTTCCCGAACCTGACAGCCCCCTGCCAGCCGGGAACGTTCGCGCCATTGACACACATCGGGTCGAGCCCGCACTTGGAAAGGACATGACCGAGCATCGCGGTGACCGTGGACTTGCCGCAAGTGCCTACGACCGCGACGAGCTTGTAGGGCGCGAGGGCGCTGGCGAGGGCCTTGGCGCGATGGGTCACGGGGATACCAAACTTCCTGGCCCGCGCAAGCCCGGGATTCGCGTCCTCTATAGCAGTCGAAACGACAACCTCGCCAGTGGACGAGTCGATTCCGCTACCGTCGTCGGGAAAGCAACGGATGCCGAGAGATTCGAGAAACCTTATGTTCGGGGTGTCGAGATTGCGGTCGGCGCCGGTCACTTCGTCGCCGAGACGGACAAGTGCCGTCGCGAGCGCGCTCATGCCGACGCCGCCGATCCCGATAAGATGCCGCTTCACTGCACCCGCACCGTGCGCTGCTCGTAGTGCCCGGGCTGCCAGGTGCGTACTACCGTGCCGTTCGGCTGGACCGTGTCAACATAGCGGCCCTCGACCCAAACGTTCTGCGTCTGGTAGACGGGCTGCGGCACGACGACTGGCGCGGACTGCACGACCACCGGCGCGGGCGTCACCACGACTGGCGCGGGCGTCACCACGACTGGCGCGGGCGTCACCACGACTGGCGCAGGCTTAACGACCGGCGGCGGCGGGGGCGTCGACACCGCGCTTGCGACAAGCCCGCCGAGAAGAGCGCCGCCGACGACACCTGCGGCGATTGCGCCGCCGCTGCCATGGTGGTGGTGGCTCGTGTGGACCGAGACGTGCGGTGCCCTATAGGGGGCGTGCCCCTTGGCGACGAGGGTGAAAGCGGCGACAAGCGCCATCGCGAAAACAATGATCCTTTTCATGACCTGTTTCTCCTTTGAAGATTTGTATACGCGTAAATTATACCAAAAAGAGACGGGCTGCGGTGGATGTTTTGCCGTTTCAGTCGAGCGGGATTCTGCTGCGGACATGGCTCTCGGTGCGCTTTTTCGAGACGAGGACGGAACGGCGGTAGCCGCTGTGGGCCAGGATTCCCATGAACGCGCGGGCAGGCTTCAGGTCGCGCGACGCCTCTTCGTCGATCAGGATGTGGATGACGCTGTCGTGGGGCACGTCGTAGCTTTCGAGAATCTCGGGCACCCTTCTCGGATCGACATAGCGCTCGCCAATGAGGACCCCTTGCGTCGAATAGCGAATCGAGGGGTGCGCGGCGTCAAGCACGATGTCGCCGTAGTCGGTCGAGGCGCATCCCGCGCAAGCGATGCCAATGCAGAGAAGCGCCCCGGCAGTCATGCCGAGCATTCGTGTCGTTTCGCTCTTCATCTTGCGGCGCGGGACTCGAGTATTGCACCGACGCGGACTGCATCCTCGGGCGTATCGACGCCAACGCCTTCATCATCGGTGCGGACGACTGCGATCTTCGCGCCCATCCAGAGCGCGCGAAGCTGTTCGAGCTTCTCGGTCTTCTCAAGCGGGCACGGCAGCTCCGCGATGTACTTCTTCAGGAACGCGCCGCGATAGGCGTAGATGCCGAGATGCCTGACATAGAGCGACGAAGCGCCGAACTGCGGCTCGCCGTCACGGTCGCAGGGAATGGGCGCACGGGAGAAATATAGTGCGCCGTCGTCGCGGTCAAGCACGACCTTTACCACGGTCTTCGCCGCGAAGTCGGAGCCACACTTGATAGGCGTCACCGCCGTAGCCATGGACCAGCGAGGATCGTCCCTGAGCTTCGCCGCAAGCCGCTCGACGAGCGCGGGGTCGATAAGCGGCTCGTCGCCCTGGATGTTGACGAGAATGTCGTCGTCCGCGAAGTCGGTGCCGAGGAAGTTTCGCGCCGCGCACGCAATGCGGTCGGTTCCGCTCGGGAGCTCCGACGGCGTCATCACAGCCTTGCCGCCGTGTTCCTCGACGGCCTTTACGATGCGCTCGTCGTCGGTCGCGACGAGGACTTCGTCGAGCCCCCTCGCCTTTTTGACCGCCTCCACAACCCATGCGACAAGGGGCTTGCCCGCGAGAATCGCAAGCGGCTTCCCCGGGAATCGGCTCGATCCGAACCGAGACGGAATTATTCCATAGACTTTCATGCTTGTAATTATATCATAATTCGGCGGGGGCCGAATTATGATATAATGGTGTCATGAAATTCGGTGAAATAGTGGAAAGACTCGGTGGAACGGTAGTCGTGGAGAACGAAGGTGGCGAGATTACCTCGGCCTATACGTCAGATCTCCTCTCGGACGTCATGGGACACTGCGGCGACGAGTCCGTGCTCATTACGATACAAAACCACCTCAACGCAATAGCCGTCTGCACGCTCGCGGGGATAGAGGGAATCGTCCTCTGCCACGGCCGCCAGCCGCCGGACGACATGGTGGAAGCCGCGCGCCGCGAGGGAATCGGCATAATGACGACATCGCTTTCGCAGTTCGAATCGTCGGTGAAACTAGCGGACCTGCGGCCATCGGCGCGATAGCGCCCGAAGCGGCTCAAAGGGACGCTTCCTGGCTTTCGAGAAATTCGCGGGCGAGCGAAAGCCCCTCGACGGAATCGAAGCCGCCGACAGCGTCCATGAGCTCTAAGCGGGAGATCTCATACTCCTCGCCGTTCTTCCTATGGCGGAAGACGAGGTCGAAGTCTCCATGGAAGTTGAAGAGCGACAGGACTGCGTTAGGCAGGCTGCCCATTGGCGGAAGATCGATGTTGTCCGCCTTGAACGTGCAGACGAGAGTAGTCCCCACGCCCTGCGTGCTTTCGAGCCGCACTGAGCCGCCGCAGCCGTCGCATGTCTGCTTCACGAACGGAAGCCCCATGCCGATCTTGCGCTTGTCGTGCTTCCCCGGCTCCGTGTAGAACGGGTCAAACGCCTTTGCGACGATTTCGGGCGGCATGCCCTTCCCATTGTCCTCGACGCGCAGGACAATCGTTCCGTTTTCTTCGGAAACTTCGACGACTACCTTCTTGGCGCGGGCCTCTATCGAGTTTGCCGCGACATCCGCTATGATATCTGAAAGACTTGCGTGCATCTGCCATTCCCCTTACAGGTGATGCGCAATAGTCTACCAAAAATCAGCGGCTCCGGCCGAAAGAAAATCACTCCATGCCGTCGTGATGGTACTCCTGCAGGCTGTAGACCGAGCTTTCCGAGCCTTCTTCGGCAAGGCCCGCTACAGCGGCGGCGAAACCGGCGAGAGTCGTTGTGACGGGGATGCCCGAGGCTACGGCGGAAGAGCGCATCTTCACGCTGTCCCCGGACGCCTCGCCGTCGGACTCCGACGTATTTACGACCCACTGTATCTCTCCCTCGCGGATGAGGTCAATCACGTTGGGACGGCCGCGCGAGATGCGAAACGCCGCGCGCGACTCTATGCCGCGCTCCCAGAGATACGTCGACGTCCCGAGCGTCGCATAGATGCCGAAGCCCAGATCCTTCAGTTTCGCGGCGAGTTCCGCGACTTGCGGCTTGTCCTCGTCTCGCACCGAAAGGAATACGTTGCCGCTCTTCGGCAACGGGCTGCCGCAGGCTATCTGGCTCTTGCAATATGCGCCGAAGCGATCTGGATCTATCGCCATCACCTCGCCCGTGGACTTCATCTCTGGCGAAAGCACGATCTTCGCGCCAGGGAACTTGACGTATGGGAATACGGCTTCCTTGACGCAGTAGTATTTTTTGTTTTTGACAGGATTTACAAGATTAACAGGATTAAGGTCTGCGAATTGCAATCCTGTAAATCCTGTTAATCCTGTCTTAAGCTTCTCCCCGACCATCGCAAGCGCACCGAGATCGGCGAGCGGGATTCCCGTCGCCTTCGAGACGAACGGCACCGTGCGCGAGGCGCGGGGATTTACCTCGATCATCCATATCTCCCCGTCCTTCACCGCAAGCTGCAGGTTCATGAGCCCGACGACATGAAGCCGCTCCGCGAATATCTCGGTGTAGCGCTTCACTTCGGCAAGCGTCTTGTCGGAGAGACTTACTGGCGGCGTAATCGCCGCAGCGTCGCCCGAGTGGCAGCCCGCCGCCTCAATGTGCTCGAGGATCGCACCGATCATCGTCGTCTCGCCGTCCGACACCGCGTCGACGTCAAGCTCGATCGCATGTTCGAGGAACTTGTCGATGAGAATGGGCTTTCCTTCCGACGCGGCGACCGCCTCTGACACATAGGAATCGAGTTCCGACTCCCTATAGACTATCGCCATTCCACGCCCGCCGAGGACGAACGACGGCCGCACGAGCACGGGGTAGCCGATTTCCTTCGCGATGCGCCGGGCGTCCTCTATGGAATGGGCGATTCCGCTTGCCGGCTGCTTCATCCCGATTTCTGCTACAAGCGCGCGGAAGAAGTCGCGATCTTCGGCAAGCGCGATGTCCTTGGGCGATGTGCCGACGATCTTCGCGCCCGCCTTTTCAAGCTTCTCCGCGAGATTGAGCGGCGTCTGCCCGCCGTACTGGACAATCACGCCGTCGCACTTCTCGCGGTCGTAGATCTCCATTACGTCCTCGAACGTAAGCGGCTCGAAGTAGAGCTTGTCGGAAGTGTCGTAGTCGGTCGAGACGGTCTCGGGGTTGGAGTTTACCATCACGACTTCGTAGCCGCGCTTCCTAAGCGAGAACGCCGCGTGGCAGCAGCACCAGTCGAACTCGATGCCCTGGCCGATGCGGTTTGGCCCGCCGCCCAGGACCATGATCTTGTGACGGGAAGACGATTTCGAAGACCGGGACATCTGGGACATCCGGGACGTCCGGGACGAATCGCCATAAACTGTTGTCCCGGTTGTCCCGGCTGTCTCGGTTGTCCCGTACCCGTAATAGCTATAATAATACGGCGTCACTGCCTCGAACTCGCCGGCGCAGGTGTCGACCTCTCCGAACTCGGGCCTTATGCCGAGCGCAAGACGAGTGTTCCGCACTGTAATCTCGTCGGAGCCAATTGCCGTGGCAATCTCCTTGTCGCTGAAGCCAAAGACCTTCGCCTGAAGAAGCAATAAATACGCCTGCTCGTTTTGCAAGACAGGATTAACAGGATTTACAGGATTAGTATTTTCTTCCAATCCTGTTAATCTTGTAAATCCTGTCAAAACATCTTTCTGGCTCGCCAGAAACTTCCTGAACTCTTCGATTTCGTCGAGTTCGCGCTTGAACCACGGATCGTAGCTTTCCGCGTCGTGGTACTTTAGCGGCGCTTCAAGCGAGCGGACGGCCTTTAGGTACGCCTGCTTGAAAGTCCTGCCGATTGCCATCACCTCGCCGACCGACTTCATCTGAGTGCCGAGCGTCGTGCTCGCGCCGTGGAACTTCTCGAACGCAAAACGCGGAATCTTCACGACGACATAGTCCAGTGACGGCTCGAAGCAGGCGAGCGTCTTCCCGGTTATGTCGTTCGTAATCTCGTCAAGCGTGAAGCCGACTGCGAGAAACGCGGCAATCTTGGCAATCGGGAAGCCAGTCGCCTTCGAGGCGAGCGCCGAAGAGCGCGAGACACGCGGGTTCATCTCGATGATGATACGCCGCCCGTCCTTCGGGTTTACCGCCCACTGCACGTTCGAGCCGCCAGTCTCGATGCCGATCTTCTCAAGGACCTTGATTGAGTCATCGCGCATAGCTTGGTACTCGCGGTCGGTGAGCGTAAGGATCGGTGCGACTGTGATGGAGTCGCCGGTATGGACACCCATCGGGTCCATGTTCTCTATGGAGCAGACAATGACGGCGTTGCCCGCCTTGTCGCGCATTACCTCCATCTCGTATTCCTTCCAGCCGATCAGCGATTCCTCGACCAGCACCTCGTGGTTGAGCGACGCGTCAAGGCCGCCTGAGACAATTCTCGCAAACTCCTCTGCGTCGTGCGCGATTCCGCCGCCTGTCCCCCCCAGCGTGAAACCGGGGCGCACGATGAGCGGCCACGAGCCGATTGTCTTTGCGATCGCCTCGGCTTCTGCGAGAGAATGGGCGCTACCGGAGCGCGGCATGTCGAGGCCGATGTCGCGCATCGCCTCCTTGAAGAGGTTGCGGTCTTCGGCGCGTTCGATCGCCTCGGCCTTCGCGCCGATGAGCTCAACGCGGTAGCGCTTCAAGACGCCTCTCTTTTCGAGCTCCATCGCAAGGTTGAGCGCCGTCTGTCCGCCAAGCGTCGGCAGGATCGCGTCTGGCCGTTCGCGGCGGATTACTTCGTGGAGATAGTCGGCAGTCAGCGGCTCGACGTACGTCCTGTCGGCGCGATCGGGGTCGGTCATCACCGTCGCAGGGTTGGAGTTGACGAGCACGACTTCGTAGCCGAGCGATTTAAGCGCCTTCACGGCCTGCACGCCGGAATAGTCGAACTCGCAGCCCTGGCCGATGACGATTGGTCCGGAGCCGATGATAAGTATCTTTCTCAAATCCGTGCGTTTCATTTCTTCTTGCCTTTCAGCGCGGCTTTGACAAGGCCGTTGAATAGCGGGTGTGGAATCGTCGGGCGCGACTTGAACTCTGGGTGGAACTGGCCCGCGATGAAGTATGGATGCTTCGACTGCGGAAGCTCGACTATCTCGACGAGCTTCCCGTCTGGCGACGTTCCGCTGACCTTGAGCCCCGCTTTTTCAAGCGCCGCGCGCGCCGCGCTGTCGTAGGCAAACTCGTAGCGGTGGCGGTGTCGTTCGGAGATAACCGTCATATTTTTAGCGACATAGGACACAGAGCTCAAAAAGACTTTGTGCTCTTTGTGTTCTTTGTGGCTATATAGCTTATCAGCGAGAGTGCCCTTCTCAAGAACGCACGGATAGGCGCCGAGGCGCATCGTGCCGCCCTTCTGCGTGACGCCGCGCTGCTCCTCCATCAAGTCGATCACGGGATGCGTGGTGTTCTCGTCGAACTCCGTCGAATTGGCGTCTTTCCAGCCGAGGACATCGCGCGCATACTCGATGACGGTGCACTGCATGCCGAGACAGATGCCGAGGAACGGAATCTTCTTCTCGCGAGCGTACTTGATCGCGGCAATCTTGCCTTCGACACCCCTTGACCCAAACCCGCCTGGCACAAGAATACCATCAATGTCTTTTAGCATTTTGCCACAAAGATCACAAAGTTCACATAGGTCTTTCTTTGTGTCCTTTGTGTTCTTTGTGGCTAACAATTCTTCAGCTTCAATAGGAACGACCTCGACCTTGCAGTCGTTTGCCATGCCGGCGTGCTGCAGGGCTTCGTGAACCGACTTGTAGGCGTCGCGTATCGTGATGTACTTCCCGACGAGGGCGATGCGGCAGCGCTTCTTCGGCTGCGTGGCTTTCCTGACGAGCGTGTCCCAGACCGTGTGCTTGATCGGCCAGAGGTCGAGGCGCACCTGCCTCAAGACCTGCTCGTCGAGACCCTGCTCGCGCAGTTCGCGCGGCACGGCATAGACAGAGTCTGCGACATCCTTTTCCTCGATTACGCACTCGCGCTTCACGTTGCAGAACATGGCGAGCTTCTTGAGGTGCTCCTCGGGAATCGTCATCTCGGTGCGGCAGACGAGGATGTCGGGAATGATGCCGATGTTGCGCAGCATGCCGACTGAGTGCTGCGACGGCTTTGTCTTGAGCTCGCCCGCCGCCTTGAGATAGGGAACGAGCGTCAGATGCACGAAGCATGTGTTCTCATTGCCCTCCTCGAAGCGGAACTGGCGTGCAGCCTCAAGAAACGGCAATGACTCGATATCGCCAGAGACGCCGCCTATTTCGCAGAGGACAATGTCTGGTGCAGGTTCGTCGCCATGCGCTTCTCCGGCACTCCTGATCGCCGCCTTGATTTCGTCAGTGATGTGCGGCACGACCTGCACCGTGCCGCCGAGGTAACCGCCTGCACGCTCGCGCGCGAGGACGGCAGAGTAGATGCGGCCGGAGGTGTAGTTCGACGCCTTTGAGCACGTAACGCCCGCGAAGCGCTCGTAGTGACCGAGGTCGAGGTCTGTCTCCGCGCCGTCGTCGGTCACGAAAACTTCGCCGTGCTGGTAGGGCGACATAGTGCCTGGGTCGACGTTGAGATACGGGTCAAGCTTCTGCATGAAGACCCTGTAGCCGCGGCTCTTCAGAAGAAGCGCAAGCGACGCGCTTGTAACGCCCTTTCCAAGCGAGCTAACCACGCCGCCAGTGATAAATACGTATTTGACTTGCTTTTTCATATCGTTGTTTTTAGCCACAAAGTTCACAAAGATCACAAAAGGTCATTCCCTGCCTTTGTGTCCTTTGTGTTCTTTGTGGCAAAGATTAGTTTCTTGAATTCGTCGAAAAGATACTTTGAGTCATGCGGGCCGGGGCAAGACTCGGGGTGATACTGCACCGAGAACGCAGGAAGCGTCTTGTGCCTTACACCCTCGATAGAGTTGTCATTGAGGTTTATGTGCGTGACTTCGAGGCAGTCCGGAACCGACTCTGGCAAGACGGCGAAGTTGTGGTTCTGGCTCGTTATCTCCACATGGCCTGTCGCAAGGTTCTTCACCGGATGGTTGCATCCGTGATGTCCGAACTTGAGCCGCGCCGTCTTCGCGCCGCACGCGAGCGCAAGCAGCTGATGCCCTAAACAGATCCCCATGATGGGGATGCTTTTGCTTTTGACAGGATTTACAGGATTAACAGGATTGGGGGTCTGGGGGGCGCCCCCAGATAATCCTGTAAATCTTGTTAATCCTGTCGAAAAAGACCTTAGTCCGAGGAGCTTCTGAATGTTCTCTATGGCGTAGGTAACTGCCGCGGGGTCGGCTGGGCCGTTTGAGAGGAATACGCCGTCAGGTTTCATCGCGAGGACTTCTTCGGCAGTCGTCTTCGCGGGAACGACGGTTACATTTGCCCACGATGCAAGCGAGCGGAGAATATTTGTCTTCACGCCGAAGTCGTAACAAACGACATACGGTTTTTCTTTTTTGCCACAAAGATCACAAAGTTCACATAGGTCATCTTCCTCTTTTGTGTTCTTTGTGTCCTTTGTGGCTAGAAAATCGTAACGCTTCTCGCATGTCACCTTTGCCGCGTAGTCCTGACCGTCAAGCCCTTCCCATTCACGCGCCTTGGCAATCGCCTCCCGTTCCCCGTTCCCCATTCCCCGTTCCCCAACATACAGAAAGGCTTTCTGGTTACCATGCTCTCTCAAGTGCAATGTTAGAGCGCGCGTATCGACGCCGTAAATGCCAGGCACGCCGTTCTCCTTCAGGTAGTCGTCCAAGCACTTTTCGGAGCGCCAGTTGCTAGGTGCGGTCAAGTCGCCAATGACAAGACCCGATAGAAAAAGGGCGCGGCTTTCTATGTCGTCGGAATTTATGCCGTAGTTGCCGACTTCGGCGGGAGTAAGCGTGACGAACTGCCCGGCGTAACTTGGGTCGGTCAGAATTTCCTGATAGCCGCACATGCCGGTATTGAATACGACTTCGCCAAGCGCGTTTTTCTTCGCGCCGAAGGCGACACCATGGAACACAGTGCCGTCCGCAAGCGCGAGATACGCCTTGCGTTCGCGTTCCGCTTTCCACTTCATTTCGTAGTCCATACGGAATTAATTAGCACAACCAGTGCCAAACCGTGAAAGATTCCGTTTTCAAGGCCAAATCATACCAAAAGCAGGAAAACAACGCGTCTCACCCAACATGTTTTGTTAGGCAGGAGTTGCTTATATTACAAAAAACGTAATCCCCCACCAGCCTTTCCGAAGATTGAGCGCAAAAGAGAATGCAGAAATACGAGCCGCTACTTCACCTTCACCCGCAGGAAGAATGCGGGCGGCTGGTAGGGCGGCATATCACTATGCTGCCGCTCAACCACCGTCTTGATGTTACGCTTTCGAGGTCTCGATGATGATGGCATCACACAGACGTCTCAGTCAGTGCCAACATAAATATTTACCGATCCAAGTTCTGGGCCGATGTTGACAACGTTCCCAGTAGCGCTAATCGTGGCAACCGCATAGTGAAGATTTCTTTCATATGCTGCTGCCCGCGTTATACGCGTTACCACCAAAAGCTTAAACCCATTGCCCGACATGCCACTGGAGTAAATAGACCACAAATCACTCGTCGTGCCAGTCGAATTGTCCACTACCGTTCCCTGTGGAAGATTCGCCATACTGCCCACGGCCATGTGTGCTGGATGCAAGTCATCCATAAAGCCACATGCATTTGCTTCCCTTTGCCATGATCTTTCAGCCGATGCTTCGCGCTTTACTGCCATATCCCCTAAAAGACTTAACACACGACGATTGTTATCTGCCTTTTCTTTTTCTCTTGCCGTTCGTTCAGCATCTTCCTTGTTGAAATGTTCAAGCCGGGCATTGAGTCTGGCCATATGATTGGTCGCCTCCAACAGTCCAAGCTCCTTGGCCTTTGCATACTTACTCATTATTCTGGTGAATGCGACTTCGTTTGTAAGAAAGTCACAATCGCGCCTTCCAGAGTAAAAGACGGTTCCACAATACCCATGCATCCAGTCGGACATTTCTGCAGGGCGCCGTATTTTAGAACCAGGAATACATTCCTGTAAATCTGCCTCATCGCATAACCCTTCCACAAGAACGGCATTTGCATAATTTACATCACAAGCCTTGCATAGCAGCTTATAGGCAACACCTCGGTCTTCAGGCAATTCATTCCCCTGCGCATACCTTATAGCCAGCTGGTAATAACCTTTCCCTTGCCTCTCCTCGACTAATTTTATAGTCTCATCAAGAGGAAGTATTGGTTCAAGCATTTCCGGCTCCATTACAATCTTTCTGCGCGGCAATCTTTCTTCGTGCAATCTTTTAGAGAGAGCCGAGGAAGGCTCCTTCGCCTTGGCCGAGGCCGAAAGGATACCAAGTGTTGACTGCGCAATCTCAGAATTCTTGGCTTTTATGGCCGCAACTCTCGCTTCGTTATCTGCGGACTCTTTGGCCTTTGCCTGTTCCTTCGCCAGCCTACGCTCGAAACGGACCAATTCGTTCGTCGCGACGGAAATGCCAAGACTAATGGCTCGTTCATATCCAGTACGCACAAGCGCAACATCTGTTGAATTTGTGAGCGACAGCATCCCTTTGTACGAATCCATAGGCACCCCAGTATACTGTCGAACATTAACATTATCTTGGGATAGGGAATGCCGCAAAGACAGATGCGGCGAGGAGTCACCGAACAATTCTCTTTCATTTAGCATGGCAATGACGAATACTGCGTTGCCGTAATTGGCGGCATCTGCCTTTTGCAAGAATTGACGAGCCGTTTCCGCATCGCGCTCAATCTCGACACCTTTTGCATAATGAAGCGCAAGCGCATAATAGCCTTGCGGATAGCCGCGCTTTGCCTTATCGGCAGCCTCGGCAAACGGCAAAAGAGGCTCAAGCAAGTTGCTATTGTTCTGATGAGGATTATTGGTCGCTCTCCGAGATAGCAACGGTCGTCTCTTAAACTTCTCAGAAACTCCATGCTCTCCTTCTTCTTGATACCTCACTCCAAGTGCAGCTTGCGCAAGCGAACATGAGGCCACCAATGCTATCAGGAACATGACTTTGATTTTCATTTTCATCTCCTTGCTTATTGTTATCGTGTCGGCCTTGTTGTCACGCTACTATCGTTTTCTACCTTTATGGCCTTGCTGCATGCATTTATCAAATTTTTCCCAATCCATTTTGTACCCTCGTTTTCCAAACCTTGGAAACCATACGATAGAGCCCTGCGACACCTGAAGTTCTCCAAACTTTAGGCAACCATCTTGCACAACAAATTTGGCTTTAGAAAGTCCAACTGTGATTTCCTTTGACAAAGTTAGTCCGACGGTTTTTCTATCTACTGATTTTTCGCCATTCTTCATGTCTATCCTCTCCTTTTCCCGTGCACTTGTTGTGTTTCACTTCGCAAGGATCGGGCGTGTCCTCGTTAGTGTCGGCGGCGTGGGGACACGCCGCCCTACCAGTTTAGCCGCTTGGCAATCGGAACGGAAAAGAAAAACCTCCCTTCGTATCTCGTGAGAGGCTGTAGGATGCCTAAATGGGGATACGAAGAGAGGCAAACGTATTATGCGTTTTCCTCTGCATAGTACCGCCCATTTTGAACTTCCTACATTCTCACGACGACCGCTTTGCAGCACAAATTGACTTGGCGGCGGGCCGTTGCCCGCCTATATACCGTTTACTGTTTCGTCTCGCTTCCTTTCATTTCAGTGTTACGGGTTAAAAGTTGTTGGCTTTCACACGGAAATTACAAAATCTCCATATTGTGGGAATTGCCGGTCATGCGAAACAATCATGACTCCCTCGCTCTTGGCTTGGGCAAGCAACATGCGGTCAAAAGGATCACTATGAAACAACTCAAGAGAATCCGCTCCTGCGGCATCAGTCGATGTCAAGGGAAGCTCGCTGATGCCGACATCAATAAACTCGCTGCGAGCCGCTTCGCCGTTGAAAGAAAGTTGGTCGGGATGTTTCTTGTGCTTGAGCGAAATCTCCGCAATCGATACCGGACTGAACAGGCACACGTTGTCTACGTCCTCGATTAACGCTCTCGCCTCGGAAGAGAGTTTCGGGCTGTCAGTAACAAGCCATAGCAGAATGTGCGTATCAAGAAGCAATTTCATAAGAGCTGGCCATCAAGACTCATTGAAGCTGCAATCTCTTCGTCCATTGCGCGATCCTCCTCCTCGGTAGGAATCCGCCAGACGCCTTTCTTCGAGCCGATGCGAACCTTACTCTTGGCTGGCGGTCGAAGGGGATTGATTTTTACGAGAATTACCTGATAAGTGCCACGGCCAGGCAAAGGCAATGGCACCGCATCCCCATCGGACGAGATGTTTTCACACCAGACGCTTTCGGCAGCGCCAACATTGGCTACCGTCTGTATCCAGTCTTTCTTTTCCATTAACCTTGGCATTTGATTTCTCCCTGTGGCTCGTATTATACCATATTTTCCAATGGCTATTTCCGGCGCAAATTGAAAATTGAAGTTCAATACGACCTTTCCGAATTCTTATCCAAGTAGTTCAATAGCGCCTTTCGCAGCACCTTGTATCCGCCAGGCGTCGGATAGTCGCCAGTGAAATACCAGTCACCGACATTCTCGCCGCCGAGGCAACGGCGAAGGTCTTCGACAGTCTGATAGACCACAACGACTTCGGCCTTCATATCAGGAGGGGTGAGAAGACGCGCGATTTCCGCGCAGTGCTGTTCATCTGTGAACTTTGCGTAGAGCGCCGCGAGAGGGTTTAATGATTTTAGCCGTGTAGAACATGTAGAGACGTGTAGAGATTTTTCGAGTGCTTCGCGCATTTCCCGATCCCCATTCCCAGACCCTGATTCCCCGTCCAGAAGATTGACGAGCGCACGGAACGCGACGAGTTCGCCCAGCGTCGACATGTCGATGCCGTAGCAGTCGGGATAGCGGATTGGCGGCGCGGAAGATGCGATCACGATTCTCTTGGGGCCCAGCCTATCAAGCATCGGGAGAATCGCGTTCTTCATCGTATTGCCGCGCACGATTGAATCGTCGAGCACGACGAGCGTGTCGTCCTTCCTGACGAGCCCGTAGGTCACGTCGTAGACATGTTTATAGAACTCGCGCCTTGCCGCAGCGTCCGCAATGAACGTGCGGAACTTCGCGTCCTTCACCGCCACCTCTCCAAAACGCGGAAGACTTATCTCGCGCAGAGACGCGGAGACGCGGAGAGTTTTTGGACAGGATTGACAAGAAGTACAGGATTCTTGGGGTCTGGGGCAACGCCCCAGTGACAAAACGCTCTCTGCGCACTCTGCGCCTCTCGGCACTCGCTTCGCTCGGCTTGGCTCGCTACAAAACGCGAGCCCCGCTTCCGCGGCGGTTACGCGCCTCTGCGTTAAAAAGCATCTCCTAAACAGTTCCTCCAACAGACCATGAAAAGCTATTCTGGCCGAGTTGGGAATGTAGCTGAAGAAAATGCGGTCCATCGGCGCATTGGCGGCCTCGAGGATCCGCGGCACAAGCGCCGCGCCGAGCGCCTTGCGCTCGCGGTGGATATCGGCGTCATTCGCGCGGGAGAAGTAGATGCGCTCGAAGGAGCAGGGGCGAGGGATCGGTTTGGTGGTTGGATGGTTGGGTGGTTGGGTGGTTACGCTGTCGCCAGCCACTGGTCGCTTGTCCAATTCGCAAAACTCGACCTTGCCTTCCGGCGAGACGACGAGAGCTTCGCCAGGCGGAAGCTCCTTCACCGCTTCGGGCGGCACATCGAATGCCGCCTGTATGGCGGCGCGCTCAGAAGCGACGACAACGACATCGTCGTCGATGTAGTGCCAGCCTGGTCTGATGCCGTGCGGGTCGCGCGTCGCAACCGCCCATCCGTCTGCAGTCATGCCGCAGAGCGTCCATGCGCCATCGGCGTTTGCAAGAGCCGAACCAATAGCTGAGACAATGCGGTTGTCGCCCTGATGCCCTTCTCCCATCAGCCCTTTGGCGATCATTTCGCAGATGAGGTAGCCGTCCGACTTGCTCGTCGGGAATGAACCGTGGTGACGGTAGTCGTCGAAAAGTTCGTGGGCGTTTGTGAGGTTAAAGTTTCCAGCGAGAAGGAGCGTGTGGCTCAGTTCGCTTGCTTCGTGTACAAACGGATGGCAATACGCCACGTCGTTTTTACCGAACGTGGCGTAGCGAAGATGACCGAGAAAAATTCTCTCGTGATTTTTGCCACAAAGATCACAAAGTTCACATAGCTCTTTGTGCTCTCTGTGTTCTTTGTGGCTAAAAGAAACATTGCGCTTTGTGATAGCCTTTAACACATCCGTGAGCGGTGTAGCGGATGCGGACTTTGCAATCCAGTACGGCGTCTCGCCCGGTTCTGGATTAGCCGAGAGTATTGCAGCTCCCGCGCCGTCCTGCCCGCGATTGTGCTGCTTCTCGAGAAGGAGCGATAGCTTTGTTCCACCGAAATCGCCTGTGGCGATGGCGGACTTTCTCAAGACCACCATCGCCACGGCACATTCGTGCTTTAGTTCATCAGTCATTTTCTTTCGACACCACCAAACCACTCAACTACCTAACCACCCAACTAGTAAAGGAACAGCATTTCGCGGTACTTAGGAAGCGGCCACTTGTCGTTCGAGACGACCGTCTCTAGCGCATCAACGACCTTGCGGAGCTCGGCCATGCGCGCAAGGATGTCCATGGTGTCGTAGTTGTCCAGGGCGTCCTGCAGCCGTGTGATAGCCTCGTTCATCCTGACGAGGCCACCGCCGAGTTCCGCCATCTGCCCGCGGAGCATGTCGATTGCGACCTTGACGTTGCTCGAGTCAGTCTCGTTGTAGGCCTTCGCCGCATCAAGATACTCGGCGCGAACGGCTGGGAGAATCATCGTCTTTGCGATGTCTACGGCGGCGTTGCCCTCGATGCGGACCTTCTTCTCGTATTCCTCGAGGAAGATCTCGTGGCGGCTCTTAAGCTCACGCTTCGTCATCACGCCGTACTTCTCGAAGAGAGCGACGTTCTCCTTCTTCCCGAGCGCCGCAAGCGCGGAGAGCGTGTCGGGCGCGTTGGGAAGTCCGCGCTTCTCGGCCTCCTTCGGCCAGTCGGCCTCGTAGCCGTTGCCGTTGAACACCACGCGCTTGTGCGCCTTGAGCGTGGCCTGCAGTATCTTCTGCAGCGCAATGTGGAACGCGGCCGTATGCTCGCCGGGCTTTGCCTTGCCCGCGACCTTCGCAGCCTCGAGCTCGCCTGCGATCCTATCAACCGCCTCGGCAACGATTGTGTTGAGGACTGTCATCGGACCAGAGCAGCACACGCTCGAACCGGGAGCGCGGAACTCGAACTTGTTGCCGGTGAACGCGAACGGCGACGTGCGGTTGCGGTCGGTCGCGTCCTTCGGGATTGCCGGGAGCGTGTCTACGCCAATCTTCAGCGAGCCCTTCTCCTCGCGCCTAGCGCTCTTCGGATTCTCGATGCGGTCGAGGACTTCGGCAAGCTGGTCGCCGACGTATATGGAGATAACTGCAGGCGGCGCCTCGTTCGCGCCGAGACGGTGGTCGTTGCCCGCGCCCGCGACGGAAGCGCGTAGCAGGTCGGCGTGCTTGTCAACCGCCTCGATCACCGCGCAGAGCATCGTCAGGAACACTGCGTTCTCGTGCGGGTCGGTGCCGGGGTCGAGGAGGTTCCTGCCGCCGTAGGCGACGGACCAGTTGTTGTGCTTGCCAGAGCCGTTTATGCCCGCGTAGGGCTTCTCGTGTAGAAGGCACTTGAAGCCATGCTTCTCCGCGACGTTCCTGAGCGCGTCCATCACAAGCATGTTGTGGTCGCTCGCGAGGTTCAGTTCCTCGAACTGCGGCGCGAGCTCGAACTGCGCGGGCGCGACTTCGTTGTGGCGCGTCTTAGCAGGGATGCCGAGCTTCCAGAGTTCGCGCTCGACGTCGTTCATGAACGAGAGGACGCGGTCTGGAATCGTGCCGAAGTAGTGGTCTTCGAGCTGCTGACCCTTCGCCGACGGAGCGCCGAAGAGCGTGCGCCCCGTAAGCACGAGATCGGGACGCTTCTTCCAGTATTCCTTGTCGATGAGGAAGTATTCCTGCTCGGCACCGAGCGTGCACGCGGCGTGGCCCTCGGGGCGCCCGAAGAGCTTCATGAGGCGCTTCAGCGACTTGTCGAGCGCCTGCATCGAGCGGAGAAGCGGCGTCTTCTTGTCGAGCGACTCGCCCGTGTATGCGCAGAACGCGGTCGGGATGCAAAGCGTCGCGCCGTTAGAGTGGCGCTTGATGAACGCCGGCGACGTCGGATCCCACGCGGTGTAGCCGCGCGCCTCGAAGGTGGAGCGGATGCCGCCAGAAGGGAAGGACGATGCGTCGGGCTCGCCGACGATCAGGTTCTTGCCGCTGAACTGCATTATCGGCTCGCCATCCTTCAGTTCAAGGAACGAGTCGTGCTTCTCGGCGGTAGAGCCAGTCATCGGGAGGAACCAGTGCGTATAGTGCGTAGCCCCCCTGTCCATCGCCCAATGGCGGATGCCGTGCGCTACCTCGCCCGCAATCGACGGATCGAGCGGCTTGCCTTCCTGGATCGTCGCCTGGAGCTTCTTGGCCGTGTCCTTGCTCAAATATGTCCGAATCGCCTCTTCGCCGAACACGTCTTCGCCGAAGTGCGTCGCGCTCTTGGTCTCTTCCGTCATTGTCTTGTTCCTTGTTTGGTTTGTCGAACGCGTCCATCGCATCCGACGCAGAACAATTAGCACGCGCCATGCCAACCCAGGGAAGAGGCCGGATTTCAAGGGAGAAGACGCAACTGCGTGAACATGGGGGGAAAGCGTCGCAACACATTTTGTCGCCACGCCGCGATTGAATTACAGGAAATGTAACGACCATGGCACGGAAAAGGCAATCGCCGCCGCGACGGCGGCCGTACTTTGGACGGCGCACTTCGCGGCGGCGATTCGGGCGATCTTCGCCCTTGGAGTTAGGCGGCCTCGCCTTCGTCCAGGATCGTGATCTTGCACTTGGCGAAAACGCCGTGGCCGAGATCGATCTTGGCCTCGTATTCGCCGACTTCGCGCAGGGACTCCTCGAGCGAGAACTGGCCGCGCTCGATCTTGACTCCGCGCTGGGCCTCGATGGCCGCGAGGAGGTCGGTCACGCTGACAGCGCCGTAGAGCTTCTTGCCGTCCGTCGTGTGGGCGGAAACGGTGAGGGCGAGGCCCTCGAGCTTCTTGGCGACCGCGAGAGCGGCCTTCTTCTCCTCGGCGGCGCGGGCGGCGCGCTCGGCCTCAAGCTTCTTGAGACGGCGCTTCGCGGCCTCGGTCGCAACGGAGGCAAGCCCCTTGGGGGCGAGATAGTTGCGGAAGTAGCCCGGGGCGACCTTGACAATCTCGCCGGCCTTGCCGAGCTTCTTCACGTTGTCCATAAGCATCACTTCGATATGCATGGCATTGTCTCCTTCCGCTTTAGGCCATGAGGCCCATGTTGCGGGCGCGCTTGACGCCCTGGTAGTACTTGAGCGTCTCGATGTCGTTCACGTCGATCTGGTCGTTCGGGCCGAGCGCGGGACGCTTGCGGGCGGCGAATTCCTCGCCTGCCGAGCTGTTTGATTTCTTGAAAGCCATTTTAGTGGTTCCTTTTTAGATTTTGTCAGAACGGGATGTCGTCGGGATCGGACTCCAGGGGGTTTGACTGGGGCATCGGCGGTTCCGGCCTCTGCGCGGAGGCGGGCTGCTGGGGCCGCGCCTCTCCCCTTGGCCCAAGGAACTTGACCGCGAGGGCCCTGACCTTGAGCTTCTGGTGCCTGACACCGTCCTTCTCCCAAGTGTCCATCTGAAGGCGGCCCTCGACGAGGACTGGGCTTCCCTTGACGAGAAACTGCCCGCACAGCTCCGCAAGCTTGTCCCATGCGTCTACATCGACGAACACGGGGAAGTCCTGCATCTGCCCGTTGCGGTCCCTCCTGCGCTCGTTGACGGCGAGGCCGAGGCGTGCGACTTTCATACCGCTCGCCCCAGTCGCGCGGACGTCCGGGTCGCGCGTCAGGTTGCCCATCAGAATCACTTTGTTGAAGGAGGCCATCTCAGTTCTCCTGTAAGGTTACGCTTCCTCGACGACCGACGCCGCAGCTACAGCAGCTGCCGCATCCTTCTTGGCCTGGCGCTCGGCGCGTGCCGCGCGCTCGGCGGCGATCTTCGCCTCGCGGCGCTCGTCGACGGCGAGGATCTGCACGCGGAACACCTCTTCGACGAGGTGGTAGCGGTTGACTAGCTCGTCGACCTTGGAGGGGTCGAGCTCCATGCGAACCTTGACGTATACGCCGCTGTCGCGCTTGCCCAGCGGCCGCGAGAACGCACTGCCGACGAAGATGTAGAGAGCATCGTACTTCTTCATTACTTCTTCTCCTCCTTCTTGTCGGCCGCAGCGGCCTCTTCTTCCTTGCCCTTCTTGATGACCTCAGGTGTTGCGGCGGGGGCGCCTGCCGCAGCGGCGGCGGCACCGGACGCAGGAACGTCATCGGGAGCCTTGACGACCGCCACGGGAACTTCGCCGCGCGTTACGACGGTCTGCTTGTCGCCGAGCTTGAGGTCGCGGACGAACAGCGTCTGGTCGAGGCCGAGCTCCGAGACGTCAATCTCGAACTTCTCCGCGATGTCGGTCGGCAGGCAGTCGACGTCGACGGTGCGGAGCGTCTGTTCGAGGACGCCGCCGCCGAGCTTCACGCCAACAGGTTCGCCCACGAGGTACAGCGGGACGGTGACGCGAACCTTCTCGGTCAGCGACACTTCGCTGAAGTCTACGTGTATCGGGGTTCCGGCAAGGACGTCGTTCTGCATTTCGCGCATGAGCGCGGGAACTTCCCTGCCGTCGAGATCGAGCGTGACCAGGAGCTGCTTGCTCGCGTGGCCGCGCGTCGCCATCATGAAGTCGTGCGCAGGGAGCTTGATCAGCTCGGTGCCGCCCTTCTTCATCTTCATCACCGAACCGGGAATTCCGCCTTGATCCTTATCTGATCCATCTTATGCCTTTTCTGGTAATCTGACCGCATACTCTCGCGACACTCGTCGCTACCCTCCGCGGCAAAACGGCGCAAATTATACCAAATATGGCTCAATTCGCGCAAGCGCGAATTTTAAAATCGCGGTGGTGGCCGAAGGCTCCTCCGCCAACAGATGCTATTCTACTGATAGAAAATCGTTGAGCGTCATTAGCGACGGAATTCTCTCAAACGGATACTTCACGCCAAACGCGCGTTCCGTTTCCATCACGAGACGAAGGTGATTCACGCTGTCCCAGCCAGTGATCGACTCGTAGGCGGTTGCACCGTCTATAGACGCGCGGTCAACGCCGAATATTTGCGCGGCAAGAGCGAAGAATTCCTCGCGCCGCATTGGATCTGAAAACGCCTCTGCCGTATTCATGACTTCTTAATTCCGTATGCACCGACGGCAAGAGTACCGACGAGCGAGAGGATTCCGAGCGCAAGAGTTATCGGCTGCGGGCTCGGCAGCTCAGACGCGGACTCGTCCTTCGGCTTCTTCTTCGCCCTGATAGGTGCCGAGAACACGCGCGCGCATCTGGTTGAGCTGCGCTACGCCGCGCGGATCCTGCAACATGCGTCCGTCGACAAACTGCATGTCCGCGTCGGCCCTATGCGGCGCGCAGTAGAGGCGGGCATTCGGAACAAGATGAGTCAACCCGATAACAACCCACATGGCGACCAGACTTGTAGCGATGAGCGCCGCACGATTGGCAGCAGGCGAAGAATCTGGCGATGCTTTGCGCAGGGCAGACGGCACAAAACGGAAGCGCAGCATGGCAAGCCCATACCCCGCTAGGACGCAAAGGCAGAACTCGGTGAGGTGATGCCACTTGACCGGCGCTCTCAAGTAGTCGCCGAAGGGCAGCGCATAGACAAGACGGTAGACAGGCTCGCAGTAGCGCCCCATCGAGAACAACCAGAAAACAACGGCCGAAACGGCGAAAAAGATGATTGCCGAATTATTAGTGTTAGACGGGCTGTCCATTGTCGACTGTCGGCCATCGCCTGTCGCGCGAGTCTCGTGTCCAGCGTCTCGCAACCAGGGCAGCAGCGCCGAGAGAAGTCCAAGAACCGCAAGAAAGCACGTTACCCACCCGACATAGAGCGAGTGCTGGCGGTAGTTACATACTGACGAATTCCATTGCCGCGCTTCTGCCCTATCGCAAGCGTAAACGGGCAGCTCGTGTCGCCTTCGACTCCGGCGTGCCAGAACTCCTTTGTCGCTTCAGGCGGCATCGACCAGTTAGTGACGAATATCCAGCGCTTCTCGGCGTCGTCTTTCGCGGCGTTTGCGCCGAGGGTCTGACCTTCCTCTATCTGCTTGTCGCGTCCTGCGAGATCGTTCACGAACGCGCTTCTGAAGCTCGCGCCGCCGATTGCGAGAAGCGCGGCGAGCGCCATCGCCGCGCCCTTCACCCATCTAAAAAGCGTCGCGCGTCGCGCGTCGCGCGCCGTGTCATGCAGAACGACTGCCAGCCGAAACACAAAATACGCCGCAGAGAAACCCGAAAAGAGCAACCACAAGTCGGGCTGGTGCATCGAACCCCATGCAAGGCATGCGCCGAGCAGAAGCCAGTGGCGCGGCTTGCCCTTCTCAAGCGCGCGGTCGATAAGTCCGAAGACGAATACGCCGTAGGTCATCCACTGGAACCAGCCGAGGTGTCCGGCGGAAAAGAGCGTAAACCAATAACCCGAGAACGCAAGCAAAAGCCCCGCGCCGTAAGCCGCGACGCGGGGAAGTCCTCTCCCACGAAGGAAATACACCATTCCAAGCGCCGCCATAAACGCGGCGAACGCGTACTGGAACTCCGTCCAGAGATAGGGGCTCCCTATCCAGTTAATCGCCTCGGCCGGCGCGAACTTTCCGGTCTCAAGCCAGCCGCGCAGCCAGTCGCGGAACCAGTATGTGGAGTAAGACGTCGGGCAGTCCGGCATGACCGGCGCCATCTCGGGGCTCCACGTCCCCCAGAAAACGAACCCCGCCAACGCCGCGAAAATGGCGACGAAGGCGAGGAGCCAGGCGTGTTTCGGCCGGAGCCGCATTTACTTGATGAACATGATCGCGATGATCGCAAAGACCATCGTGAAAATGGCGACCGTCTCAACGATACCGAGCGCGCCGAAGTAGTTCGTGAGGCCCTGGCCCGTCTCGCCCTGCGCGTCGCAGGCGGCGGCGGCGGCACGACCCTGAAAGAGCGCGGAAAGTCCAATGCCAAGCCCGGCGAAGATGCCGAGGATAATGCAGGGAACGCCGGCGCCGGCAATGTCGCGCTTCATGAACATGATGAACATGAGAATCATCCCGTACAGGGTCTGCGTGATGGGCGCGCCGACGAGGCCAAGCAGAATGAACGGCGCGGGCTTGCCGGCTGCATAGCACTTCTTCCATGCGCCGACCGCTGCGGACGCGGCGAAACCGGTGCCGAACGCCGAGCCTGCGGCGCTCATTCCCAAGCAGGCGACTGCGCCTGCGATGACCAATGCTGCTTCGTTCATTGTGTTTTCCCTTCTGTGTTGTTTAAGTGGTTGGATAGTTTGGTGGTTAAGTGGAGGTTTTGCGGAACGGACTGAACGCATAGCCAGCCCAAGTCACGCCCTTGTGGTTGGAGAACTCGAGGGTGTTGAGTCGCACCGCGTGGACGAGAATCGAGAGCCCCGCCATGGCGAAGTTGAGCCCGTGGCCGATGAGGAGCACGAGGATCATGCCGATCGCCGTAACCGGCTTTAGCCAGACCATGTCGGTGCAGTTGAAGATCGAAAGCGCCATGTCGTTGAAATTCTCGGCGACCTTGACGGAGGCAAGCCCAACGGCGAAAAGGCGGACATACGAGATTACGTCGCCAAGCGTGCTCATGATGTTGAGCGGCAGCATGCCGAGCTCTACGCCGCGAGTCTTGAGCTCGTCGCCCTTCAGCGTGAAGCCGAAGACGAGGACAAGGGAGACGCCAAACATCCAGAACGCCCACATCGGGATTCCGGAGAATATGCCGACGATGGAGTTCGTGACGAGATACATGAAGAGGACGACTCCTGCCCAGCCAAACTGCGCGAGGCAGCGGCGGTCGTTGATGATCGTAATTCCAGTCCAGATTCGCGCGATCATCAGGTGGGAGACGCCGATTGTGAAACAAAGAAGCATCATGTTCTTGTAGCTTGGATCTGCGAGCCACTTCACTGTCGGCCAGTCGGCGCACCACGGAATCCCCGCACCGAACCAGGTGTTCGAGAGAAGCCCCCAGAGAACCGTCGCAGACGAGAATACGGTCAGGAGCGTCAGCCAGCTCTTTGCGACAAGCGTCCGCTGATTGCGCGTCTTGAACCACCCGAAGATCGTGAGCGCGAGTATCAGGGCGCCATAGCCGCCGTCGCCTACGAGCATCGCAAAGAAGATTGTGAAATAGCAGAAGAACGGAACCGACACGTCAGACTCCGTGTAGGCAGGCGCAATGCCAAGCCCCGAGAAGAGAGCCGTCACCGGACGGAAGAGCTTCGGCGGCTCGATGAGCGTCGGAGGGATCTCGCCGTCGACGGGCTCGCGCAGAAGCGCCCCCCAGCCATTCTCGCGTACGGCGGCCAGAAACGTATCGCTGCGCGTGACTGGGACCCAGCCAGAGACGAACGCCAACTCGCCCTGCTCGCCCACGAGCTCCTTCGCCGACTCGAACGCGATCTTGTCGGCAAGTGCGGGATACTGCTTCAAAATTGCGCTCTCATCGCTGCCAGCAATCTTCGCGATGTCTATGGTAATGCGATTCTCGATGCGGTCAAGCTTCTCACGCATCTTCGAAAGGCGCATGGGCGGTAGTTTCTCCGGAAGCGACACCACGTCGCGCAGTCCATCTACATCCTTCAGCAATCGCTCCGCAAGCTCGGGGTCGAAGTCGCCGTAGGGCTCGTACGAACGTATCATCCGCTCAAGCTCGTCCTTCGCGCCCTTCAGCGTCTCGCGATCGGCGTCGATGGCGAGGATTTCCGCCACTGAACGCTCGTGGATGTTTATGTCCTTCTCCTTGCCGCGCGACTTGAGAATCAGGCGGACGGCCTTCTCGGCGTCTGCGGACGCGCCCTTCGCCGCCGCCACGGCGGCACCCTGCGCGGACGAAAGGTCGAGATGGACAGCGCCGAGGTCGCGAAGCCGAGCAAGCGTCTCGTCCTTCCCAGCGGCGAGGCACACGAGGTCGAGATGGAGCATCTTTACTATCATGCCGCCACCTCGCTTTCGGGAGCGCGTGACTTCGCGATCTTGCCGCGCGTGACGGCGGCAGTCTGCTCGTCGCCAAGGGCGATCTTGATGACGCGAATCGCCTCCTTGCACTGTGGAATCTTGACCTTCTCGAAAAGGTTTACGCGCTGGGAAGTCTGGCGAAGCTCCTCGGTGACGAGCCGCCGCTGCTCCTCGTATACTTGGCGTTCGCACTGGAGGGAGAGTATCTGCGTCGTGACCTCGACCGCATCGTCGACCCACGCGGGTGTCGCCCATGCGTCGATCTCCTTCACGTCGGTCTCTATTGACTCAAACGTCGGTATCGCGACGCCAGCTATGTTGGACTCGCCCCTTTTTATGCTCTTCACGCTGACGAGCCCCGGAAGCAGCCCTTCATCGGTCGCAATGAGGCCGACCCACTTGTTCAAGCCCTCGCGGACGGCGCGTTCCCTGGCGCTCACGGCCTCGGCCTTGGCCATGATGCCGGCAATCTCGCTCTGCAGCTGCTGCTTCTTTAGCTGAAGCATAGGCAGAAAGCGCTGGAAACGCTTGAGAGCGTCCGTCTGCGCCTTGAGTTCCGTTTTCGTTAGCTTGACTTTGGCCATTGGCGATATTATACCAAAAATAACGGCGGAATACTGCCCTTAGAAGAACAAATCGCGCTCGCCGCGGCAGGTGGCCTCGTACTGCTTCATCACCGAAGGGTAGAACTTCGGCACCCACTCCTTGATTCCGGCGAGCTCCTTCTCGATAAGCGCGTCGCCTATCTTGCGCGTCTCGTCCGAGGCGAAGTCGTCGAGCCACTCGCGGAAAGTGAGCACCGCATTGATCTTGCAGAACTTCCCCTCGCGCCCGGTCTTGAGCGCGTCCATGATGCAGCCGCCCGTCCGCCCGCAGCGGTAGCCCGCCGTGCAGAAGCTCGTGATTGTGCCGCGCGAGGCGAGGTAGCGAACCATCTCGTCGAGGGAGCGCGTGTCGCCGAGCATGAACTGCTGGCGGTCCTTCTCTTGGTGCGCTTCGTTCTCGAAGTCGCTGTAGCCCTTAATCGCGATGTTGCTGGAGCAGTCGAGCTGCGTCATGCCGTAGCCGAGGACGCGGTTGCGGCTCGCGGGGCTCTCGCGCGCCGTGATTATGATCCCGGTGTAGGGAACGGAAAGGCGCGCGAGGACGATGATCTTCGCAAACGTGTCGTCGTCGATAAGCCACGGGCTCTCCTCGGGAACCTTCGTGCCGCTCGCGGGTTCGAGGCGCGGGAAAGAGAGCGTGTGCGGGCCGATGTTAAACCAGCGCTCGAGATCGCGCGCGTGCATGACGGTCGCGAGAAGTTCGTAGCGCCAATCGCAGAGACCGTAGAGGACGCCAAGCCCGACGTCGTCGACGCCCGCCTCCATGCAGCGGTGGAAGCACGTCGTGCGCCAGTCGTAGTTGCCCTTCACGCTCCATGCCGGATGCATTGACTCGTAGAGCTTCCTATTGTAAGTCTCCTGGAAGACCTGGAACGTGCCGATGCCGACAGACTTGAGGACGCGCAAGTCCTCGACGGGAAGCGGCGCGGCGTTGACGTTGACGCGGCGGATGCCGACAGGCGCGCCGGTCTTCGGCGCCTTGACCTGGCGGTTGTAGCAAGTCTCGATCGTCTCGGCGATGTATTCGGTCGAAGTCGTGGGATGCTCGCCGTAGACGGCGATGAGACGCTTGTGGCCGATGCGCCCAGCGAGGACGTCGATTTCCTCCTTGAGCTCGTCCATCGTGAGGACGCGGCGCTTCTGCTCGGCGTTGCCCTCGCGGAAGCCGCAATAGCGGCAGCCGTTTACGCAGGCGTTGGCGACGTAGAGCGGCGCGAAGACGACGATGCGGTTGTCGTAGACTTTCTTCTTTATGCGGTCGGCAGCCGCGCTCATCTCAGCGAAGAGCTGCGGGTCGTGGACGGCGGACATGAGCACCGCCGTCTCTTCGTGGAGCAGAGTCTCGCAAGTCGACTCACTCTTCGCGATTATTTCCCTGACGCGCACGGGGTCCGCGGGCTTCTCGGCGATATCCGAGATGCAGCGGCAGATCTGCGCGTCGTCGATGAAATGCCTACCGCCGGGAAGATACTTGTCGATCTCTTCCTGCACGATGAAGTTACGCGTGTAGTCAGCCGCGTCCTTGAACTTCCTTATCTTTGAAACGTCTGCCATGTTCTGGAATTTTCCTCCAACGCCCTGCTTGGTGCGTTGGCGGTATATTATACCATAATTGGCAACGCAAGATGCAGGCAACTGTGAGGGCGGGGAGATGGTGGGCTATAGTGGATTCGAACCACTGACCTCTTCCATGTCAAGGAAGCGCTCTAACCAACTGAGCTAATAGCCCTAAAACGCGGGATAGTATACCAAACTTTTCGGTGCGAAGTCAATAGCGAATTTTCATGGGAGAACGCGAAGGCAAGGCCAGCGCCATCGAGAGACGCAGAAGCGGCCGGATTACAAGGGTTTCGCGGGGCCCAAATCTCGGGACAATTTGGCATACCCCTGGACGATTTTTGAAAGGCTTTGGAGGGTGAGAGAAAAACCCCCGGACAATGGACCAAAAGATATAGACCTCCTTAGGTTAAAGAGGTATAGGTCTTGGGGGGGTAAAGGTATAGACCTCTTTAACCCAAAGACCTCTATGTCTTTACACCAAAGACTACTATGTCTTTTAGCCCGAAATCCAGGGGTTTTTAACTGATAGTTAAGGGGGTTTTCCCGCAATTTCGGGGAGTTTTCAAAAATGCCCGGGGGCTCCCCCGAAAAATCAAGAGAAGCCCCCGCAAAATGAGCGTATGTATGTAGCTTACCTGAGGAAAACCGTCGTGCCCATTGGCTTGACGTCGAGGACAATTTCGTTGTCCTCGTTGATTGAAACGTCCTTTACCCAATACGGCGTACCTTCGGCAAGCGAAAGCGTCACACCGGCAAACTTTCCACCGTCACGGGGCAAATAAAGTATTCTGGGGTTCGATCCGACTTCACGAGGAACGTTCCCTTGCCGTAAGGACCGACTTCTCGACGCAAAGCTACTTCACACGCATCTACACCGACTACTACGGCCACGCGCCGTCAAGCGACCGCGCCTTCCGCGCAAAAGGCTACGGGAATTCAGATGACTGACTGAAAAGGGCGCGGCAAACCTGCCGCGCCCTTTCCCCCATGCACATGCATGGCCGCCGTCAGACGCGGCCCTTGGACTTGAGGAAGTTGAACGACGGGATGACCGCACCGTTGATGTCGTCGAAGTGACGCTCGCACTCTACGACATACCACTCGACGCCGTCGGCGTCGGTGACGGGGAAGAGCGCGTCCCAATCAACAGGCGTGGCGCACCTCTTGCCGTTCGCGTCGCACCCGGGCTGGCCGAGGATAGCGTCGAACTTCTTGACGCCCTTGCCCATCCCGTTCTCCTTCGCGTGGAGCGTAGGCGAGCGGTGGGGGTACTTCTTGTACTGGACCATCGGGTTGACGCCGGGGATTGTGTCGCCGGCGCAGGTAGTCCAGCCTACGTCCTGCTCCATGCAGACTGCCTTGTCGGTGTTTGTGAAGAAGTAGTCCCAGAACGAGGTGCCGTCCTGCATGAAGATCGCATGCTCCCACGTGTGGTTGTGGAGGCCAATCTTGATGCCGAGCCTTGTCGCGTCGACCGCAGCCTTGTTGTAGAGCTCGACGAGCCTCTTCGTGAAGTCATCGATCTCCTGCGAGGGCTTGCAGGGCTCGCCGCCCCGACCCGTGGACCAGGTGCATCCGGGCGGGAAGTTGCCGCCGCCGGGGCAGATGACGAGGGTATTGCCGTAGCCGAGCTCGAACTCCGCCGTCTTCTTGAGGACTTCGGGGTTGTACGTGAACTTCTTCGTGTCGAAGCCATACTTGTCGTTCGAGACGTGCGTGCCGACCGGGGCGAGTCCAGCATCGGCGAGCATTGCCTTGAGCTCTGCCGGGTTTGCGCCGTAGTAGCCCGCGAACTCGACGCCCTCAAAGCCGATCTCGCCAATCTTCTTGAGCGCCTTCGCAAGGGCGACCTTGCCGACCTTGTCCTGGGCGGGAATCCACTTGTTGAGCGAGTAGAGCTGCAGCGCGACCTTGCCGGGACGGCAGGACTTGCAGAGCGAGCAGCAGCCTGGAGCCGCCGCGAACGCGGAAGCGGCGGTAATTCCGCCGAGGAAGTTTCTGCGCGAGATGTTCATCATGTAAGATCCTTTATTGTGACTTGTCTGATGTTGGTGTTGCCGAGCTTCATGGGCTTGAGCGCGGACTTGTCAAACGCGTATCCGTTCGGGCCGAGAGGCCACACGACGGGAGCCGTGTTTAGGATCGTCGCCTTGAAGCCCTGCATCGTGGCGCCCATGTTGCCAGTGTGCGAACTGTTGCAGCCCTCGTTCTCGATGACGAACGGGTACTTGAAGCCCTTCGCCATGAGCGTCTCGAGGAACTTGGTCCAGTCGCAGGAGTCGCTGCCGCCGAAGCCCGGCAGGCGCGGCTCGTAGTTCATGCGGTCCCAGTTGCCGCCCTTCTCGTCCGGCGGAAGCGCGGGAAGGCCCGCCTTCGCCGCAAGTGCGTCGCTGACGCGCTGGCGCGGGAAGAGACGGCCCCAGTTCACGGCCTCCTCGTCGTTCGGGAAGTTCCTGGTGCCCTTGATATGGATGCGGCGGAGCTTCGAGAAGTCCATGGCGCTTATGACGTCGGATGGGTCGATGTGCTGCCAGATGTCGTGCGAGGGGTCGTACGTCTCCTGGAGATTCGAGCTATCGTCGAGTATCGCGTACATGAGCTTACGGGCCGCGAGGCAGCCGGGCAAGTTGCAGTAGCAGACGGGCGACGACGCGGGGACCCAGCCCTCCATCGGGCAGTTCTCGACGCACAGCGTGACGCCGAGGTCCTTTGCGTACTTCAGGATGGGCGTGAAGACCTTCTTGAACTTCTCGAGGTTCTTCTCGAAGCCGCGGTCCTCCGCGCCGAGCTTCTGGTCGTAGCCGACGAAGGTGCCGCAGACGACGTCGTTGGCGTCGCCGCCGAGCATCGCCGCGATGCGCACGAGGCCGAGGATATGGTTCTGGTTCGCCTCCTGGAAGTCGCCCCCGATGAGGTTGTCGTAGGAGCCAACGGAGATGCGGAGCCCCGTGCGGTTGCACGTGTCGACGACGTACTTCGCCTTTTCGGGCGTGAAGTTCTTGTAGTCGAGGTGCGTGGCGACGTGGTCAGTGCGGTCGGAGTCGCGGCGGAAGACGCATAGCTCCAGGCCCTGGGCGCCGACTTCGAGGGCGCGCCTTACGACACCGTCGAAGTCGTCGCCGGGAAACGCCGACGTCATGAGCCAGATCGGGTTGTTGCCCGGCTTCGGCTTCGCGGCATGGGCGAACGCCTCCTTAGAGACGACAGGGGCGACCGCAGCAAGCGCCGCGGCCCCCTTGAAGAATTCACGACGATTCATGTGTGAACCTTCCAATCTTGATTAGAACTTCCATCCCTCGCGGATGTACGGCTTCACGAACGCGTTCGCGGCCGCGACATCGAACTTCTGCGTCTTGGAGCACCAGTTAAGCTTCTGGTTCGGCAGGCGCTGCGCGACGCAGCCGACGAGGATTCCCTCCATCTGCGGAATGCAGTACTCGATGTCGGAGAAGCAGCGGGAATGCGTCTGCTCGTAGTAGGGCCCGACGCCGAAGATCGCGCGGACGAACTCACCGTAGTGGCCCTCGGCGAAGCCCGTCATCTCGACGGTCGACTTGCCGTCGCCAGCGGAAGACGGCTTGTCGTTGCAATACGGGATCGAGCGGGCGACAGCCTTGGCGGCCTCGTGCTTGAACACGTCCTTGAACTCCTTGTCGGCCTCAAGCGCGATGGCGCACTTCGCGCCGTAGTCATCCTGCATGAGGACCTGTCCCTTGGTGCCGATCATGAGGCAACCGGTGTTGGGCACCTTGCCCTCATGCTTCGCCGCCCACTTGGGCATGAGCTCGGCCGACGGCTTCTCGTCGCCGTCGTACCAGTAGAGCGTGACGGCGGGGAGCCTGGCGCCGGGGCGCACCTTCGAGTCGCGCTCCTTGTACGTGAGCTTGACGATCGACCTGAGGGGATAGGCGACGTCGTTCTGGGAGACGACCTTCGTGCAAATCGCGTCGGAGACGCCGCCGAGCTCAAGGCCGCGGAACGCGAGGTTCATCGTGTGGCACGCCATGTCGCCGAACGCGCCCGCGCCGAAGTCGAAGAAGCCGCGCCACGTGAAGGTGTGGTAGACGTTCTTGCCGAGGTTCCACGGATCGTACACGTCGGCGTCCTTCGGATACTGGTCGAGGAACGGACGGTCCGCAGCCGTCGCGAGCCATGCGTTCCAGTCGAGCCCCTTGCGGACGGGATCGCCCTGCGGATGGCCCTTGACCCAGTCGGCGACGCCCTTGCCCTGCGGCCACACGGGACGGTTCGTCCAGACGTGGACTTCCTTTACCTCGCCGAGGATGCCGCTCTGGAGGACCTCGGTGCAGCGGCGCATCGAGTCGAGCGACGAGCCCTGGTTGCCCATCTGGACGACGACGCCGTTCTCGCGGGCGGTCTTCTCGAAGTACTCGAGCTCCCAGAGGGTGCGGACGAGGGGCTTCTGGACGTAGACGTGGATGCCCTTCTTCATCGCCTGGATGGCGACGGGCGCGTGGACGTGGTCGGGCGTCGAAATCGTCATCGCGTCGATGCCGAGCTTGTCGGCGTCATCGAGGAGCTTGCGGTAGTCGGTGTAGAAAGGAACCTTCGAGAGGTCCAGTCCGGGGAAATCCTTCTTCGCCTTCCGGAGCGCCTTCTCAAGCATCGTCGCGTCGGCGTCGCAGAACGCGACCATTTCAACGAGGCCGGTCTTGAGCATGGGCGTCCAGTCGCTGTAGCCCTTACCCATGATGCCGACCGCCGCGAGGCGGACCTTCTGGCCGGGCTTGCGGGGGGACGGCGTGAAGCACCCGCCCGCGCTGAACAACGAAACCCCCGCAAGACCGCGGAGAAACCCTCTTCTGCTGGAACTGATCATCGTGTTTTTCCTTTATTTTGATTTGTTTGACTTTTGAACTGAAACTTGCATCGTGCCTTTGGCATTTTCACGGTATTATACCACATACATTGCCAAACTTGCAATATGCCTCGGCATGGCGTTAGGCGTGCCTGCCCTTGAAATACACTATCGTCCTCGCAAGCCCTTCCCTGAGGGGGACCTTGGGCTCCCAGCCGAGCAGCGCCTTTGCGAGCGCGATGTCGGGCTTGCGGCGCTTCGGGTCGTCCTCGGGGAGCGGCTTGAAGACAATCTTCGACTTCGACTCGGGCAACTGCCTAAGCGTCTCCTCCGCGAGCTCGCGAATCGTGTACTCCCCGGGGTTGCCTGTGTTGATCACCGGCACTGCGGGCGTGACGCGCCCCTTCACCTTCCTGCCGCCGAAGAACGCGGTGATCTTCTTGGGCGAGAGCTCCATGTAGCGGCGAAACGCCTCGACGAGGTCGTCGCAGTACTGGAACGAGCGCGTCTGCCTGCCGTCGCCGAAGAGCGTGATGTCGCGGTTAGCGAGCGCCTGCATGATGAAGTTGGATATGACGCGCCCGTCGTTAGGGTGCATCTTCGGCCCGTAGGTATTGAAGATGCGCACCATGCGCACGTCCACGCCGTACTGGCGGCGGTAGTCGGCGCACAGCGTCTCAGCGACGCGCTTGCCCTCGTCGTAGCAACTCCTTAGGCCTATCGTGTTGACGTTGCCCCAGTATTCCTCGACCTGCGGATGCACGAGCGGATCGCCGTATATCTCGCTCGTAGAGGTGTGGAGCATGCGCGCCTTCGTCTTGAGCGCGAGCTCGAGCATGTTCATGGTGCCGAGTACCGAGCTCTTCGTCGTCTCGACGGGGTTCTTCTGGTAGTGTATCGGCGAGGCGGGGCAGGCGAGGTTGTATATCTCGTCGAACTGCCCCCAGAAAGGCTGCGTCACGTCGTGCAGGACGAACGAGAAGCGCTTGTCGTCGAGAAGCTCGTAGATGTTCTCCTTCGTCCCAGTGAAGAGGTTGTCCAGCGCAGTCACCTCGTAGCCGTCCGCAAGCAGCCGCTTGCAGACATGGCTTCCGAGGAATCCCGCCCCGCCAGTTACCAGTGCCTTTTTCATATTCTTGTCGTTTGCGCCTTTTTGGCATTGTCCGTTATTACCAGGCGAGGGCCCCGAGCGCGTCGGAGACAAGCCTCGCGGCGTGTTCGTCGCGTTCCCTGGAGGATGACGACCCGAGGACGACCGCGACGGCGCGCTTGCCGCCACGCGTCCCGGTTATGACAACCGACGAGCCGCCGGCGTCGATGTAGCCGGTCTTGAGGCCGTCCACGGCCTCGCGCCCGTCCGGATTGAAGATCTTCTGCCTGTCTTTCACCATCACGTTGTTGTGGTTGCAGAGGTTCTTGACGACGCTCTCCCCGGGCAGGAGCCCGGTCTTGCTCGGTGGCTCGTTGACCCGGCGCGTCACCGACACGCGGTACCCGCCCGGGGTCTTCACGAGGTCGCACGTCTTCACTGAAGTGAACTCAAGCGTCTCGGGGAACCTCAGAAGCGCAAGCGCGAGCTTCAGCTGGTCGCTCGCCGTCGAGACGTTGAACGACTTCCACGGATAGCGCCTCGACGAATTGGGCGGAAGCCCGTTCGGGTTGTAGTAGCGCGTCCGCGCCATGCCAAGCTCGGCCGCGCGGGCGTTCATCCTCGCGACGAAGCCGTCGAACGACCCCGCAGAGTTGACGGCGAGGACTATCGCCGCGTCGTTCGCGCTCTCGACCATCAGCGCGAGGCACAGGTCGCGCACCGTCATGGACTCGCCGGCCTTGATGCCGATCCAGCTCGCCTCGCACCTATTGACGTCCGGCGTCGCCACGGCACGGGAGTCAAGGCCGTACTTCCCCGCATGCACGTCCTCAAGGACGAGAAACATCGTCATGAGCTTCGTCACGCTCGCGGGGTACGCCTCGGCGTCGGCGTTCTCGGTGGAGAGAATGCGCCCAGTCGAGGCATCGGCGCAGACGGCCCCGACATACGGCGAGCGGCGGTGCGCGGTCTGAACCGGCACGGCGGCGGCGCGGCGCGGCGCCGAGACAGGCTTCCTCGCCGGGGCGGCGCAGGCGGCTGCGGCGACGAACGCCGCAATCGCCGATATGAAGACGCGGGAAGTCACTTTACCGTGTGGCGCGTCGCCTTGACGAGCGTCTTCCAGAGCGATGCCGCGTCCTTGGAGGCCACTGCGGCAGCGCGCACGTCCTTCTTGGAAAATGCCTGCGCGATACCGGACATGAGCCTCAGGTAGAACGCGCTCACCGCCACGGGAATCGCGGAGAGAAACACGAGGTGCACCGTCTCCCCGGCCCAGTCGATGCCTTCCTTCGAAACGCCCATCGCGAGAGTGAGGCCGCCACCCTCGACGCCCCTGACGTGAGGAAACGCGACGTCGTCCATCGCGGTCGAAAGCACGGCCTCACGGTTCATGGCGGCCGCGACAAGGCTGTCGGCGTTCGATATGAAGTGGTTGTCCTCCATGGCCTTCGCAAGCGCGGCTATCGCGTCTTCGCGGGACGCCGCGCCGAGGTCCACGAGCATCAGCTCCTCTGCCGAAAACCTGGATATGCCGGTCTTGGCCTCGTCGCGGTCGCCCTTCTCGGCCACGTTGCGCGCGGCGTCGGCGTCGTCCGCGAAGAGGATCCGCCCGCAGCTCGAACAGGCCACGAGATGCTGCCCGAGGCGGACCTGCTGGGACTGCGCGATGGGGACCTGCATCCCGCACACGCTGCAGCAGCCGTTGGACATGGCGGCAAGGACGATGTGGCTTTTCTTGTAGAGCCGCGAGTAAAGGCCCGCGCTCTGCGGATCGAGCTTCTTCTGAAGCTCGTCTATGGAATCGTTAAGGGAATCAAGGTGGCTGCCATCCCCCGTCTGATGGTGCTCGTCCCGCGTAAGGACGAGCTCCTGCAGCTGCCTCATTATGTTTATCTGACTTTTCATTTGTTTTTCTCTGTATATTCCCGGATCCTGTCAAGCGTCTCGGCCGAAAGTATGTGCTCCATCAGGCATGCGTCCCTGTCGGCTATGCGTCGGCTTACGCCAAGCTTGACGAGAAACGACCTCAGCAGCTTGTGCCTGTTCAAGACCATTGTCGCGACCCTCTCGCCCTTCGGCGTCAAGTTAATGGGCGAATACGGCTCCTGCGTCACGAGGCCGAGTTTCTTCAGCTCGTGTATTGCCTTCACCACGGACGGCATCTTGACATCGAGGAGACGCGCCACATCACGCACCTGGGCTGGCCTGCCCTCGCCGATTAGGACGAATATCGTCTCAAGGTAGTCTTCAAGGCTCTGCGTCATGGCGTGTCACTTCCCGAATGGGCTTGTCATCTTCATGAGGTGGGCGAACTTGACGGCCTCGATGGCCTCCTCAAGCCCTATAGGGAACGCGGCTGCGGTGCGCACGGTGTCGTAGACGTGCCGCCAGAACGCGCTCTGCCCGTGCAACGTCCCCTTGGGGAGCGCAAGCGGGATCTTCCTGACCGGCACGTCCTCGTGCATGTCGAGGAGCTCGGGCGTCCTGACTGATGAGCGGCGCCTCGGGAACGAGAAGTCGGGGTCGATGACCGTGAGCGTCCCCTCCGTCTCGCCCGGGCCGACCTTGAACGTGCCGCGTGAACCGCGTATCACGAACGAAGGCACCCTGTCGTCCGCGAGGACGCCGCCGTTGAACTCGATGTCGGCCGATATCGCCCCGCGAGTCCTGAGGTTGACATGCGCAAAGTCCTCGGCGTCGCCAAGCGACGCGATGCGCTTCAGGTCGCTCCACATCTGTATCGGGGGCAGCGGCAGGAGCCTGAGCGCCTGGAGTATGAGGTCGGGCATCGCATAGTACGCGGCGCCGCCGCCAAGGCGCTTCACAGTCTGCCAGTCGTCGCGGCGGATGAAGTCTTCGCGCCTGATGCACACCTGGTACACGTCGCCGAGCCGGGCGTCGGCGATCGCCATCTTGGCAAGCAGAAAGTCCGGCGCGAAAAGCCCGCGCTGGAACACGAGCAGCCTGTTCTTGGACTTCTGCGCGGCGCCACGCAGGACCTGCGCGTCGTCGAACGTGAGCGCGAGCGGAGTCTCGAGGAGCGTCCAGAAGCCGCGCTCCAGCGACATGAGAGCGTGGCCGACGTGATCGGCCGAGCAAGTCGCGATGTCGACGACGTCTATGTCGCGCTCGTCGAGCATGTCAGCGAACCTCCTGAACATCTTGCAGTCGGGGAAGTCCTTCGCCACGATGTCGCGGCGTTCCTTCATCAGATCGCACGCGGCGACTACCTTGAACAGCGCAGGATGCGCCTTGAAGACCGGATAGTGGTCCTCGAACATTGCGCGGCCGAGCCCCATGAGGGCCACGCGCACCGGCGGTCTATGGCTTTCGGCGTTCACTTTTTCACGATCTCCGTTATTGCGGACAGGAACTGCGCCACGTCCTTGAACTGGCGGTAGACACTGGCAAAGCGTATGTACGCGACCTCGTCCACCTTGTGGAGCTCGTGCATCACGAGCTCGGCGATCTTGTCGGCCGACACCTCGTCGCCCTCGAGGTTGGCGACGACATGGTCGATCATCGTGCGTATCTGCTCGTCGCTGACGGGGCGCTTGCCGCACGCGATCCTGATGGCCTTGTCCACCTTCGAGCGGTCGAACGTCTGGCGCGTGCCGTCGCGCTTTATAACGAGCACCTCGTCGCGGTCGATCTCCTCGTAGGTCGTGAACCTGTAGCCGCACTTCAGACACTCGCGGCGGCGGCGTATGGCCGCGCCGTCGCGCGCGCCGCGCGAGTCGAGCACCTTGTCGTCGTCGACGCCGCACTTGGGGCACTTCATTGCCTGCCTCCTTCGGCGTTGCCGTCCTTGCCGCGGCCGCACATCGTGCAGTGGCGGCAGTCGAGGTTCACGGGAAGCGGCGCAGGCGCGCCGTGCCGCCGCGCGTTCCACTCGCCGATGCGGTTGATCAGCGCGAGAAGAAGCCCGAGCGTGATGAAGCCGCCCGCAGGAAGGATGGCGAGAGTGACGGGACCGGGGTTGATGCCCTTGACGGCGATGTCGCCCCAGACGGTCAGAGTGCCGGCGCCGACGATCTCGCGGACGGCGGCGACGAACGCGAGGGAGAGCGTGAAGCCGATGCCGCTCCCGAGGCCGTCCGCGAGCGAATCAACGATGCCGTTCTTCGAGGCGAACGCCTCGGCGCGTCCGAGGATGATGCAGTTGACGACGATAAGGGGAATGAATATGCCGAGCGAGGCGGAGAGGTCGGGCAGGTACGCCTGCATCAAAAGGTCGATGGCCGTGACGAACGTCGCGATGATGACGATGTAGCACGGGATGTGCACTGCGGACGGTATCACGCGCCTCAGCGCCGAGACGAGGCCGTTGGAACAGACGAGCACGAACGTTGCCGCGAGGCCCATGCCAAGCGCGTTCTCAAGGCTCGTGGTAACGGCAAGCGTCGGACAAAGCCCGAGCACGAGCCTGAATATGGGATTGTTCTTGAAAATCCCGTACCAGAAAGATAGCCAAGTTTTCATACGGGTATATTATAGATAAAAAAGAAGAAAATGGCAAGGGCGAAAATGAGATTCCCCGAAGGCAACAAAAAAGGCCAGCATTTGACTGCTGGCCTTCTTTTGTCTCGCCGTTCGACTACCTAAGCTTGAGCGCAAACGGCCGAGGCAGCACTCTCAGCTTGCCGTTCTTTGCGCTGACCTTAGCTTTCACAGGGACACTCCCATCTCCAACGTAAACCTCAAACGTCGCGCCGGTGGTAATACCTCCACTGACGGAAGCAATTTCTACGCCAGAGCCTATGGCTGTACCTTCGGGCAGACGGATTTCAACAGTGCCAGACGACGCAGTGAGATTTCCAGACACAGCGAGCGGATCGGAAATGTCGCCCACCTTCAACGTCGCGCCATCAGAGAGCGTGAGGTCGCCCGTGACCGTTCCCGTACCGCCAAACGTACCCACGACCGTCACAGCGCCAACCCAAGTACCCGTGAGGTTGACGGAACCATTGACAGCAAGTGTCGAAGACGCTGTCTGGGTCGCAGTCATCGTGAGAGTGCCTGTAGTACTATTCGGATCAACAACGACACCGGTTAACCTATGTGCGCCCGCCTGATTAATAGAGCCATCCCAAGTGGTATCCTTGGACTGCTTGATTGTCAGGTAACGACCGCCGTCTCCATTGTTGCCCCAGTCAGAACGGAAGCCCTTGCTGCCAGTGAGACTACCAACCGTAGCACCAGCAATGGGCACTACGGAACCACTAGCCTTTTCGGCCGCAAATGTAAGAGATGTCGGTATGCTCTGGGAAATCACAGTAAAGCCTTCACCAGCGAACTTAATCGTGCCAGTACCAGTCACATTGCTGTAATCAGTTCCGCCATCATCGCTAGAGGCACTATCCGAACGTGTTATCTCCAACACGCCTGTATCACCAATCGTCATGGCAGTGCCGCCACCCCACTTGCTACGATTCGTCGCCTTGACCGTGCCGTCAACGACAAACTTCATGCCAACACCCCACCATGAGGAGGAAGAGTTGTCAAGATCCAGCGTAGCACCTTCGGAGATGTAAATCTCACCGGCCTCTACCGAGGCAGGCAGAGTGGAACCGAAGACCAACACTCGCTTGCCTGCATCATTGTTTCCGACAACAGCACCGGTAAAGCCCGACCAGTCATTGGTTATCTGCCAGATGGCCGTTGACGCGCCTTGATTCGGGATTGAAATCGTGCCACTGCCCTTGAGCGTGCCAACTTTAAATGTATTATTGAGGCCGGACCAACCATCCGTCCAAGAGAACGTACCCCCAATCTCCAAGGCAGGGACACAGGTGTAGTTTGCCGTAAGCCATCCGGTGCAATCCGTCAGTTTGACGGTCGAGCCGACATTGCCGTAGTCGCTGAAAGCGTAACTGGTACCAGAAATGTCATCAGCATCTTTGATTTCAACAGTGCCCGTCCAAGCATCATTCTTCCACCACTTCGTCTCATTCTCGCCATCGACCGGCGAAGGAACGCCGCCGAACACGACTGTGCCGGAACCAGTTACGGCCGCAGAAGCGGAAGACTCCAACGTGCCATTGACAACGAGCGTGCCGTTCACGACGAAACCACCAGGGGCAGTTGCATCCGCGACCGTTATCGACTTGCCAGCCTCTATCTGGAGAACGCCGCTTGCAGACGTGCTGGTTGCAGTGCCGATGATCACCTTGTACTTTGTGAGAGTAATCGTTCCCGTGAATGCCGATGCGTCATTAATGGTGAGACCATTTCCATTCGAAGAACCACCATTCGTGGAGAGCGTGCCACTTCCCGTGAGACGCGTGAATGTCGCAATTGACCCACCGTAGCCGTCACATACGTTCATACCAACACCGTCAATATCGACCGTGCCTGGGAACACATTATCCGTGCCGCTCTTGAAGAAGAGGTTCACGCCGGTGAAGCGAAGTGTGGAATTGGCGTTGCCATAGAGCGCCAGATCCCAAGCCTTTCTCTCGTCGCTGGAGGTCGGAATGTTCTTGACCCAAACCGTGCCAGACCAGTTCTCGGCATCCGTCCAGCCCTTTCCTGTGACAGGTTTCGTGCCGTCATACACAACCGTACCGGCACCGGTGTAAGTGATTGCATCGAGGCGTTCGGCGTTGACGTTCAGCTCAACGCCGGAGCTGACATCGATGGTAGTGGCGTTAATCTTGGCAGAACCGTCGAGCGTGAGTGTGCCAACGCCGACTATGTAAACCGTACCCGGCTCCTTTGCCTCGCTGACCGTGTAGGTCGTGTCGCCGGAGACCTCAATGATGAGATCGTTCTCTCCTGCATCCGGCTTGATCTCAATGATCTGAATAGCCGCAATGCAACCTCTCGCATTAGAAGCCCCGCCTGCACGGTGACCAACAACCGTAAGAGTCGAACCAGAGAGTTCACCCGTCACGAGAACATTGCCACCTTCCGAAATCGCGTTGGCACTGTTGGCCGCACCTGAAGCACCCCAAGCCGTCGTGCCTTCCGTCAAGCCGCCGTTCACATATGTGTAGTTCGTGCCGTTGATGGTGTCGTAGCCAAACGGAACGTTTGCCGTATCAGTCGAATGGTAAACGATGACGCGATACTTGTAATAAGGAATACCAGCAACTGTGACCGTGGGGGCAGGATTGCCGGCCTCTTCATCGATATAGCCATGGAGAGGATTACTCGCCGCCGTGAGGCCAGAACAGGACCAAGAACCACGTGTACCCGAAACCGTAACACTCACGCCTGACATAGCGGAAGCTGCACCTGTGGAATCGATGGCATTGACCGTGCTGAATGTGGCATTATTGACCACAAAATTGTTCCATGATGTTCCCGGAACTTCATAGCCGGCAAGACCGACATCGGCGTCAGTTGTGAGACCGTAACCATCACCGATAGTGAAGTTGATGTTGATGGAGGGCTTGTAGTCCGCCCAGCCTGTGGACGCGAGGCCGAGGCCAAGCGCAAGTGCCATCAGGCGCTTTGCGCCCTGTGCGATTTTATTCATTGGGATTCTCATCTTCTTTTTTCCTTTTGGTTGTTATAAGGTTAAATAAGTTATTATAAGAAATGGTTAATATGTGTAGTTTTTCGTATTTGCTGTCGAGCTTAGTGCATACTCCCCAAGTTTCGGACAATATGGTAACATATATTTGCGCAAACCGCAAGCAGGAAATTCTTGTGGCAACCCCGGCCGCAACACTACTTTCCCGGCTTGAGGAACTCGGTGAAGGTCTTTCCGCCGCGCGAGCCGGAGTAGAACTTCACCCAGTCGACATGCATTGCCGTGGGTAGCGTCTTTTCGTCCACCGCGCCGACCCACTTGCCGCCCAGCTGCATGTCGATCTTCAAGTAGAACGGAACCGTCCACGGAAAGCGCACAGGGTCGTTCCCGACTCTTGGGTATTTGTGGGTTTCCCTGCCATTGACCTTCCAGACTATCTGTTCCGGAGTCCACTCGATTGCATAGATGTTCCAGTCGTTCGGCTTGATGGCGCCCTTGCCTCCGTTCGGCGGATTGTTGCCGTGCATTGCGGTCCATTTGGAATGGACGGTTTGATAGACGAAATCGTCGAAGTTCAACCGCTCCACAATATCTATCTCGCCACAATCCGGCCATATGGGGGCCGGAGGCTCAGGCATCATCCAAATCGCCGGCCAAGCCCCCTTCTGCCCCTCAAGCTTGCACTTTACCTCCACCTTGCCGTACTTCACGGCAAGGCGGCCCTTCGTAGAGACTCCGCCCGTCAGGACGCTGCGCTTGTCGGCGACGAGGTCGTCGTTCTTCACTCCGTAGGCATGGAGCTGCCCGTTCTTGACGGAAACGAGATCGGGCCTTAGGGACATGTTCCTGTTCCAGTCGACCGAGCCGGGGCCAATGCGCGACCATAGCTTTTCGTTGAGCTTATTGCCCTTGAAGTCTTCGGTGTACTTCAGCTTCCAGACGACAGGCGCGCCGCCAGACTTGTCCACTGCGGGCTTCCCGGTTTCGGTTTTCGCCGCTAGGCAAGCAAAGGCGCACTCTATAGCCAAGATTGCGGATAGCGCCTTTTTCATGTAATACCTTGTGTGAAGTGTCGTGTCGTGAAGTCGAAAGACATTTTCAACCTCCGAGCGCATTGTACCAAAAAAACGTTCCGCCCGACAAGCGTTTGTCGCAATCAGTAAAATACCTTCCAGAGGAAAAGGCCGCGTGCGGGAGCCGTCTCAACGCGGGCGGTGCGCGGAGTGGCGGCCTCAAGAAGCTCCTGGACCGCCTCGGGGCGCTCGTTTCCCTTGCCGACCGAGAGGAGAAAGCCCACCATGGAGCGCACCTGCTTGTAGAGAAAGCCGTCGCCGCGCACGATGAAGGTGTAGCGAGGCCCCGCCTTCTTCACCTCGAAGGAAAAGACGCTGCGGACCGTCGTCTCAAGGACACGGTCGGGGTTCGCCGCGAAGGAGACGAAATCGTGCTTTCCGACAAAGTAGGACGCGGCCTTCTTCATCGCGGCGAGGTCGAGCGGACGGTGGCAGAAAGTCCAGTATGGCGCGAGGTGCGGCGGAAGGATGTCCGCCTGGTAGAGCTGGTAGCGGTACTCCTTCCCCTTCGCGGAGAGGCGAGCGTCGAAATCCTCCTTCGCATACGACGCCTTAAGGACGCGGATTGCGTCGGGAAGCCGTGCGTTCATCGCCCGCACGAGGTTCTTCGCGGGGATCGGCTTCGTCAGGTGAAAGTGGGCGACAAAGCCCTTCGCATGGACGCCTGCATCCGTGCGCGACGAGCCGAACACCCTAACAGGCGCACCGTCAAGATACGCAAGCGCCTCCTCGACGACCTGCTGGATGCCGACGGCGTTTTCCTGGTACTGCCAGCCGGAATACGCCGTACCGTCGTAGGCGATCACGACGCGGTAGCGCCTCGCGCGAGGCGCACCTTCTGCGCCACCCGTCATTGTCACGCCGTTGTTTATCGTGTTGCGGGCCATATTTTACATATCTTCAAGTGACAAGGATTTGAAGGTAATCGCATAGTCTTTAAACTGCCCTGTGGCGCGCATGAAGGCCGACGCCTTTTCTCGCAGGGTGTTCATGGAAATGCGTCCGCCGTCGCGCTTCACTTCAGCAAAGATCGCTTTGCGCGATATCTCGTCTTCCGCCACGAGGTCTATTTCGCACTCGCCTTTTCTATCCCACCAGGACCCGATACGCGTCCACTTCCTCTGCTCGGCGAATTTCTGACGGAAATAGCGCTCGAGCATCTGGCCGGAAAAGACGTTCCAGTCGCGCTTGACCAGTTCCTTGAGCCTGTTGTGCGATCCTATCTCAAGCATGTAGCTGTAGCGGGCGATGAAACGGAACCAGAAAAGGAAGAAGTTGTCGTTCAGACGGTAGCGCACATTCTTTGCAAGCGGCTTCGCGAACAGCGGATGGTTGCGCGCAAGAAGTCCGTACTGGTCCGAAAGGTTGCGGAGATATCCACCTGACTCTCCTCCGCCGATGGCGCTTTCTATTTCCGCCCGCGCCGTTTTCCCCGACGCTATTGCCGAGAGAATTGTAAAGTAGGTTCCGTAGTCCTTGCCGAATTCATCGCTCAGACAGATTCGTCCCTCCTCCAAAAAGGTGGACTCCTCACGAAACACGACATCCAGCATGGAATCCCTGTCAAACGCACCTCCATCCATCAGGAGTTCTACATATTTCGCGACACCTCCCGTAATGGAGTATAGGGCAAGAAGCGCCTCGCTGTCCGCCGACCGGTCGTGGCTACGCAGAATTTCCTTCAGAACATCCGTGGTGAACGGAGAAATCTTCAGGAAATCAGTCTGCCGTCCGTAGAGAGGCTCGTGTTCATCGCGAAAGATTTTGTTCATCAGGCGGTTGACGCTTCCGCTGACGACAAGATTGAGCTTCATGTCGCCCTTCAACATGTCCCAGTCCCGCTGAATGGAGCTGTACGCGCCGGGGTCCACGCGGCTCAGCTCCTGAAATTCGTCGATGACAAGAGTGATAGGACGATCCTTTGCCAGGCGCATGACGAAAGACACGACATCGGAAACCCTGGAAAATGCACCGGGGATGGGGACGCCCAGCTTCTCCTCGATTTCGCGCACGAAGTTCTCACAAAGTTCCGCCTCGCTTCGCCTTGCGACAAAGAAGTAGAGGTATCCAGTCCGCCCAAAGGCATGCTTCAGCAGCTCGGTCTTGCCGACTCGCCGTCTGCCTGTCATGACGGTGAAGCGCGCCGACTCCAGGGACTCGCCCCGAATCCGCCGCAAGGTCTCCAGTTCATTCTTTCTGTCGTAGAATTTCATACACCAACCGCAACGCCCATTACCGTAACAACCGTTACGGAAGTAATTCTATCATATTCTCACCCCCGCTGTCCAGCGGGGAATCAACACGACGTGCACCGCGCTATACTGCTCACGCTGTCGCTCCGCTCTCTGTGCTCAAGGACAAGACGAACCTCCGTTCAGTGACTGGGAGCGAGAGCGACGCGGAAGCCCAGGTCGCCGCCGCGGCAGCCCGGCTCGCCCCCGACGCGGGACGCGGAGCGGCAGCGGCGGGCGCCGCTGCCCCAGCCCCCGCCGCGATCGACGCGACACGCACCTCCGGCAGACGAACCAGTCGGGTCAGTAACCGAACCATAAGGATAATCACCATACCAGTCATTGCACCATTCCCACACATTACCAATCATGTCGTACAGCCCCCACCTGTTAGCCTGCTTCCCCTTGACATCGCGAGCGCATGCACGGCCTCCGGGGTACTGTTTCTCCGGCCATCCTGACGTATCCAACCCGCGTCCGTCGAATCCCTCGCTTGAATTGCCGGCGTACCATGAGATGTCGTCAAGTGCGGGCGCATTGTTTGCACCAAGAATCCTGATGTCGCGGCCATTCGGCAGAGCAGCCGTAGTCCCTGCCCGGCAGGCGTATTCCCATTCGGCCTCCGTCGGTAAACGGTATTCGTAGCCGTCGGGAATGAGACCCTTGGCCCGCTCCCGCTGCGTCAGCCTGCGGCAGAACTCGGTCGCCTCGTTCCAACTGACATGGTAAACTGGGACGTTGTCCTTCAGGTCTCCGCATCGGTTCATAGGGTTGCCGTCGCGGGACATCCCCCAAAACTCCCGCAGCGTCTGCTTCTTGCCGGCGATCATGTACTCGGTATCATCTTGAAGTCCCTTCCGCGCCAGATCGACAACCGTCTCTCCGTCCATCAACTTCTTCCACTGCCCTTGCGTCACCTCGGTCTCGCCCAGCCAGAAGCCCTTTGTGAGCGAAACCTGATGCTGCCGCTCGTTGTCGTACCGCCCCTCCTCCATAGTCGGGCTGCCCATGGTGAACGTTCCCGCCGGACACCACCTCATCGTCAGATTCAATCCGTACGGATCGTTTATCGTAAACGCCGAGCCTTCCTGCTGCCACTTCGCCCGGCGTTCCCGCTCGGCAGCCTCGCGAGCTTCGCGTTCGCGGCGTTCCGCTTCCGCCCGCTGCGCAGCCTCCTCGGCTTCGCGCTTCTTCCGAGCTTCCTCCTGCTTCGCCTGCCCAGCCTCATGTGCTGCAAGATCGAACTGGCTCTTGGCGGTTGCGTAGGTCGCAGCCGCATCAGCAAACTTGAAGGCGTCGAATTCGCCCCGACCGCGCTTCGCCAGGTCGGTCGCAGAACTGAACCTGACGAGCGCATATTCCTTCGCTCCGGCAGACTGGGCAGCCTTGATTGCCTCGGCAAGAATTTCGGCGGCAGACTTTGCCGTGTCGCGCGCTTTGCCTTTCTCAATGAGAGCCTTGCATTCATCTACGACATTCGTGAAGGCCAAAGCCGCCTCCGCCCAATTGCCAATGTCATGTTGCGCCTCTGCGCGGTCAAACGACTTCTGGCAGTCTTCAATCCTGGACTTGAAGCCATCGGATGGATCCAACCGTCCGCACGCGCCCATCTGCACACGCGCCTCGACGTAGATCGCATCCACATCCTTTCGGGTTGGTTGCGGTCTATCTGTCGACTCTCCCGTCTGTACCACAGAGCGTCCAGCCTTCCCCGCAGACTCTTTTGCAGACTCCGCTTCATGTTTTACCTGTTCGGCGCGATGACGTGGCTGGTTCTGATGATAAAGCACTCCACCGATACCAACGGCCGCAGCAAGCGCCAGAACTGCCAGCACCTTGCCCCCGCCGCTCTTCCTCTGCGTCTCCGCGCCTCTGCGCGAGGCATTCCCATCTACACGCTCTACACGTTCTACACGGCTAAAAACCTTCCCCTCCAGCACCGCCGCACAAGTCTTCGGTCTGTCCTCTGGCTTCTTCGCAAGGCCCGCCATTATGCCGATGGCGAGCGGCGCGATGGGGTCATCGCGCCCTACCAGCGGTTCCGGCGGCTTGTTCTTTATCTGGTCCTCTATCGCACCACGCACGAACGGCGGTTCGCCTTTGATGCACTCATACGCCATCGCCGCGAAGGAATAGATGTCCTGCTCCTTCTTCGGCGGCGCGCCATGCAACTGCTCCGGCGACATGTAGAGAAGCGTGCCGCTCGATAGCTTGCCAGTGACGCGCGTCATCGTCTCCTGTATCTCGCGGGCGATGCCGAAGTCGAGGATGTAGGGCGTACCGTCCTTGCGAATCATGATGTTCTCGGGCTTGACATCGCGATGTACCACGCCCTCGCCGTGCGCATAGTCAAGCGCCGCGGCGATGGGTTTCAGAATTCTTACCACCTCATTCTCCGAGAGCTTGCCCTTCTCCGCCAGGTGGTCATCCAGCGTCTCGCCGTCTATGTAGTCCATCACGAGGAACGGATTGCCGTTGTTCTCCTCGAAGGCGCGAAGCGTCACGATGTTCGGATGCGTGAGCTTCATAGCAACAAGCGCCTCGCTCTTCAGCTGGTTATACGCGCGCTTGTTGCTCACAAGAATGCTCGGTAGCATTTTCACGGCGAACAGTTTGTTGTCAAGCTGCATATCCTCCGCAAGCCAGACCGAGCCCATCCCGCCCTGACCGAGCTGGCGTACGATGCGATAGCGGTTCGCGAGGAGCGTTCCGTTTCCTCCTGTTAGCGTAACATCATTGCTTATGGTGTTTAAGGTCATAAATCGCAATTACCACTGTTGCGCCTATGGGCTTACTGCCAAACCGCCACAAGCGCCTCAGCCACCCCGGCAAGGCACAAGCGAATCGCGAAACGGCGCAACCCTCAAAAGATTGCCGACTGCATCTTCGACATTGGCGCGATACTCCGACTCGGAAGCCGTTGACACATTGCCGAGGCTTCTTTTCGCATATACCTGAAAAATGCGCGGCTGCGCCTGCGGTCCAATTTGCGTCTCCGCAGCTACTACGCGCAAGGGTCGGCGAACTTGCAATGTGATGCGCGTAAAGAGCCACAGCTCGTCATTACGCAACTCTGTCGTATGCTTAAACGACAATGGTTCGACTATAAAATCCGGATTCTCGACCTTGACATCCGCCAGGGGCGGGATCAGGGGGAGCACTGTGTATCCCGCGTTGACCAAGCCGTCGGCAATCGGCTTCGCTATCCAAAGCGTTGGGTACACGCATACCTTGGCAGACACGTCGTACGACTTCTGCAATTCGGGATATGCTGGAATCTCGGACAGCGGCGGTTCCGGCGGAGGGGGTGGAACCGATGTCTGTTGCGGACGATTGGCGGCGCAACCGACGCCAATGACGGCCAAGGCTGCAAGAAGCGGAACGACAAAGACCTTCATTTCTGATCTCCCTCTTCAATTGGTGTTATCTCTGCGGGCAGCGAACTTGAAACTGGGGCCAATGCGCCCGCGGAAACGGCAACGCCCCTTTTGATAATTTCAGTTGACGGCGATACAATTGTAGAATAAGGCATGAGCGACAAATGCGCTGTCGCCACTGCATTAGGCCCGACCGTCACACTTTTCTCCGTGCGTACAACGTTGTCGCGCTGCATATACCCCCTGACGGCAACTGTTCGCTCGCCCTCAGGCAGGACCATCGGCACGACCAACAGTTCACCCGGCAGGTTCTTCCAGCAGCGTATATCCGCCGTCGAGTTGATGCAAGCGCCGACGATATGGAAGGTGCAGCCAAGCAACATGCAGCCTCCGCCAACGCAGCCAAGCACTATGTCGGCCTTGGCGTCACTACCCATTGAGGCGAAACAGGCGTATCCGGCAATCAACAGTATGTTTCCAGATGCGGACATGCCCGTTTTCACTGCGGCCTTGTTGTTCAGCACGGTATCCATTTCGCGCCCGCCACGCGTTGTCGCCTGGAAGTTAATGTCGGCAAGCCCCGTCGGCACGAGGATCTCAACACCGTCGCCAGCATCGGCAGACAAATATGAAAATGGGCTTTTCGTACCAGGAATTACATGTCGGATATGGCTATATTCCCCGCCGCGCGCGTACGTTGGCGGTGTACCCGCCCACACGACCGCAAACGCATTTGGCAGCGGCGACTTCGACAAAACGTCAAGTGTCGCGCTGTCGACGCCAAGCGTAGTGCCCATTTCGCGCATGTATCCTTCGGCGGCAGAGGCGCGGCCAGACTTCATGCAAGCCACGTATCCAAGATACTGGAGAAGCGCGTAGTCGGAATTGTATTTTGCCTCCTTGGTGTTTGCGGAATCGGCCAGAAGCCCGTTCTTAACACTTCGCTCGGCATCGTCCCACTCGCCCTGTTCCATGAACGAGAGCGCGAGAAAGGCGTACAAGGTCGCGCGTTCGTGGGCGTCGCCCTTGTACACCTTCTCGTTCTCGCCGTGCCAAAGCGAAACCGCCTCTTTCTCCGAACGCTCGTCGAACAGAAGATCAAAGTCTCTGCAGACCTTCATCATCAGCTCGTGAGCCTCCTTCCGCCGTTCCTGATGCAAGAGCACGTTCACGCGCTCGAGTTCGTAGAGCGGGCGGCTCACCGTCGGCTCAGACGTCAGAGAGAGAAGCGTACTGTCTGCGGCAGCATAATTACCAGCCGCAAAGCACCTCGCAGCCGCCTCGTCAAGACACTCCATCGCGTCTAGCTCATCCTCTGTCTTGTGGACGAACGGACTAGTGTAAGTCGCGCATCCACATGCAGCGGCCAATTGCATGGCAAAGCCAATGCGCAAAAAGGACATGCGTGTCATCCTCACTCTCCCAGAACGAGCTGATAGCCTTTTGCCGAGCGGACGGGACATACTGCCTTGTAAGCGTAGGTGTTGCCTCTCTGGAATACGAGCCTCTCCCGATTGGTTGAATAGATGACAGGGCCACCCGCCTGCGCGGACGGGGTGTCATAGAAGTTGCACTTAGCCCCGAGTGTAACCGTCTGCGGCACATTGCGGTACCAGTCCGTCCAAGACACTCCACCACGGTATCTTATGCCTATTTCAACGACAGGCATTCCTGCGTCATTATGCGAAAACCGCTCGTACACAACCTCAAAATATTCGCGTGGCGAATGCGATCCAAACCAGAGCGTGTACTGCCCTGCACGTGCAAAGACGACGCTGCCTTCAGTAATAAGATCCTCGCCGGAGACCCTGTCGACTGCCTTCACGGAATAGCAACCGGCCGCGGCAAGCAGAGAAATCCCGGCAATAAAGCCAAAAAATGCAATACGGTTCATGTCGTTATCCTTTCTTTTAAACATTACCTATACACAATGCCGGCGCGCGAGACGCGCTTGACCTCGTATGCGTCTTCCCAGACAACCTCGTTCGATTCCGGATCGACGAGCTGCATGGTGATCATGAGATAGTCGGACTTAGTGCCGTTTAGAGCCTGGCTCAACCCAGATATCTCGCAGGAAAGAATCAGAGCGGCCTTGCCTGAATTATCGCTGATACGACGGTCAAGAAGCGCCGTCTTTTCATAAACGCACAATTTGTCGTCGGGCTTCACGATCATTACGTTCAACCGCTTGTTGACATTAGGATTGGCCTGCATCGCAGGCGAACGAAGCATATCCACAAGAGCACTTTCGCGCATTGTAGGCTCAGTCGTCATGACAACCGAACTAGGCGTCACAGTCGTAGTGGACGGAGGATCAAGGTAGAGCGACTTGCCGGCCTTGATTCTTTCGTCCACGACATCTATGTATTCCGCAAGGTTGATTATGCCTTCTTTCTTAAGGCTTTCAGGATAGAACTGCCCTGTAAGCCAATAGTCCGCCCCTTCAGTGTGTCCAGGCATGAGGAACTGTACTTTCCCGCCTGACGCATTCAGAATCTCGCTTCTAAGCATCGCAGTGAAACTGTCGGCATTCATGTTGACGAGGTTTGCGTTCAGAACCGGGATGACGGCGATCTTGACAGGATTGGCGGCATTCTGGAAAAGCGCGATCCCCCCCATTTCTCGTCCGAGTTCCCGAATGTCGCGGCGAAGGTCTTCTTCCTGTTTGTCCTTTAGCACACTGGCCCGCGCCGTCTGCGTGTTCGCGTTCTTGTCGAGAAACCTCACCTGGCCGTTCCCGTAGCGGTTAAGCTCGACTCGCAGGTTCTTGGCGAAGATGTCGGCGTCTATGAAAAAGCGCGACGAGTTCTTCACATCCGCGATCTTTATGCGTACCGGCGGCTGTCCGTCGGCGACTTCTGGGACCGAAAGAATCGCCGGCCCCATCTTCGAGGCGACAGTTCGTATATCCGATGACGAGATGCCGCCGTCGACGGTCTCGTCGTCTAGATCCACACGCCGTCCGCTGCTCACGTCGCTGCTCACGCAGCCGGCCACCAGAACGGCGCCCGCGGCCAGGTATTTAAGTTTTGTCGTGTTCATTTTTCTTTGCTTCCTTTCTTTTGGGTTGAAAGCTCCTCGGCTCGCCTGTAGTGGTCGTTTGCCCGAAACAAGTCCTTAGAGATGCGGAATCCAGGCGTGTCCACGAGAGGATCGTAGCACTTTCCTAGCCAACGCTGAATGTCTGGATTATCCTTGTCCGCCCGTTCCGAAAGCGAGAAACCCAATGACCAGTTGCCCGCCGCAAACGCATTGAGCGCTTCCCGCGTGGTCTCGGCGACACTCCAGTCGTCGCCTGTCCTGTCTGCGTGCTTCGACGAAAAACACAGACGTAAACCAAATGCGGCAGACCGCTTGTTCCCTTTTTGGTTGTAGCGCACGGCAGATCGCGCGTCCGACACGCGCCCTTGCCAACTTCCACCACGCAGCACATACCCCAGGTTGCGCCATCCGGATTTCGAACCATATTCCGGCACGTACCGGTCTTCGCACCATTCCGCAAGATTTCCGTGCATGTCGCAAATTCCCCATGCATTCGCCCTATAGGTTCCCGAGCGAACCTGTCCGCCGTCAAGCCGCGACCCCTTGACCTGCATGTCCGCAGACGTGGCAACGTCACCGAAGCAATATGCACTTGATGTACCCGCCCTGCAGGCGTATTCCCATTCGGCCTCTGTCGGCAAACGGAAATGGCTTGTTCCCGCCTCTGCGTTCAGCCGACTGAGGAACGCAATAGCGCTGTCGCGCGACACAGTATCCACCGGAAGATCGAAGGCATTTTCTGGGCTCCGCATGCGCGACGGGTTCTCGCCCATGACGTGCAACCACAATCCTTGAGAAACCTCATAACGCCCAATCCAGAAACCCTGGTCTATTGAAACTCTGTACTGCGACTCGTTTTCCCTCCGGTCACATTCGCTCGCAGGGCTTCCCATCACGAACGTCCCCGAGGGACACCACACCATGTCAAATGCAACATTTCCTGCTAATTCCACACGATAACATTCCCCGCCCTTGAATAGACGCGTATCTATCGACTCCAGATTCATGGCGGAAACAGTCTCTATTCTTGGCTTGGAGCCTGCCGACAGGACATTCGTCGTCGCCATTACCGGCAGCGGCTCGGGCTTCGCCTCTGCGTCAGGAGCGCGCTTTTGTATTATCTCTTGTTTCGGCTCTTCATCCTGTTTCGGCGGCTCAGGCATTGGCGACGCCGCCGTCCGCAACTCTTGCTCAGACCGAGAAGGTTCTCCGCCTTCTGCCGCCTGCCCCGGCTTGCTCTTCTCCGTGGCGTCTTTTGCACGCTCCTCTGCAAGCTCTTCCCCCTCCTTCGCCCTCTCGTTCTCGGCACTGCACATCTCTGCCTCGACAGCTTCTTTCTCAACCTTTATCTGCGCAATGCGTTCCTTCTTCGCGCGAAGCAACTCGGAATCCGGCTTCTTGACGCCTTCGTCGTGCTTCGTCCATCCGTAGTAACCGCCCGCGCCGAGTGCAACGAGAAGCCCGAAAACTCCGACAGCCTTCCACGCATTTACAGTCCTATGCGCAACCGGACTCCGCACATCTGCACCTCCGCGAACGACATTCGCAGCTAGCACTGCCACACAGGTAGACGGTCGGTCCTCCGGTCGCTTCGCAAGACCGGCCATGACGGATGCGTAGAAATTGGCGAGATGAGCGTTCACCCCTGCGAGCGGCGGCGGCTTCTTGTTCTTTATCTGGTCTTCAATTGCACCACGGGCAAACGGCGGCTCGCCTTTAAGACATTCGTAGGCCATTGCCGCAAGAGAGTAAATGTCTTGCGCAGGAGCAGGCTTGTCACCATTCAGTTGCTCCGGCGACATATAGAGCAGTGTACCACTGGAGAGCTTGCCCGTCACTCGCGTCATTGTCTCCTGGATCTCGCGGGCGATGCCAAAATCAAGAATGAACGGCGTGCCATCCTTGCCAACCATCACGTTGCCAGGCTTCACATCCCTATGGACTATTCCCTTGTCATGGGCATAATCCAACGCGGCAGCGATGGGCTTCAGCAGCCTTGCAGTTTCGTCTTCGCTCAGCTTGCCCTTCTCTGCCAAAAAGTCGTCAAGCGTCTGCCCCTCGATGTAGTCCATCACAAGGAACGGATTGCCGTTGTTCTCCTCGAACGCGCGTATCTGCACTATGTTGGGATGCACAAGCTGCATCGCGACAAGCGCTTCGTCCTTGAGCTGGCGATACGCGCGCTTGTTGCTCACCAAGATGCTCGGCAGCATCTTGATGGCAAACTGCTTGTTGTCGAGTTGCGTGTCCTCGGCGAGCCACACCGACCCCCTCCCGCCCTGTCCAAGCTGGCGGACGATGCGATAGCGATTCGCGAGGAGCGCGCCCTCCGCGCCCCCGGCCATCGTCACATCGTTGTCTATGGTGTCGTAGGTCATGGATCATTAAATATGAAATAGTTCATATACTCAAAAGTGACTGTGAAAGTTTCGTTCTCAAGAAACTTGACACGTGCGCCTCTCGCATATCCAGCAACGCGCACCAACACCTCATCGCCCTTCTTTGGTCGCCAATCAATCATTTCTAGCATGCCAAATTCCGCCTTTTCTCCAGGTGTTAGCGTCTGTCCCCTTAAGGAGGACTTTTTGTCGCCATTTCGAAACAGGACACTAACTTCAAGCGTTCGGGATGAGGAATCGTTGATGACCTGCAACACACAATCGCTGAGAATGCCGCACCTCGCTGCAATGGTTATGGGTGGATTTGTTATAAGATTATCACCTGTATACCACCAGATTACGCCAAGTATAATGACAAAAAAACATGCAATCTTTATAAGCGTTTTTATCAAGAACAGTTCAACACCTTGACTCTGTTTCGCTTGTGGTTCAGCAGCATTTTCTGTGGTATTCTGTTCAACCTCGTCCATTGTGGGTTCTCCAATTGCCTTGCCTTTACGAATGATTAATGTTTCTCCAAGGCCATCGCAGGTCATGGCTTAGTGATGCACGTCAGCTCGTCACGCTGACTCAAGTTGCAAAAATCCATACTTTTCTGCAAGGTCGGGATGATCTTTCAGAAGATTGTTGTAACGCTCAACAGAAAGTGGATGAGTGTGACCCCTATCTGACTTTTCCTTTCGACTTTTCTCAGCCACAGCATTAAGAAAGTCGTTGAACATTTCGGCCTCAAACATGTGTTCGCCGAATGGGACTGTCGCAATTACGGACGACATGAATGAATCCGCCTGACGCTCCTGATTTCTGGCGACTTCAAGATTCACCTTATAGTAATCGACATTCGCGTTGACATGACCAAGTGCGATATGCCCTGCTTCGTGTGCAAGAGTGGCAAGAATCGCAGCGGAAGATCGGTCAACAGCCTCATGGCGCATGGCCTCGTCGACAATGATCGCATCATGACGCAGCCCCAGTGCGATAAAAAGATCCGTTGCCTCATCCATTGTAATGGAATCCGCCCAGGCTGGATTTTCAAATACAACGTCCAAAAGACGCTTGAAAACGGCGCCACCGCCGAGGTCGGCGGCGAGTGCCGAACCGGCGATTCTCGCCAGCCGCACAAAACCTGCATACAGCGTAATTTTCCTCCCTCCACGATACGCCCCTGCATTTACCTTGTTTGATTCAGGATTCGCCGGATCGGTCAGAAACAATAGGTCCACTTTATCAAGCGCGGCACTATACACAGGATTGTCCCGAACAATATTAGACCCGCGTATGTAGTCAAATAGCATCTTGATGTCATCAAAGTCGGGCTGAAGCCAGGATTCAAGAGACCCATCCGGAAACTCCTTCACAACCGCTACAGTTCCGCCCAGCCTTGCATCCAGCGCAGCCATGCGGTCGGCAATCCGCTTGTTCATCGCATCCATGCGCGACTTTATCCGCGCGTTCAATTCGTCATTTCCACCCATAGCACTCTCTTTTTTAATCTTCATAACGCCCTTGGTGTCCGCCTCCGCCGAGGGGAATCACTACCTCGACGAAGGGCGGACACCTTGGGCAAAGTGAACATGCTTATGCCCACAGCATAGGCAAGCCTCAATCGATCTTCGCCTTGCGGAACTCGACTCCGGTCAACTTCGCCGGATAGCCGACAACCTTGACAGTCGCCTCCTCCCAAAGCCAGTAGTTGTGGTAGTCGATCGTATATCTTGTACCGACAAGCGTATCACATTTCGCCGCTTCGCATGCCGCCGCATACGCGCCATTCTTGGCGAGCGCGACAACTTTCTCGTCGAAATAGCCGGCAGGCGCATTGTCAGCATAGTGATTTGCGATTCCGCCGAGAATCAGAATTCCAAAAAGTCCAATCCGATTGTCAATCGACTCAACTGGCGTTGACTTGATATCATACTTCTCGTATGCAACGTCGCGGACGATCTCTGGGCGAAGATTGGCATCTCCGCCATCGTTCTTGTACACCGACTGGCATCCAGCGGCAAGCGCCACAAGGCCAATTCCCATTATCAGTTTCTTCATTTTTTGTTTTCCTTTGTTGTTTTGTTTTTATATTGCCATACGCACCCGCGCACGGCAAAATCATTTTTCCGCGAACAAGCTTGAGACGGCGCGAGACATGTCCACGTCCGGCTCTTTGCTCCTGAACGAACGAGCCTGCATACGCTCGCCGTACTCAAGCGGAGCGCGCACCCTCACCACCACCTTGCATTTGTCGCTCACCATGTCGATCTGACAATCAAGAACTTCTACGACAAGTTCTGCATGTGACGCTTCGACGGCATTTTCCGCCAGGGCCATGCTGTAGCCTATGTCGTACCCGTTCGCCATGACGCATTCCTCAAGTCTGTCAATGTCCCCTGGGAATCTCGCCGATGACACGTCTCTTGCCGCAAGACGACACCCGCGGCTCTTCAACTGCCGCAGAATCTCGATATACGCCTTTTTCTTCGCGGTGCGATATTCGTCTGTCCCCGCATCTGGCGGAGGGACAACTGCAACAGACATGCCTGGACACACTTCCAGACCTCCGCCGTGAATCGCTTTTTCCGCAGAATCGTCGTCTATCACGACACGTGACGTCCCTGAAACACGCTCCACGACGGGCACGACAGCCGGCACGATCATTGTTCCTCCCACCTTCACCGAAGACGGCCCCGACGGAACTCCAGGCGCATCTTGCGGAACTGGCACGGCGCGACCACCGACCTTCACGGTCGAGCCGCCCGGAACAACCGTATCCACTCCGACATTCGACGACATATCCTGTCCTCCAATCAGGACGGAGGATCCGCTTGCACGAATTGTTTCAACGCCCCCGCCCGAAACAAAACCTGCCAGCGATTCTTCGCTATCTCCCGTAACTATGACATGCCCGCCATTCACGCACCCCGAGCAAACAGCCATGACAAGAATCGACGGAACAGAAAAGAAATCCAATGTTTTCATTTTTCTTTCACTCCTTCTGTTATTTCGGCTTTGTCCCATCCACCTCTGACGGCCGCGCGGATTCGTTCCGCCGGCTCAATAAACGTCTGCCGCTCATAGGCATGGATTCTGCTTGCCATGGGCAGCAAGGAGCAATGAATCACCTTGATTTCATTCCCAGACTTCGATAAATCCGCAGAAAGATTCGTCCTGAGAACCTCATCCCGGCCGCGATAACCGTGTAGACAAGCCGCCCCTGAAACTCCAGACACCGGCACGACAAGCATGCGCCCTGGCAGGACCGTCCATGAACGCGGATCGGCTTCGGCGTTTATCATCATGCCAACCAAATGCGTCGGAAAGCCGAGACCGACGCTCAGCCCGCCCACTGCGCACAAAGGAATTGCAACGCAACCATTTCCAGACGCATACGCGCCTTGGAAACACGCGGCGCCGAATGCAAGCAGAAAGTTCCCTGACGCGGCGAAACCTCGCTTCACCTTGGCCTTGCTCTCAAGAACGTTGTCCATGATGCGTCCGCCACGCGTCGCCGCCTGGTAATTCAAGTCGGCAAGCCGGGGAAGCGACACGTGCGTCTCTCCGCCCGATTCCACCTCTGCGGCATCGACGGCACCGGGCAACCACCCCTTTCTGACGTAACGTATCTCGTCGAATTCGCCGCCCGTTTCACGTGACGTTCCGCCGCCTGTCCACACCACGACGAGCGCATCGGGCAGAAGACGTCCGGAGGGCCGGAACCCGCATATCGAAAGAACCATTTCATCGAAGCCTCTTGCCTCATGATCACGTCCGGACTTGGCGGCGGCCAGATAACCTATGTACGGCAAAAGCGCATAGTCCGCACGATATTCGCCCTTCTCGGCATCGCTATCGGCGGCGATTCCGCGCCGTGCCATCTTTATGGCATCCTGATACTCTCCGCGCTCGAGAAAAGACATGGCGAGAAACGCGTACATCGTAGCACGTTCGTATCCGTCGCCCTTGAAAAACTTTTCCGACTCTCCGTGCGTCAGCTTCAATGCCTGTGAATCCGGGTCGAACTGCTCTTCTATCTTTTGCGCCGCGCGGTCGAACGTTTTGTGCGCTTCGTCCTTCTTCCCCTCCAACAGAAGTACGGACGCGAGATTCAGAAGGTGCATAGTCTCGTCTTGCGGTGGCGACGGCGCAATCTCGGCGGCGTGAACATCATCGGACGCACCGGCACCCATGAGGACCATTTCATACCGGCCCGGATGCGTCCCGCCGAAAAGACTTGCTCTGGCAAGTTTTTCCGCGTTGTCATAATCCCCTCCGGCAGCGAAGTCCGCAACCGTCTTCTCCAAGATAGGTTTCCTATCCCAGGGCGGAATCTCAGATTCGCCGTACGGGTCGTAATCGATTCTGCTCGACGTGCATCCGGCCGCGAGCAGCATAAGCGGCAGAACGGCAGCACTTCTGGACTTCAAAAAACTTCGCATTGTCTATGCCTCAATAATACAGCACCGACTTGTTTGTCGTTATCGCGATCTCGGACGAACCCGTCCACCGGACAAGAGTCGAATCCGGATCCACGACAGTGAATTCTATCCGCACGTAATCGTCCGTTGAGGAATAGTGGTCTTTCGATATTTCTTCCAATCTTCCCGAAAGAATGTACGTAGCCCAGATGGACGGGGCAAAGTCGCGGGAGGTCGCAATCACGCTGCTCTCGAAATCCACATCGCCAGTCTCGGCGTCGGTGAACGTCACGCGCAGACGCTGCTCGTCGCGGCTGTCCTCTCCCGACGGCGATCCGCCGCCCGAAAGGCCCGTCTTCGAGAACTCGCCTCCGAGTATGTAATCCGCTTCGCTGCGTTTATCCCAGTCAAGAAACGTAATATTCCCCATCCCGTCCGAAACGAGTTTGTCGCGAAGAAGAGAAATGAAGCCGTCGGCACAAACATCCCCAACGTTCCGTTGGTTTGCCACCTCTCTGACAGCAATCTTGACATTGCGGCGGCTGTACTTGGCATCTACTCTCGAAGCGAGCAACGCTATGTCACCCTTGAATCTCTGATGCATAGTCTCTTTCATCCGCTTGCGGCGGTAGCTTTCCACGTCTGCCGACGTATCGAACACATGAATCTGACCGCCAGAGTTTTTAACGAGATATGCTTTCATCTTGTTCAGAAGCAACGTCGCCTCGACACGATGGCGAGTGGAATCTGGCATCTCGCCCAACACCAGAAGTACAGGCTTTTTGGCCTCCGTCATCGCCGTTGAGCGGAGAAAATCGTCGCCGAGCTGCGGTACGCGTTCCACAAGCAACGCCGTCCAGTTCGGCGGTGGATCCGGCGGAACATACGAAAAACATCCCGCAAGGAAGACGGAAGCTATAATGAACAAGCCTGATGTTAGACGACTATTCATTTGGACTCTCCTTCTTTGATTTTCTCAAGAATTTTGGCGAATTGATTTTCGGCATTGCGATAGCCGGCAGCCGCTTTGGAATACTCGCCCAGCTCATATTCGCTGTCAGCCGCTGCCTTTCTGCTCGTGGCCGCGAACCATGCATCGGCAAGACGGCTTTCATCGCTGAAAGGAAATCCTTCTGTTTCCTCGACTTTACTCATAACCTCCAGCGCAAGTTTTTTTGCCTCGTCTGCCTTGCGCATAGCCTTGTCCGCCTTGGAGGGTGGAGGCATTACCTCTTTTTCTTTCTCGGGCGGCGGCTTCGCCGGATTATCCGTCTCAGGAACCGGAGCCGCAGACTTCGGCTGTTCGACGGTGACTGGCTGCGGATTGGTTGAAGGCTGAGGAATGTCTACCTGGATTGGTGGTATATCTGATGTAAAATTTGTTTCTGCACCCGGAGTTCGAATCTCCTGCGTGACATTGGTCGAGATATCTACTGGGTTTGTCCCATACACAACTTCGGCCTTGCTCGGTTCTCCTCGCCCACGATGCCACAACCACACGCCTCCAGCAAGCGCGATTAGCAATGCGGCGACGATAGGTGCTTTCCAACTGCCGCTCCGAGGACTCTGCCGATCGGCGTCTCTGCGTGAGTCAACCCCATCCAGCACCTCAACACAAGTCTTCGGTCTGTCTTCTGGTTTCTTAGCGAGACCAGCCATTACCCCTGCTGGCACATCGCCATTCATGCACTCCCGCAACATTGCCGCGAACGAGTACACATCCTGCGATGGCGCCGGGGGGTGCCCCTGCAACTGCTCCGGCGACATATATTTCCGTGTACCGGAAGGCATGGACTCCATAGCGCAATTCGCTTCGTTTAACTGTCGGGCAATGCCGAAATCGAGGATATAGGGCGTGCCGTCCTTTGCGATCATCACGTTACCGGGCTTCACGTCGCGATGGACGATGCCTTTCGAGTGAGCATAGTCAAGCGCGGCGGCGATGGGCCTGAGAATGCGAACGGTCTCATCCTCCGAGCGTTTACCCTTGTCGGCCAGGTAGTCGTCCAGCGTCTCGCCGTCGATATAGTCCATCACGAGGAACGGATTGCCGTTGTTCTCCTCGAACGCACGGAGCGTGACGATGTTTGGATGAACAAGCTTCATCGCCACAAGCGCCTCGTCCTTAAGCTGGCGATACGCTCGCTTGTTGGAGATGAGAATCGATGGCAGCATCTTGATCGCGAACGGCTTGTCGTCAAGCTGCGTGTCCTCGACAAGCCACACCTCCCCCATCCCGCCAGTTCCGAGCTGGCGAACAATGCGATAGCGGCCGGATAGGATCGTTCCAGCCGTGTCCCCGGATATCGTCTTGTCTATATCGGAAAGAAATGACATTGCTTAACGTCCGTCCTCAAGTTTCAGAGCATAGTTCATGACCATGAAATTGTACATCAGCGAGAAGATGCCCATCCCGATGAAAGCGACAGCCTTCACCGTTGAGTCGAACTTCGGACCAACGACAAAATACGAGAGTATGAAGTCGATTGCCGTATAGATGCCGAGAGTGAACGCATTGACACCGTTCGACCGCTTGGACACCATCGTACGTATGAACGAGATCGTCACAACCGGCAGCATCAGTATCGCAAGTATGCAGACAAGGGATATATTGACGACGGCGCCCGTCTCCTCCGCAGGGGCGGGTGCAACCGAGGCCGACGTTGATGCCGCAGCCTCCACAGCCTGAGCGGTCTGCGTTGGCGCATGGCTGAACAGACTCGCCGCGCCGCGCCAGATGAGCCATCCGCAGATGAAGACAAGCAAAGCCTTCAATGCGAATTCTATAATCGCTATGAGCCATTTGCGGTAAAGGACGCGCTGCACGTCGTATGCAACGTCATTCGCAAGCGAGCGCTCTCGTCTGCCCGGGCCCGCGCCGGTCTTCAATTCCCGTCCCACGCTGCTGTCGTCCAATTTCCAGTCCATATTCAGCCCTCCTTTTTCATGGAATAGTTCTTGTTCCGTTCCACGACATCGGGAGCGGACTTAGAAATCGGCACAACCTCCGCAAGCGCCTTCTTGACATCTTCGCCCGTCACGCACTCCACTGCGCTTTCGGAAGTGCCGCCGCCAGCCGCGTTCCCCGCCTCGCGACGCGCGATCCACCGACGGGCGGCGTATGTCTTCGCCTTGTGGCAGAGCCCGCCCTTGGCCGCGATGTCCGCGCCGCTGAAACCTTCCGTCGCCGCCGCAAGCGCGTCAAGATCGACGTCCGAAGCGAGCGGAACATCTTTGAAAGCAATGTCGAACAGCTTGCGCCGCGTCGCCTCGTCGGGGAGCCCGACATATACCGCCTCGCTCAAGCGTCCCGAACGCGTGATCGCGCCGTCGAGCGTCCACGGAAGATTCGTCGCCATAAGGACGAAGAGCTGCGCGTCCGACGCGGCGAATCCGTCTAACTCGACGAGAAATTGCTCCACCATGCACACCTTCTGGTCGCCGCGACGCGACAGAATCGCGTTGCATTCATCGAGAAAGAGAACGCATCTCTTCAATGCGCGCGCCGCGCGAAACATCTCCGCGACATTTTTCTCCGTGTCTCCGACATACTTGCTCTTCAACTTGTCACAGCGGACCTCCATAAAAGGCATGTCCATCTCGTTCGCGACGGCCTTGGCGAAAAGCGTCTTGCCTGTTCCCGGCGGCCCGTACAGGAGAAGTCCGGTCCCGGGAGCGACCTTCAGCGTCTTGTAAACATCGGGATGGTTCACCGGGTTCACAAGAGCGTCGCGCACGACCGCCTTGGCGTCGTCAAGACCGATTACATCGTCAAGGCGGATATTGTCGGGCTTCGTGGCAGTCCACTTCGACGCCGCCGTCTCCACATCGCCGTCGGCGCTAACCGGCGGCGCGACAGGTGGCTGCTTCGGACGGTCCTTTCCGCCGACAGTTTCAACAAGCGGTTCTCCTGCGAGTTTTTCCATCATCTCGTCTATCGATGGCAAAGAAACAGGCTCGGCCTCATGCTCAGACTCAGGCTCCTTGACGAAGCGCGAGAATGCGGCAGAAGATTCGTCGAACGTGGCGTCCGCGTCGGCGCACTCCATTTCGCGCTCCATCGCCTCGAAGCGGGCAAGACGGGCGTCGAGACGCGCCAGCGCGGCGTCGCAGGTGCGCACGGACTCGAGCCGCCGTCTTGCGTCCGCCTCGTCGCCCTTCGCGAGCGACACGCGCGCGGCGTTCCAGTCGTCCGCTCGGCGCTTCAGCATCTCGTCGCGCTTCATCCGCGCGGCATCGACCGCGTTCTGAACCTCGCGCAGCATCCTGCGCCGCCTCCGCCGCGCGTCGCGGCGTCTTTCGCTCTCGCTCATGAACAACGGCATTGCATCTTCCTCCGTATTTTCCGCTACTCGATAAGTGCCTTCGACTCTTCCGCGGTAAGGAGACCACGTTTCTTCAGTTTTTCTATTTGAAGATCTACAGGAGTCCGCTTCCTTTCCATATTGGCATACACCGGGCGTGTCGTGTCGAATTTCCACATGGCACCAGTGGCAGGATCAACAATCAAAAACCCAATAAGCCCACCGAATACAATGTTGCCGATATACCACATGTCAACCGATGCCGATATGTTCATGTTCACCGATTCGTATCCATCCTTTGAAAACTCAAACATGTATTCAGCAGGATTAAAATACCCGGATGAAGCCGACAGATCGATCATCGCCGGAGTTGTTACTGTTGCCAACTCACGTCCATTTTCTCTGATGACGCATTTAGCGCCCTCGACAGAGCTTTGTACATTCACGGCATAATGCGACTTGCTCACTATAGTTGCGCAACCGCACGACAAAGCAGCAATCACAGACACAAAGAACACAAACTTCAACACAGCGACAATTCTACTTGAATTCATACACGATCCTCTCACCTTTCTTAGCTACATCACCGGAATGCAGACGCGCAGGCTCTGACGCGCTTTTCCCGAGTAGCGTCAATTTGCGCAACGACACATCGAATCTTGCGGACTCCGCAGTTGCTGACATGACGTCGCCATTTATCCTGACATCGCCACAAAGAAGTATCGACGCAATCTCGTCGTTTCCATCGCGCATCGCCATTGCAAATTCGGAATCAGACAAAAAACAACTGCATCTGACTTTCACGTTTCCATAGTAACATATTGCGTTAGAACTATTCTTCCTCTCGATTAGGCCACTCTCAATCTCACATGAAAATCTGCGATTATGCAGAGCAACTCCCTCTTCCACCTTACTACCAGACTCCGTATTTGCCATTCGTTCCGTTGCGGGTTTCTCCGCTGCGTTTTTCCTCCCCGCCGCGATCTGCGCCGCTTCTGCGGCCTCCTTGTGCGCTAACTCTTCTTTTGCCTTGCTTTCCTCCTCTATCTTGGCAGCATCCTCCTTCGCTTTGCGTTCGGCCTCTTTTCGAGCCGCCTCTTTGCACTCTTCAGCCTGAGCCTTGAGCCTTCTAGCCTCAACATTTGCCGCATCCCAACCGAGCAGTGTGTCGCATTCTGCGATGCAAGACTGCCATTGACTGGCGCTGAAATACTCCCGTGCCGATCCAAGCGTCGTCTTTACGAAAAATGCCTTGGCGTCCTTTGCCGCATCGACGAACTTCGCATGAGCCAGCTTCATGAGCCGGCGAGCCCCGGCGAAGTCTCCCTTGCCAAAAGCGGCTTCACCTTCGTCGCGCAGACGCTTTCCGTCCCGATACGCGGACGAAGCGTACTTCTCGGCCTTGAAGGTCACGGCATCGCCTTTCAGCAACGCGGCGATCTCCGCCCTGGCGGACTTTGCCGCGTCTCGCCCCGTCTTGTTCTTCTGCAGCCAGTCAAGGGCGAGGGCGATCTGCGATTCAGCCTTGTCGGCCATGTCGAACGCCGCCTGCGCCTCTTCGAGAGTGCCCGGAACGGATAGCGCGGAAATGGTATTCCACTGACTGTCTGCGGAGGCGATACGCTCCACAAGGCCTTCCGGGTCGGCGCGGAACTCCGCGACGGCCTCCATCTTGCGTTTTGCGTCGGACTTCTTGATGTTGATGCGAGTCTTCAGGAGAACGAACTCGGCGTCACGCTTTTGCGCAGACTCCGCGCCGTCATCTGCCGGAGGCACAACGACGACAGGCTTGGGGGGATCAACGACAGTGACGGGCGACGGATCGGAACTTGGAGGAACATTGCTGATGTCGCCGGATGCAACGGGCGGCGTGAGTTCGGCAGACGCGGGCGACGGCGCGACGGATGTCGTTTCCCGCCCGACAAACCGCCAGACGCCGACGGCGAGTACTGCCAGCAGCGCAAGGAGCCCAAGCATCTTGACTGCACCACTCTTCCTCTGCGTCTCTGCGCCTCTGCGTGAGACTCTTTTCCCCTCCAGAGCCGCCACGAAATCGCCGCAGGTCGTGAAACGCTCGTCCGGCGTCTTCGCGAGCGCCGTATCCAGTGCGCGGCGCACCGCCTTCGGCAGCGATGCCGGAATCTTCGGCGCGTCTGTCGTCACTGCAAGGCGCATGACCGCCGTGTCGCCGCAGTCGAAAACGGACGAGAACGGCGTCTTGCCGGTGACGAGTTCGTAGAACAGCACCGCAAGCGCGTACTGGTCGGTCGCCGCTTTCTGCTCCTCGCCAAGCCACTGCTCGGGCGCCATGTATGGGCGTGTCCCGGAGGTGTCGAGAATCTTGCGCGAAACGCGGCCCATCGACGAGCGGATTTCCGCCGCGAGGCCGAAGTCGAGAACGCGTGCGACCAATGCGCCGTCCTCCCGCGTCTCCACCATCACGTTCTCCGGCTTGACGTCGCGGTGCAGAATCTTCTGCGCGTGGGCGGCGTCGAGAGCGGACGCGATCTGCCGCGCGATTTCAATCGCCTTGTCGAGCGGAACCTTGGCATCGGGGAACTGCCTGCGCCACTTCGCGAGCGTCGCGCCCGGCGCATAGTCCATCACGACCATCGTATCCCGCTCAAAGACGCGGAGCTTTTCTTCGACCTCCTTGGAGGCGTAGCTTACGCGCTCCGCCCGGTGGAGGTCGCGAAGGCCGACGATGTTCGGATGGCGGAGCCGCGAAACGAGCGCGAAGTTGGCGCGGATCGACTCAAGTTCGCTTTCGTTGTGCTTTACCTCCGGCGGCAGCCCCTTTATGGCGACATCGATTCCGGCGACCGTGTCTCTCGCGAGATACACCGCGCCGAATCCGCCCTCGCCGAGCTCGCGCACCAGCTCGTACTTGTCGATGCGTCCGAGCGCCGCGGTTTCACTGGCGCTTCCCGGTATCGTCTTATCGATGTCGGCAGGAGAATACATGTCCTACTTCTCCAGGCTTATCCCCATGGCGGCGGCCTTGTCGCGGTTGGCGCGGACAAAGTTCTCGAAACGCTCCCTGGAGAGCAGATGGTTGCTCCCGGCGTCCGAATCTCCGTCGTTCTGCATCGCCAGCGCGTAGTGCAGGAAAAGCGTCCCCGCGAAGATGTATTCCCCGAACGGGCTCGCGCTTATCACGGAAGACGCGAAGGAATCGGCCTCCCTCTCGTGGTTGCGCGAAATCTCGAGATTGGGTTTCGCGGAGCCGTTGGAGAGGAGATGTCCCAGCACGAGGTGTCCCGTCTCGTGTGCAAGCACGCTTATGAGCATGCCCGACGAATAGGACACGGCTTTCTGCCTCGCCGCCGGATCGGCGAGCGCCTGCACGAGGGAATTGCGTTCGATCGCTTTTATCGCCTCCTCCTCGGAGCAGCGCGAATATATGCTGCGTGGCATGGTCTCGACGAGCCGCTTCAAGGCCGGTTCGCGCCCGGTGTTTTCCTGCGCGGCTGCGAGTCCCACGAGTCTGGCGTATCTTGCCATGCCGCCGAACACCGTCATCTTGAGTCCGATGCGGACCGCGCCGTTCGTTCCGATGCTGTCGCGCCGCCCTGCGAACGCATTGACAGTGTCGTTCGTCGCAATGTAGTCGAGCGGCATGCCGTCCATCATGTCGCGGTACTGGATGTTGCCCGCGACCACAGGCGACTTGACGACGTACGCGTATAACTGCTCCATCTCCGCCTTCGACGGCGTAAGATAGTCCCGCACGTCTTCGACCTTGATGGACGGGCTGCGTTCGGGTTTATGCCTCGCCTCCGCAGTTCCGCCGCAGGGATTCCCCTGCTCTGCGGCAGGGGCGATCCCCGCGCCTTCGGACGATGTCACCCGATCCCATACATCCAGAAACATGCTTGTTATGCCGACTCCTGCAAAAAACAGAATTAACGTTACGAACAAAGGCGTCTTCCTCCTTTTAACAACCGGCACGGGCTGTCCTGAAGACCTTGTTGGCGGTGTCAACTTCGTCTTTTCCGTCTTGAGCGACGAACCATCGTATGAATATTTCATGTCAACAGTTCCTTGATTATTCCGTCTCCACGCCTGGAGACTCCTTCTGCGGCGCGGCCTCCGTCTCCGGGTCTCCGAACTCCGCAAGCGCGTCTTCGAGATTGACGGATGTCCTTTCGCGGCGGACGCCGGCCTTTTCGAGATCCGCGACGGCGTCGGAAAGGTCTTCCGTCTCGTCCACGGCGTTCTCTATGTCGTCCGTCAGGCGGTCCACGTTCTCGACCTTAGGCAGGGACAGACCCTGCGCCGCAAGCTCGAGAGTGCGCCCGCGCACGGTGACGATAAGCCGCTCGTGCTCGAAGAGTGTCGAAAGTTGTCCTTCGACGCTCTTGTACTCGGCAAGGAGCGTCTTCAGCTCCATCTCAAGCATCTTCTTTCGTGTCGGCGCGGCGGACTGCCACAGTTTCTTGCGTTCGGCAATGCGCGAATACAGCTCCTCGTATCTGGCGGAAAGCGGCTCGCGTTTCGCGCGCGTGGCGGCGAGCTGTCCGTCAAGCTCGGCTATGGCAGCCTCGGGGTCGCGTATGCCGCGCAGCCTGTTCACAAGCGCCACCGATGCCTTGCCAAGCGTCTGGGCTCCATCCATAAGCGACTTGAACCAGCCGCCTTTCTCGGCAGACGCACCGAGTCCTTCATTCATCTTCGACGCCTCACGCGGCGCAAGCGATCCATCGTTCATTTTTCTTTCAGCCTCCGTTTCTCTGCCTTTCGGCTCGCCGGCGCACCATCCGTGCGCCGGACACAGCCTGTTGCCGCCATGCCAATGGAGTGCGCAGAAAACCGCGCCGCAGCCGGGCGATTCGCACCGTCCAGCCACGGCGTACCTGTTTGGCAATGTCTGCCCGCAGACTGCGCACACCATAGACACGCTGTCCATGCGCTATCTCACGCGCGTCATGGCGCGCAGAACCTTGCACAGCACGATCAGGAATACCAGTCCGAGAAGAGGAACCAGCACGAGCAGCCACGGCCTGCTCTTCAGGGACGGGAAGTAGCGCGTCAGCGCATACCACCAGCCGTCTTTGACCTCCTTCTCGGATACCAGAAACGTTTCGCTCCACAGCTGTTCGCGCGTCTTGGCGTTTTCGATGCAAAGTTGCACTTCGCAGTTGTACGACCGGACTTCGGAAACGGGATCTTCATCGTTTCTTGAAACCGAGAGATCCCGCAGCGAGCCGTACATTATCGCATCGGACGCCTCGGAGTCCCGCATGGCGTGCCTTGCTTCGGCAAGAGTCAGGATGTCCAGATTCTTCGGGGTCAGTCTCGTGCGAGAGACCGCATCCCTTGTCAGATCGCCGATGTACGCGCGCGTGTCGGCGGATATCGGGAGAATGGCGACCGTCTTGACCGCACCGAGTTTCGCGGACGCCGTGATCGACTCCGCAATCCGGGAGCGGAGGTTCTCCTGCATGGCTTCGCGGAGCTTGAGCGGAATCTCGCTGACATCAACCGATTCCGCTCCGTTTCCGGGGATGTATCGTCTCTTCGCGAACATTCCGCCCCAGAGATGCTTCTTCGTCGAGATCTCGACGGCGTGAAGCTCGACTTCAACGAACACGCAGCGCACATCGTCGTCCTTTGCCGTCTTCTGGGCGACGGTGACATTCGCCGCGAGAAGAATCTGAGCCGACTTGAGAGCCCCAAACCTGTCGATGGTCTTCGGGTCGAGAATGTCGGACTTGCGCGCATCCCATTCGATTTCCGCGAGAATTGCGGCGAACGCGGGATCGTGCTTCGCGACGACGCAGGTTTTTCCGGCGGCGGTGACGGCGTTCTGGAGAAGACCGGCCATCCAGTCCTCGCCAAGCGTCCCCGCGACCGGAAGCAGCGCCACGGCGGAACCGGCCGGAATCGGCGCAGCGCGAAGGCCGGTTTCCGCCTCCTTCGCCGCATCGATGAACGCGGCGCGCGCGTCTTCATCGACTTCCGCCGTCGCGGCAAGAAACGACGCCGCGCATGCAAGGGATGCTATGATCTTTTTTGCTGTATTCATTGTCTGCTCCTTACTTCAAGAGTTCCGGATTCGCGGCGAAAAGCATGGCGGCGAACCCGCCGGGGAATTTCGCCTTCTCGTAAACGACCCTGAAAGTAGTCCATCCGTTGGCCTCGTCTGTGGACTCTGTTGTCGCGACGCGCGTTCCGTCCATCGCGGCTGCGGCGGTGCGAATCTTCTCGGCGTCTGCGGCATCGAGCGTGTACACCGAGAACAGAAGAGCCTCGAAGCCGACTGCGTCGGATTTGAGTGTGCGCTTGAGCCAGCCCGCCGCCTGCTCTCCAAGAGCGTCCGCGAGATTCCGGTCTGCCTGAATCTCGCCGAGGCCTCTCGCGCCGCGACCGGCGATGGAGGTCTCGCCCAGAAGTTTCGCTTCCGCGCCTACGACATTCGCCTTGACCTTCAGAGTCCCGTCATAGACGAACCATCCGCCCGTATGGTCGAACGTCTCGCGGGATGTCTCTAGCGACACGATTACATCCGGCTTGCGGTTGCCATCGACAACATATCCCAGCTGCGCAAGCATGCCTCGTACCGAGGTCTCCACGAACCCCGACACACGTTCCGCGTTCTTTCCGGCCTTCGCCTCTACGGCCACGTGAAGCGGCGATACGGCTGTAGAAGCGATCTGCTTCGGCAGCTGCGGCGGAGGTGGCGGGGCCTCCGGCTCCTTCACAATGTTGGCATTCCAAACGTACTGTTTAGTCTCGACTGCGTACGCGAGCAGATTCAGTTCCGCCGACGCGCCCGTAGCCTCTCCGTATTCATTCGTCGTCGCACGCGTCAGGTCGAGACGTGCCTCCATGAGTATCTGCGTGGACTTCAGTCTGCCAAGCTCGTCTATCGTGGCGGGATCGATCGAGGAAAGACGACGCTGCACAGCGTCCCATTTGATGTCGGCGAGTATGCGCTTGAAGCGCTCGTCGTTCTTCTCGTCGTTTGATATCACGCCCGTTCGACCGGACAATACGACGGCTCCGATCAAGAGCCTTTCCATGTAGCCGTCTTCGTCGCCATGGACAGGCAGCAGTGTCACGGCCTTCCCTTCGAACGCCGCGGCCTCTTTCAACTTGGCTTCGGCCTGTTTTGCGACGTCGCGAAGCACGGCCTTTTCAGCTGCCCCGAACGGCTCCGCGCACGCAATCAATGCGGCAGAGGCAAGCGTCGATGCGATGATGGTTTTCATTGGATCTTTCCCTTTCTGGTTAGATGTCCGAGGTGATGACGACCGGCGGAAGAACCGACGGCAGCCATGCGTTTATCTGTTCCACAAGCGATTTGCGGATTCCGGCTTCTGCCTCCTTCTCCGTCCTGCCGCGCACGCCTTTTGCGGAGAAAGTCTTCTCGCCGAGTATCCGTCCGTCCCTGCCGACGACGGCCTTTACGCTGGCCGTGGCATCGTATGCCACCCATACATCAAGGCGAGCGGCTTCCTTCCTGTCGATGGCGATGTTCACGGACACGGCGTTGCCGCACCTGCCGCACTTTTCCGTGAACACATGGTAGCCAAGCCGCTCAAGATCGCCGCGCACCCCGGTCGCCACAGCGTCGGACAGACCCGATGCACTTTGTGATGCCGCCGTCGCCTCCACACTGCAAACCGTGTGCCGGGGCGGCGTGGCACAACCTGCGACAGCCGCCGCAAGCCCGGCGATGCAGAGCATCTTTCCTGTCAGTTTCATCATCTGTTGCTCCTTTCTGTTTTTTGTTCGGAATCCGTTTTTTTCGGGAATCTCTGATGGCGCGGCATGACGCGATATGCGACTCCGCCGACTGTGATCTCGTCGCCTATCGCCAGCGGACGTCTCTTTCCGCCGTGTGCGATGCAGAACCTCGCACCATCCCAGCCTACGGAAACGTCATCGGAAAGTTCAACGCCGGCGACACTCCACACCACAGCCATGGCAGACACAACGCCGTCCTCGCGCCGCAGAAATAGTCCCGACGGTTTTCGCGTCCATCGATCGCCGGACACGTCCACGCTCATCGGCACAAGCTCCCTGTCACCCGATGCCGCGAACATTGCTGCGACGTGATGGCTCCGTCCTGTCGCAATCGCGACGGATCCTCCGTGGTGAATTCTGACTCCGTCAACCGACGTTCCGTTTGTTGACGGATGCCCTTCGCATCCGTCGGAGACAAAGCATCGCCCATCGTGAAGCCCCAAATGGAAATGAGTGCCGGATACATGCTTGGAAAGAAAGTCATCGCGCTTTCCGCTTTCATCGAACACCGGAATCTGGAAGTCCGACGACGACGCGCGCCCGACAGCGGCGGAATCTCCGTGAACGAGCATAATCTCCGCCGTCTCGGATGCCAGAGTCACGGTCTCTGGCGACTTCGCGAGCGAGAGGTCCAGATATCTGGGATTCGACAGGTCGCACTCGTAGCGCGTCAGATCCTCTCCTCTGCCGTGTCCAGACGAGGGCAGCCCCGACACGGAAAATACGTTGCTGCCGTCAAGCAGCCGCACGACGGAACCGTCGAGCGAGATGTTCGGCGCGATAGTTACCGACTGCGGAGCCTCAACCCTTGACTCGACATTTGCGTGAATGTCGGACCTGTATATCTCAGTTCCGCCATGCGAAATGTAGTCTATGCGAAGTTCCATGTCGAGGAAAATGCTCCCCGGCGCCGACGGCGTCACTGCCATGCGGCATTCTCCGCATGGCACGGACACGGACTTGGAGTCGAGAACCGTGTCGCCGTTTTTGAGCGATATCGTCGCCGCAACCAGATCGTCGCGCGACGATTCCATCCGGAAGCAGAACGACGACCGGAACCCGACGCGCATCGCGCGCGGCGAACAGCATCTGACGGCAAAGCCTAACATCGGCTTCACAACGGCGCCGCAGGACGGTCTGGAGGGAACAGGAGCCACGTCGAGCGCAGCGCCACAGACCCCGCAGAACCTGTCATCCGCTCCGACAGGCATTCGGCATGCCGGACATCTGCCGTCAGTCTCGCTCACTTCTGGAACACCTGGTTAGCCGGAGGCGCCTGGACGACGGTCGATTGATGCTTCACGGATTCCGTGACGATCTTCACGACCTGCTCCATGAGGGCATTGTCATGCGTCTCGCGCTTGTCAAGCTGTTCCTTCAGCTCCTTGACCACGCGCTCGGCGGCGTTGTTGCCTGCGGCGGCCATCGCCGCGAGTGCCTGCGCGGCGGTCGGATTCTGCTGCGCGGCAAGCGCAAGAAGCTGCTCGGGGGACATATCCTTCTTAACGCCAATGACATCTTTCTCGGCCTCGGCCTTCTGCGCGTTGAGCGCGAGAGTCAGATAGCCCTGACGTTCGGCATCCGTCTTCGCAAGCGCCATCATTTCGAGAGGAGACTTGCCGGCGAGGATTTTAGCCCTCTCTCCGAGACTGGAATTGTCGATCTTAAACTTGCGCTCAAGAACGTCGAGGTCGTTCATGTCCTCGTATTTCTGGGCGTCCGACTTGATGCGCTTGATCTCGGCCTCGTACTTGGCTTCATCGACCTTTTCGCCCATGACGAGCGTGTCGGTCTTCGCCTCCTTGACGCGCTCCTCGCGCGCGATCTCCGCCAGTTTCGCCTTGTTCGCGGCATCCGCAAGCAGCTGTTCACGGTTGTAGTTCTTGAGGTTCAGGTCGAGTTTGAGCGTGTGGGCCTGATCCTCGAGCCCGCGCGCATACTGCTCTATGCGCAAAGCGCGTTCAAGTTCGGCGTCTTTTCTGTCGAGTTCGCCTTTCGCGACTCTTTTTGCGATTTCAACGGCGTTGTCACGTTCTATCTCGCCAATCTGCTTGTCCGCCGCAAGCTGTGCAATGTATTCCTGCGTCTCCTGCCAGCGCTTCCTTCTCGCGCGTTCGCTTTCCTGCGCCCTCTCGTCGCGTGCGGCAAAGTCCTCGCGCTTCTGGACGTCCTCCTGCGCCAGGACGTCGAGCATTTTCCTGTCGAACTCGACATCCCTGCGCTTACGGTCGAATTCGCCGTACTTCCGGCGCAAATCTTCATAGTCGGCGGATATGACGTCAACCGCGCCGATGCGCACGAGCTCTATGCCGTTGCGCTTGAGAAGCGGACGCACCGCCTTATCGATAGCGTCCTCGAAGCGCTCGCGCCGTTCCGGGTCTTTGACGAGATCTTCGATTGTCGTCTGCGCACACAGCGTCTTGACAGCCGGCAGTGCCTCTTCATACATCAATTGCGCAATATCACCGAACGGTATCTTGCGCGAATCCTTCATGAGGTTCGCAAGGAAATCATCCGCGCCGGAAGGATCGAACCTGAGCGTAGCCTCGGCGACGACGCGAAGTGGCTTCTCCTCCGCAGAGCGCAGCGAAGACTGCTCCTCGTCAACAGGCTGCTGGACGTCTTTAGCAGACCCAAAGTCGAGCCTCAGGATGTTGTCGCCGGAATCGACCATCACCACGGAGCGAGGCGGAGGATTGCCGAACCAGTTGACGCTTCTGGCGAGGCTTTCCGGCGTGTGGCGTCCGGGGCCGAGCGTCTTGACCTCGCGGCCGCCGTCCATCAATATCGCGCGGGAGCCCTCCTGGACATACAGCCCGCTCCGCGACAGGTGTGAAAGATCCCCGCATTCAAATCTCTGCGCGAAAAGCCCCGGCTCGCGATCCCAAACACCGCCGGCGAGGTCGATCCGCTCCTCTGGGTGCATGCGGTGGTTGCAGTGAGGGCAGAAATGAGACTCGTTGCCGACCCAGTTGTCGCACTCGGGGCATTTGATCCATCCGCCCGGTGCGCGGGTGCCGCATTTCGAGCACACATGGGCTCTTTTCGGCACCTTGTTGCCGCAGAAGCCCCATCCCTTTTCAGCGAGGACATTGACCACCGAGGCGCCCGAAAGCCGGGCGACGCGTCCGTCATGATCAACCGCCGAAAGCAATTTCTCGGCCGTCTTCAGATCTTCGCCGGAAAGAGCCCTTCCGGTCGCGACATCGACAATAGCCTCGCACTTGTCAGAAAACAATCCCATACCGGCAACCACTCCCTCTGTTTCGAGCCTCTTCGTCATGTAGGAGAGACCGCCGCCGAAGAGGCAAAAGAAAAGCGGCGAACCCTCAAAACTCATGTCTTGACGAGGCACCGCTAAGAGCCCTGATGAAACACGAATAGGAAAGTACGCCGCGTGATTACCACACGGACGCACCACCGTATCAAGCCTCATCGTGAAAATTAGCGGTTTTCGTCAAAGCTTCAATACGCTGTTGCGTACGTGCCGCGGGCGTCGGATGCGTTTCCGCGACTCCTCGGCGCGTCAGATTTGCTCTCTGCCGCACCATGAGGTTTTGCCGTTGATTCATTCGAATCTCAGGCCGTAGATCCCCACGCGAGGCAATGCAACCAGCCTCACGGGGATCAATGTCAAAGATCAGTCGCTCCCGTAGGGAGCGGTGAAATTATAGCATAAGTTGAATCGCAAAATCAATAGTGGCGGCGTGGCGCTACCGGCTGAAGAGGCGCTTCATCTCGGTGAGACGCGACTTGTCGGCGACAAGGACGGAATCGGGCGTCGTGACGACGACGAGGTTCTTAACGCCGAGAAGCGAGATGCGCGCGCTGCGTGCGACGCAGATGTTGCCGTCTGCCTCAACGACCGTGCACGGCCCTTCGCGGACGTTGCCGCGCGAGTCGTGAGGGAAGTACTTGTCAAACGCGGCGAAACTGCCGACGTCGTCCCAGCCAAAGTCACCGGGAACGACCTCGACGTTCTTCGACTTCTCCATCACGGCATAGTCGAAGCTGATCTTTGGAAGAGCGGAATAAAGCTTGGCCAGACCGCCGCCTGCAATCGCCTTGGAGCGTGAGCGGGTCCCGTCTGTCCTGTTCGTCCCGTCCGTCTCGAATCGGGTCAAGCACTCGAGCTCCGGCGCGTGCGCGGCAAATGCGCCGCGGAAGGTCGAGGCACGGGCGATGAACATTCCGGCATTCCAGAGATAGCCGGCCTTGACGTATTTCTTCGCCGTCTTCGCATCGGGCTTCTCGACGAAGGTGCGCGTCTTTGGCGAAATGTAGCCGAAGCAAGTCGCGGGGTAGGTCGGCTTGATGCCGAGAGTGACGATGACCTGCTTGCGGCGGGCGATGGCAACGGCTTTCGAGACAACCTTGCGAAATGCCTTGGGGTTCGCCACCATCTGGTCGCTCGAGAAAAAGCCGATAACAGGGTCAGCGTCGCTCGCCGCAAGCCCAACGCCGAGCGCGACAGCGGCGCCAGTGTCGCGGCGCATCGGCTCGCCCAAGATGTTGCACTTGGGGATTTCGGGGAGCTCCTTCCGCGTCGCCGCGACGAGGTTTTTCGCCGTAACGACGAAGACATCCTTTGGCGAGACGAGGCCGTCGAGGCGCGTTACCGCCTGACGAATCAAGCTCGCGCCGCCAAAGACGCGCAGGAACTGCTTTGGACGCTCCGGAGTAGAAAGCGGCCAGAACCGCTCGCCCGATCCGCCTGCCAGAATGACTGCCTTGAAAGTAGAAGTGTTCATTTGCTCCCCTTGAAGTCGAGAAGATGTCCGATGAGATAGCGGAGGCCGCGATAGTAGAAAGCGAAGTTGAAAAGGTTGCGGCGGAAGAGATGCCAGAGCGCGGCGGGCTGGAGGAAGCCGCGGTAGACCTTGCGGATCGCGCACTTGATCTCGTCCTCCGAGACGAGCGGTGTCTTCGTTATCGCGCGGCGCATGTCGTATTCGTCCCAGTCGAGCGTAGCGAGCCCGCCCGTGGCCTTGAGCTCCTTGAAAAGCGGCGTGCCGGGATAGGGAATCGTAAGCGTGCACTGCAATGTCTTCGCCCAGCCCTTCGCGAGAAGCCGCCGCGCGAGAGCAACGGTATTGGCTATTTCCTTCGGGCCTTCCCAGGCGTGTCCGAACATAAAGGTGACATGGACATCGAGCCCCGCCTCGGTCGCCCACTTCGCGCCCTTCTCGACGTCCTCTACCTTTAGCGCCTTGCAGAAGCGGTCGAGCGTCTCCTGATTCGCGGACTCGACGCCGAAGAGAACAAACTGGAAACCGGCCTTTCGCATGAGCCGGTAGTCGGCCGATGTGAGCCGCCCGAAGCGCATGTTGCAGTCGATGCGAACCTTCTTATTGAGCCCGCGCGAAATCATCTCGTTGCAGAAGTCAGTGAGCCACTGCCCGACCGGGAAGGAACCCGAGTCGTCCATGATCTCCTTTACGCCGTACTTAGAGACGAGAAACTCGATTTCGTCGACGACGTCCCTTACCTTGCGGACGCGGTAGCGAGGGTAGAGCGTGGTCCAACTGCAGAAGGTGCACTTGCCATGCCAGCAATCGCGGCCCGACATGATGTAGGTGCCGGGCGTGCGGCGGAAGTTGCCGTTCTTCACAGCGTAAAGCTCCCAATGGACCAGATCGCGGTCTATCCAGGGGGCGTCGGCGATTGAGTCCTTTAGGGCAAATGGCTGGACGCCCTTGGGGCAGCCGACGGCGACAAAGTCGAGAAGCCCGAAATCCCAGTCTCCGCCGGGAATCACCGCCCAGACGCCAGGCTTCTCGATCGACTCCTCAGGAAGCGCCGTGACATGGTCGCCGACTAAAACGAACTTGACGTCCGACGAATGTTCCTCTATCCACTTCCAGTGGCGCTTGACGACCGGCGTCTTCGTCTCAAGGACGACGACGTCGGGGCGGAACTCCGAAAGCCGAGCGTCAAACGCCTCGGGCGAAAGCTCCGAGGCGATTCCATCGAGGAAGAGAACCTCGTGCCCGGCCTTCTTCAACATCGTCGCCGCCGTCGCGGGGACGACGGGGAAGATGTAAGTCGGCCGGGAGAACCACTGGAATTGGCGGTTCTGAGTGAGGAGCGCGACGCCCTTCTCGCTCTTCAGCGGCGGATAGGCAATCGCGATCCTCATCTAAAGTCATTCTGGCACCTGGCACAAGCGGCAACGCCGCGAAAGCACCAGGCACCAAGCACCCGTATTACCACTTGTAGCCGAGGCCGACGATGTAGCGGAAGTCGCTCGACTTGCGGCCGACGGAAGGCATGGAGTTGTAGTCCCACTCGATCTTCGCAAGGAGGTCGAAGTCCATGATGATCTTCGTCGTGAAGCCGACATCTGCCTTGATGAGGTGGTTGTCGAAGTCGTCGACCTGCGGGAGGAACTCGAGGTTGTGGAAGGCCTCGACCTCGGGGTTCCACTTCGGGAAGTACTTGAAGTGGTGCGCGTAGCGAAGCGTCGCATAGCTCTTCTCCGCGTCAGGGTCCTTGTCGGCGTAGTCCACGCGAACCCACGCGGCGCCGAGCTCCTGGTTGAAGCTAACCGTGCCGATCGACCAGAGATCGGACTTCTCGAACCACTGGTAGCCGAGACCGCCGCCAAGCCTCAGGCGGAAGTCTAGCCCGGCTATGTCGTCCTTCTCGTAGCGGCCGTTCTCGTAGGTGTAGAACGCCTTGCTCCAGAAGTGGTCGTGCTGACCCTCAAGTTCCCAGCGGTCGGTAGACTTCTCGCGGTTGTGCTTGGAGGTACCAGTCTCGCTGTAGTAGTAGCCGAAGTCGAAGTTCACGCGGTCGTCGTCCCAGCGGCGATTGAGGTTGGCGATGATAGACGCGTTGTTCTTGTACGTGTTGCCGCGGGCGCTCTCGAAGGCGACGTTGATCGAGCCGTGCCATGTCTCCGGCGGCTTCTCCTCGGGCGGGAGCGCGGCCACTTCGACCTGCTTCTCGCCGGCAGTCTCGACGAAAGCGACCTTGTCGGACGGCAACTCGACCGCGCCGAGGTCGTCAGACGTGAACTTCACCTTGTCGCCAGCGACGACCGCGCCGGAACCAGTGAGAACCGACCCGGACTTCATGACTATCCTGTCGGCGAATGCGGATGCGGCGGCGACCGCCGCGACAGCGAGCATCAGTTTCTTCATTGTGTGTTTTCCTTTTTGTAGTTGGGATCCTTGATGAACGGAATCCATGAAGACGTATCGGGGCGCGGAGGCGGCAGCGGGTCCTTCGCCTGCTCCTCAAGCGAGCGCAGGTCGAGCGAGCCTATGCCCTCGAGGTTCTTCTCGGGGCGGTCGCCGGGCTCGAGCTTCTGGCCCTTCGTGTACTGGCGGCCGAGGACGGCGTTCTTGGGAAGCCCGGCGTCCTTGTGGGCATTGTTTGGATCGACGAGCCCGACGGTGACGAACACGATGATCTCCTTCTGCTGCTTCTTGCGGGCGGACGAGCCGAAGAGGCGCGGCCCGAGCCACGGTATGTCGCGGAGAAGCGGAATGCCGTTGTCCACCTGCTCCTCGACGGTACGGGAGAGCCCGCCGATCACCGCCGTCGTGCCGCTCGCCATGGCGAACTCGGTGACGAGGCGCTGGACCTCGATGACCGGGAAGCGGGCGGAAATCGTGCCGTTGTCGGCGTCGGACTCGGTGCCCGACTCGACCCACCCGTTCTGCGACGAGATAGTCGGGACGATTGAGACGCTGATTAGGCCGTTGGTGCCGATCCTCGGCGTCACGTCAAGCGATATGCCCCAGCTGAAGAACGCCTCCTTCGCGAACATGAACTTGTCCTCGCCGGGGATTGCGGACATCTGCATGTCGAGGTCGAGCGAGTCGCTGCCCGAGGTCGTCGTGCGCTTCGCTGCGATCTTTACGTTCGGGTACTTCGTCGTCATGTCGACAGTGGCCTTCTTCCCGGAAGAGACGATGATCTTCGGGTTCGAGAAGATGCGTGCGTCCTGACTGCCCTCAAGGGCGGAAAGGACAACGTACATCTGGGAGAAGTCGAGGGTTCCGTTGAAATAGGAGAGGTCGCCGTCGGCGCCGCCGTTAAGCGACGAGCCCGAAAGCGTATACGACGCAGTGCCGTCCTTCAGGGTGCGCGTGTAGTCCTGCACGCCCTTGCCGAGCCGGTTCTTCTGTATGCCGCCGCCGAGCGACACGGTGCCCTTCATGCCGTCGAGCATCGACCAGTCGATGCCGATGTCGTGGAATACGTTGTTGGAAAGCTCCACGAACCGCGCCTCTATGTAGACCTGCTTCGGCTCGACGTCAATCTCGCGGATCACCCGCTCGCATGCATCAAGTATGAGCTCGGGAGCCGTCACCATCACGTAGTTCGCCTCGGGGAACGCGATTGCCATGCGGTTGATCTTCCACACCACGCCGAAGTCGCCGGACCATGTGGCGTTGAGCTTCTCGGCGACGTCCTCGGCTGAGGCGTGGGCGAGGCGGAACGTGCGCGTCGATATGCGGCGGCGAGCGAGCATGGCCTCGGACTTCGCCTCTGCGACGGCCCTCTCGCGGACGGCCTCTGCGCGCGCCTCGGCCGCTGCGGCGACGCGCACCTCCTCGGCGGCGCGGGCGGCTGCCGCCGCGACGACGACGGCGTTTGAGAGCGAAACCTCGTCAACGTCGGGCGAGGCGACGAGCTCGGCGACCACGGGGTCCTCGGGGTCGGCGGCGACCGCACCGGAGGCGCTATCCGACGCCGCCACGGCACAACGCACGGCGGCCGCAGCGAAAACGAGCGGCGCAAGCAACGGCGAAAGAACGGTACTTTTCATTTTACGGACGTAGATTATACCACATCATCCCCTGAAGATAAAGAACTTGCGGGCAAAAAAGTTCACAAGAAACGAGACGACGATCTCGATGAAGAAGGCGAGTGACGTCATCATACCGAACACGCTCATGAGGACGCTCTGCACAAGGAGGGCCAGCGCCGTCGCCCCTGCGGACGCGCCGAAGAACATGCCGAACTCGACGTACCAGCGGAACCGCCCCGGCCTGAAAACGAACGCGCGGTTCATTAGCCAGCAGAACACGTTCGCGAAGACGAAGCCGACGGACGTCGCGACATCGGCGAGGAACCACCGCGAGGCGAACCACGCCTCGCTGCCGTCGAACTTAGCGGACGGAAGCCCCAGCCAGACGACCGCCCAGTCGTCCGGCTTGAGGCACTTGAGGCATGTGGCGGCAAGCACGTAGAACACGGCGATCTGGACGCAGGTGGCCATGACGCCGACGGCACCGTACTTGACGAACTGCGCGAACGGCCCGCAGTCGTGCGAGAGTATCTTCGCGAGCCTGTCAGACATTCAGCTGCGCGTCGTCCTTCTTGACGTCGAAGATGCCGAGCTTGCCGAGGTCCACGGACTCGATGCCGAGGGGCTTCGCCGTCTTCCAGCCGCCGCGCGTGAAGTCCGGCACGTCGACGGAATTGCCACGGTTAAGGGCGGAGCGCTCGGAAAGCTCGCAGACGGCGCACGACGACGCGAGGTCGTAGACGTCCATGTCGAGGGGAAGCCCGTTCTGCAGGCAGTAGCACAGCCTGAGGTCCATGAGGAAGTCCATGCCGCCGTGCCCGCCCATCTTCTGGGCAAGGGCACCCGCAACCTTCCAAAGCGGATGCTTGCATTCCTCGCGCAGCTTCGCGGTCTGCTCGGCGTCCATCCAGCCGTGCGCGCCGTCGCCCGGCTTGGCGGCGAGCGCGATGCGGAACGGATAGTCGTTCAGGCAGCCCATCGTGCCGGAGAGGAGGTTGATGCGGCTGTAGGGCCTCGCGCTCGTCACATCGTGCTGTACCATGATCGTGCGGCCCTTGACCGTGCGGATGACGGTCGTTGACATGTCTCCGCACTTGGGGTGGAGCTTCGCCTCCCAGCTGTCTTCGCCGAACTTGAGCTTTGCGAACGCGTCCATGCCGATCTGGGCGGAGGATACGCACGTAAGGTAGTCGAAGCAGTCGCCGCGGTTCACGTCCATCGCCTGCATGATCGGGAGCAGCCCGTGGGTCGGATAGGGGTTGCCGTAGTGCTGCGCGTTCCACTTGAGCCGCCAGTAGCCCTGGTAGCCGCCCTTCTTCGGATCGAGGTAGTTGAGTTCCCTGAGATCGTGGATGTACGCGCCCTCGCCGTGGACGAGCTCGCCGAGCTTGCCCTGCCTGACGAGGTTGAGCGTGAGCATCTCGACCTCGCCGTAGCAACAGTTCTCGAGCTGCATGCAGTGGCGGCCAGTGCGCTCGGCGGTCTCAACAAGCGCCCAGCACTCGTCGAGATACATCGCCGCAGGGACTTCTATCGCCGCGTGTTTGCCGTGCTCCATGGCATAGAGCGCAACGGGCGTGTGCAGCGCCCACGGCGTCGCGATGTAGACAAGGTCGAGGTCGCTCTCGCAGAGGGCCTTGTAGCCCTCCCCGCCCGAATAGGAGCGGGCCTTTGGCTTGCCCTTGTTGGCGAGCCACTTCTGCTGCGCGTCCACGCGATCCTGGAAGAGATCGCAGAGGGCGGCGACTTCGACGCCGGGAATGGAGGCGAGGCGGTGAACCGCGCCAGGCCCACGCATGCCGAGGCCGACGACACCGACACGCACCTTCTTAATCGGCGCGACCGCGAAGCCGGACATACAGCCCGTGCCGCACGACTTCGCCGCCGTGGCGCACCCCGAGAGGGCGGCCACCGCACCCATCCACATTGTTCCCTTGAGAAAATCCCTGCGATCTGTGTTCATATGGAAATGTCCTCCGTTTTGATGGAGGACATTATACCATAAATTTGGGAACCGTGTGGAAACTTCCTGGAATTTACCTCTTCGCGCCTCCCTTGAACACAAGCGTCGCCACGGATGGGAAGTGGTCGCTTGGATAGAGCTTCGTCCCCGGGCGCGTCGAGGAAATCGTACGGTAGGCGAGGACCTTCGTGCCGGGCGAGACGTAGATGTAGTCGATTCTCTTTGAATCGGACTTGTCGCCCGGCAGGCTCCGCTCGCGGACCGGCTTCGCGAGGGCTTCGGCTATCGACTGCTCCTTGTCCTTGTAGCTCCAGAAGTTGAACGTGCGCCACGACCCCTCCGGCGGCGTCTTGGAGACGTAGATCGCGTCCTTAAGCAGCTTCGAGACCGACAGCGCCGGCTTTTCGTACTCAAGGCAGTTGTGGTCGCCCACGAGCACGACGGGCGCGTTCGCGCCGAAGTCCTTCATCCGGTCTATGATGAGGAGCATCCCCTTCTCGCGCGCCTCTTCGCTCTTGTGGTCGGTGTGCGTGTTCGCGAAGGAGAACACCTGCCCCGACCCCTTCTCCTTCAGCACCGCGTACGTGCACACGCGCGGCAGCGCGGCGCCCCACCCCTTGCTACCGGGCTTGTCGGGCGACTCGGAAAGCCAGAATGTCCCGTTGGTGACGACGCTGAAGCGCTCCTTCGCGAACGCCACGGGCGAGGCCTCACCGCCGCCGTCCGCATTGCGCCCGACGCCGACGAACTCGTACCCTGGGAAGCGCTCCTTGAGCCAGGCGAACTGGTCGGGCAGCACCTCCTGGAAGCCGACGACGTCGGGACTCTCCACGTCGACTATCTTCGCAAGGGCTTCGCGCCGCGCAGGCCAGTTGTTGTCAGGCGACTTCGCGTCTCCCGCCGAGTAGCGTATGTTGTACGTCATCACCTTGACGGGCGAGGCCGCAGCCGAAAGCGACGCCGCCAGAATGAACGCAGTTGCGCATATCTTCATTGTCTATTTCTCCTTGTTTTGCCGGCTTCAACTTATTCTTTCCTGCGGCGCCTCGCCGTGAGCGCGAGAAGGACCGAGAGGACTGCCGCGCCAATCCAGAACACGGCGATCCAGTCAACGGTGAAGGTGTGTCCGAAGAGGCTGACGGTGAAGTCGTAGAAGCGGTTGACGACGTTTCCGTTCGCGTCTATCAGCTTGCCGCTCTTGAGGAGGAGCGAGCCGTCGGAAAGGACTTTCGCGCCCTGCTCGATGGCCTCCTTCGCGACTTGCGACCCGTCGCCAAGAATCCAACCGACGCCGCCAGACACCTTCTCGGCGGCAGTCGCCACGATCTTCGTCCCGTTCGCCAGGAGATACGAGCCGTCGGGAAGCATCTCCGCAGTCTTTCCGATTGGCTTGACGAGGTAGCCGCTGAACAAGGACGAAATGCCTGCGCCTATGTAGCTACCCATGCCGACGATGCCGAGCGCCGCGCCTGTCGCGATGCGGGGCGCGAGATCTACGGCCATAAGCCCGCCAAGGAACGTAAGGAGTATTCCGACGGCGAGGCCGAACAGCACCATTGCGACGACATCGAGCCAGAGGCAGTCGGCCGGCCCGAACATGAAGATCGAAAGCGCCGTGATGTTCATGAGGCCCGCGATGAACACGAACCCGTCGCGCCTGCCGTGGAAGAACTTGTCCGTTATGTAGCCGCACGCGGCGGACGAGAAGCCGCCGACGATGGAGTTGATGGATATGATCGTCGCGGCGGTTGTGCCGGCATAGCCCTTCTTGACCTGGAGGAAGAACATTCCCCAGTCGATGATTGCGTAACGCGTCATGGCGAAAAGCCCGCCGGCGACGGCAAGCGTCCAGATCGCCCAGTTCTTTATGGCGAGCATCTGCCCCCTCCTGACGTCGCCTGCGGCCGCCTTCTCGACGGAATCCGGCTTCTCATGCGCCCATTCGGGGACGGACGGCAGCCCCTCGCTCTCGGGCGAGTCGCGGAAGAACTTCGTAAGAAGCAGGACGCCAAGCATGCCGAGAAACGCCGCGCCCCAGAAGCCGCTGCGCCACGCCGCGCCGTTGCCGTAGTGCCCGTCGACGGTCGGCGGCGTCGAGACGAACCACGTGCCGAGGTAGTTGAACAGATTCTGCACCGGCTCTATGTCGAACCACTTGGCGGCATAGACCATGACAATGCTCGTCAGGATGTAGGCGAGCGCCTCGCCGAAATTGTTGGACATCGAGAAGAGTCCGTAGAACGTGCCGCGCTCGCACTTGCGGTACCAGCGCGAGATGCCGACGATGCTGCACGTCGCCCCGCACGCCTGGGCAAAGCCGTTGACGAACCAGATGGCGACGAGGAGAAGCGCCGGGACGTACCATCCGATTATGAAGTTCATCATGGCCGAGACGAACAGCCCGAAGGCCATGTATCGGCGGATGTTCGCACGGTCTGCGAGAAAGCCGTGGGATATCTTGCCGAAGGCGTATGCAAAGAGCATGGCGCTTCCAACCCAGCCGATCTCCTGCGCCGAATACCAGCCGCCGTCGATAAGGCCCTTCTTCGTGGCGGAGAACGAAAGACGGCACACGTAGAATATCGCGTAGCCGAGCGTCATCGACATAGCCTGCTGCCAGCGGTAGCTGCGATAGCGTTTGTTGATCACGCTCTCATCCGCGATTCTCGGCGCGGGCGACGACTTCTTGAACCAGTTCAGCATCATGACTTTCCCTTTCAATGTTTTTTCGTTGAAATCACTTTACGGGGGCAACCCTCACTTACTTGCCGCTACGCCCTTCGAGACGTCTGGGAACACGCCAAGGCGCAGCATCGTCGCGCCGTATGGCACAAGCTCAATCGTCTCAAGCGCGTCGCCTATCGTGACCGGCATCTCGGGGATGTCGGGCGTGAAGCGGTTTTCGTCAAGCGACCATTCGATGCGGCGCACGCTCACTCGCAGCTTGATTGCGCCGGGATTCTTGAAGAAGCCGTCGCCCGCCTCCCCGCCGACGACGACTTCGGCACGGTGCGCGGCAAGCGCGTAGTTGAACGGACCGGCCGGCCTCAGGTTCCACGACTTGAACGCGGGGTTCGCGCTCTTCTTGCCGTTCATGTTGGCGTGTTCCACGGCGTCCTCGGTGCGCTCGGCCGGGATCGGATAGGCGAAGACGAGCGGTCCACGGCTGACGACCGTGCCCTGACTCGCATTCGAGAACTTCTCGGCCGCGCGCTTCACGCCGCGCTTCAAGTCCCTGTTGTCCACTACAAAGCGCCTCGGAAGTTCCTCGAACCTAACTTCCATCGGGAAGTCGAGCTCGATAACGTCGCCGTCCGAGAACTTGCGCCCGATGGTCGCGAACCTGCCGGGCGCGGCGGGGCTGACACTCTCGCCGTTCACCTTGACGGACGCGCCGCCCCTGCACCAGCTCGGCACGCGATACGTGAACGCGCTCTCGGTCGGTTCCTTCACCGAGAAACGGAAAGTGATCTTGCCGTCGAACGGATAGCGCGTCTCCTCCTTTATCCTCGCCCAGCCGTAGTCGACTTCGGAAGGCCCGTAGAGCGCGGCGACAGGACGCCCCTCCGCGTCCCTGAGCCACATGCGCGAGACGTAGTTGGGGACGATGCGGTTGACGTTGCCCGCGCAGCACTCCGTCTCGTGGGTGGGGCGGTACTGCATCCACGTCGTCCCGTAGCAGTGGGGATTGTGGTCGGAATCCGACGTGCATACGAACTGATTCGGGGTCGAGAAGTACTGGAGCGAGCGGAAGTCGTCGCCGACAGCGCCGAAGCCCGCGTTGAAGACGCAGCGCTCGATCTTGTCGGCGTAAGCGGCGTCGCCAGTCGTCTCGAGGTAGTAGCCGAGCGACCAGGTATAGTCGGCGACGTCGCACGTCTCGTGCCCCAGGTGGACGTTGTTGCCGCGCACGCGCTCCGTCGAGCTCGGGCATCCGTCGGGAAGCATGTGGTCGCGCACCAGCTTGCGCTCCACGTTGACGGCCTGGTCGAGATACTCCTTCTTGCCGGTGTAGGCGGCGAGAAGCATAGGCACTTTCATTTCCTCGCAGTAGCTCACTCCGTGCATGTGGATCGCGTCGTCGTTCGCGCAGTTCTTCGGCGCAAGCTCGTCCTTCTTCTCCGGCGGCTGGGGCTTGCGCATGCGCCACGCCTCCTCCGCGAGCTCAAGAAGCCGCCTGTCGCCCGTGTGCGAATACGCCCAGAGGATTCCCTCGGCGTTGACAACGTTGCGATGCCCGGAAACGCGCTCCTTTGAGTAGAGGAGGAAGTGGCGCGCAAGCGCGGCGGGGATGCGCTCGTCGGGCGCGGCATCGTACTTCGCCTTCATCGCGCGGAAGAACACGGCTAACGGCCACATGTCGTAACCCTTCTTGAGCTTGAAGTTCTTCGCGTCCCAGAGACAGGCACTCCCAAGATAGCCCTCTGGCGAAACGTTCCCAAGCGTATAGGCGACGCCCGCCTCGCCCTTCTCGACAAACGCCCTGTCGCCCAGCGCATAGCCGAGGCGGAGAAGGCCGTCGGTGTAGTACGCGGTCTGCTCGTAGCGCCACCAGTCCTGGCCGTGGACGCCCATGCGCGGGATCGTCCCCGCCCAGAGGCACGTGTCGTACGGATAGCTAAGCGCCTCCGGGTGCCCGGTGAGGCCGTCGGCCTGGATGCGGCACGCGGCTTCAAGCCAGCCTGCGGGACGCGTCTTCGAGAGCATCCCGTCCTCGAACATGGCATGCGGCGGCACGGCGGCGCAAGCGACAGCCGAGACCAGACACGACGCAAATGCAACTTCGAAGACTTTGCTCATGGCGTTCATTGGCCCGTTTCAGAAGTTTATGGTGAACTCTTTCCTGCGCCAGGAGAGAAGCCCCCGGTCGCGCATGCGCCCAAGCGCCTTCGACAGGGCGGGACGCGTCACGCCGAAGTATTCCGCCATGAGCTTGCGGTTGAAGGGGACCTTCACGACACCGGCCCTGCCCGCCTCGTTGCGGAGCGTAGACAGGTATATCTGCACCTTCGTCTCGATCGTTGGCGTGCTCATGACGGCGAGCTTGCGCCATGTCGTGTAGAACGCGCGCACAAGCGACTTCGACACGTTCACGGCGAACCTGGCGACTTGCGGCGTCGCCGCCTCCCAGAGCATGCGCCTCGTCGCCGCCATGTCGAGCGCAATCACCGTCGTCTGCTCGGCGGCGACGACGGTACCCGGCCAGCACGTTATCTCGGTGACGAACAGCAGCCACATGCCGAGGACTTCTCCCCTGCATATCTCCCTGACGAGGACCTGGTGGCCGCCAAACGTCTTCTCGTAGACGTGGAGCCGCCCCGACACGATCACGTGGAGCTTTTTCGCCTCAAACCCCGCAAGTTCCACGGCATCGCCCTTGGAGTAGACCTTCTTCGCGGCGTTGAGCCGGCACAGCATGGGCTCGACGTCTTCAAAGGCGATGCCGTCGAAGATCTCGGTTGCCCTTGCGAGGTTGGCCGTGGACTTCTTGCGCACTTCAGCCTTTCTGGAACCTGACGCGCGGATCTAGCGCGGCGTACGCGAGGTCGGTCACGAGGTTCACGAACTGGTACAGGAGAGCCCCGAGAACCACCACCGCCCTGACGACTGCCATGTCGGCGGAGTGGATCGCGTTGATCGACACGGAGCCGAGCCCTGGAATACCGAAGAACGACTCGAGCAGGAGCGACCCCGTGAATAGGTAGGGTATCGCAAGCGAAATGTAGGTGACGATCGGGATGAGGGCGTTCCTCAGTACGTGCTTCACGAGTATCGCGGCACCCGAAAGCCCCTTTGCGCGCGCAGTGAGCACGTACGGCTTGTAGAGCTCGTCGAGAATCGCCATGCGGAAGAACCTCACGTCCACGCCGAGCGACGACAATACGCCGATCATGACGGGCAGCGCGAGGTAGAACCAGCTGCGGTAGCCCCATATCGGGAAAAGCCCCAGCTTGTAGGAGAGTATAAACTGCCCCGCTAGCACCCACACGACGTAGTTGACGCTCATGAGGACCGTCGAGACGAAGAGGATCGTCTTGTCGGGGAAGCGCCCCCTCCACGCCGCCGCGACGAACGCGAGGAGAAGCCCCACTATCGTGCCGCCGACGAGGATCGGGACCGTGAGCGAAAGGCTCGGGCCCACGCCTCGCCTCAGGATGTCCACGACCGGCTCCTTCATCTCGACGGAATAGCCAAGGTCGCCCCTTGCGAGATCGCCGACGAACTTGAAGAGCTGGCTGTCGAAAAGCCCCGCGACGCCCGCCTCGCCCCACTTGCCGACGATGAGCGGCTTGTCGTAGCCGTACTTGTGGTTGAAGGCGGCGATCGACTCGGCGGTCGCGTTCTTGCCGAGGATTGCCTCTGCAGGCGAGCCGCCGACGATGTTGAAGAGCGCAAACGCGAGCAGGACTATGCCCGCCGTGGTTGGGATGACTTCAAGGATGCGCCTAAGCACGTACTTCAGCATATCTCACCGCCCTTCATCGCCGCGCGCAGGACAGCGGCAACCGACTTTGGATCGCACTGGTCGAGCCGTTCGAGCGTCTTCGCCCAGCGGTACGCGCCGGAACCGGCGACGTCGAACGGACGGTGCACAAAAAGCTCGTCGAACGCCCTGCGGCGCTCGCGGTACTTCGCCTGGACTTCGGCAAGCGTGCGCTCGAAGGCAGTGGCGTAGGCGTCAGCAAACGCCTCCGCGTCGGGCACGAACTTCACGCGGCGGCGGACGACATTCGCGTACGGCGCGACGGAATCCTCGAACGTATGCAGGTAGTTGACGAAGCTTCCGGCGTGGTCCGTGACGACGACCTTGACGGGGAGCCCGTCGGGGCCGAACTGAACCACCTCGTAGTTCTTGTCGAAGAGGTTCTCCTTCGTCTCGGACGAACGGCGCCCCACGACGAGGTCGTGCGCCGCTGCGACGCCCATGAGCCACGCGAACGCAAGCGCGAACGCCGGGTTGCGGAACCGCGCCGGCGGTATCTTGTCGGAGGCCGTGCCGGAAACGTAGTCGCGGACATACCCGTACGCGCGCACCGTCGTGCCGTTGTACTGGTTGTGCCCACGGTACGTCTCTGGGAACTGCGCTATGGCGACGCGCGGGGGAAGGTTCATCCCCAGCTGGCGGCACATCAGGCGGCGGTCGAGGATGTAGTCGGCGTATTCGTTCGCCTCTATCGTCGCCTGGAGAAGATCCTTGCCCTCGTCGAGGTGCTCGGCGACACCCCACTTCTGGAAGCGGAGCAGCACAAGCCTCACCTCGTCGGACTCGGCCGTCTTGCACTGGATGACGTAGACGCTGCCGTGGCGCGAGCCGGCGATGGGCTCGCGGGCAAGCGAACGGGCGATGCGCCCGACGTTGACAAACTCGATGTCGCAGAAAAGGCGCGTCAGGTTGAAGATGACATTGCGCACGTGGAAGTCGCACAGCGGCGCAAGCGACGGGTTGTGCGTGCGGCTGTACTCGTCCCATAGCGGGTCGAATATGACCTCGCCCCGGTCGATGCGGGCGCCGGGGAGCCACTCTATCTGGCGGTAGAACTCGGGCGATATCCCCTGAATGAGGTCCTGCTCCGCCGCATTCGTCTCGTTGGCGCAGGCCGTAACGGCGGCGCACATCTCGTTGCGCCACTCGAAGTTCTCGACCGACTCGTCGCGCAGGGCGGACGGGAGGGACATGCGCCAGTCTAAGGCAATCTTGTCGACTGCGGCGCGAAGGTCGTCGTCGCCGAGGGCGTCGACGTCGAGGCCCTTCAAGGCGTTCTTCACCTCGATCGGCGTCGTCGTGGGGAAGAGATCGACCTCGGGGTGCCCCATCCTGTTGCGCTTCCTCAGAAGCGTCACGACCTCCTTCACCTGCGCGCGGTATTCGTAAGCGGGCAGCGCGGAAACGGCGTTGTAGCCGCCGGCGGTAATGTAGCGGGTGCCTACGGCCTGGTTGTAGTAGTAGACCGCCTTCTCGCCGATCGCCACGCGCGACTCGAGGACGATCCGCGACATGTCGTCCTGGGAGATTGGCGCGCGGGCCATGCGCCAGTTCTCGCCGCGCGCCCTGAGCGCGTTGCGCACCTTGGCCGCATGGGTGTTGAGAAAGCGTATCCTGCGCTTGTTGACGAACTTCTGCAGCTCGTCGTCGGCGCGGAAGGCAAGCTCCATGTGGTCGGGATCGGGCCTTATGAGCACGTAGTCGTCGGTGAACACGAGATCGACCGACTGCTCAAACTCCGCCTCCTCTTCGGCGGCGGACAGCGGCTCAAGCCCGGCGGCGGCGCGCTCGGCGTTGAGGTGCTCGACCCACATCGCCCGTTGCATCGCATGGACGCCGCGCCGCGTCACGAGACCGGGCGTCCTGAAAAACATCGTGCCGATCCGGCTGGCGAGGCTGCCGTCCGGGGTCTTGGCAAAAATCTGTTCTCCTAATATCTGCATATGCGCATATTATACCAAACCTTGGCCGTTCCATGTAGGATGAAATGGCGGAGGCGGAGGCGCGAACGCCACGGACGGGAAGCGGCTATGGCAATATGCAGGCAGGGGCTACATTCCGCCGCGGCCCCTGAGCGAGCCGTGCGAGAGGAAGCCCTCGTACTTGCGCACGAGAAGATGGCTCTCCATGATGCGCAGCGTATCGAGCGCGACGCCGACAATAATGAGGAGCGACGTGCCGCCGAAGAACGACGCGATCACCCACGGCAGGCGCATCCAGCCCATGAGCAGCATCGGGATGAGCGCCACGATGAGAAGCCCCGTGCCGCCGATGAGCGTGATCTTCGTCATCATGTCGTCGAGGTACTCGGCAGTGGCGCGGCCCGGGCGGATGCCGGGGACGTAGCTGCCGTCCTTCTTGAGATTCTCGGAAATGTCGATTGCGTTGAACTGGGTCGCGACCCAGAAGAACGCGAAGAACATTATGAGAGCGGCGTAGATGACGACGTGGAGCGCCGAGCCTGGGTCGGAGAGCGCCTGGCCGAAGCTATTGAGCCGACCGGAGATTCCGCCGGAAGTCGCGTCGGTCATCTTGACGAGGATCGCGGACGGGATCTGGATGAGCGGCTGCGCGAAGATGATCGGCATGACGCCGGTGTAGTTGACGCGGAGCGGCATGAACGTCTGCTGCATGCCGTACGTACTGCCGCCGCCTACCGAGCGGCGGGTCGTGTGTATCGCGACCTTCCTAACGCCCTGAACGAGCATCACGGTGCCCATGACGACGAGCAAGAAGAACAGGACGAGGATCGGGAGCTCGGCGATGGGCGCAGACGCCTTGACGCCGGCGAGGCCGAAGTAGCGCTCCCACGCGCCGATGAGCGCCTGCGGGAGACGAGACGTTATGTTGATCATGATGATCAGCGACGCGCCGTTGCCGATGCCGAAGGTGGTAATCTGGTCGGCGAGCCACATGACGAAGAGAGAGGCGGTCGTCATGCCGATCACCGTCATGAGGTGGAAGCCAAGGCCCGGGTTCGCCACAATCTCGGTGCCCGCGAACGCCTGGCCGAGCATGCCCGGATGGCTGAGGACGGTCGCGATACCCCACGACTGGACGACGCAGAGGACGATGGTGAGGTAGCGGGTGATCTGCGCGAGCTGCTGGCGACCCGACTCGCCTTCCTTCTTGAGCTTCTCGAGCGCGGGGATGACCGAGCCAAGGAGCTGGATGACGATCTGCGCCGAAATGTAGGGCCAGATCGAGAGGAAGCCGATCGCGCACTGCCCGAGCGCACCGCCGGTGAACACCTCGAACCAGTCGAGCATACCGCCGCCTGCGGACGAGCTCTTGAAGTCGGCTATGATGCGCTGAAGCGCCTGCCAGTCGACGCCGGGCGTCGGAATCTGCGAAACAAGACGGCACACGAACACGAGGCCGAGCGTAATCAATATTTTCTTCCGAAGCTCCGGAATGCGGAACGCGTTCGAAAATCCCTTCGTCATCGCCATTTGTAGTCTCTCCTTCTTTCTTTTCGAAAATGTTTGGATATTATACCAAAAATCATGCGCCCCTTTCAAGGTCGCGCCGCATGGCTTTTTTCTTGAGGGCGTCGCGCTTGTCGTGGAGCTGCTTTCCCCGGCACACGCCGAGGTCTATCTTTATGCGTCCGTTCTTGAGAAACACCCTGAGCGGTATGAGCGTAAGCCCCTTCGCCTCGGTCTTGAGCTGCAGGTCACGAACCTCCTTCGCGTGGACGAGGAGCTTGCGCATCGACTTCGGCTCGTGGTTGAAGCGGTTGCCGAACCTGTAGGCCGCGATGTCCGCGCCGACGAGCCATAGCTCGCCCTTGAGGACGGCGCCGTAGCTCCCCGAAAGCGACACCTCGCCGTGGCGGACGCTCTTGACCTCCGTTCCCGTAAGCACTATACCGCACTCGATCGTATCGAGCACGGTATAGTCATGCCTCGCCTTCCTGTTCTCGGCGAAGACCGGATTGAACTTGCCGCCCGCCACTTAGTCGGAATAGAGCGAATTCACGTTGACGTGCTTCTGATTCCACTTCGTCTTGGCGTCTTCGGCCTTGGCGATGGCGTCGAAGTCGATTTCCGCGATGAGCTTGCCCTCGGCTACTTCGCGCAGCGCGATGTCGCACTTGTCCTCGTCGAGCGACTGGGGCTTCACCAGCGGCTTCGCGCCGTTGATGAGCTCGCGCTCGCGCTTGGAAATGAGGTTCACAAGCACGGGAACAGAAGGAATCTTCTCGTGGGCCTTCTTCAAAAGTTCGTTGTTCATCTCTGTCTCTTCTCCATTGGGAGCGCGTATTATACCAAATTATTTCACTTCGCGGTAGTCGGCCGTCGCTTTTTTCCACGCGGGGGTGCCGCAGTAGCCGCACGGCTTGAACTCCGGGCAGAAGCCGCGATAGACGCATTCGGGCACGCAGCACGCCGCGACCTCGGGTTCCTTTTTCGCGATTTCATCTACGACGGCCCTCCATGCCGCGCGCGTCTCAGCGCTCGCCTGGCCGCAGAGGCGGCGGCGCGAAATGAACATCACGGCCTGGGCGTTCGCAAAGCACTCGTGCATGACGGGCGCATCCTGGCGGTTCGCATCGCGCTGAACGCCGGTCCTGTCGGTGCGCTGCGTCGAGACGAAGTGTTCGATGCCAAACTTGTGGCGCACAAAGTGGACGCTCACCCAGTAGGGCAAGTCCACCCATTTCCAATTGAAGCAGAGCTTGCGGACGGGCGAATGCTCCGCGAGCAGTATGCGCTTCTTCCACTTGGAGCTCGGCTCGCCCTCGCCCTCCTCGCGGCGGATAGTCGTGCGGGCCGCATCGGCGACCTCGCGCCACGTGCCCTTGACCTTCAGGAACTTGACTTTCATGACTGCGGATATTATACCAAAAATCCAGGTAGGGCGGTCAGCCCCTGACCGCCGCGTTGGTAGGGCGCGATCTCCGAGCGCGCCGCCGGTTGGGTCACGCGTCCCGCGTGACCGCCGCCCGCCCCTTACGGCATCTCGACCGCGACCTTGAAGAACTTGTGGAACGAATTGGTGGGGTATTGCCACGGACTCCCGTCATCAAGTGCTTCTCGTCCGTATACCTTGTACGTGCGCTGGATGCTGTTGGTGTTCAGATCGGGCGACCACGATACGAATGGCAATCCGTCGCGCATCTCGATCTTCGCAGTGAACACGCTCAGCGCATTCGTAGGGTCTGTCCCCGCGACGAATTCCTCCCACACGCTTGTAGCCGCGCCACCCTGCGTCTTGCCGCTTGCCGCGTTTGCCGCTGCCTCGAAATCGCCGGACGCCGCGCCGAGGCCATACTGCGACAGCCACGAATACGGCACAGGTTCAGGAGAGGTCAGCGTGTAGCCGCTGCAATCCGCCGGAACCCACTGCACCTGATCGACCCAGACACAGTCAGGATAAAAATCACCTTCCTCGTCCTTTTGATATTCCCAGCGTAATACATGTTTTCCCAAGGTTGAAAATGTCATGGAATAAAACACCCATCCTGTATCTTCTCCGGCTATTCTTGTGACAATGTCTCCGCCCGTGACAAATGCGCAGTGGTCATACCATTCATACCCTGGTTCTTCGCACATCGCCCGCCACCAGAACGAAAGCGTCCCCTTGCCGTTCACCGAAGTCTGTACATACGATCCGTCGCCATTGCTTCGGATTGAAGAGACGCCATCATGCGAAACAGTCGTATCCACAACCCACGGTCTTTCTGCATCTGTGCCCATCTTGTAGCCGTACAGATTCGCTGCCGCGCTCAATGGCTCGCCGCACGACACAGCGAATTATAGCAAAACCGCCGCGAAGGAATCAAGGGCGTATCCCCCTGCCGAAGGCTGCCCGAAGGGGGCGGCTACGCGGGGTGCGGTTCGCAAAATCGGGGTACAAAGGAGCCTAAAGTCAGTTCCCTATAGTCTTCTCGGAGTTGTCATACACCTCATCTGGGCATAAGTCGGCTCCATTTGGCCACATCACCGTGCCATGGTCGGCAACGACCTTGTCGAAGACTCCATTCTCCCATATTCCAGAGAGGCATTCATAGCCCCGATATGGGCTGCAGTCGAATATGCCACGCTCACCGTTTCGGAAAACGATGTCAAGCCGAAAATCCGGCAGAGCCCTTACCTCTTTCACCCGATTCATCATCATGGCGGCGTCCCTATCGTATCGGATCAATCCACACTACATCCTTGCCCTCCATGCAGAGCTTCCAGTTCAGCATGAGTTCTTCCGTGCGCATGTCAATGAAAGTCTGTGCATTGCGCAACTGTCTTCCAGGTATATCTCCCGCCAGGACTTCTCCCTCTGGAACAGAAAGCACGCATTCATCATCACCATACAAAACATGGACATGCGGTCGGTTGTGGCGACCGTTCTTTTCCGGGTACATGTACAAAACCATACCCAGAAACGCAGATACTCGTCCCATAGATTCTCCTTTTGTGGTTTCAGTTATACAACATTTTCCCGTACGCAAGATTGCGTACGCTGCGCGGGTTAGGTTGCCCACCCCGCGCATGCCCCGCTCCGCTTCACCCGAAGCGCGGGAGCCACGGCCGGCCTGTCTGCCCGACCGGTATGTCAAAGACCGTTCGTCGCCCAAAGCGACATAGCCGCCGGCGCATGCCCGCCGCACGACTCAGCGAATTATAGCAAAACCGCCGCGATGGAATCAAGGGCGGTCACGGGGCGACCGCCCTACCGCCGCAGAGGCAGAGGACGGCGACGCCGGCGAGGATCGCGGCGCGGGCGAAACGCGACGCGCTGCCAGCCAATGAGCAAATCGTACTTTAGAAGCGTGTCCGCCCCGATGCGGTTCATCGGCTCCGCGACGACCATCGGGCTTATTGAGAGCGGAATCCCGAGGACGAGTTCGCCGCTCTTCCCGACCATCGGCCTGAGGGACGAGCCGCTGCCGTTCACGTCTGTGGCGGACATCTCGACTTTCGAGTCTGTCGCGGGCCAGCCGGTTTCGCGCCCGAGAAACGTCATTGACGCCGCGGAATCGACGATAAGCGGAATCTCCTTCTCGCCATGGCGCGCCTTGAGGGCGATGCTGAAGGGATCGGACGCCGCGCGGTCGACGGCGTTCGTAAACCCGGCGAGACGCGCACGCATCGGCGCGAAGACGACCTCGCCCGTGCCCAAGGAGACGAGCGTCGTGACGCGCCCGATGACGTTCATGCCGATTACGCCGTCGATCTTCTCGCCAATCCCCTTCGGGAGATGCGAGATGTCGAGCACCATCACGTCGAAGTCGCAGAACTCCGCCGCGCCGACCTTGAACGAATCGGCGTGCACGAGCGACGGCAAGCCCTCAACATTCGTTACGCCCGCGAGGACGACTTTCTCAAGCTTGTGGTCCTTGAGCTCGCGCTCCACGAAGCCCTTGTCGAGCGTTGTATGCGTCGCGCCGGTGTCGAAGAGAAGCGTGCAGGGCTTCCCGTCCACTTCGCCTCGAACGATCGGCATGTTGTTGCCGAGGACGCGCACCGCGACAGGAGTGTCGTTGGTCGGCGCCGTTTCTGGGAGAAACGGCACCCGCCCCGCAAAGGCAGACGTCGCGGCAAGGGCGAAAAGTGTCGCAAGCGCCTTCATCGGGAAAGTTCGTCAGCGGACTACGAAATTCACCATGCGCTTCGGGACGGCGACGACCTTTACGATCGTCTTGCCCTCGAGGAACTTGGCGACGTCTGCGTTCGCCTTTGCCGCGGCTTCCATCTCGGCGGGAGTCGCCGCGACGGGAACCATGACGCGCCCGCGGAGCTTGCCCATGACCTGGACGGGAATCTCGATCTCGTCCTCGACGAGCGCTGCGGGGTCGAACTTGGGCCACGGCTCGTACGCGAGCGACTTGTCGTGGCCGAGGAACTGCCAAAGCTCTTCGCCAAGATGCGGCGCAAACGGGGAGAGGCAGAGGACAAAGGTCTCAAGGAACGGACGGGGAAGACCAGTCTCCCCATCTCCCTCAACCGCGCCACCCGCGCCCTCAACCGCGCCACCCGCGCCCTTAGTCTTGATTCGCGAGCTCTGCCTCGCGTACTCCTCCGCCTCGTTCACAAACACCATCATCGCGGAGATGCCGGTGTTGAAATTCATCGTCTCGAGGTCTTCGCCGACCTTCTTGACCATCGCGGCGAGGCTCTTCGCCTCGGCCTTGGTCATCGCACGATCGACGACAGGCGTCTCGGTGACGATGCGGTTGGCGCGCTTGAGGAAGCGATACACGCCCTCGACGCCCTTCGTGGACCATGGCTTCACGGCCTGCAGAGGCCCCATGAACATCTCGTAGAGGCGAAGCGAGTCTGCGCCGTAGTCGCGGATCACGTCGTCGGGATTGACGACGTTCTTCAAAGACTTCGACATCTTCGCGGGAAACTCGGTAAGTTCCTCCATCTCGCCGCCCTCCTCGGCGCCCCAAGGCTTGCCGTCGCGCCACTCGATCTTGTCCATCGGGACGAGAACGCCGCGCTTCGTCTTGTAGGCCATGCCAAGGATCATTCCCTGGTTGACGAGACGCTGGAACGGCTCGGGCGTCGGGACGAACCCGAGGTCGAAGAGGACCTTGTGCCAGAAACGCGCGTAGAGAAGGTGGAGAACCGCGTGTTCCGCGCCGCCGACGTAGAGATCGACGGGGAGCCACTTCTTGAGAAGCTCGGGGTCTGCAAAGCACTTGTCGTTAGTCGGGTCGATGTAGCGAAGATAGTACCAGCAGCTGCCCGCCCACTGCGGCATCGTGTTCGTCTCGCGAACGCCCTTCTTGCCGGTCTTCGGATCGATGACGTTCACCCATTCGGTCGCCTTTGCAAGCGGCGGCTCGCCTGTGCCGGTCGGCTTGTAGTCGGCAAGCTCGGGGAGCGTGAGCGGCAGGTCGTTCTCGTCGACGAGGCCCTGGGTTCCATCCTCCCAGTGGATGACCGGGAACGGCTCGCCCCAGTAGCGCTGGCGCGAGAAGAGCCAGTCGCGCAGCTTGTACTGCGTCTTCGCCTTGCCGACGCCCTTTTCCTCAAGCCACTTGATCATCGCGGGGCGCGCGTCCTCGACGGAAAGCCCGTTCAGGAAGCCCGAGTTCACCATCACGCCAGTCGCGATGTCAGTGAAAGCCGCATCACCCGTGTATGGCTCGCGCAGAGGCGCGTATCCCCCAGCCGAAGGCTGTCCGCGAAGCGGATGCCCTAGCAGGGGTGAGGCGCAGAGAGATTTTTCAGGCTCAGAACTCCTCCGCGTCTCACCCCTGCTAGGGCATCCGCTTCGCGGACAGCCTTCGGCTGGGGGATATTCGTCTCCGCTCGAGGAACCAGCCTGCGCGACTACCTGGTAAATCGGGAGGTTGAAAACCTTCGCAAAATCGAAGTCGCGCTCGTCGTGCGCGGGAACGGCCATGATCGCGCCGGTGCCGTAGCTCGCGAGGACATAATCGGAGATGAAGATTGGAAGCTCGTCGCCGTTCACCGGGTTGACGCCCGCGACGCCTTCGAGACGGACGCCAGTCTTCTCCTTGTTGAGCTCGGTGCGCTCAAGATCACTCTTCGAGGCGGCCTTCTTCTGGTAGGCCTTCACCTCGTCGGCGTTCTTGATCGTGCCGTCGTCGAGCCACTTGGCGACAAGCGCATGCTCAGGCGAAAGCACCATGTACGTCGCGCCAAAAAGCGTGTCGCAACGAGTGGTGTAGACCGTAATAGTGTCCCGGGAGACACGAGACCTCCGGGACTCACGAGACAATTGACCAGCGGTTTCCGTCCCGGTCGTCCCGGTTGTCCCGGCCGTCTCGTTCCCCTCAACCTCAACCGCCACTCCAAAATCAACCAGCGCCCCCGTCGACTTGCCAATCCAGTTGCGCTGCATCTCCTTGATGCCCTCGGGCCAGTCGAGCGTATCGAGGTCCTTGAGAAGCCTCTCGGCGTACTCGGTGATCTTGAGCATCCACTGGCGCATGGGCTTCCTGATGACAGGGTGGTTGCCGCGCTCGGACCTGCCGTCGATGACTTCCTCGTTGGCGAGCACCGTGCCAAGGGCGGGGCACCAATTGACCGGCACTTCTGCGACATAGGCAAGCCCCTTCTTGTAGAGCTGCTCGAAAATCCACTGCGTCCAGCGGTAGTACTTGGGGTCGGTCGTGTTGACCTCGCGGTCCCAGTCGTAGCTGAAGCCAAGCGAGCGAATCTGCTCGCGGAAGCGGTCCACGTTCTTCTTGGTCGTGACTGCGGGGTGGGTGCCCGTCTCGACGGCGTACTGCTCGGCGGGAAGGCCGAAGGCGTCCCATCCCATCGGGTGAAGGACGTTGAAGCCCTTCATCCTCTTGTATCGGCAGAGGATGTCGGTCGCGGTATATCCCTCGGGATGTCCGACATGGAGCCCCGCGCCCGACGGATACGGGAACATGTCGAGGCAGCGGGAACATGTCGAGGCAGTAGAATTTCTTGCCCTCGGCGGAAGAGTCGGTCTTAAAGGTCTTGTTTTCGAGCCAGTGGCGCTGCCACTTCTTCTCGATCGCTGAGAAATTGTATTCGCTCATTACTGCTGCTTCTGATCTTCGGCGTGCGCGGCGATCGCTTTCTCGATTAGCCCAGACACGTCGTTGGTCGCCGCAGCGACGCCGGCCTTTACGGCGTAGTAGATAGCCTTGTGCGAAGAGCTGCCGTGCCCGATGATCACGGCGCCCGGGACGCCCAGGAGCGGCGCGCCGCCGTATATCTCGGGGTCGAGCTGCTTCTTGAGAGCGCGGAACGCGCCCTTGAGGAGGAGCGCTCCAAGGACGCGCCACGGCCCGCGGAAGCACTCGCGCTTCAGCCAGTAGCCGATGGCCTTTGCGATGGACTCGGTCGTCTTGAGGACGACGTTGCCGACGAAGCCGTCGCAGACGGCGACGTCGATCTGGCCCTTGTAGAGGTCCTTGCCCTCGATGTTGCCGACGAAATTGAGGTCCTTAACGCTCTTAAGCAGCGGGAAGGTCTGCTTCGTCATTTCGTTGCCCTTGCAGTCCTCCGTGCCGATCGAGATCAGCCCAACGGCCGGGGTGGTGCGCCTTAGGACGGCCTTCGAGTAGGCGTTGCCCATTATGGCGAACTGGACGAGCCACTCGGGGTGGCAGTCCATGTTCGCGCCCGCGTCGAGCACGAGGAGCGGGCGCTTCGGCGTCCTGTTGGGCATGACGGTCGCGATCGCAGGGCGCTTGACGCCCGGAATGCGCCCGAGCGTCAGTATCGCGCTCGTCGCGACGGCGCCGGAGTTGCCGGCCGACACGAACGCGTCGGCGCGGCCATCCTTCACGAGGCGCATCGCGACATTGATCGAGCAGTCCTTCTTCTTGCGGACGGCGTCTACCGGCGATTCGTCCATCTCGGCTACGTCTGGCGCGTGGACGATCTCGAGCAAGCCACGCTCGATCGCGAGCTGCGCCGACTTCCTAAGGTCCTTCGGCAGCTTGTCGAGCTCGGCCTGTATCGGCGCGAGCTGACCAACGAGCAGGACCTTGACGGAAGGAATGCCGACGGCGGCCTCGACCGCACCGACGACAATCTCGCCGGGGGCATGGTCGCCACCCATTGCATCAAGGGCAATCCGCGTCATAATGCGGAGACCTTCCGAGAGGTGCCTACTTCGCCGCTGCGGCTACCTTGCGGCCCTTGTAGGTGCCGCACTTGGGGCATGCGCGGTGTGAACGGACGGCTGCACCGCACTCGGGGCAGGTGCCGATCTGGGCGAGGATGGGCTTCTCAAGCGAAGCGACACGCTCGCGTTTACGGCGCTTGGACACACGATTCTTAGGACTTGCCATTTTCTCTTTCTCCTTGCTTGTTCAAACTGTCGAGCACGTTCCACCGATCGTCGGACGGCATTTCGACCGTCTGTTCGACCCCCGGGCAGGTCTCGTCGCAGACCGGGTAAGTCGGTAGGGCGAGTATTATACACTCTCTTAGCTCTTCCGTCAAATCGACTTCGGGAGAATCTTCGCCTATTTCGAAGGACGCCGTGAAGTCCTCGACCTTGATCGTGTCGTCAAAACCCTTGCCACAGCGGCTGCAAACGAGGTCGAAGTCCTGCTCAAGACGGCCTCTTACGAGAAGTTCCGAGCCAAAGACCTGAACATGGATGGCATAGCGCACGCCGCCGAACGGCTTCACGAACGGCTCGTCGAGGTCTACGCAGTCGACTTCGCCCTCCAGCTCCTCGCCCTCTGGGTCGACGCGCGACGTGTCTATGGTCAGTCTAGTATCCACGGGCCGATATTATACCAAAAAATGATGCCTGGGTTTGCCCAAAACAACAACTTTACCTCAGAATCACCTTGAACGGCCGAGGCTTGGTGTAGATGACGATCTCGCCATTTTCGACCGCCGCGCGCTCCACCCATGCGGGCAGGACGAACTCAAGGTTTTTGTCGTTCACAAGATTCGCGCCTTCCGTAAGGACGTAGCGGCCATAGCCGACGTATGGGATGTCCTTGGTTATCTCGACCCTCGCCGTGCCAGTGTAGAGGTCGTTTTCACGAGGCATCAGGAGGTCGGCCACGACTGGATAGTGGTCGCTCGGATAGTACTCCTTGCCCGGCCTCGCGTCGTTGCGCGTCGCAAACGACTCCACCTCAGTCCCAGGCGACGTGAAGATGTAGTCTATTCGCTTGCCGAGCGTCGATGTATTCTCAGACCGCTTGCTCGCCGAATAGGTGGAAAGCGCCGCCTCGTTGGACACCTCGTTTGTCTTCCAGCTGAATCCATTGTATGTGCGCCATGATCCCGTCGGCGTCGTCTTCGAGACGAGCAGCGAATCCTGCATCGTTTCAATCGCCGCAAGCATGGAGGCCTCTGTCTCAAGCGCATTCATGTCGCCAACGACGACAATCGGCACTTCCGCCGCGTCAAACCCCGCGAGCGACGAGATGATGAGCCGCATCCCCGCAAGACGCGGTCCTTCCTTGAGGTCGAGATGAGTAGAGGCGAAGCAGAGCACACCTCCGCTCGTCCTGTCCTTCAGGAGCGTCCATGTGCATATTCGCGGAAGGCCGGAATCCTCTATCCCATTGCCCCATTTCTTCGAGCCCGACACGTTGGGCGTCGCCGAAAGCCAGAACGTCCCGCTATTCAACAGCGCGAACCGGCTTGTGAGAAACGCGACCGGCGTCGCCTCGGAGTTGGAGCCGTCGCGCATCGCGCCGATGAAAGTGTATCTGGAAAGCTGATCCTTGAGATCTGAGTACTGGCCACTGCGCACTTCCTGGAAGCCGATTACGTCAGGCGCAATCTCCTTCACAAGTTTTACAAGGTCGGACTTGCGATTGGCCCAATTGTTGTTGCTGTCGCTTTCAGATGTCTGGCACCTGATGTTGTAGCTCGCCGCGCGGACGCGGAACATAGGTTCTTCGACGGCGGACGCTGAAAGCGCCGCCGACGCAACCAGTACAAATGTAGCAATCGTTTTCTTCATTTTGTTTATAAAGCACATAAGTCACGTCACTTTTATTTGCTTCTTGGTTCCGAACTCCACCCCCTTGCTTCTCACATCAAGACGAGGAGCTTCATTGCGTTCCGTGAAATTGAACTTCAGCGTCGCGCCGTTCTTTAGCGTCATATCGCCGCCAAGCTTTACCGTGCCAGATTCGTTTACCTTGAGCGTCGCGCCGGAATTGACGGTGATTGCTCCGGTCGTAATCTGCTTGCCCGCTTTGATTGCGAGCGTCGCCGTGTCCGTGACGTTAAAGGGATTCACACGCTGACCCGTGTCGGAGATAAGATCCGACACATTGTAGTCGGCGACGACCTTGCCGGTGCCGGCGATGTTCACCACTCCCTCGCGGTAGATTCCGTAATTCGCAGATCCGTTGCCCAACGTAATCGTGTGCGGATTGCCGTCATCCCCGGTCGTATCGAGCGTGAGAATGGCATTTTGGCGAACAGCAATCTTCGCGGCAATGGGGAAGTCGGCATCGAGCGGCTTAATGATCGTATGCGGCTTGTTCTCATTGGCGTACAGCCAATAAATACCGGAATTGCCGCTGACGATGCCATCGCCGCCGACAATCCAGTTGTATGTTCCGGCGCCATCTCTGACTAAACGGAAATAGGTTGACTTGTTTGCCGACAGTCCCTTCGCCACAATCGCACCTCCTCCTGCCGTCGCGCAGGGAAGCAGGTTGTAGTCGCCTGCGTCTGCTTTCTGGCGGATAACGCCGGTGACGACGAACTTGCCGCCGGTTGCGACAGTATCGACAATACAGACATGCGCCGTGTTGGAGAAATCGAGATTGCCATCGAGCGTGACGGTGGCGTTCTTGCCAACGGCAATCTTCGACGTGTCGCTGAACGACGTCGCCTTCATCTTGTCGCCAGTGAAGGTGACGACGCCAGTACCCATCGTGACAGCGCCGAACGTCGCATCAACGTCGCCTTTGATTGTCGTTGCGGACGTTATGCTGGAGAAGTAAAGCGCATCGCCCGCGCGAGGCACGGCGAAGCCTGCCCAGTTCTCTGCATCGGACATCGAGATTCCGTCGCCGAGCCCCGTCCAAGTCATAGGATCGACATCGCCGACGCTCAACACCAGTTTGCCGTTCACGACACTCCAGCTGTAGGGTCTGCTGCCGGTTGAAGGAGCGAACTTCGCGCCGTCCTCGACAGTCACGCCTGACGCCGAACAAATCGCGTAGACGCCAGTTGAGAACGCGCCGCCGTTCTTCGTGAGCGTGACGGTTCCGCTGTCAGGGAGAGACAGCGAAGCAACCGCCATCGGAGCAACGCCGGCCGTTGGACTGTCGATATTCAGTGTTGAACCCGCCTCAAGCGCCAAGCCGCCATTAAGCGCAATCTGATTCGTTGCCTTGACGGTAAACTTCGCGCCGGACTTCACTGTCAACGGCCCTTTGAAACGCGTACCCGACCCAGACACCGAGAGAGTTCCCGCATTGACATCCATGCCGCCGGTAGCAAACGAAGACATGCTCCAGTTGAGCGTCCCAGAGCCCGTCTTCGCTATCTTGCCTGACCCGCCGTCGATTTCCGTGTTCCAGTCGATCGTGTAGCCTTGCGTATCAATCGTCATGCCCAAAGGTCCCACGGTGAATGTCGTAGCGTCCGTAAAGTAGCTGGTCGAGAGAGTGTGCAGATTCGCCGCCGCACGGAACGTACCACCGTCGAAAAGGATATTCTCGCTGCAACCGGATGAGTAGTTGGCTGTATAGAAATGGCCCGTCGTCTCCAGAACGCCGTTCGACACGACGTTGATGGCCATGTTCACCGCTTTGTATTTGTTTTCGGAATCCCACTCCGGCTCGATGCGCGTCGCCTTCATCGTGCCGTTGTTTATCGTAATATTGCGCCCGCTATACGCATATTCACGGCAATATACTACGCCGCAATTGAGCGTTCCGCCGGACTGCACCAACATGGTGATGACAGGGCCGCGCTCATTGCCGCCGGCGCTATTATACAACTTGCCGAGATATACATCGTTCAGCTTCATCGTAGCGCCGTTTTCGACGATGACCGCCGCCTTGCCGCCGTTGCCTGTCGCATATTTGGTGCCATCCGTGCGAAATCCCGTTATAATCTGATCTGCGGTCAGCTTCGAGCCCGCTCCCGACACGCGAATGACACCGGTGGGGGCGTAATCTTTGGTATTCGGAACTGCGACATACACTTTCCCCAATGTCACCTGTGCGCCGTCAACGACTTCAAGCGTGTTGCTCGCGCTGCTGATGCTGTATCCCAGGCGCGCATTCGTCGTTTTGCTTTCCGTATAGACGGCGCCGGCGCCGAATCTCATGCAAACGTTGTTGTTGAGCTCAAGGCTGTAGCTGGTATTGCTGTTATAGACCTTTAGGTTCTGGAACGAGATGTCGGCAAACCCAATTTCTGCGTTTGCATCGGATATGTTTGGATCCGTTATCGTGAGCGTAGGGGTTGTGGAGGACGAGTTTGTGAAGTTGATGGCGCAACGTTTGCCGGACGAAAAGCCGCTCGTGAATATATCTTGAATCGTGAAATTCGCGCCGTTCAAGTCAATGGTCGAAGGCGAGGTGGTGAAATACGCGCGGTTGCCGCTTGTCCACGCCTCACCAGTGCCGCCAGCGGACGACGCCCAGTTGTTGCCGCCCCATTCGGCGGACGTTCCGCCGACCCAATATTGGTTCGCCGCCGCAAATACAGACTGCGCCACCGCGAATGCAAAACCAGCGGCGAACGACAAGTCTATCATCATGCGCATCTTTCCTGCCCTCACAGTTTCCCTTTCAGCACATATTATACCACACTTCCGCTACTCCGTGTGAAAAATCAGAAAATCACTTTTATTGGTCGCTGATCGCCCAAGGTCACCGCCTTGCCGGTCGCATCAAGACGAGGAGCTTCATTACGCTCCGTGAAATTGAACTTCAGCGTCGCGCCGCCCTTGATCGTCAGGTCGCCGCCAAGCGTCACGGCCGCCGAGCCCCCGCTCGCCGCAGACTCTGCGACCTCAAGCGTCGCACCACTGTTGACGGTCACCGCTCCGGAGCCAGGAGTGCAGCCTGCCTTCACGGCAACCGTCGCACTGCCGCCGACGGTCAGTCCGTTCGAAAATGTAGATGACTTGTTGAATACGACATTGCCGTTGCCAGTCACCTTGACCGCGCCCCTGCAAGAATCATTCCTATCTGCAAGGCGCCCGTTTACGGAAATTGTCGCCGGGCTGCCCGTGCCTCTCCTTGTCGTGTTTATCGTCAGCGTACAGTTGTCGAGTTTGTATTCCGAACCCGATGTCGAGTTTATTGCATAACTCTCCGCGCCAGGAATGAGCGTTGGCCCTTCGGCGAAGCAAACGGACGATCGTTTCGAGTCCATCCCGCCCTCGCCAACTATGACGGTCTTCTCGTCGATGTACGCCCACTTTCCATTCGTTTTGTTCACGAACGAGCCAAACTCCACAGTGCCGATCTGTAATTTCGAGCTTTTGAAATGCGGATCTGCATTTGAGTTCTCCGTCTTAATCTCGCCTGTCACGACAAGCGAACCGGAATTCTTGTAGGCGAAATACTCCGAGGTCGTCACGCTCATGGTCGCCGCCGTAACGACGACCCCTGGATCTATCGTCATTTGGTCAGGATTGATCAATTTACCAGCTACCGTCACACTTGAATTGCCGGAATCGCCGTATATGCGATTATTCGACACTGGCGTCCAGTCACCGGTGAAATGCCACTTGCCAACGAGCCCCTTCGCCGCGTCCGAGGCAGTTCCGGTAAATGTCGCCGCCCCCAGCGTGATGCCGCCCCAAAACTCGCAGCAACATGCCGTGTTGCGGAATTCGATTTCGTTTCCGCTCACGGCGCAGTTGAACACATGGCGGACGCTTGAACAGTTGGTAATCGCCGCAATGCCAGTTATGGCGTTGCCATTGATGGTCACTTGCGCCGAATAAACCGGGAAAACGATGGACGATGGCGCGAAAGCGCTTCCTTCGGGGTTTGTCAAGTTCGCCGCCGTCTCGTTGCCAATCGAGCAGCTTTCGCCGGGCCCGGGCACCGAGTTCTTAGACCAATTGGACGGCTCGTTCAAACTGCCACTCGCTCCGCCAATCCAGAACTGCCCCGATTCAACGATAATCGACTTCTTGTCATCTGACAGTCGCACAGTCCAATTCTCCGGCACGTCAGGCAGGGCAAAGCCTTCGAATGTGTCCGTCCCGTCAATGGCGACAATCCTGTAGCTTCCTGCCGCCATGCCGTCTGGAATGTTCGCGGCGAACCCGCCGACAAAGCCATTCGTCGAAGCGATATGAAGCATCGTGCCAAGCTCAACTGCCGTGACACCTTCGTAGGCATTGCCGTCGGCGAGCGTGACAGAGCCGACACCCCTGAACGTCATACCGCCAGTGCCGCAAAGTGCCGACTTAATGAAGATGTTGAATCCCCCGTTGTCAATCGTGCCGCCGTCCGCATTGACTGTGACGGCGACACCCGAACCGATAAGACCGTCATTCCTTTGATTGTTGGCCTTGAGTGTGCCGCCGTTGAAGACGACCCTCGACGACGTGCCGCCCGTATAGTCGTGGATGTGCTGCGTGGTAAATGTGCCGCCGGAGAGGTTGATCGTGCCCGTGCTTCCGGCTTCGAAGCGCGTCCACTTGTCTGAAGCGACAGTGAACGTGCCGCCCGCCACGGCCAGCGACGCAGTGGCGTTGGTCACGCCAATCTTCAAATCTCCGCCGCAGGACACGCTGGCATTGCTGCTCACGATGTCGCCATTCTGAAGATATATATTGTCCGTGGTGGTGAAATCCATGGCGCAGTCGGGATCCTTAATCAAAAGAAGCTTGCCCGCCTTGGCGGCGTCGGAACCTCCGACATAGAGATACTTCGTCTTCACCTTTATGTCATCCATCTTAAGCGTGGCGTCGCCGACGGTCGATGTACCGTCGTAACCAGCGGCAATGCAAATCCTGTCCTTGTCATTGTCGCTATCGGAACCTGCGGAGTTGTCGAAGGTGCAGGAACCTGAAACAGTATCGCGTGTATGGAATCGCCAGCGGTGTCCGTTCTGGAAAGAGAGTGCCTTGTAAACCGCCTTGCTGTCGCCGCCAAGCTTGAAAGTGGTTACGTCTTTGTCAATCCAGAACCACTGATTACTGCTGCCTGCAAGATTATCGACATTGAACCTGACGCTCCACGAATTGTTGTCGCTCTGGTAATTGTTATTGGCCGTCAAATCACCGCTGTTGTTTCCCGTCCAATTCGCCGCCGCCAATACGGACTGCGCCACCGCGAATGCAAAACCAGCGGCGAACGACAAGTCTATCATCATGCGCATCTTTCCTGCCCTCACAGTTTCCCTTTCCCCTTTCAGCACATATTATACCACACTCCCGTCACTCTGTGTAGTGAACCACGATCTCCCTAGTATGGCGGTTTGACCTTCCTAGTACGAGAGTTTGACTACAAAGAGTCCCATCTCCCCTTCCGCCCCGTCACATATTGCAATATGTGACGGGGAGTGATATACTAAAGGGCAATGACAATCAAGAAAGGATAGTCTGCGGACCATCAGGGTCAAACTTGATTACCACAGTAGGTTTTCCTTGTCATAGCGGCGCGACCCTTTCGATTCGCCGCTTGCCATCCTTCGTCATGGCGCGGTGGGCGACGCGACTGATCAGGTAATAGCGCCGATTTGGAAGCTTTATCCTGCAACGTCTCATGCTAAGCAGTATATCACAAACTCCCGCTACTGTGGTATTTTACTTATATCTGTGGCAATCAGGTCCCTGACCCTGTAGCCCACTGCTTATTGAAAACGACGATGCGGCGGGCGGGCCGAAGCCCGCCCGCCGCAGTGCATCGACACTAACATGCGTTAGTGGCTACCGTACTCCACTTCGTACAGTGCGCTGCCGCCAGCGGTCGTCACCCGCACAGCGCCGTCCTCGCAAGGAGGCTCGCCGAAGTTGAGCCGAGCCGTGAGCTTGCCGTCGGCGTAGGCCGCCTGGACCGCGTGCCACAACGCGCCCGTGTCGGTGAGCAGCTCGATCTGCGTTGCCGGCTCGATGTTCTCGCCGGTCACGTCGAGCGTCGAGTCGGTGACATTCACGTAGCCGTCGCCGTCGCCGCGCGTCCCCGCGCTCGTGATCGTGGGCGCTTCGACCGGCGTCGGCGCGTCGGCCAGTACCGTCAGCGGACGCGACTTCACGACCTTGAGCCCCGAATCGGGATCGTAGCCGTGCGTCTTCACCGCCAAGACCGCCCCTTTGCACGCCTCGACCGGATGGGCGAGACGTCCTTCAAGGCGCTGCCAGTTGCCCTCGACGACTGGCGAGAGCGCAACCGCGACGGGCTCCGCCTCGCCAGGCAGCTGCAGTTCGGCGCTTTCGTCGCCGACGTTCAGCGTCAGAGCGTTGCCGTATACCTTGAACGGCTCGCCGGACTTGACCGTCTGCGACGTGGCGTCGTCCCACGTCACGTTGCCGACTTCCGGCTGGTCGCCGGACTCGCCGCCTTCGCGGACGGGAGAGCTGTCCGCGACGGCGTTCCTGATCGTGTCGGAAGGCGTGACGGACACGTACACGCGGTTGCGCTCCGGGTCGAACGCCGCGTCCATCGAGGGGAACGGCCCGCCGATGGCCGGGCGCACCCGCACGAAGCCGAGGTCGTACGCGCACGGCTCCTCGGGCATCCTGTCCAGCAGGTAGTTGCCCACGGCGTTCCATACGCGCTTGATCTCCTCCACGCCGAACTGGCACCCCCTGGACGCCGCGATCCGGTGCGCCACGTCGTCCTGTGTGTAGCTTCCGCCGACGTGCGCCTGACCGAGGTACGGCGCGGCGTCGCGCGAGGCGGGCATTCCGTTTGCGACTGTCTTGTAGCCCACGGTGCCGCTCTGCGCGGAACGCATGGCCTTCAGGTCGTTGTTTGCGTTTTTCATGTTCGTTCTCCTTTCTTGATCAGGCCCTGCGGACTGTGAACGTCTTGCGCGCCGTCGCCGGCGCGTAGTCGGTGGACGCGCCGGAGCGCGCCTTGACGACGAGCGTGTACACGCCGTCTGCGGGAAGCTCGCCGAAGTCGAGGTCGAGCGA
>CADCAK010000002.1 GCA_902799385.1 uncultured bacterium | reverse complement strand
TTCTACGTCGGCCCCAAGAAGCAGTCGCTTCTCTGGGACCTCGGCATGAAGGACGTAATGGAGTTCGGCATGTGGCGGTGGCTCTGCTATCCGCTCGTCTGGGTGCTCAACTTCTTCAACAACATGATCCCGAACTACGGCGTCGCGATAATCCTCCTCACGATCCTCGTGCGCCTTCTCTTCTGGCCGCTCACGCACAAGTCGACGGTGGGCATGAAGAGGATGCAGGAGCTCCAGCCGAAGATGAAGGAGATCCAGGCGAAGTTCAAGGACAACCCGCAGCGCATGCAGCAGGAGACATGGGCGCTCTACAGGGAGCACAAGGTCAACCCGATGAGCTCGTGCCTGCCGATGCTCATACAGATCCCCGTCTTCATCGCGCTCTTCAACGTCTTGAGGTCCGCCGTAGAGCTTCGCTACGCGCCGTTCCTCTGGATCGGCGACCTCTCCGAGCCGGAAGCGCTCTTCTCGAGCTGGTTCCCGTTCGGCGGGCTCAACATCCTGCCGATCCTGATGGCCGTCTCGACGGGGCTCCAGAGCGCGTTCACCCCGGCGACCGGCGACAAGAGCCAGCAGAAGATGATGATGATCTTCATGCCGGCGATGATGCTCTTCATGTTCTACTCGTTCCCGTCGGCGCTTTCGCTCTACTGGTTCCTCTCGAACCTCTTCTCGATCGTGCAGATGTGGATCATCCGCCGCCAGACTGCGGCGAAGTCGCCGGGGAAGGGCGAGGTCCTCATGGGCGAGGTGATCGATCCGCCCGTAACGCGGCAGATGCGCCGCCATGGAAAGTGACTTGAGACGGCGCCATGTCCGAAGGCGGCAGGACGGATATTGAGGCCAAGTGGGCCATCGCGCGCGACGCGATAGGCGGCGGTCGGCTCTCCGTCATAATGCCCGTCTACAACCTCGCGGACGCCATAGAGGCAAACGTCGCCGAGACGGCGCGGCTTTTCGATTCGCACGGCATAAGGGCCGAGCTCGTCCCCGTCGACGACGGCTCGGCGGACGGCACTGCGGCGGCTCTCGCCCGCGCGGTCGTGCCTAAGTACGAGCATGTCGTCGTAAGGCCCGTTATATGCCAGAGGAACGGCGGCAAGGGCGCCGCGCTGAGGGCCGGGTTCGACGCGTCGACCGGCGAGTACGTCATGCTGCTTGACGGCGACCTCGACATCAATCCCAAGCAGACGCCGTGGTTCTTCGAGGTGATGGCCGAGAGCGGCGCCGACATCGTGATCGGCTCGAAGCGGCACAAGAGAAGCGTCGTGCAGTATCCGTGGCACCGCCGGATCGTAAGCTGGGTCTACTTCACTCTCGTCAGGATATTCGTCGGGCTTCCGATAACCGACACGCAGACGGGCATGAAGCTCTTCCGGCGCGAAGTGCTCGGCGAGTCGCTCGGCCGCATGCTCGTCAAGACGTATGCGTTCGACCTGGAGCTTCTCGCCATCGCCCACCAGCGTGGCGCGAAGATCGCCGAGGCTCCTGTCGTGATATGCTTCGGCAACAAGTTCGGCGCGCTCAAGGCGGAAACCGTAAGGACAATGGCCCTCGATTCGCTCGCCGTATTCTACCGGCTCCGTGTCCTTCGCTACTACGCGAAGGCCGAGGTCCCGCCGAAGCTCGACCACGATCCGCTCGTCTCGGTGGTGATCGCCTGCCCGCGCCGTAGCTGGATGCTCGACGAGTGCCTTGCCGCGCTCGGAAACCAGTCGTACCGCAATTTCGAGGTGATAGTGTTGCCGGATGGGGAATTGTCCGAACAGAGTTCGGACATAAGGACTGGGGAGCCGAGTTGCTTTCAACTTTCAACTTTAAACTTTAAACTCTTAACACTCCCTACCGGCAAGGTGAGGCCCGCCGAGAAGAGGAACGTCGGCATCAAGGCGGCGAAGGGCGAGATTATTGCGTTCATCGATGACGACGCCTATCCCGACGCCCACTGGCTTGAATACGCCGTCCGCTACTTCGGCGACGGGACGATTGGCGCCGTCGGCGGGCCTGGTGTGACGCCGCCGAGCGATTCGTTCCTCGCGCGCATGGGCGGGCGCGTCTACGACAACCCGCTCGTCTCGGGGAACTACCGCTACCGCTACAAGGCTGGCGGCGTGAAGCGCGATGTTGACGACTACCCGAGCTGCAACCTCTTCGTCAGGAAGTCGCTTCTCGATTCCTTCGGCGGCTACCGCACCGACTTCTGGCCGGGCGAGGACACGCTTCTATGCAAGGACATCGTGGACGCCGGCAGTCGCATAGTCTACGATCCATGGGTAGTCGTGTACCACCACCGCCGCCCCCTCTTCGGGGCGCACCTGCGGCAGCTCGGCCGCTACGCGTTCCATCGCGGCTATTTCTGCAAGCGCTATCCGTCCAACTCGCTTAGGCTTTCGTATTTCATTCCGACGCTTTTCGTCGCGTATCTCTTCGTCTGGGCGATTCTCGTGGCGATTCCGCAGCCGGGAGTGATGTCGGTGGAGCTGTTCTGCATCTGGCAGGGGCTCGTCTCAATGCCGATGCTCGCGTACATCGCTCTGGTCCTCGTCTCCTCCCTCTCGCTCAACCCTGCGGTCTGGGTCGTGACGCTCTGCGGCGTTTTCGCCTCGCACGTGACGTACGGCATACGGTTCCTTGGCGGGCTTCTCGCCCGTCGCGCCCCCTGCGAGTTCATCGGCAAAGACCACGCCTGACGTTCGTGGCGGCGAAGATTGGAATTTGGTATAATATACCAAACACTCCATAGAGGTTTTTCCCATGGCAAGACTAACGGACATCGGTTGGAACGAGTTTCACGCGCTGCCGCTTGAGGCCAAGCGCCCGTACCTTGAAAGGGTCGAAGGCGGTGGCATGCCCTACCACACGCTGTTCGCCCAGCAGTTCGACAGGCCCATTCTCGAACGGCTCTGCGCGCTCGCCAACCGCATCAGGTTCATCAACAAGTCCAAGGAGGGCGCGCTTTACCTCAAGAGCGTCCTCGCGCACAAGCGCGCGATGCTCTACTTCTCCCAGCCGAGCTCGCGCACGTTCCTCTCGCACCTCGCGGCATGCCAGATACTCGGCGTGACGACCGGCTCCGTGCGCGACGCGGCGACTTCGTCTGAATTCAAGGGCGAGAGCCACGAAGACTCGATTCGCACCTTCTCGTCGTACTTCGACATGATAATCATGCGCTCGCCGGAGCAGGGGCTTGCGGAAAAGATGTCATGGGAGCTCTCCAACTCGTCGCGCCCGATTCCGATCCTCAACGCAGGATCCGGCAAGGACCAGCATCCGACGCAGGCGCTACTCGACATCTACACTCTCTTCCGCTCGTTCGAGAACAAGGGCGGCATAGACGGCAAGACGGTTGTGTTCTGCGGCGACTTGATGCGCGGGCGCACGGTTCGCTCGCTCTCCTACCTTCTCACCAACTTCAAGGACGTCCGCCAGGTGTTTGTCGCGCCGCAGGAGCTCCGTGTCCCCGACGACGTCATCGCGGTTCTCGAGGAGAAGGGCGTCGACTTCAAGGTGTCGGACGACCTTCAAGCCGCTGTGCGCACCGCCGACGCCGTCTACATGACGCGCATACAGGACGAGTGGGACGAGTCGAAGGGGGCTTCCGCCAAGATCGACACGTCTCGCTTCAAGTTCGGCGCCGAGGAGCTTAAGCTGCTCCCGGCGGACGGCATAATCATGCACCCGCTGCCGCGCCGCGACGAGATCGCGACGTGCTGCGACCACGACCCGCGCGCAATGTACTGGCGCCAGATGAGGAACGGCATGTGGATACGCGCCGCGCTAATCGCCTCCACGTTCGGCTTCGAGAAGTCGATTATGGAATGCGGCTACTGACGCCTCACCCCTGCTAGGGCATCCGCTTTGCGGACAGCCTTCGGCTGGGGGATACGCATCTCTGTGCCTCTGCGTCAAAAATTTTACAATTTCTAGGACAGATCAATAATGCAAAATCGCAAATATAAACTACTCGTCATAAATCCCGGCTCGACCTCGACCAAGGTTAGCCTTTTCGAAAACGAGGCCTGCCTTTTCGAGAAGAGCCTTTTCCACGATTCGTCGGTGCTTCTCGCGTTTCCGCACGTGAACGACCAGGTGCCGTTCCGCAAGGGCGTGATCCTCGACATGCTCTCGGCGGAGGGCGTCAGCCCGCGGTCGATTGATGCCTTCGTCGGGCGCGGCGGTAGCGCCTGCACGCAGCCCGGCGGCATAACGGTGATCGACCGGAAGCTCTACGACGACACTGTCGCGGCTGTCGGCGGCTCCGAGCATCCCGCGAAGCTCGGCGTCATGCTTGCCTGGGCGTTTGCCCAGGAATACGAGAAGCCGGCGTTCACCCTCAACCCCACGAACGTAGACGAATACTGCGACTTGGCGCGGCTCACCGGCATCAAGGGCGTCTACCGCGTCTCGCACTCGCACGTCCTCAACCAGAAGGCCGTCGCCGAGTTCCACGCCGCGAAAATGGGACGCAAGTACGAGGAATGCAACTTCATCGTCGCGCACATAGACGGCGGCATCACGGTGTCGGCGCACGAGCGCGGCAAGATGGTCGACGGCAACATGGGCGCCGACGGCGAGGGCGCGTTCACGCCGACGCGCATCGGCTCGGTTCCGGTTCTGCAGCTCCTCGACTACATCGAATCGCACTCCGTCGCCGATGTCCGGCTCAGGTGCTCGCGCGCCGGCGGTTTCGTCGATCTCTTCGGCACTTCCAATTCCGACACGATACACGCGCTCGTCGACAAGGGCGATAGGAAGGCGACGCTCGTCTGGAACACGATGATCTACCAGATCTGCAAGATGATCGGCGAGATGTCGGCTGTTCTGTGCGGCAAGGTCGACGCGATTCTGCTCACTGGCGGGCTTGTCCGGTTCCAGGACATCGTCGACGGCATCAAGACGCGCTGCGGCTTCATCGCGCCTATCAAGGTCTATCCCGGCGAGATGGAGCAGGAGGCGCTCGCGCTCCCTGCGCTCAAGGTCCTTCGCGGAGAACTAAAGCCGCAGACCTATTCCGGCCACAATGTCTGGCCCGGCTTTGGCGACATCGGGCTCTAAGGGCGAGACGAAGATGACATCAAAGATAGGCGTGGCAACGGCTGTTGGGATGCTCGTCTGCAGCAACCTCTTCATGACTCTTGCGTGGTATTGGCACTTGCGGCTGCAGAAGCCGGGAGAGTCGAGCTGGCCGGTCTACGCTATAATCCTAGTAAGCTGGCTTATCGCCCTAATAGAGTACGTCATCGCGGTGCCTGCCAACAGGCTTGGCGCGGCGAGCGGGCTCAACGTGGCGCAGCTCAAGATCATACAGGAAGTGATAACCGTCTGCGTGTTCGTTCCGTTCATGCTGCTCTTCATGGGCGAGAAATGGCGCTGGGACTACCTCTGGGCCTTTTTCTGCATGGTCGGTGCCGTGTATTTCGTAAATCGTGCAAGATTGTAAAAGGAGAATCCCCATGAACCTGATTGAAAGAATCAAAGAAAAGGCGCGGAAGAGCGTCAAGCGTATTGTCCTCCCCGAAGGCGACGAGCCGCGCACTGTCGCGGCGGCGAAGATTATCAAGGACGAGGGGATTGCTGAACCGATCTTGCTTACGAAAGAGCAGATCGAAGCTCCTTCAAACAAGGCGAAGTTCGACGCTTACGCCGCGGCGCTCTACGAACTTCGCAAGGCGAAGGGGCTTACCGAGGAAGCGGCCGCGAAGCTCGCGGCCGACCCGATGTACTATGGCATGATGATGGTGAAGGTGGGCGATGCCGACGGGCTTGTTTCCGGAGCCGTTCATTCTACTGGCGACATGCTGCGTCCTGCGCTGCAGATAATCAAGACAGCTCCTGGCATGAAGCTTGTTTCGTCAAGCTTCCTGATGGAGTGCCCCGACCGCTCTCTCGGCGAGGACGGGCTTCTCGTCTACGCCGACTGCGTCGTAAATCCCTGTCCGACGGCTGAGGAACTTGCCCACATTGCAATCGCGTCAGCAGAAACTGCGCGGACTCTCTGCGGCATCGCCGAGCCGCGCGTAGCGCTACTTTCCTTCTCGACGAAGGGGAGCGCCAGCCATGCGCTCGTCGACAAGGTGCGCGAGGCGACGGAAATCGCCCATTCGCTCGCGCCAGATCTCGCGCTTGACGGCGAGATGCAGTTTGATGCGGCAATCGTCCCCGAAGTCGGTGCGTCCAAGGCGAAGGGGAGCCCAGTCGCGGGTCGCGCGAACGTCTTTGTATTTCCTGACCTCCAGGCGGGAAACATCGGCTACAAGATCACGCAGAGGATCGGCAAGGCGTCGTGCTTTGCCGTCCTGCAGGGGCTCGCAAAGCCCTGCAACGACCTCTCTCGCGGATGCTCCGTGGACGACATCGTGAGCACCGTTGCAGCGACGGCCGTTCAGTCGCGGTAGCGGTTTCTACAGTACGAAATGTTCTACAGGAGGGACGTATCGTGAAAGGCATCGAGGACTACAAGGCGTTTTTGGCGAAGGTCAGCGAAGAAACCGGAATAGCGGCGTTCAAGCCGGGCGAAGACGGCCTTGTCAGCTTGCGCGTCGACGACACATACAACGTCAACCTGCAGCTTGTAGAGGCGACGGGCAGGGTGCTTTGCTTTGTAGAGGTCGCGGACCTTCCGAAGGACGCGCCGAAGGAGGTGTACCGCGACCTTCTCGCGGGAGGGCTCTTCGGCAAGGACACGGCCGGCGGGCACTTTGCGCTCGAACCCGAGACGGAGACGGTGGTCTACAACTACCTCTTCGACCTCGAGGCCGCCGCGAAGGACGTCGACGAATTCATAGCGACCATCGAGAAGATACTCCAGCTCTGCGACATCTGGGCCGAGCGCATCAGGGCCGACATGCGGTCCGTAGGCGGCCTTGCGGATGGCGGCCGAGACGCCCCTCCCCGCGGGCAGACAATATTTCATGCATGAGAAGCTGTAACCTTCCGGCGGGTTTCGTGTAGTCATCGCGAAAGGAGCGCAGTACAAGATGCCATTGACAGTAGATTCGTTCAAGACAGTAGCCGCCTCGACATCGTTCCGGATGCGCGACATCGCGATCCGGGGCACGGGCGAGAACATGACCGCCAAGCTGGGGAACTACTTGTTCTCCGCAGGGAAGACCGCCAACAAGGCCGTGATGGACGCTTTTCGGACTGCACTGGAGAATGAATACGGTGCGCTCGGCACCCACGCCTTCGATACCGTCCTCGGTTCGCGCGACCAGTTGCGGAAATCCCTCCGCGCCTGCGACGTGAAGGCGGTTCTCTCCAGGATCCCGCAGCTTCGCGAAAACCGCTTCGTCGGTGAACTCAACCGCCAGCTCGACGTCAATCCCAAGATGATGCAGCTTTCGGACGAGGAAGCGCATCTTGTCCGCGATGCCATCAGCAAAAACCTGACGAACGGTCTCGACCTCAAGACGCTCCAGACGCCCCATGACGTCTCGCGCGCCGCCGCGAAGCGCATCGAGCAGGCCATCTACGGCGTCCTCGAAGACGTGCAGCGGATCGGCACCACCGACATCGGCAAAGCCCATGCCGAACAGGCCGCCGCCGAATCGCGGGAGCCGACGGGCCTGCGCAATCTCAAAAACGTGTTCACGAAAGGCTCCACCTCGATCGAGGATCAGATCAAGCGCGGCGTCATCGGCGTGGGCATGCGCGTAAACAGATCCGAAACGAACCCCGTCCTTCTCGAAAAGCTCAAGACAAACGGCGTGGAGCCGGGGTTCATCTTCCGCAACGACTGGTCCAGGGACGACACGCGCGGCTTCATGGCGCAACTCGACACGCCGGAAAACCGCAACATCCTCGAGTCCCTGAAGGACCGGAATCCCGAGCTTGCGAAGTCCTGCGCGGGAAAGGATCTGCGCGAGCAGATCATGCTCGCCGGACGCGCCCACCCCGCCGCGATGGCGGCTGTCGCCGAGTTCGCCCTGCTCCATGCGGTTCTCGCGCTCGGGCAGCCGGAGCACATCAAATACCATCCGTTCAAGGATCTCGCCTACGTCATCGACTCGAAGTACTCGAACTACATCCCCCAGCTGACCAAGAACTTCGACGATCCGAAGAACGCCGGAATCATCAAGGAGATGAAACTGGAGCTTTTCGCGGAAATCCGCGACGCGATTCTCAACATCGGGCCGGATGACGACTTCTACTACATGTCGCCCGTGTTCGAGCACTTTTCCGAGCGCCACATCCAGAAGCTCGACTACAACGAGAAGGATCGCTCGAAGGTCGGCGCGACGGCCCACGAAGGCAAGTTCATGCGCCCCGAGCGCATCCTCGCCACGCGCAAGCCGATCCTCGGGCAGATCTACCGCCTGCAGACCGCCGCGAGCGCGAACTCCATTTCCGCCGGCGCCGTCACCGAGGCTCTCGCAAACGACCTGACGCGACTCGCCGGCATTCCGGCGCAGGAACTGACGATTTCGCGCGGACAGTATTCCGACGGGCATCCGAAACTCATGCTCGAGGCGAAGTTCGCCAAGGGCTACAAGGATATGGAAGCGGGTTTCCTCAAGGACGGGCGCGTCGTCCTGCCGCCCGGTGCCTATCCAGGCCAGAAGCCCGAAAGTCTCGGCAAGTACAAGGCGTTCTTCCTCCTGACGGCCGATCGCGACGGCGTCGGCAAGCGCGGGCAGAACAAGGGCTTCGTCAACGGCAAGTTCTTCGCCATCGACCCCGGCCACTCGCTCGAAGGCAACGGCAAGTACCTCGACATCTCCGATGACTTCTCGTTCAAGGATACCTACGGCTCAAGCACCAAGCCGCGCTTCAACAACTTCTCCGTCTTCGACGACGATACGCGCTTCGCCAAGCTCTCAGGGCTCATCGAACTGCGCGAGGTCGCGAAGTCGGGCGCGTTCGACAAGCTTTTCAAGGACTACCGTGCCGCGTTCGACCCAAACGAGAAGGGCATCTCCGATGCGGAGAAGACCCTGCGCGTCAAGATCAACGCGGAGATCGACAAGAAGGAGGCGGAGTTCAATCAGCAGCTCAACCGCCTGCTCAAGATCGGCGATGCGCAGCTTCGGCTTTACGACGACCTCGCCAATCGCGGCTTCTCCGTTCAGGCGAGGGCCGTCGACACGATATCGCACCTTGAAATGCTCACCTCGCCCACAACCTGGGTGAGCAAGAAGGGGGAGGTCGCCCTTCAGCACCTCGAAGTCAAGCCCGAGACGCGCATTCCATGGTGCGCCGAGGTGGTGGGCAACGATATCGTCTATCACTGCGACAAGCCGCTCGACGGTTCCACCGTCAGGCTTTTAGAGAAGCTCGCCCAGGATGCCGGCGTCAAATACGAATACGACAACTGGGGCAACTCGCGGCTCGTCGTGCCGCAGAATGCCACCGAGAAGTTCTTTGCCGTGTTCTCCGAGAACAACGTGCAGAAGCTTACCCATCCCGACGAGTTCATGGCGCGCGCGGCCGGCGGCGATCCGCTCAAGGTCGCCAAGGACTACACCCCCGTCGCCTACGCCAATGTCCCCAACCCGAACCCGCCGATCAAGGCCGAAGACCTGCCCGAGCAGCTCGACATTCGCGTGGACGGGCGTGTCGTCAAGCTCCCCAAGATCCACTACGCAGACATGGCGACCACTCGTTCCTCCCTCTCGCGCCCGCGCAGCGTCGGCGAACTTCGCGCCTCGATGGAGGCCCGCATCCGCCGCGGCAACGACATCCTGCGCGCGCTCCTGAGCGGCAATACGGAGCTTTTCAAGCCGACGCTCGCGAACGTCGTCGCCTTGACGCAGGCCATCCACGTGGCGGGACTCAAGAAAGGCGAGTTCATGTACCGCGGCTCGTTCTCGATCTCCGATCCCGACGGCAACATCGCCCGCTGGCTCGACAAGGCCGAGAACATCTACATCCGCACCTCCACCCACGCGCGGCCGTTCCAGAGCCTCACGGTGGACGGCCACCTCAACATGCCGCGAGGACTCGACGTGCCGACGGGCATGGGCGGGCTCTTCAACGGCATGCGCACCTTCCATTACTTCACGATTCCGGATACGGACCATCTCAAGGACGCGGGCGGAAGCGGTCCCAAACGACGCCTCTTCCTCAAGTGCGAGACGTTCGGCATCTTCTGCTCCACGGCGCACGTCATCAATTTCGGCAAGAACAAGGAAGCCGCAAAGTCCGAGGGCATGAAGTCGCGGTACTACCAGTTCGGCGACGTGGTCGAATCGATCATGCATGGCGCTTCGCTCATAAGGTCCTATGGGACGCCTAAGGAGGCTCCGGGCATCCGCAAGGAGAACCTGATAGAAGCCACGAGGGCGGTCGTCAAGGTCGCCGAGAAGAAACTGAAGGACATCAAGGAGGACTATCTGGCGTCCGTCCTCGTGATCGGCTTGAAGGACAGCGGGGGAGGGGTGCGGCAGCTCTTGGACAATATGGCCTCGATCCTTGACAGCCTACCCGAAGACGAGAACAGACGCGCCGCGATTACCGAGATCCTCGACGAACTGATGGAGGGCGTCCTCAGCACGACCGGCCACCTCTCCGGCGAGACCTCCCAGCGCATCGGCAACGAGATCATGATCGACCCTGCGGATCTGGCGTGAGGGCAAGTCCATCCAGAGGGAATTATGGTATAATATCCGCAATTCCGCATGTCCCATGGTGTAGCGGCTGCACACGGGTTTTTGATACCCAGAGTTCTGGTTCGACTCCAGATGGGACAACCAGCGTTTCGTTAACAAACCGTTAACATTCGTTTCATATAATGGTGCCGTCAATCGGGAAATACCCGAAGAAAGGAACGACACCATGAAAAACACAGGAACAGCATTGACAGTCGCGTCGGTAGCCGCGGCAATGACATTAATCGGCTTCGCCGCCGCATCGTGCGACGAAAAGAAGGACGTCTCCCAGAAGTCGTCCGAGGCGTCGATCGTCACGAACGACAACGGCAGCGTCGCAAGGACGTACGTCGAGTCGACCGTGACGACGAACGGCAACATGGTCACCGAGCGCAGGCGCGAGACGCGCACCACGCTCGACGCCGACGGCAACATGCTCGAAAGCTCCACGAGCGAATATGCCCAGAGCTATCCCGTCGGCGAGGAGGGAATGGCATCGTTCACGAAGCGCGTCGAGCAGAAGAACGACGAGAAGACCAAGTGCGCCAAGGTCGAGGAGGGGTTCCTCGGGCTTAAGTTCGGCGAGGAGTTCAAGGGCACGAACCTCGTTTCCGACATCGAAGAGCCGACTCTGCTCCGCGCGACGTTCACTCCCGCGAAGAAGCTCGCCGGTTTCGACGACTACTACGTCTACGTGACGCCCAAAACCCACAAGGTCGTCAAGATCTACGCCTGCGCGAAGGAGGCGGTCGATCCCGGCACGAATTGGCGCAGGCACTACCTCATCGAGGCGCTTGAGAGGCGCTACAACACCTGGGCCCGGCCGAGGAGCTGGTGCCGCCCGATCTACACGTTCGACATCGGCTCCGGCCGCTTCGTGACCGCCTGCCTCGCGGACGCTTCGCGCGACTACGAGACGGTGCTTGTTGCACGAGACGGAGGAAATCCGCCAGGAGGCGAGGAAGAACGCCGCCGAGAAGCGCAAGGCGCAGGTCGACGACGCGGCTTCCGCATTTTGATTTACCCCCTGGGCGCGGCAAAACTGCCGCGCCGTTTTTTGGTATAATATTCAAACCCTCAGATACAACCTGAACACAGAAAACCATGCTTGAAGTAAAGAACCTTGAAAAGCGCTTCGGCGACTTCCTGGCGGTGAAGGGCGTTTCCTTCTCCGTCAAGGCGGGCGAGGTGCTTGGCTTCCTCGGACCCAACGGCGCGGGGAAATCCACGACAATGAGGATGATCACGGGCTTTCTCCCGCCGACTTCCGGAACGGCCATCATCGACGGCCACGACATCGTGGGCGACCCGATCGCCGCGAAGCGCGCGCTCGGGTACCTGCCCGAGTCGGCGCCGAGCTATCGCGCGATGACGGTGCGCGACTACCTCGCGTTCGTCGCGTCGGTCAGGCACGACGCCTGCCCCGACCCGAAGAAGGCCGTCGCGGATGTTATCGTCAAGGCGAAGCTCGAAAAGGTCGCAGGACAGACGATTGAGACGCTCTCGAAGGGCTACCGCCAGCGCACGGCCTTCGCCGCTGCAATCATCCACGACCCGAAGGTGCTTATCATGGACGAGCCGACTGACGGCCTCGACCCCAACCAGAAGTTCACCGTCCGCGAGATGATCAAGTCGATGGCCAAGGAGGGCAAGGCGATAATCATCTCGACGCACATTCTCGAGGAAGTCGACGCCGTGTGCTCCAAGGTCGTAGTCATCGCCGATGGCGAGAAGAAGTTCGACGGCACGCCCGCTGAGCTCAAGGCCAAGGACCCGAGCGGAAAGCTCGACGTCGTGTTCCGCAACCTGACGATGAAGCAATAAGAAAGGAGGCGGAAACATGAAAAATACGATTGCAGTGTTCAAGCGCGAGTTCAGGGCATACTTCGATTCGCCGGTCGCGTATGTGTTCTTGACGGCATTTCTCGTGCTCGCTGGGTTCCTTACCTTCGGCGTCGCGATGTTCTACGAGCGCCGCCAGGCGGATCTCACGCCGTTCTTCTTCTGGCACCCGTGGGTGTATCTGCTTCTCGTTCCCGCGGCGACGATGGGCCTCTGGGCCGATGAGCGCCGCAACGGAACGGCGGAGCTTCTGCTCACGCTCCCAGTGACGATCTTCGAAGTCCTCGTTGGCAAGTTCCTCGCCGCGTGGAGCTTCGTCGGAATCGGCCTTGCGCTCACGTTCCCCGTTGCGCTCACGGCCGGCTACCTCGGCTCGCCCGACTGGGGCGCCGTGTTCTGCGGCTACCTCGGCTCGCTCCTCCTCGCAGGTGCGGCAGTCGCAATCGGCGTCTTCGCGTCGACTTTGTCGCGCTCGTCTGTGGTCGGATTCGTCGTGTCGCTCGCGCTCGTCTTCCTGCTCCTCATCATCGGGTTCGACCCGGTGATTGGCGCGGTCGCCGCGTGGGGCGTACCGACGGCGATAACGGACGCGGTCGCGTCGTGCTCGCTCCTCTCGCACTTCGAGTCGATGCGAAAGGGCGTCGTCGACTTCGCCGACGTCGGCTACTACTTCGCGATGGTCGTCTTCATGCTCGTTGCGGCGAAGACCGTCACCGACGGCCGCCGCGGCGCGTCGAAGGGCGTCGCGGGTCTCGTTCTCGTCGGTGCGATCGCGGCGTCTTCCGTCGTCATACTCGCGAACCTGCCGCTTCGCGCCGATATGACTGCGGAGAAACTCTATACGCTCTCGAAGGGCTCAAAGGCGGTGCTCGCCCAGCTCGCCGAGGACGTTACGTTCAAGTACTACGTCAGCTCCTCGTCCGCCGAGATGCCGATGGCGCTCAAGACGTATGCCCAGCAGGTCGGCAACCTGCTCAAGGAGTACGAGCGCGCAGGCGGCGGCCGGCTCGTCGTCGAGACATACGACCCGAAGCCCGATTCCGACGCCGAGGAGTGGGCGCAACGCTATGGCGTAGAGCCGCAGACCGACGGCAATCCGTTCGGCGCAGGGATATACTTCGGCATCGTCGCAGTGTGCGGCGACCGCGAGGAGACCTTGGGCGTCCTTTCGCCCCGCACGGAGTCGACGCTTGAATACGACCTGACGCGCCTCGTCACGCGCGTTGCGTGGCCGGAGCGTCCCGTCGTCGGCGTGATGACTTCGCTTCCCGACGTTGTCGGCGGCAAGGCGAACCCGATGATGATGCAGATGGGCCAGCGCCCGCCGCAGGGCTGGGCAGCATTCGCGGAACTCGCCAAGGACTACGAGGTGCGCGAGATTGCGCCCGACGCAGAGTCGATTGACGAGGATGTCAAGACACTCGTCATGGTCCATGCGAAGAACCTCTCCGACAAGACGCTCTATGCAATCGACCAGTTCGTGCTTCGTGGCGGCAAGCTCGTCGCGTGCGTCGATCCGTTCAGCATCAAGGACATGCAGTCCTCCCGCCAGGGCCAGAACCCGATGATGGGGCAGATGGGCGGCGACGGTCCCTCGACGCTCGGCAAGCTCTTCGACGCGTGGGGCGTTAAGTTCGAGGACGGGAAGATCGCCTGCGACCTCGAGGCCGCGACGAAGCTGAACAACGGGCAGGGCGGTGTCGAGTCGAACCCGGCGTTCCTCTCCTTAGGCAAGGCGAACATGGACAAGGGCGATCTCCTCGTCGCGGAGCTCACGAACGTGATGTTCCCGTTTGCCGGTGCGTTCTCGTTCGAGAAGAAGGATATGGACCTTTCGTTCGCGCCGGTCGTCACGACCTCGAAGGGCAACTCCTGCGCGGTAGACAAGATGTCCATGCAGTACGGCGGGATGAAGGACATGGTTCCCGACGGGAAGGAGCGCATCCTCGCCGCGCGACTCTCCGGCACGTTCAAGACGGCGTTCCCGAAGGGGCCGGACGGCACTAACGACGTCTCGAAGGCTCTCGCCGAGGGGAATGGCAATGTCATGCTATTCGCCGACTCCGACTTCCTCGCCGACGACTTCTGCGTCAGGATGATGCGCACGCCCTTCGGGTCGATACCGCAGCTCATCAACGAGAACCTCATGCTCTTCTCGAACGTCATCGAGCAGTTTGCCGGACGCGAGGAGCTCATCGGCGTCCGCTCGCGCGGCGCGTCTGACCGCCCGTTCATCGTCGTGAACGAGCTTGAGGCCGAGGCGACGAAGAAGTGGCAGGCGAGGGAGGCGGCGTTTCAGGAGGAGCTCCAACAGACTCAGCAGCGCCTCTCCGCGCTCCAGCGCGAGAAGAAGGACGGCGAGCGCTTCATCCTCTCGAAGGAGCAGCAGGACGAGATCGTGAAGCTGAGGAAGGCCCAGGCCGACACGAGAAAGCAGCTCAAGAACGTCCGCAAGGAGCTTACGGCCGACATCGACTCGCTTGGCCTCCGGCTAAAGATCGTCAACATCGCGCTAGTGCCGGCGCTCGTCGTGCTGTTCGGCCTGCTGCGCGGCTATCTGCGCCGCAGGCGCGCATGAGAAGAAAGGACAAACCGAAATGACAACTAGGAATCTGGTCGTGCTCGTGGGGGCGGCCGCCGTCATCGGCGGCGCGGCATGGTGCCTCTCGTCTGGCTCCAGGCCGTCGGGGGCGACGCTGAACGGCAAGGCGGTGTTCCCGAAGATCGACATGTCCGAAGTCGCGCGCGTCGAGCTCGGCGACAAGCTGAGGCTCGCGGCGGGCGACAGGGGCTGGGTCGTCGAGACCTACCACAACTATCCCGCAGACCACGCGAAGCTTGCCGAGAACCTTCTGAAGCTCACCGAGCTCAAGGTCGGTCAGGTCGTGCGCGGCAAGAAGTTGGAATCGGCCGACGCGCTTACGCTCAAGGACGCCTCCGGCAGGGAGCTCGCCTCGCTTCAGCTCGGCGAGAAGCACGCGAAGTGGGGCCACGGGCGCTATGCGGCGTTCGCGGGCGAGACGGTGCTCGTCTCCGATTCGCTCGATGCGTTTGGCGCTGACGGCAAGGCGTGGGTCGAGACGAAGATCGTCGATACCCCGTGGATCTCGTTCAACGACATCGCGGAGGGCGTCGCCGAGGCGGATCTCGGCTTCGCGACGGGCGTCGTCGCCAAGGTGACGGTGGCGGGCGACACCAACCGCGTCGCGACCATCGGCAACAAGGTGAAGGACGGCAGCGACCGCTACTTCAAGCTCGACAACTCCGAGTGGGTCTACGTCGTGCCAGGCTATTCGGTGGACAGCCTTCTTCCCAAGCCCCCGGCGGAACCTGCTGAGGAGGGCCGCCAGAAATGAGAGGTGACGCGGTATAATGCCGACCATGGCCATTTTCAGGACAGCAAGGGGCGGCGTGTGTTCCGCCAAGGGTTTCCGCGCGGCGGGCGTCGCGGCGGGGATCAAGTACAAGGGGCGCAACGATGTCGCGCTTATCGTCGCCGATGCGCCATGCGCGGCGGCCGCGGTGTTCACGACGAACAAGGTTGCCGCCGCTCCGGTCGTCTACGACCGCTCGGTCGTGAAGGGTGGGCGCGTCCAGGCCATCCTCGCCAATTCCGGCTGCGCGAACGCGTGCACCGGCGAGCAGGGCCTCGCAGACGCGCGTCTTTCGGCGCTCGTCACCGCAGGCGAACTCGGTCTCGACCCGCACCACGTGCTCGTCGCGTCCACCGGCGTCATCGGGCGACGACTTCCCGTTGACAGGCTTCTCGCTGGGATGAAATCGGCTACAAAGGCGCTTGGGCGCACGTCCGCCCACGGACTTGCCGCGGCCAAGGCGGTGATGACTACCGATACGCGGCCGAAAGAGGCGTGCGCGACAGTAGCCATCGGCGGCAGGAAGGTGACTGTCGGCGGCATGTCGAAGGGCTCTGGGATGATCGAGCCCAACATGGCGACGATGCTCGGCTTTCTCACGACAGACGCGGCGGTTTCGCCGCGGATGCTGAAGCGCGCCCTCCAGCTCGCCGTGGGCCGCAGTTTCAACCGCCTCGTCGTCGACGGCGACGAGTCTACGAACGACTCGCTTTTCATCCTCGCCTCCGGCAAGGCCGGGAACCGCGAGATCGACGCCCCGGGCAGGGACTTCGACGCTTTCCGTGCCGCGCTCGAGGCGGTGTGCATCTCGCTCGCCCGCCAGATGGCGACGGACGGCGAGGGCGCGACGAAGTTCGTCACCGTGACCGTGAAGGGCGCGAAGAGCGAGCGCGACGCCGAGCGCGCCGCTCGCGCCGTCGCCAAGTCGCCGCTCGCAAAGACGAGCTGGTTCGGCAAGGACCCCAACTGGGGGCGCGTCCTCGCGGCGGTCGGCTACTCCGGCGCGGACGTCGAGGACATGAAGGCAGAGGTCTTCTACGACGGCGCATGGGCGTTTCGCTTCGGGAAGGTCGCGGACGAGAGGCAGCTCGCGAAGCTCGCGAAAGTCATGGAGAAGGACGCGTTCTCGGTCGTCGTGGACCTGCACCTCGGCACGGCTGAGAGCACGATATACACTTGCGACCTGTCGCTCGACTACGTGCACATCAACGCCGACTACACGACGTGAAGTTCCGTGGGGAAGGCGCAAGGCCATAAACGAAAGGAAAAGGAAATGACATGTAAATCTGTGTTCCTCGCATGCGCGGCAATGGCCGCGGTCGCCGCAGGCGGCGCGACTGTCGTTGACGTCATCGGCGTCGGCGCGCACCAGAAGAAGTCGGTTTCGATCTCCGTGACCGGGGCCGGTGCCGAGACTTACTCGAAGACGCTGAAGCGCAACCTGGAGCTCTCCGGGTGCTTTCAGGTGGTGAGCGGCGGCGCTATCAAGGTGACGGGTTCCATCGGCGGCACGGTAACGGCGTCCGGCGCGGGCAAGTCACTGAGCTCGCCCGCCCCGGCTGGCGACGACAAGTCGATCAGGATGGCCGCGCGTAGGATGAGCGACGCCATGTGCGCCGCCATGTCCGAGAACGGGCAGAAGGGCTTTGCGTGCGACCGCATTGTGTTCGTCTCGCGCAAGAGCCCGATGTCGTCGGAGCTCTGCGTATGCTATCCAGACGGTCAGGACGTCCGCCAGCTTACGAGCGACGGCAAGGCGGCCGTGGGGCCCCGCTGGAAGAACGCGAACACGGTCAGCTACATCGGTTACCTCAACGGCGGCCAGCAGATATTCGACCACGACGTCGAGACGGGGGCGCGCAAGCTTGCGTTCAACCTGAAGGGGGTCTCGTCCCCTGCGGTAGTCTCGCCCGACGGCACGAAGGTCGCGGTGACGGCCTCGTTTCAGGGGAACCCCGAGCTCTACGTCCTCTCGGGCGGGCGCTACACGCGTCTCACCAACACGAAGACCGCGAGCGAGGGCCAGCCGACGTGGAGCCCCGACGGGACCGAGATCGCGTACGTGTCCGACGAGACGCGCCATCCGCAGATATACGTTGTAAACGTCGCCACGAAGGCGAAGCGCCGCCTTACGGCCAGGGGTTCGCAGAACGTCGATCCCGACTGGGGCGCCGACGGGCGCATCGCGTACATCACGAAGCGCGGCGGGCTCGCCCAGGTCGCCGTCATGGACCCCAGGGCGGGTGACTCCGCCGCGAAGCTCGTTACGTCGCCCGGCAGCTGGGAGCATCCCGTGTGGTCGCGTGATGGGCGCCACCTCGTCGCGGGACGCGACAAGGCCCTTTTCATCGTTGACTCGGTCGAGGCGTCGGAGGGCGGCGACGAGCCGTGCCAGATGTTCCGCGCCGCCGGCAACTGGATAACGCCAAGCTGGATTAGGTAGGCCATGAAGATCGATGTAGGGTATGTCGCGGAGCTCGCGAGGCTTGAGCTCACGGACGAGGAGAAGGCTGTGTTCCAGCCGCAGCTCGAGAACATCGTCAAGTACGTTGAGAAGATTTCAGAGGTGGACGTCGAGGGCGTGGAGCCGATGATGCACGGACGGACGCTCGTCAACGCGTTTCGCGAGGACGAGGTGCGGCCGTCGCTTGCGGCCGAAGCCGCGCTTGCCAACGCGCCCAAGCGCGTGGGCGACGAGTTCCTTCTGCCCAAGATCGTCGAAGGAGCGGAGAGCTGACATGGAACTTTACGAACTTGGAATCAAGGCGGCGCGCGAGGGGCTTGCGAAGGGCGAGTTCTCCTCGGTCGAGCTGACGCAGGCAATCATCGACCGCTTTCACGCGAAGAACGCCGAGATCGGCGCGTATCTCACCTTCGACGAGGGGCAGGCGCTTGCCCTTGCGCGCGAGAACCCCAAGGCGGTGCCGATTGCCGTAAAGGACCTCATCAACGTCGCGGGCCAGCCGTGTACGTGCGCGTCGAAGATATTGAATGGCTACGTCTCGCCGTACGACGCGACGGTGATAAGGAACATGAAGTCGCACGACTTCATCCCCGCAGGGCGCGTCAACATGGATGAGTTCGCGATGGGCTCGTCCACCGAGAACTCCGGGCTCGGCGTCACGAGGAACCCATACGACACCGACCGCGTGCCGGGCGGCAGTTCTGGTGGCAGCGCGGCGGCCGTGGGCGGGAATCTCTGCATCGCGGCGCTCGGCACCGATACGGGCGGTTCGATTCGTCAGCCTGCGAGCTTCTGCAACTGTGTCGGCGTAAAGCCCAGCTACGGGCGCGTGAGCCGCTACGGCGTCACGGCGTTCGCGAGCTCGCTCGACCAGGTGGGCCCGATGGCGAAGTCTGTCGAGGACGCGGCGATACTGCTCAGTGCGCTCGCCGGACACGACGAGATGGACGGCACGACGCCCAGGGTTTCCGTTCCTGACTACGCGGCGTCCCTCGTCGGCGCCACGATGAAGGGCGTTCGCATCGGGATCGCGAAGGAGTACTTCGACGTCAGGGGGCTTGACCCGGAGGTCAGGCGCATTACGGACGAGGCGGTGAAGAAGTGCGAGGCGGCCGGCGCTGAGCTCGTCGAGGTATCGCTCCCACACACCGAATACGCGATGGCCGTATACTACATCGTCGCGCCCGCCGAGGCGAGCGCCAACCTCGCGAGGTTCGACGGAGTGCGGTACGGCCACCGCTCCGCCGGGGCCGCGGACGTCTATTCTCTCTACACCAAGAGCCGCGCCGAGGGCTTCGGCCCGGAGGTGAAGCGCCGCATCATCATGGGGACGTACGTCCTTTCGAGCGGATACTACGACGCCTACTACGGCAGGGCCCAGAAGGTCCGCACGCTCATCAAGCGCGACTTCGACGAGGCGTTCGCCAGATGCGACGCGCTCCTCACGCCCTGTGCGCCGACGCCCGCGTTCCGCCTCGGCGAGTTGCAGGACCCGCTCACGATGTATCTGAACGACCTCTTCACGATACCTTCCTCGCTCGCGGGCGTCTGCGCATCGTCGGTGCCTGCGGGCTTCTCCGGCGACACGAAAATGCCGGTGGGGGTGCAGTTCGTCTGCGGTGCCTTCGACGAGGCGAAGCTCCTGAGGGTATCGAAAGCATTTGAAGAAATCCGGGGGAATGTGGTATAATTACGCCCATGAAAGCTACGATTGAGACATCCAAGGGTACGATAACCCTAGAGCTTGACGGAGAGAAGGCCCCCGCCACGGTCGCAAATTTCGCCGAATACGCGAAAAGCGGCTTCTACGACGGCACGATCTTCCACCGCGTCATCGACGGGTTCATGATCCAGGGCGGTGGGTTCACGCGCGACATGAACCAGAAGGAGACGCGCGGGCCGATCCGCATCGAGTCCATGAACGGGCTGTCGAACGCGCGCGGGACTATCGCGATGGCCCGCACGATGGACCCGAACTCGGCGACTAGCCAGTTCTTCATCAACCTCGTGGACAACGGCTTCCTCGATTTCACCGCCCCCACCGTGCAGGGGTACGGCTATGCCGTCTTCGGGCGCGTTACCGACGGCCTCGACGTCGTCGACGCGATTGCGAAGTCGCGCACTGGGTCGGTTGGCCCATACGAGAACGTGCCGGAGGAGGCCGTCGTGATACGCAAGGTTGTCGTAGAATGACGGTTGCCAAGACGGCGGGAAAAGTCTATAATAACCACATCGCTTCCAATAGGAGTTACATCATGAAGAAACTTATCGCAATCGCCGTGGTCGCCGCAATGGCGCTTCCCATGTACGCCGCGCCTGCGGCGCCCGAGACGGTTACAGCCGAAGATGTCGTGGACGATCTCTCGGCCGACGAGAACGACGGGCTCGCGGTCAAGGTCGACGCCCCGCGCAAGAACGTCGCGCTGTGGCCCGCTTTCATCGCGGTCTGGGACTTCCCCGAGACTCTTGACCTTGTGGGGCTGCGCATCACCGTGCCGTGCTCCACGAAGCAGGAGAACGTGACCGGCGTCGACGTGGGGTTCTGGGGCAGGTCCGAGTATTTCGAGGGCATTCAGCTCAACGTGCTCAGGAACGATGTCAAGGATGCCTGCGCGGGCGTCCAGGTCGGCTGCTACAACTCGGTCGCGCGCGGCGATCGCTTCGGCGTGCAGGTCGGCCTCTGGAACGAGGCCCTGAGCTATCGCGGCATCCAGGTCGGCGCGGTCAACGTCTCGGGCGATTCGCAGGGCATTCAGATAGGCATCATCAACCGCAGCGAAACGATGTACGGCTTCCAGATCGGCGCGATAAACATAATCCGCGACGCGGAGTTCCAGTTTCTGCCGTTCGTCAACATCGGCTTCTGAGAAAGAGATGAACATCCATCCATTCGCGGCCATCAGGCCGAACAGGGGGGACGCGGCGCTTGTCGCGTCCGTTCCTTATGATGTGGTAGATACGGCCGAGGCGAAGGCCCTCGCGGCCGGCAATCCCAAGAGCTTCCTGCACGTCTCGCGCCCTGAGATAGACCTCGCCGGCGATGTCGGATGCTCGTCTCCCGAGGCGTATGCACAGGCGCGCAAGGCGCTCGACGCCCTCGTCGCCGACGGCACGCTCGTGCGCGACGCGGAGCCGAAGTTCTACGCCTACCGCCAGACGATGGGCTCCCATTCCCAGACGGGGATCGTCGCGACGTTCGACACCCGGGACTACCTCGCCGGCGTCCTGAAGCAGCACGAGAAGACGCGCAAGGACAAGGAGGACGACCGCACGCGCCACATCGAGACGCTCTCGGCGCACACTGGCCCCGCGTTCCTCGCCTACCGCGACGATAGGGCTATCGACCTCGTTGTGGCCGACGCGTGCCGTCGCGAGCCCCTGTACGACTTCGTCGCGCCCGACGGCATCGGGCACACGGTCTGGGAGATCGCGTCCGCCTCGTCGTGCACGGCCGACGAGCTCCAGGAGCTCTTCGCGCGCATCCCCGTCGCCTACATCGCCGACGGCCACCACCGTAGCGCTGCTGCGGCGCGCTACGCGAAGGAGCGCGGCTTCGAGGGCGAAAGCAGGTGGTTCCTCGCGGTCGCCTTCCCGGCGAGCCAGCTCAATATCCTCGCCTACAACCGCCTCGTCGCCGACTTGAATGGACTTTCGCCGTACGAGTTCATGTCGCGCATAAGCGAGAGCTTCACCATCGGCCAGAAGGGCTCGCGCAACTGCCGCATGTACTTCAACGGCCGCTGGACCGACCTTTCGTGGGACATTCCGTCCGGCGCGGACGTCGTTTCGTCGCTTGACGTCAGTTACCTGCAGGACCGCCTGCTTGCGCCGGTCCTCGGCATCGGGGACCCGCGCACCGACAGGAGGATTTCCTTCATGGGCGGCATTCGCGGCGACGCCGCGCTTGCCGCGAAGGTCGACTCCGGCGAGGCGGCCGTCGCGTTCGCCATGGAGCCTGTCACGGTCGAGGAGATGATGGCGATAGCCGACGCCGGGGCCATAATGCCGCCCAAGTCCACCTGGTTCGAGCCCAAGCTCCGCTCCGGGCTCTTCGTACACGCCGTCTGACGATGGGCATGCGCGGCTATTTCAGGCGACTTCGCGAGAAGATGGTCCGCGACCCTCTTCCGCCCGAGGACATAGCCGCCGGATGGGCGCTCGGCGTGTTCGTCGGCTGCGCGATTCCGTTCGGGCTCCAGCTCATTATCTCGATTCCGCTCGCCATGATGATGCGCGTCAGCAAGATAGGCGCGACGCTTGGCACCTTCGTTACGAACCCGGTCAGCATCTTCTTCATCTACCCTGCGCAGACGTTCGTCGTCAACAAGTTCCTGTTTGGTGGCTCTCTTACGTACTCGCGCCTTGCGGATACAGAGTGGACGTGGGCGGCCGTCCGGCGTCTTGGCGCCGAGGCGATGGCGTCGTTCTTCCTCGGCGGATTTCTCCTTGCCATCGTGATGACGCCGATTGCGTATTTCACCGTCAGGCGCCTTGTGGTTCGCGCCCGCGCGTTCCGCGCAAGACGTGCCGCACGCAAGGCGGAGAAGACGTCCGCAACGCCTCCGGGGGCTGTTGCGCCATGATCTCGCCCGAGACGATTGAGCGTGTCCGCTCGCTGATGGAGGAGGCGTCGGTATTCGAGGAAGACCTTGAGGAGAGCTTCATCCTCGGCGGGGGGCCTGGCGGACAGAAGACGAACAAGACGTCGAACGTGGTCAGGCTCTCGCACGGGCCGAGTGGGCTCATGGTCAGGTGCGGCGAGACGAGGAGCCGCGAGACAAACCGCTGGCTCGCGCGCCGCATGCTCGCGGAGCTCATACTCGAGCGCGAGCGGGTGCGCAAGTCTGCCGCGCGGCAGGCCGCCGAGAAGATCCGCCGTCAGAAACGCCGCCGTAGCCGCCGCCAGAAGCAGAAGATGCTCGCCGACAAGCACGCCCGTTCGGAGGTGAAGCGCCTTCGCAGCGTTTATGGTATAATACTAGAATCATGAATTTCGACAACCTACTGGCAGTCAGCCCGATAGACGGGCGTTACGCGGACAAGTGCGCCGACCTGAGGGATGTGTTTTCCGAATACGGCCTCGTGAAGCGCCGCGTACTCGTGGAGTGCACGTGGCTCGAGGCCTTGTGCGACGCGAAGGAGCTCAAGGAGTGCAAGCCGCTGTCCGCGAAGGAGCGCAAGGCGCTTCGCGCGATTGCGTCCGAATTCTCGGTCGCCGACGCGCAGTGCGTCAAGGACATCGAGAAGACGACGAACCACGACGTAAAGGCGGTCGAGTACTTCCTTAAGGAGAAGGTGAAGGGAACATCGCTCGAGAAGCGCGGCGAGTTCATCCACTTCGCCTGCACGAGCGAGGACATCAACAACATGTCGCATGCGCTCATGCTGCGTGACGGCAAGAAGGTGCTTCGCGCCGCGATGGACGAGATGACGGCGAAGATTGCGGCGATGGCAAAGGAGTGGGCCAAGGTCCCGATGCTCGCGCACACGCACGGGCAACCTGCTTCCCCGACGACCGTAGGCAAGGAGCTTGCCGTCATGACGGCCCGCCTCAGGCGCCAGGCCGCCGAGATTGACCGTCTCGTCATGCCTGCGAAGATGAACGGCGCGGTCGGCAACTTCAACGCACACCTCTTGGCGTATCCAAAGGCGGACTGGGAGAAGCTTTCCAGGAAGGTCATTGAGTCGCTGGGGCTTAGGCAGAACCGCCTCACAACGCAGATCGAGTCGCATGACGGAATAGCCGAGCTCTTCGACGCGCTTTGCCGCTGGAACTCCGTGCTCCTCGACTTCGACCGTGACATATGGATGTATGTATCAATGGGCTACTTCAAGCAGCGCACGATAAAGGGTGAGATTGGCTCGTCGACGATGCCGCACAAGGTGAACCCCATCGACTTCGAGAACTCCGAGGGCAACCTCGGCCTTGCGAACGCAGTCCTCGGGTTCATGGCGAGGAAGCTCGCGATCTCCCGTATGCAGCGCGACCTCACTGACTCTACGACGCTTCGCAACATGGGCGTCGGCTTCGGCTACACGCTCATCGCGATCCGTTCGACTCTTAAGGGTCTCGGCAAGCTTGAGCTCAATGCCGAGCGTCTTGCCGAAGACCTTGACCGCAACTGGGAAGTCCTTGCAGAGCCGATTCAGACAGTCATGCGCAAAGTCGGCATGGACCGTCCCTACGAGCGCCTCAAGGAGCTGACGCGCGGAAGGCGCGTGACGGCCGAAATCATGCGCGACTTCGTCAAGGCGCTGCCGCTCCCGAATGATGACAAGGTGCGTCTCATGAAGCTGACTCCTTCGACCTATGTCGGGCTTGCCGCGAAGCTCGCGCGCCTCGCGTAGCCATGTCGTCTGCTGTCGTCGTCTTCATCGCATTGTGCGGGCTTCTCGTCACCGGCAAGTTCGTCCGCATAAAGGTCCCGCTCCTGCAGCGGCTGTATCTCCCGAGTTCCGTCATCGGCGGCGCCATGGGGCTCGTCGTGATGTCCCTCGTGGGCGACGCGATAGACCCCGAGATCCCAGGCGCGATGCGCCGCGTGCCCGGCTTTCTCATCAATGTCGTGTTCGCGACGCTCTTCCTCGGCACTCCGCTTCCCAACTTCCGGCGCGTCGTGTCGCTTGCGTTTCCGCAGCTCGTCCTCGGGCAGATCATGGCGTGGGGGCAGTATGTAGTCGGCCTTGGCCTCGCGGGCTTCGTGCTGTCGCGGCTCTTCGGCGTTCCCCCGTGCTTCGGCAATCTAATCGAAATCGGCTTCGAGGGCGGTCACGGCACTGTCGGCGGAATGACCGAGAGCTTTCTCGCGGCGGGCTGGAGCGACGGCGCGGCGCTCGGCTTCACCGTCGCGACGGCCGGCATGGTCGTCGGCATCGTCGTCGGAATGGCGCTCGTAAACTGGGCGCAGGGCAAGGGCATAGTCAGGGAAGTGGTGCCGTTCGAGAGACGCGGCCGCCGCGAGCGCCTTGGAGTCCACTCGAAGACCGCCCGTCCTGCGGCCGGTTTCCAGACGGTCATGAGCGACTCGATAGACTCGCTTGCGTGGCACATCGCCATCGTCGGCGTCTCGATTGCAATAGGCGCGGGCATGCTTGCTCTTCTCCGTCTCGCTGGCTGGAAGGTCTTCGAGGGCTTTCCGCTCTTTCCCCTCTGCATGATCGGCGGCATACTCCTCCAGATCGTCGCAAAGGCCATAGGCAAGAGCCTTTTGATCGACCACGGGCAGATGGCGCGCATATCGGGCGCCTCGCTCGACTTCCTCGTCGTCTCGGCCGTTGCCACGATAAGCGTCGATGTCGTCGCGGCAAACTGGGTTCCTCTTGTCGCGCTCATCCTCGCCGGCACCGCGTGGAGCGTCTTCGCAGTGCTCTGGTTCGGGCCGCGCTGCATAAAGGAGGCGTGGTTCGAACGCGCGATAGCCGACTTCGGACAGGCGACAGGCGTCACCGCGACGGGGCTCATGCTCCTTAGGACGGTCGATCCCGACTCCAAGACATGCGCCGCCGCGAGCTTCGGCTACAAGCAGCTTCTCCACGAGCCAATCATGGGCGGCGGTCTCTGGACGGCGTTTGCGTTCACCCTCGTTATAGACTGGGGTTGGATGAAGGTGTTCACCGTGTCGTGCGTGATGCTCGCCTTCTGGATCGGCTGCGCCCACTTCCTCTCGCGCCGGGATTCGCCATGAACGCGTCTGCCGCGAGCGTGGAGAGCTGGCTCGGGGCCCAGTCGTTTGGCGAGCAGCGCGGCGGGCGGCTGGTGCGCGGCGAGATCGTGGACGAATGGCGCGTCGAGGCGTATCTCGGCCGGGGGCTTTCCGCAGAGGTATATCGCGTGACGAACGTCCGCTTCGGCCACGACGGCGCGCTCAAGCTCCTCGTCGACGGCTCGCGCGGACTCGCGGCGCGCTTCGCCTCCGAGGCCGACGCACTCCGGTTCCTTTCGCTTAGGGCGCTTCCGCGCTTCATGGGCGGCGGCACGTGGAAGGGCGCGCCATACTACGTGATGGAGTATCTTCAGCCGCTACCCGACCCTATGCCCCGTAGCGAAGTGCCGCGCTTCATGAACAGGGTCGCGAAGGCCGTCCACACGCTCCACGACTCCGGCTACATCCACCGCGACCTGAAGCCTGGAAACATCCTTAGGCGCGCGAATGGCGAGCCGGTCCTGATCGACCTCGGGCTTGTCAAGCGGCGCGGCACGATGGTGTCCGACCCGGTGGTGCGCCATGGCCGTGGCATATCAATCATAGACGGCAAGCCTGTCGGCGTCGGGACCCTCGACTACGCCGCGCCCGAGCAGCTCCTGAAGGGCGAGGCGTCGGTACAGAGCGACGTCTTTGCGCTTGGCAAGATGCTTCGCGCGCTCTACGAGGGGCGGCCGCCCGCGAGCGTGAAGCCGATCATCCGCAAGGCGACGCGCGAGCTTCCCGGCGACCGCTATGAGTCTGCCGACGCGTTCGCCGCTGCAATTCGCCACCGCAACTACTTGCGCACTTTCCTCGGCGCCCTGCTGCTCGTCGCAACGGCTGCGGGGTTCGTGGCGCTCGAGCACCTCGACGACTTGCGCCGCTGGGCGGGAAGGCTCTTCAGCGAGCCTCCCCGCGTCCTTACGGTCGCCAAGGCACACGACGAGTCCGACGTCGCGTATTTCGCGCGGCTCCGGCGGCTCGCCGGCGACGGTAGCCCGGTTGCGCAATGCGCTCTTGCAGAGGCTTACATGTACGGGCTGGGAACGGCGACGAACCGCAGTGAGGCCGTCCGCTGGTACCGCGCCGCCGCCGAAGCGGGCAACTCCGACGCGCAGGCGTCGCTCGGGCTCTGCCTCTTTCGCGGCTGGGGTTGCGAGAGGGATCTCGACGGGGCAATAGCGTGGTATACCCGCGCGGCGGACCAGAAGAACCCCTCCGCGATGAGCGACCTCGCGTTCTGCCGCATCCACGGCATCGGCGTCGGGAAGGACGCAGAGGGCGGCTTTGCGCTTGCGCTCGAGGCGGCGAAGAACGGCCACGCTCCAGCGCAGGCGCTCGTCGGCGAATGCTACCTTGAAGGTATCGGCGTCGAGCGGGACATTGCCTCCGCCGAGACGTGGCTCTACCGCGCGGCGCGCCTTGGCAACAAGCGCGCGAAGGCGCTCCTCGAATCGCGCTGACAAGGCGTGGCACTTTTGCCCCAGGCGCGTTTTTGCTATAATCCTCTGCAATGGAAGTGCCCAGTGAGATAGCAGGTGGCTTTCGTGCGCGTCCCCGCGACGCACACAAGCGTTCCGTCGGCACCGTCACGGTCGTCGGCGGGTCGCGCGGCTTCCCTCATGCGCCGGTGATAGCCGGCCTCGGCGCGCGTGCCGCTGGCGCAGGGCTGGTCCGTCTCGTCGTGCCCGACGAGTCGCGTCCGGCAGCAGGGGCGCTGCTGCCCGAGGCGACTGTATCCGATCTTGGCGGCGACATTCCCCTTTCGGATGTGACTGTCGTCGGGCCCGGGCTAGGGCTTGGCGAGGAAGCGTCGGCTCTCGTGCGCGGTCTTGTTGTCAAGGAAGGGTGGCTCGTGGTCGATGCCGACGCCCTGACGCACCTCGCCGCGACATGCAAGTCCGTTAGGCGCGACGGCGGCGCGACGGTTGTCCTGACGCCGCACGAGGGAGAGGCGGCGCGGCTGCTTGGCGTCGCATCCGCAGACGTGTCGCGCGACAGGCTTTCCGCCGCGAGGGAGATTGCGCGACGCTACCGCGCCACCGTTGTCTTGAAGGGCCCTAGTACGCTTGTCGTCTCTCCTAACGGCGAGAAGGTGTACGAGAATTCGACCGGCAATCCCTTTATGGCGCTTGGCGGGATGGGCGATCTTCTTTCGGGCGTTGTCGCTGCGAGGTGGGCGTATATCGGCGGTGACCCCTTCCTTCCGGCGGCGTCGTCTGCGTGGCTTCACGGCGCGGCCGGCGACGCCCTTGTCGCAGGTGGCGGCGACATGACCATCGCGAACATGTCCGCCCGCATCGGCTCGATGCGCATCGGGATAGACAACTAGGCTACTTCACGGCGGTCATCGCCGAGACGAGGGCGGATAGCCGCTGGACCATGCGGCGCTTTATCTGGTCTACGTTGGCGCGCGAGATGCCGAATGCTTCCGCGACTTCGGCGGGCGACTCGTGCATCAGCGCCACGTGGCGGAACACCTCCCTCGCACGCGCGTTCACCGACTCGTCCGACAGCAGCTGCTCAAGCGCCGCGTTCATGGCGGCAAGCTTCCAGTCCTCCGGCTCCCCGGACATGTCCGCGTGGTCGCGGGGCGGCAGGCTCTGCCCGGCCAGCCGGTCGCGCTTCCCGCTCTCCCGCGCCTCGCGCCTCACGGCGTCTTCGGCCTTGTGCTTGAGTATGCCCGTCAGGTAGTTGCGGAAGTGTCCGTTGCGGTCGGGCGTGTAGTGGTAGTCCGGCATGCGCCGCATGAGCGCGACCATCGTCTCCTGTATCGCGTCATCTACGTCGACAGACGGGAACCGCGCCTTAAGGAACGAGCGCATCGGCTGCTCGTAGATGCGGAAGAACTCAGCCCAGCGGGCGTTGTCAGTCCCGCTTGCGAGGCCTTTGAGCAGAGTTATGGATGTGACCGGTGCGTTCGCCATGGGTGCATTATACCAAAAGCGGGGGAAGAAGTGAAAAACGGAAATTCAAAATTCGCACTTGAAAGCGGAGGCATATTTTCGCTATAATACCCACTCATTTCGCAAAGAAAGGGAAAGACTGAAAATGGCTAAGCGCGACATTCCGCTCGATCACGTGAGGAACTTCGGCATCATGGCGCACATTGACGGTGGCAAGACCACTACGTCGGAGCGCATCCTCTACTATTCCGGCAAGAACTACAAGATCGGTGAGGTGCATGACGGCGCCGCGACGATGGACTTCATGGTCCAGGAGCAGGAGCGCGGCATCACGATTCAGTCCGCCGCTACGTGCGTTCAGTGGGGCGACTACCGCCTCTCGCTGATCGACACTCCCGGACACGTCGACTTCACGGCCGAGGTGGAGCGCTCGCTCCGCGTCCTCGACGGCGCCGTTGCTCTCTACTGCGCGGTCGGCGGCGTTCAGCCCCAGTCCGAGCAGGTGTGGCGCCAGTCCGAGAAGTACAAGGTGCCGAAGATCGCGTTCGTCAACAAGATGGACCGCGTCGGCGCGAACTTCTACAGCGTCATGGAGCAGATGAAGAACCAGCTCGGCGCGAACCCGGTTCCGGTCGTTATCCCGATCGGCGCGGCGGAGTCGTTCGAGGGTGTCATCGACCTCATCAAGATGAAGGCGCTCTACTTCGACATGAAGTCGCTCGGCAAGACGGTCCTCGAGAAGGACATCCCCGAGGAGTACGTAGAGAAGGCCAAGGAGTGGCGCCAGAAGATGCTCGAGAGCGCGGCCGAGCAGGACGATGCGCTCATGGAGAAGTTCTTCGCGGGCGAGGAGCTCACGAACGATGAGATCGAGATGGGTCTCCGCAAGGGCTGCCTCTCTCGCGCCATCACCCCCGCGTTCTGCGGCACGGCGTTCAAGGACAAGGGCATCCAGCCTCTCCTCGACGGCGTCTGCAAGTATCTTCCCTCCCCGCTCGACACGGGCGCTGCGGTTTCGCAGGACAACCCCGACGAGAAGCGCGAGGTCAGCGACGACGAGCCTTTCTGCGGTCTTGCGTTCAAGATCATGAACGACCCGAAGTCCGGCGGCAAGATCACCTTCGTCCGCGTCTACTCGGGCACGATGAAGCTCGGCGCCGAGATGCTCGACTCCACGATCAACAAGGAGCAGCGCATCTCCCGTCTTTTCCGCATGCACGCCGCCAAGCAGGAGCCTCTTGACGAGGCCCACGCCGGCGACATCGTCGCGTGCGTCGGCCTCACCGAGACGCGCACGGGCGACACGCTCTGCGACCCCGAGCACCCGATCACGCTCGAGTCGATCGACTTCCCCGCGCCCGTTATCTCGGTCGCCGTCAAGCCCAAGAGCCGCGGCGACAACGAGAAGCTCGGCGTCGCGCTCCACGCGCTCGCGATGGAAGACCCGACCTTCGTCGTCAGCTTCGACCAGGAGACCTCCGAGACGATCATCGCCGGTATGGGCGAGCTCTACCTCGAGGTCATCGTCGACCGTCTGAAACGCGAGTTCAACGTCGAGTGCGACGTTGGTGCTCCTCAGGTCGCGTACCGCGAGACGATCACCGTTCCCGTCGACAACGAGTACAAGCACGTCAAGCAGTCCGGTGGTCGCGGTCAGTACGCGCACGTCTGCCTCAAGCTCGCCCCGCAGGAGCCCGGCAAGGGCTTCGAGTTCGTCAACGAAGTCAAGGGCGGCGTCATTCCGACGGAGTACATCCCGGCGGTCGAGAAGGGCGTCAAGAAGGCGCTCGAGTCCGGCCCGCTCGCCGGCTTCCCGGTCGTGGACGTCAAGGCGACGGTCTACTTCGGTTCCTACCACGAGGTCGACTCGAACGAATTCGCGTTCATCACCTGCGCGATGCAGTGCTTCAAGCAGGCGTTCATGAAGGCGAAGCCCCAGCTTCTCGAGCCGATGATGGACGTCGAGGTTGTCGTTCCCGAGCAGTACATGGGTGCGGCGAACGGCTCGATCAACCAGCGTCGCGGACGCATCGAGGGCATGGAGGACCGCGCTGGAGTCAAGCTCCTCAAGGCGACGGTTCCGCTCGGCGAGATGTTCGGCTACTCGAACGCGATCCGTACGGTCACCCAGGGCCGCGGCTCGTTCACGATGATCTTCAAGCAGTATGAGCCTGTCCCGAAGAACATCGCCTCCGAGGTCGTCGAGAAGCGCGTCAAGGAAGGCAAGGTCCGTCCTATGGCCGACTAACGGCCTGCGCTACGGATGAAAAACCGGTCGCAGCACATTTGCATGTTGGCGTGCTTGCACGCTTTTGCATTCGCGTGTTGTGCGGCGGATGTTGCGACCGACATCGTGATCTACGGCTCTAGCCCCGCCGCAATTTCGGCGGCGGTGCAGGCGAAGCGCATGGGTGCGAGCGCGGTGATCGTCTCGCCCGAGACGCGCATCGGCGGACTCACGACGGGCGGCCTCGGCCAGACCGACATCGGCAACAAGAACGCGTTTGGCGGCATTGCGCTCGAGTTCTACCGCGATGTCGCCAAGTGGTACGCCGATTCCGAGCACTGGACGCGCCAGACGCCGGATGAATACCGGCCAGGCGGCCAGACTGCAGGCACCATGGGCGCGGACTCCATGTGGACGTTCGAGCCGTCTGCCGCGCTCGCGATTCTCGAAGGCTGGGAGAGGCGCGACGCGCTCGACATCCGGCGCGGCGAATGGCTCGACCGCGAGAGGGGCGTCGTGAAAAAGAGCGGGCGCATCGCCGCGATCAGGACTCTCTCTGGCAACGTCTATCGCGGCAAGGTCTTCGTCGATGCGACATACGAAGGCGACCTCATGGCGGCGGCGGGCATTTCCTATACAGTAGGCCGCGAGGCGAACAGCGTCTACGGCGAGACGATAAGCGGAGTGCAGTTCCGCGAGGCGAAATTCCACCAGTTAAAGGGGTACGTAAGCCCATACGTGGTGGAGGGCAAGCCGGAAAGCGGACTTCTGCCAGGAATAGAGCCGTTCAACCCGAACGAAAAGGACGGCGACGGCGACAAGCGCGTGCAGGCGTACAACTTCCGCATGTGCCTCACCGACTACCCCGAGAACCGCATACCGTTTAGGAAGCCCGCGAACTACGATGAAAAGGAATACGAACTGCTCTTGCGCAACTGCGCGAAGGGCGAAACGGCGGTTCCGTGGATCAACTCGAAGATGCCGAACCGCAAGACCGACACGAACAACAGGTTGGGCTTCTCGACCGACTTCATCGGACGTAACTACGAGTGGCCCGAGGCGTCGTACGCGCGCCGCGCCGAGATATTCAAGGCGCATCTCGACTACCAGCAGGGGCTCATGTGGACGCTCGCCAACCATCCGCGCGTCCCGGAGAGGATTCGCGCCGAGGTATCGCGCTGGGGGACGTGCAAGGACGAATTCAGGGACGGCCCTGGCGACGGCTGGCAGAGCCAGCTCTACGTTCGCGAGGCGCGTCGGATGGTCGGAGAATACGTCATGACCGAGCATGAGTGCCGTGGCGACCGCACAGTGCCGCATCCCGTCGCGATGGGTGCGTACACAATGGACTCGCACAACGTCCGCCGCGTAGTCACGGCGAAGGGCAACGCCAAGAACGAGGGCGACGTGGAGGATCATGGACGCTACAGCGCGTGGGGTCCTGACGCGGCGAAGCGCAAGAACGGCGGCAAGATGAAGCCCTACGGCATCGACTATGGCTCGCTCACGCCGAAGCGCGGGGAATGCGCCAACCTGCTCGTTCCCGTGTGCCTTTCGGCCTCGCACATGGCCTTTGGATCTATCAGGATGGAGCCGGTGTTTTTCGCGCTTGGCCAGGTGGCTGGAACCGCCGCGTCAATGGCCGCGGCGAATGGTTCCGCCGTGCAGGACGTACCGTATGCAGAGCTGCGCAAGCGGCTTCTTGGCGACGGCCAGGTTATCAAGCTTGGAAAGGGAAACCCCGCCAACTGAATTCGTCGCAGTATTTGATGGAAAAATTCAATCTTCCATACGGCAGGGGCTTCGCACCCATCGAGATTGCGGACGGGCATCTGGCCGGTGTGCTGCGCTCGGCGATCCACGAGTACAAGCCTGCGAAAAGCGCGGTGGAGCTGGTGCGCGAGTCAATCGAGAATCCGATCGGCTCGCCTCGCCTGCGCGACCTCGCGGCGGGGAAGCGCAGGATCACGGTCATCGCCTCCGACCACACCCGCCCGGTGCCGAGCCGGGTGATCATGCCGCTTATGCTGGAGGAGATTCGCGCCGGGAACCCCGACGCCGAGATTGCCATCTTGATTGCGACCGGCCTTCACCGCACCTTCCGCGACGAGCCGGACCTAGGCCGCATGATGGACACCTTCCTTTCGCGCAAGCCTGAGGAAACGGTCATCGACCAGTGGGAGTCCCAGGTCCTTGCCCGCGTGCTGCTGAAGGCGAAGGTTGTATTCGTCTCCGCGTGCGACGACCAGCTCGTCAAGGACTTCCACATGATCCCCGCGCACAGCCCTGCGGAGGCGCTTGAAATCGCGATAGGCCTCGTCGGGAAGCCTGACTACAAGGTGACGGTGGTGCCCGACGGAATTTCGGTAATAGTAAGGCAATAAACTAAAAGGAGGTCCGACATGGCATGTTTTACAGTCCCCCTCGCAACGGCGGTTGCGGCAAAGGCGGCGAAGCCGATCCTTGGCGGGCGCGCGACGCGCAATCCGTTCGTCGCTCGGCTCGACTGGCTTTGCAAGATGATGTTCGGCGGTAGCTTCCTGCTGGCTATCGAGCACGTCTACCACGGCGAGATAATCATGACCCCGCCGTTCCTGACTGCCGCGCAGGAAGGCGGCGAGGCGCTTTCTGAGATGTTCCGCGAGATGGCCACCCGGGGCGTCGCAATGGCGGTGCTGCTCGTCGCCGTCTGGTCCGTCATGGTGGTCGTGTCGGCGGCTACGGAGCGGCGGAGAATGGGGGCTGCCAATGTGTGAGCTCATGGCGATTGCCGCCGCGATTGTCTTCACGGCCGGCTTCTTTTCCGCGAAAAGGCGCGACGCGCCGACTGGCGCGCTGTTCACGACCATGTTGATGTTCTGGGGCGCGGCGCTCATGTGGGGCGTCGATTGCGTGGCCAATGCTATCGCCGGCGAGGGGCTTCTCGACCTTTCATGGAAAGACGCCAAGCTCGGCGCCATTGTCGTCGCCGCAGGCGTCCTCGTTTTTGCGGTGCTGTTCGCGGTTGAAAGATGTAGATGTCGCCGCATAGACGATGCATTGCGAAACTGAGAATCTCGGCTTTGCGCGGGTTGACGTCGGGCGGTACTCAAGGCAGGGCGTCGCAGAGGTCGTCTACGGCGAAGGCAAGAGCGCGGCGCAGGTCGTGGCGATTCTCTCCGCCCTCGACGGACACGGGCAGTCGCCTGCGCTCGTCACGCGCCTCAATGCCGACAAGGCCCGCGAGGTCCAGTCGCGCTTCGGGGATCGTTTCGCGTACTTCGAGGAAGCGCGATTCGGACGTCTTGGCGACAACAGGCCGGAAGACGGGCTTGGCACGGTGGCCGTCGTCTGCGGGGGGACGAGCGATTTGCCGGTCGCCGAAGAGGCGGCCCTTACGCTGGAGGCGCTTGGGAATGGGGTGCGGCGGATCTACGACGTCGGCGTGGCGGGGATTCATCGCCTGCTGGAGCGTTCTAGGGAGATTGAAGAGGCCAGCGTCGTCGTCGCCGTCGCGGGAATGGAAGGGGCGCTGCCGAGCGTGGTCGGCGGGCTTGTCTCGTCGCCCGTGGTCGCCGTGCCGACGAGCGTAGGCTATGGCACGTCCTTCGGCGGCGTCGCTGCGCTTCTTGCGATGCTGAATTCGTGCGCGGCGGGCGTCAGCGTCGTGAACATCGACAACGGCTTTGGCGCGGGGTTCCTCGCCAGCAGGATCAACCACATCGGGACGAAGTCATGAAGACCCTTTATCTCGACTGCCAGATGGGCGCGTCCGGCGACATGATCGCGGGTGCGCTTCTGGAACTCGCGGGCGACCGGGAGCGGACGCTTGCGGAGCTGAACGCCATCGGCATTCCTGGCGTCGTGTTCGAGGCGGTGAAGACCTCGAAATGCGGCATCGCCGCGACTCATCTATCTGTTTTGGTCAACGGGCGCGAGGAGGGCGCGGTAGGGCTCCGTCACCACCACGGCAACGGGGCGCACGACCACTGCCACCACCACGAACACCGCACGCTTGGCGACATGCTGGCGGTAGTAGACGCGCTTCCGCTTGCACCGGATGTCGCCAGCCGCGCGCGCGATGTCTACTCGCTGCTCGCAAAGGCGGAGTCTCGGGCGCACGGGCGGGAAGTAGGCGAAATCCACTTCCACGAGGTCGGTGCGATGGACGCTGTAGCGGACATCGTGGCGGCATGCTGGCTTCTCGGGCGGACGGGGGCGGACGAAGTCGTCGCCTCGCCTGTCAACGTCGGGAGCGGGACGGTGATGTGCGCGCACGGCGAGCTGCCAGTTCCAGCCCCGGCGACGGCGCTTCTGCTTGAGGGCGTGCCGACGTATTCCGACGGCGTCATTCGCGGCGAGCTTACGACGCCGACGGGCGCGGCGCTGCTGAAGAGCTTTGCATCCCGTTTCGCGGCGCAGCCGCCGATGGTCGTGGAGTCGATCGGCTACGGCGCAGGCGCAAGGGACTTCCCTCGCGCCAACTTCGTCCGCGCGATGCTGGGCGTGTCGTGCGAGGGCTCGGCGGGATCGGTTCTTGAACTTCGTTTCAACGTCGACGACATGACTGGAGAGGAGCTTGCGTTTGCGTCCGGGCGGATATTCCAGGCCGGTGCGCTTGACGTGTCCTTCGCGGGCGTCGTAATGAAGAAGGGGCGCCCGGGGCACATCGCCTGCGTCGTATGCAGGCCTGCGGACCGCGACGCCGTCGTGCGGGCGATCTTCGCCAATACCTCCACGCTCGGCGTACGCGAGATGCTTTGCAGGCGTTACGAGCTGGAGAGGACTGTCGATAGCGTGCGGCTCGCCGATGGCACGGAAATACGGCGCAAGACCTCGTCTGGCTACGGCGTCCGGCGCGCAAAATGGGAGGCGGACGACGTGGCGGCGTATGCCGTCAGGAACGCCATGTCTCTCGCCGAGGCGGCGCGCAGGATTGGCGATCCGGCAGCGCTGCCCGGCGGGGTTGTGGTATAATCTGTCAGCAAGTCAATCTGATGGCGAACATGAAAAAGGAGGTTTTGTCCAAATGAGGGCGTTTGTGATTGCAATGGAAAACGAGGCTGCGGCGGTGCGCCCGTGCCTCAAGGACGGCGACAGGCTCTATGTCGCCGGAATCGGTAAGGTCAACGCAGCCGCAGCTGCGCAGAAGGCAATCGACGACGGCGCCGACGAGCTATTGAACTGCGGCGTAGCCGGAGGGCTCGACCCCGCGATGGAGGTCGGCGAGGCCTACGAGATATCGCAGGCTGTCGAGTACGATTTCGACCTGACGCTCATCAACGGCGCGAAGCTCGGCACGCACAACGAGCGCACGACGCCGTACTTCGACTGCCGCACGACCGGAAAGTTTCCGGCGCGCATCCTCGCTACAGGCGACCGCTTCACGAACGACGAGCGCGACGTCGAGAACCCCCTTGCGCTTGGCGCGACCGTCAAGGACATGGAGGGCGCGGCGATTGCGCACGTCTGTGAGCGGAACGGCGTCCCGTGCCGCATGCTCAAGTGCATCAGCGACGTCTACGGCAAGGGAGCGATGACGGGGCAGTACAAGGACAATCTCGCGAAGGCCCTTGCATGTTTGAGCGGCGCGCTTACCTCCTGGACGTAACCGACCGGTGCCCGAACCGGCGGACGATGCAGGAGCTCGTGGACGTGCTCGCGCGCTTCGGCTACAACGAGTTCTGCCTGTACGACACGGCTAAGGAGCGGGAGACACCTCTTGAGACTGTGAAGACCGAGGCCTACTGCCGCATGCAGGGTATCGTCTTCAAGGTCGTGGGCGAGGATTATCGCCGCGAGATTGAGGCAGACGCGAAGACGGTAGTCGCCCCGACATTCGCCGCTCGTTCGCTCTGCGGCCGCATCGAGGAGATGCGCGAGGCGATGGAACGCGCAGAAGCCGACGGAGCGTCTCGCAAGGCGGTGCGCTTCGTCGTTACGGACTTTTCGGACTGCTATGCGTGGCATCCTCTCTGCGTCTCGCTTCCCGCGATCATACTAGCGGGCAACATGATGACTGCGGGTCGCATCGCGGCGAAGATGGACCTGGAGAAGGACCTCTGCTCGGTGATGGACCTCCCCGTCGGCGGGCTTCTCCAGAAGCTTGGCACGCTATACCTTCGCGGCGGCGCCGTCCGCCCGGACGCATCGGAGTACTTCAACATACTTGCCGGCGACGTCGGCTACTCGCGCCACCCGGGGCTTACGCAGTTCGTGCTCGACGACGTCTCGGCCGTTGCGCGCGGCGTGAGGATCGCACTTGAGCGCTGGCTCGACCGCAGCGACTGGGCGAAGGAGATTTCCTATGCGGCGCTTTTGCTCGAATGTTCGTGCCACAGGCGCGACGAGCGGCGACTCAGGGAGCTTCGCGACCTCCACGGGCACGTCTGGCGCATGCGTTTTGAGCCCGACGGACGCGTAGAATCGCTTGCGAAGTTGCCCAGATTCTGAAAAAACCTGAAAACCCCAAGGAATTGTGTTTCATCCACAAGATGTCCACAACCTGTTGATAAGATTTGATAAGTTCACCCTTGTCAGAACACAATATTTAGTGTATCATATCTCCCCGAACTACCAATGGTAGGTAAAAACCATTTATAAACCACGTCCAAAACAAGGAGAGGCGATCAGAAGATGAAGACGAAAGAGATGAAGATCACCAAGCGCAGCGGACAGGAAGTGCCGTTTGACATCACTAAGATCGAGAATGCGATCCGCAAGGCGTCGCAGGCGGTCGACTACAAGGATGCGCTTTCGGAAGGTCGCATCAAGCTCATCGCGGAGGAGGTCGCGGGCGTGTGCGCTGCCCGCGACAGGGCGATGCACGTCGAGGAGATACAGGACATCGTCGAGACGAAGCTCATGGAGTTCGGCGCGAGGGAGATCGCCAAGCGCTACATAGTCTACCGCTACAAGCAGGAGCTCAAGCGCAAGTCCAACACGACCGACGACCAGGTGCTGTCGCTTATCGAGTGCAACAACGAGGACGTCAAGCAGGAGAACTCCAACAAGAACCCGACGATCAACGCCGTGCAGCGCGACTACATGGCGGGCGAGGTCTCGAAGGACGTCTCCGCGCGCCTCCTTCTCCCGGCCGACGTCGTCCAGGCGCACAAGGACGGCATCATCCACTTCCACGACATGGACTACTACGCGCAGCACATGCACAACTGCGACCTCGTGAACCTCGAGGATATGCTGCAGAACGGCACCGTGATTTCCGAGACGATGATCGAGAAGCCGAAGAGCTTCTCCACCGCCTGCAACATCGCGACGCAGATCATAGCGCAGGTCGCATCGAACCAGTACGGCGGCCAGTCCATCTCGCTTACGCACCTCGCGCCATTCGTGGACATCTCGCGCAAGGCGATACAGGAGGAGGTGAAGGACGAGTGCGAGCTCGCCAACGTCAAGATGTCGAAGGCCGACTTCGAGAAGATTGTCGAGCGCCGCGTCCGCAAGGAGATACAGAAGGGCGTGCAGACGATCCAGTACCAGGTCGTCACGCTCATGACGACCAATGGCCAGGCGCCGTTCGTCACTGTCTACATGTACCTCGGCGAGGCGAGGAACGACCGCGAGCGCGCCGACCTCGCGATGATCATTGAGGAAGTGCTGAACGAGCGCATCAAGGGCGTCAAGAACGAGCAGGGCGTCTACATCACGCCGGCGTTCCCAAAGCTCATCTATGTCCTCGAGGAGCAGAACGTCACCGAGAAGTCGCCCTACTGGTACCTGACCGAGCTCGCGGCGAAGTGCACCGCAAAGCGCATGGTTCCCGACTACATCAGCGAGAAGAAGATGCGCGAGTACAAGCTCTCGAAGGGCGAGACAGTCGGCCACGGCGACACGTACACCTGCATGGGCTGCCGCTCGTTTCTCACGCCAGACCGCTCGGGCGACGGCTACGGCAACGTGGCGCGCGCGAAGAACTACGAGCCCGGCAAGCCCAAGTACTACGGCCGCTTCAATCAGGGCGTCGTCACGATCAACCTCGTCGACATCGCGCTTTCCGCGCATGGCGACATGAAGAAGTTCTGGGATCTGTTCGAGGAGCGCTGCGAGCTCTGCCACCGTGCGCTCCGCTGCCGCCACGAGCGCCTTAAGGGGACGCCTTCCGACGCGGCGCCGATCCTGTGGCAGTACGGCGCCCTCGCGCGCCTCGACAAGGGCGAGAAGATCGACAAGCTCCTCTACGGCGGCTACTCGACGATCTCGCTCGGGTACGCTGGGCTCTGGGAGTGCGTCTTCGCGATGACCGGCAAGAAGCTCACCGAGTCCGAGGGCGAGAAGTTCGGCTTGGAGGTCATGGAGAAGCTCAACGAGTACACCGCGAAGTGGAAGAAGGCCGAGGACATCGACTACTCGCTCTACGGCACCCCGCTCGAATCAACGACCTACAAGTTCGCGAAGTGCCTGCAGAAGCGCTTCGGCGTCGTGAAGGGCGTGACGGACAGGAACTACATCACGAACTCCTACCACGTGCACGTCACCGAGAAGATCGGCGCATTCGACAAGCTCGCGCTCGAGGCGAAGTTCCAGAAGCTCTCGCCCGGCGGCGCGATCTCCTACGTCGAGGTGCCGAACATGCAGCACAACCTGAAGGCGGTCCTCTCAATCATGAAGTTCATCTACGAGAACATCATGTACGCCGAGCTCAACACCAAGAGCGACTACTGCCAGGTGTGCGGCTTCGACGGCGAGATCGAGATCGTCAAGGACGAGAGTGGCAAGCTCGTGTGGAAGTGCCCGAAGTGCGGCAACACCGACGAGTCCAAGCTCAACGTCGCGCGCCGCACCTGCGGCTACATCGGCTCCCAGTTCTGGAACCAGGGCCGTACGCAGGAAATCAAGGAACGCGTGCTGCACGTCTCGTGAACTACGCGTCCATCAGAACCTGCGACATCGCAAACGGAGAGGGAGTGAGAGTCTCCCTCTTCGTTTCCGGTTGCACACACTGCTGCAAGGGCTGCTTCAACGAGGAGGCGTGGGACTTTGCCTACGGGCAGCCGTTCACCGAGAAGACGGAAAGTGAGCTTCTCGCCGCGCTGGAACCCGAATTCGTCGACGGGCTTTCGCTTCTAGGCGGCGAGCCGATGGAGCCCGAGAACCAGCGCGCGCTCGTGCCTTTCCTCAGGCGCGTGCGCGACAGGTTCGGGCTCTCGAAGACGATCTGGGTCTACACCGGGTGCGTCCTCGAGACCGAGCTAAAATCGCCGTCGCGCTGGCGCACGGAGGTGACGGACGAGTTCCTGTCGCTCATAGATGTGCTTGTAGACGGGCCTTTCATCGAGGCCCAGAAGGACATATCGCTCCAGTTCCGCGGCAGCGCCAACCAGCGCATCATCCATCTGCGCTGATTTTTTGGTATAATATTCTCCACTTTTCGACGGGGCGTTGCACAGCCTGGTAGTGCGTCTGCTTTGGGAGCAGAATGTCGGAGGTTCAAATCCTCTCGCCCCGACCATCTTCAAACGGTACTAAGAGAATCTCTCCTTATTACCGTGTAATACGAACCCCAGAAAACCCCAAGTAATTTGGGGTTTTTCGCTTTTCAGGGGGCTGCCCCCTCCGTGGTTTTCAAGAGGAGAGATACAAAATCTCTCCCCGTTTCTCCGCCTCCAGCGAAACTCTCTCTGCGTATGTTGTAGCCCCTACAAGATACGCTTCGCCCTTGTTTTACAGGGGTTTCGTGAAATCCGTACCTTGAAAAAGCGTATGTTGTAGGGTTTTATCATAGAGAGTCGTGTGCAAGGCAACACACACGAAAAGCGTAAAAGTCACCGAGAAAACAAGATGCGCGGCAATAAACATACGCAGAATCCAAAGGAGACTGCAGATGACTGAAAAGACCACACAGACCATTGCCTTGCTTGCCCTGCTCCTCAAAGGCGTGATGGAACGGATAAATCCTCATCTTTGGGGTTGATATATTCGCGTTACTATGGCTATATATGCCCCGCATGCATCAAATAGGAACTATTCAACGATGGAAGAACTGCCAGAGACCCTGAAAGCGGAAATCGAAGCGCTCGATTCGCTCGATGCCCGTGCCCTGAAGCGGCGCTATGCGGACATTGTCGCCGACATGCCCAAGTGCGCCCTGAGCAGCGTCCTGCGGGCCACCATAGCCTACCGGCTGCAGGAGCGGCACTACGGCCAGTCCCTCTCGAAGGAGGCAACAGAGTGGCTTGACGAGGCCGCCGACGACAAGCGGATGTTCCCGGACGGACGCAAGGTCGGATCGGGGGCGAGGTTTGTCCGGTTCTGGAAAGGCGAACGGTACGAGACGACCGTCAGGGACGACGGGCGGTACGAATACAACGGCGAAATATACTCGTCCCTCTCGGCCGTGGCCAAGGCCATCACCGGGACGCACTGGAACGGCCGCCTCTTTTTCGGAGTGAAGTAGATGCAGAACACGGAAACGAAATGGTGCGCGGTCTACACGCGCAAGTCGACAGACGAGGGGCTTGACTCGGCGTTCAACTCGCTCGACGCGCAGTACGACGCCTGCTCCGCCTACGTCAAGAGCCAGGTTGGCATGGGGTGGCGGCTCGTCGAGAAGAAGTACGATGACGGGGGCTACTCGGGCGGCACGATGAACCGCCCGGCGCTGACAGAGCTCCTCAAAGACATCGAGGCCGGGCAGATCAACGTCGTGGTCGTGTACAAGATCGACCGCCTCTCCCGCTCCCTTTGCGACTTCACCGACCTCTCCAAGCTCTTTGAACGGCACGGCGTCTCGTTTGTGTCGGTCACCCAGCAGATAGACACCTCCAATGCCGCCGGGCGCATGATGCTCAACATCCTCATGTCCTTCGCGCAGTTCGAGAGGGAGATGACCGCCGACCGCATCCGTGACAAGATCTACGCTTCGAGGAAGCGCGGGATGTGGACGGGCGGCCCAACGCCATACGGCTACAAGCTCGTCGACAAGCAGCTCAAGGTCGATCCTGACGCGGCTGAAGCCGTGCGGATGATGTTCCGCCGCTACGTGGCGACGGGGTCGTCGCTCCAGGTGGCGAGGGAGCTGAACGAATCGTCCCACAAACGCCCGGACAGCCAGCCGTGGCATCCCCGCATGGTTCTCGCCGTGCTCAAGTGCCGCGTCTACACGGGCAAGCTGGAGGTCAAGCGCACGGGCGAGGTGTTCGACGGCATTCACGAGGCCATCATCGACGACGCGCTCTTCCAGACCGTGCAGAAGACCCTCGCGGCGAATGTCAGGACGGACGGCAAGTCGAAGCGTCACGCCATGCTTGCGCCTCTCAAGGGAATCCTCCGTTGCGGCACCTGCGGCGGCGCTATGACACCCGTTTTCTCGAACTACTCGAAGGGAGGCGGCAGGCGGCGGTATGTGTACTACAGGTGCACGAGGGACGCGAAGAAGGCGTCCGGCGACTGCCCTATCAAGAACATATCTGCCGATACGGTGGAGAGGTTCGTCTACGAGCAGCTGGGAAAGGTTCTGCGTCGCGACGACGTGGTTGGGCTTGTGACCGGCGGAGACGCCGTGAAGCGGGCAGACTTCATGGAAGCGACGAAGGACATGGATGACTTCTGGGCGCGAATGAATCCGGGGGAGCGCGAACGCCTCCTGCGGCTTCTCGTCCGCGACGTGCGCATCTGGCCGGATAAGGTGGTGATTGTTCTCGCGCTTGACGGAGACGACAGCCGCATCGAAATTCCATGCCGCCTCCAGACGAACCTTGGACGCCAGCACTTCGTGGTAGACGAGCCGGAGCCGACGCCAGACACGCCTGCGCTGGCGGTTCCGAAGGCCCTGCGGCAGGCTCGCAGATGGCTGGAGCTTCTCGCCTCCGGCACGTACCGGGACAAGAAGCAGCTCGCCGACGCGCTCGGCTTCAACGGCTCCTACTTCGGGAAGATGCTCCGCTTCCCGTTCCTATCGCCCGTCATCGTCGAGAAGATCCGCAACGGCGAGCTGCCAGAGGTGTCGGTGACGAAGCTTATGACACTTACAAGCCCCCTCTGGTCGAAACAGCACAAGGAACTCGGCATCGAGTGAGGAGCGGAGAAGCGATGAAGCAAGAGGCCGTCGGGAGCGATCCCGGCGGCCTCTTCGCTTTCGTGTGCGGAAGGCGTACGTTATGCGGCGTGTTCACCAACCGAACGCACATTGTCGATAGCGTGCTCGACTTGCTTGTATATCGCCTCGCCGGAGGTCGCCAACACGCGCTCGCTGTGGCCGTCTGCACCGATTGCCCATCCTGTCTGTGGCAGCTCGACCATCTCACCGCCGTTGCGTTTCGTCGCGGCTGTAGTCTTGAGAAGTTGTTCGCTTATGTTCGTGGAGATCTCCGACCGACGCTTTGGCGTGACGGACGGATCGGCGACGAGCTTTAGCAGCGCTCTGAGGACTGGCTCGTGCTTGTCGTATTTGTCCCTTCCTTTCTTGAAGGATCGGAGTTCGTCCATGTCGCGGGACAGGGTGCGTGCGCTCATATTGAAGCCGTGGTGTACCTTCTTGAACCATGAGAGCGCAGCCGCCCCCGTCAGCCTGCCGTTGCGGAAGTCCGTCCCGCAGTAGGGATGCGCGAGCATGTTCATGATGACGGAAAGCCACAGATCGCGTCGTTCGTGGATGATTCGGTTCTTCCCGAAGCGGAGGCGCTCCACCTTGGGCTTGAGCTTGGCCATTACGTCCTCCGCGATGCGGATGTCCTTGCAGCCGGGCTTGGCGTAAAACAGCTCCGCGAACATTACGGCCTTGCAGGTGTCGTTCACCCAGCCGCGTGGTACGGTTGAGTTGTCGCAGAGGATTACAACCGTGTCCTCGTTGTGGGAGTTGAAGAACCCCTCTTTTGGGCGGACGGAGAAGAATGCGTCCTTGCCGAATATCGTTCCGATGCGGTACGTCCTGTCTCCGCAGGGCTGTGCATAGTGCTTTCCGATTGCATTGCCGACGAAGTCCGCGACGGCACGTTCGCTGACCTCGTAGAGCTTGCAGTCGAATATTTCGTTCTCGATGTATGTGTTGCACCTGCGGCAGACATAGTCTTCCTCGAAGTCCGGTCCGCCGCAGAGTATGTCTACTTCACCTCCGCAATATGGGCACACCATCTTGTCGCCCATGTGGTTTCTCACTATTAGTCCGTTGCTGAATGATGCGCTCGACTCGACGGACGAAGACTTCACCGCCTCGGCGATGAGGGTCAACTCCCCCTTGTCTGATTCAGCCAGTATCTTGCTTATTGATGCCAGGCCTTCAAGGAACTTGGCCTTCTCGATCTTGAACTTCATGTGTTCTTGTTCTCCTTCCTGTTTTTGCGGGTAGTCCCGCAAAATAGCTTTCCGGCGGTGGGTCGATCACCGTCGGAATTGCCGGTTCCGTGTGCGTCCGGCATGATGTCGCGTTCGGACTGCTTCTCGACCATTCCGTTTCTCTCCCTATCGCGCGGTGGCCTCCGTTATTCCGTTTTCCGGGCGAGGCGTCGCTTCGGATTCGGTTGCAGGATTCGGATTGCCGCAGTTTGCCGCAGGAACGCCCTCTGCCGCCTCCGGTTGTTTCTTGGCGACAACGTTCGCCTCCGATCCCTCCGAAGGCGTGGCGGTGCCTTCTGGCGCGGATGGTGGCGTTTCGTCGGCTTCCTGCTGCTCTGACGTCTCGTCATCGCCATCATCCTTTGCGTTCTTGGGCAGGAGCCTTCGCTCGAATTTGTAGAGTGTCCTGCCCTTGTATTCTTCGTCGAGTTCGGTTATGTCGTACACCACGCGCTGGTTCTTGTAGTCCACACCAGCCTGCTGGAGGTAATTTTTGAAGGACACGTAGAAATACGCCCCGCACTTTTTCAGCACGAATGCCTCCGGGTCGCCCTTGTGGCTGATAACGGCTCCGAGATTGCCGTCCTCGGCTGCAAGAATGATGATGCTCTTGTCTTCCGAGAGTTCCATGTCCTTGACCGCGTCCATAGCGAACGTGAGGCGGCCGCTGTTCTGTACGGTTGCCTTTACGGACTTCTGAAGTCGCTGGGCGTCCAGCGGCTTCAAGGTCGATAGGAATCCTTTGGTGCTCATAGTATCTGTGTCCTTTCCTCTGAGGGGAGAGTTCCCCTAAGCGGCGCATATTATATCACATCAGCATGTAGGAGCGCAAGAGGGGACGATAAAAAAATAATAAAAAAGTTTTACATCCGTTTTGCCGTGTAAAACCCGCATCAATTACCCCCTTGCAAGTCTAACGAAAAAGTTTGGACTGCTACGATCACTTGTGTTTGACAGATTTGACACTCCGATCTGTAAAATGTCAATGTCCTGCGTGTCAAACTGGTGTAAAAGTTTGTAAAAAAAGGATAAAACCTTCCCCTTACTACGTAAGGGGAAGGTTTTATTCTTCCGATTTTGATCTCATTTTGGACATCGAAAATGTCCAGAGTGTCCGGTGAGCTTGCGCCCTTTTTGCCCCCCAGCGTGGTGCTTCGGGGCGAAACAAGGAAAACGCAAGCATGAAGAAAAAACATCGGTTCACTCGCCCCGATAACCCGTTCACGGCAGAGGTCATGGACGACATCGAGGCCAAGGTCAACGTCGCGATGGCCAAGTTCAAGGTCCTCGCCAACGAGGAGAAGAAGCAATCGCGCCGCCATGAGGTCACAAGCCGTCTAAAGGCGGCGGTCATGAAGGCGCACCGGAAGTTCAAGCCGAACGACCGCTGCTCCTTCCCGAGTTTCGCAGATGTGTTCATCTCCCGTGAGCTATGCCACTGCCTGCGGCATCTCGCCTGCGTGGTCGAGAAGGAGAACGTGACCGTGTCGTGTGACTGCAAGATCGCCGGTAACGACGAGGACGCGCCGACATTCGTCGATGGATTCGCCGATCCCCGCGACCGCTTCGCGGAGGGCCTCCTCAAGTTCGACTTCGACGTAGTGACTGAACTGCTGGAAAAGCAGAATCCTCTCTACGCGAGGATATTCTCCCTTCGGCGCGAGGGATACAAGCTCGCTGAGATCCACGAGATCATCGGCGTCCCGGACTGGGAGCTGTACGACATACTCTGGCCAGCCGTGAAGGATGCGGTACGCCGGATTTACGACCACGGTTGCTGAAAAGTTTACGGAACTTTCTGCAGCTGCGGCAATAACCATCCACCGTGGGCGGGCGAGAACGGTTCTCCCCGCCTGCGGAACCCAAAAGGAAACTGAACATGAAAGAACCATACTTCTTAGACGTTCCGGCGAAGCAGTACCACGCCGACGCAGCGTCGGGACGATACCTCTCGTCCCACAACCTAGCCCAGTTCAGGGCGTGTCCGCTAACGTACTCACTCATGATGACCGGCAAGCTGAAGCGGCCCGAGTCGCCCGCGCTGGCGTTCGGCCGCGCCTGCCATGTCTACACGCTCGAGGGTCACGACGCATGGCAGAGGGACTTCCTCGTCAGCGACGGCCCGATCAACGAGCGCACGGGCCAGGCCTACCAGCGCACCTCGCAGAAGTGGCAGGACTTCATGGCGAAGCAGAGCAAGGAGGTCGTGAGCTGCAAAGAGTTCGAGATGATCGAGCAGATGGCCCAATCGGTGTGGAACCATCCTGACGCGAAGCAGTTACTTGAACACGGCGAGGCGGAATGCACAATCCGCGTCAAGGACTTCTGCGGGCTTCCCGTGCAGGTTCGCCTCGACTGGTTCAACGGCGATTTCGGGATTGTAGATCTGAAGACGACCAGTGATCTTCCCGGCTTTGAGTCCGAAGCCCGGAAGTTCGGCTACGGATTCCAGCTCGCACTGTATCGCGCCGTTCTCGAAAAGGTCAGCGGACGGAAGTTTCCCGTGTACTTGATCGCGTCTGAGAAGACCGCTCCATACAGGGCGGCGACCTTCAAGTACGCTGACGAAGTCCTCGACCTTGCCGAGGCGGAGAACGAAAAGGCAATCGCCGAGCTCATCCAGTGCCGCGAGAAGAACGAGTGGTACACCCGCTTCCGCGAGACAAGGCTTATCGACCGCATCTGAAACTACACGAAAACGAAAGGACAATGCAATGTCTCTACTCCAGAAACTGACCGTCGGCAAGACGCCCTCACCCCCAAGAATCCTCCTTTACGGAGATGCTGGCGTGGGCAAGAGTTCGTTCGCCGCGACCGCGCCAAAACCTGTCATTCTCGTACTCGAGGATGGCTTGGACCAGATCGACTGCGCGAAGACGCCGCACATCAAGGACTTCGCCACGTTCATCGCCTACCTCAAGGAAATCCGCGATGAGCCGCACGACTTCCAGACTGTTGTGATCGACAGCCTCTCCGCGCTCCAGAACATCGTCGCCGACGGCGTGTGCGCGGCTGCTGGCGCGAAGTTCCTCACGGCGGCATACGGCGGCTACAACCGTGGCAACGACGCTGCGCTCGTCCAGTTCCGCAAGGACGTTTATTCCCTGCTCGACGAGATCCGCCGCAAGCGGAACATGTGCATCATACAGATTGCGCACTCGCACGACGAGACGGTGAAATACACGGACGGCACGACCGACCGCCGGACCGCGCCGCGCCTCATCGCGGCGATACGCGATTGGGTGGTCGAATGGAACGACATCGTCGCCTACGCGAAAATCCGCACGATGGAGGACGCGTCCGGCGGCAAGGTCGTGATCGGCAAGAACGGCGGCGAGCGCGAGCTCTACTGCGTGGGCGACACGCGGCTGCTCGCCAAAAACAGGTTTGGCATCCCGTCCGGCCCCATGCCGTTCACGTGGGACGCTCTGGTCTCCGCCATCAAGTCCGGGAACGGCGCAAATGGTGGGTCGTAAGTTCACAGTAGCTTTCCCGATGCCGTGTGATCGCTGCGGGCGGATCATGCGGCCGGGGGAGACCGCCGTGCAGCGCACATATCCGAGGCAGACGTTTGTCACTCACATCGTCTGCCCTGGAAGGACGTGGAAGCGCGGACGGTCGAACCCGACGGGCGTACAACAGCCCCGATCAACAAAACAACAAGAAAAGGAATAAACTCATGGAAGAGTGTTTCTTCGATGCAACTACGGTCGATCCGCTCGACAGCGGATTCGCGCCGATCCCGGAGGGCGACTACGAGGTCGCCATCGTGAAGTCCCAGAACAAGCCGACGAAGTCCGGCACTGGCTCGTACCTCGAGCTGCAGTGCCAGGTCGTGAGCGGCGAACACGCCAAGCGCGTGCTCTGGACGAGGCTCAACCTCAAGAACCCCAGCACGGCTGCGGTCGAGATGGCGAAGCGCGAGCTCTCGTCGATCTGCCACGCCACTGGCGTTCTTCGGCCCAGGTGCAAGGAAGACCTGCACAACATCCCGATCATCGCGCATGTCGTCCAGGTTGCTGACAACAGGGGCGAGATGAAGAACGAGATCAAGGGGTGGAAGGCGAAGGACAAGCCCGCCGCGCCCGAGCAGGCGCAGCCCGCTCAGTCCAACGCCCCGACCGGCGCAGGCGAGAAGCCGTGGTGACGCGCCACGAGTTCACGCTTGGCTACCCGCCCAGCGTGAACCGCTACTATCGGCACGTAGGCCCGCGTGTGCTGATAAGCCGCGAGGGCCGACGTTATCGGATGATGGCGGTTTCGCGCCTGGGCGGGATCAAGCCAATCGAGGGCGAACTCGCACTCACGGTCCACCTCTATCCTCCCGACCGGCGGCGGCGCGATGCGGACAACTGCATGAAGTGCCTTCAGGACTCGCTTGTACACGCAGGCGCGATGCGGGACGACTCGCAGGTGAAGATACTCCACATCGAGATGCTCGATCCGATTCCAGGAGGCAAGGTGTACATCGTCATCGAGAAGAAAGAGGACTACAGGCGCACACACGCGTGCGAGGCCGCACCTTGAACGGCCCAACAAGGAACAGCGATGGAAACAGGCAGCACAAGAACTTTCAGAGAGGCGTGAGCAATGGCGGAGCTTCGGTACTACCAGAGGGACGCCGTGCTTGCGACCTACAGGCATCTGCGGGAGAAGAAGACCAATCCCTGCATCGAGATCACGGTCGGCGGAGGGAAGTCGTGGGTCGCCGCGCAGATCATGTCCGACACAGTTAAGGCGTGGGGCGGGCGCGTTATCCTCCTCTGCCATGTGAAGGAGCTTCTCGAGCAGGATCTGGAGAAGCTGAACATCCTTTCTCCCGACGTCAAGACGGGGATGTACTCCGCAGGCTTCGGGAAGTACGACACCGACGCGCCCGCGATAGTGGCGGGCATCCAGTCCGTGTATTCCAAAGCCGAGATATTCGGTCATCGCGACATCTGCATTGTCGACGAGGCGCACATGATCCAGCCGAACGACGAGGGAATGTACGGGACGTTCGTCGAGGGGCTTCGGAAGATCAACCCGAAGATCCGGTTCATCGGAATGACCGCGACGCCTTATCGCCTCAAGGGCGGACTCATATGTCAGCCGCAAAACCTCTTCAACGAGATATCGTACTCCATCGGCTTGAAGGAGCTGATCGACAAGGGATTCCTCTCGAAGCTCGTGGCAAAGTCCGGGAGGGTCGTGGCGAACCTCGACAACCTCCACGTCCGTGCAGGTGAATTCGTGGCCGAGGAGGTGGAGGCGGCGATGATGGAGGACCGGGTCGTGGCGAGCGCCTGCCGCGAGATCGTCGAGCGAACGCAGGAGCGCAAGAGTGTCATTGTGTTCTGTTCGTCGATAGCGCACTGCCGGAAGGCGGCGGAGCTCATCTCCCGATTCTCCGGCGAGGAGTGCGCGGTCGTGACGAGCGAATCATCGTCCCAGGAGCGTGCGGACATCCTCCACCGCTTCAAGGGCGGCTCGATCCAGACGGACCTCTTCGGAGGGACGAAGGGGCCGCTCAAGTATGTGTGCAACGTCGAGTGCCTGACGACGGGATTCGACGCGCCGAACATCGACTGCGTCGCGCTTCTCCGTCCAACCATGAGTCCTGGGCTTCTCCTGCAGATGTGCGGTCGTGGGACGCGTCTTTCGCCGGACACGGGCAAGCAGGACTGCCTCATACTCGACTTCGCGCACAACATCGAGAGGCACGGGTGCCTTGACCAGCTGCGCCCTCCAGGCGAGCGCACGGGCGAGAAACGCGGCCCTCTGGCGAAGTCCTGTCCGGAGTGCCAGACGATGATGCCGCTCAACGTGATGACATGCCCGAACTGCGGGCACCAGTTCCCGCAGCCGGAAAAGCGCATCCGCATCGAGAGCGAGGCTTCGACGCTTGGCCCGATCTCCGGCGAGGTCACGACCGAGACCCTTGAGGTCACAGACGTGGAGTACGAGCCTTGGACAAAGCGCAACGCTCCGCCCGGTGCGCCGAGAACCGTCAGGGTCACGTACTGGTGCGGACTCAACGAAAGATACTCGGAGTGGATATGCCCGGAGCACACGGGCTTCGCCCGGATGAAGTTCGAGAAATGGTTTCTCGCCAGACGAGCCTCCGACGATGTGAAGGTACCGGCCACCGTGGACGATTTCCTCGAGCTCGAGTTCATGGGCATGGTCAAGAAGACGAAGGACATCACCTTGCGGCGCGTGACCGGCGAGAGGTATCCAGACGTCGTAGCAAGCACACCGGGCGATCTTCCGGACAACAGCCCGTTCCGCGAGGATGCGTTCGACCAGGAGGATTTTGACGATCTGCCTTTTTGAGGATGACTATGGAATATGACGAATACGAACCAGAGCCTACCCTGAAGGAGCGGGCGATCATGATGGCGTGGAGGTCGATCCCCTACGTCGTCGGAATACTTGTCCTCTGCGTCCTGGTGTGGATCGTATGTTCGTTTGCGGCAAGGATCGACGACAAGTCTGCGTCGAGCCAGTGGGGGTGCGTAATCGAATCGGCGAGGCGAAACCTTAAAAACAGCCGGGAGGGGCAATAAACAAAGCCATGACGCCGATACCAGCAGAGACCGCCGCAGCCTACCTCAAGGCGAGGCTTTCCGTCCTCCCCGCCGTCAAGGCGAGGAAACGGCCCGCCGTGGGCGCGTGGAAGACCTGGAGCCAGCGTCTCCCGACGGAGATCGAGGTCGAGGCATGGTTCTCAAACGGGCACGAGGCGCTGTGCGTGGTCGCGGGCGCGGTGTCCGGCAACCTCGAGTGCATCGATTTCGACCAGAAGGCCGAGGCGTACCCCGCATGGTGTGCAAAGATCGACAGTTCGCTGCTGTCGGAGCTTGTTGTCGAGTGCACACCCTCCGGCGGGAAGCACGTCGTCTACCGCTGCGCCGGGGCCGTAGAGGGCAACCAGAAACTTGCGCAGGGAGTCCGGAACGGCAAGATCGCCACCCTTGTCGAGACTCGCGGAGAGGCCGGTCTCTTCCTCTGCGCCCCGTCTCCTGGCTATACGCTGGAACAGGGCGACTTTGCACACATCCCGACGATTCCGCAGGAGGCGCGTGAAGCCCTCCTGTCGGCGGCCCGCGAGCTGGACGAGCATCCGGCTGTCCAGGAGCGGGAAAGCGCACCTGCCCCCGCTGTGGCCGCACCTGCGCCGCCCACGGCGGGATTCCTCACGAGACCGGGCGATGATTTCGCCTCGCGGGGCGATCCTCGCCCGTATCTGCAGGCGCACGGCTGGACGCTGTGCGGCACAAAGAGCGACGGCAACGAGCTCTGGACGAGGCCGGGAAAGGACCCGCGCCTCGGCCACTCGGCGACTCTAAAGGACGGCGTGTTCTTCGTGTTCAGCAGCAACGCAGCGCCGTTCGAGCCTAACCGGGGGTACAACGCCTACCAGGTGTTCGCGCTCCTTGAACACGCAAACGACTTCAAGGCTGCGACCGCTGCGCTGATCGACATGGGCTATGGCGCTAAGGACACTACTGCGGACGTCGATATTTCGGCTATATTGTCGGACACTATATGCGCGGAAAGCACACGATCAGAACCTGACACGGCGGAAGATCGGGACGACAGGACGGATGAGATTGCAGACCCCGGACCGATCCCCGACGCGCTATTCGACGTTCCTGGGTTTGTATCGGAACTGATGGGCTACACGCTCCGGACCGCGCCGTACCCGAACCGAGCATTGGCCTTCGCGGGGGCGTTCGCGCTTCTCGGCCACCTCTCTGGTCGTAAGTACAAGGACGAGTTCGACACGCGCCCGAACCTGTACTTTCTCTCCCTCGCCGCGTCGGGGACGGGCAAGCAGCACCCTCGCGGCGTGAACGTGTCGCTCGCAGCCCTCAAGGGCTTTGCCTCCGAGATGGGCGACTATTTCGCCAGCGGTGAAGGACTGGAAGACTCCTTCCTCTCTAATCCATGCATGTTCTTTCAAATCGATGAGGCCGACACGCTTTTTAATACAGTAAAGATGAAGGACACGCGAGCGGAGATGATCAACTCGATGCTGCTGCGGATGTACTCCGAGTCGAACAGTGTTCACATCATGCGCAAGAAGGCCCTGCAGCGCGGGCAACCCGCGAGTTCCTCTTGCATCATTCAGCCGCACCTGACTTTCCTCGGGACGGCGGTCCCCAAGTTCTTCTACGCATCGCTCTCCGAGCGCGTTATGGCGAACGGACTGCTCGCACGCTGCCTCGTGCTCGAAGCTGGGAAGCGCGGTGAGGCGAACAACAACGCAGTCGCCGAAGAGTTCCCGGAGCGCGTGCTATCGGACATCACCGACCTCATCAGGATCGGCCACGAGAACGCGCTCTTCTCCGAGTTTCCCCAGCCTCGCACGGTGCCGATGGAGGCGAAGGCCAAGCTTCTCCTCAAGGACGTGCGTGGCGAGGCTGACGCGATGTATGCGAAACACGAGCAGTCGTCGAACGCGAACGAGTGCGCACTCGCCCTCTGGGCACGTGCAGCTGAAAAAGTTTCCAAGTTCGCTCTCGTCCGCGCAATCTCTGCTAACGCCAATGCGCCGGTCATCAAGGAGGATGACATCGCGTGGGCGCACACGCTTGTGTTCCACGCGACGAGACGAATGCTTTTCATGGCCGGGCTCTACGCCTACGACGGCGAGTTCGACCGGCAGATGAAGCGTGTCATGCAGAGGATCACTGCCAAGGGCGGTAGCCTTTCGTACCGCAACATCCTTCGGTTTGTCAGGATGGAGAAGGACGAGCTGAAGCGTGTCCTTGAAACACTCATCGCCCGTGGCGATCTGCGCGTCGAGAAAGGTGCCAGGGGCGGAGATGTATTTTCGGTCCCGTGAAAGTATTTTTGATTCGTTCCGCATTGAATCCGGGGACGCGATATGATATACTATCCGCCAACTCGACAAGTCGTCGAGCCGCTCGATCTTTGACAACACGTGAAGTTGAATTGAAGCAGAGACAGATGCTGTGTGGGTTGGCATGAACTCTCTTCTCGGCAAGAGGAGACGGAGTGTCCAACGGTAACAAGAACAACAACAATCCCAAAAAAGGACGGCGTGGGATGCCGAACCGTATCGCACGGTCAAGCGATGGCGGCCCTCTTTTTTGTTGCGTGAGCGCAACACCATAGGAATGTTCACGGAGGTGTCCGGGCTAAAACGGCCGATCAACTCGGTCGAGTGAATCTTAGCTACGTATATGATGTATAGGGACTTGCCGAGTCCAGTTTGTAGGCAACAACGCGTGCAGCGCATATCAAAGCAAAGCAAACAACGCATTGCAACGCGATAATCGGGATCTGACTTTTGAGTCGATGCCGAGTTTGCCGATCTCCATAGATGATACTGTTGATAGATACTAAGTGTCTCGTCATTCGACTTCATCGTCTGAGAACGGGCGTACTTGTTCATAAACCGTGCTTCGGCACAAGGAGGACAATTATGCCTCAAAATAACTCGTGCGCATCTACGCACGATTCGTCGGTCGACGCCGTCATGGTGCTTCGGCCCATCGACCCTGTTACGGGAAGGACTCGGGACGAGTCTATTCTTGTCGCAGGGAGCATCCGCCACAGCCAGGAACAGGAGGTGGCGGCATGATCGCATTGTCACTCGACTCAAGAAGGTCTTGTGACCATTCCTACGATTCCGAGGCGGCACTCCGTCGCCTCGGACTTGAACGGCACACACGCGCAGACGTGAGCGTCGCCAACAACTTTATCCGCAAGGCCCTCAACGGATACTGCGGAAAGCGGCTGGTCGATGTTTCGCCGGTGTTCATGAACGTCCGCCACGCGCTCGGCGCGTCGCTGGGGTGGATCATGGACAACCCCCGCGTCTCGGTGCCGTTCCGCGAGAGGATGGCAGAATACGTCAACCGCGAACTCGTCTCGTTCGTCGAAGGTCGCAGGGACAACGGCGTGATCGTCATGCGCAGAGTGAACGTCGCCGGGGAAGAATCTCTTTCGCCGGTTGGCGGACATCTCCCTCCGCAACGCATCCGTAGCGGCTCCGCGATACTCGTTCCTACGGGCAGGACTTCCCCTCGTCTCGGCGACGGTGAAGTTTATCTGCGCATGGACGTGTCGCGCCCTCGCTTCGTCGGCGCGTCGTTTCGCGCGTCAGAGTTCCTGTTCACCGACAGCGATGGAAAGTCAATCGCTGGTTTCGGCGACATCACGGACTACATCGAGAATCTCGACGACGTCCAGCTGGCGATCAGGAACGCTGTCGGAGGCGATGTCGACGACGTGGGCTGCAACGCGGCGATCTTCGATGCCTGGTGGTGCTACAAGATCGCGGGCAAGACAGATGACACGATCCTCGTTCCGTTGCCTGTCGCAGATCTTTGCGGCAACGCCATCACACTCGTCATGAAGCGCAAGGCGTTGAGGTCGTGGTGGGTTTCACTGGAGATCGGCGGCGGCCCCGCCGAACTTGCGGAGTATCTGCCGGAAACTACGATGACGGTGAGCTATGCAGAGGTCGAAGCGGAACTCGCTCGTCTCGACTCCGCGTTCCGCCGTCCGATCTGTGTGGAAGAGGCGATCAACATCGAGCATATCTTCGGCGACCACGCCGACCGCTTCCCCGCTGAATTCGGGGAGGAGATCGTCGCCGACCCAGGCTCTGCGTTCGTACGTCTCGTCGATTCGCTCAAGAACGTCCTCGATGCACCCGACAAGTGGGAACCCACGATGTTCTACGGTGGTGCAGAGAAGGACCTCGTCTGGAACGGCGATTCGGTTCTTACGCGCGTGCAGTATGCTCTTCCGGTCTTTCTCACGGACGAAGACGTCGAACTCGAACGTCCTTCTGCGTATGTCATAGCGGGATTGAAATACGACAGCGTCGCCGGGCGCGATGTCTGTGTGTTTCCGACCGTGCTCGACAATGCGCTCCTGCTGCGCAACCAAAGTGCGATGCGTCGCGCCATTCGCCAGTCACCCCGCTTGGCGGCATGAGACATGGAAACGCGATGTTTCCGAAAGGCGGAGGGTTTCGACCCTCCGCCTTTTTTGATGGTACGCAGGACATGATACAAGGTCTGGAGTGAAAGTCTCCAATGGGCCAGTTAGGAGGAACCAAATAGCCGAAGACAAACTTGCATTCGCGAGGGTGCGGGCGAAGGAAGTCAGAGGCGAAACCCGGAGGACACGAACAGGAAGCGGATACAAGGCCTTCTCGCGGGCAAGCCAGCCATGGATGGCGAAGCCCCAACCCTAACCGTAGCGAGGTGGTAAATCCGCGTCCCGCCGGGCGAAAGACAGGTATCTTATTCCGGGAGGTCTCCTCGTCTGTGCGAAAGCACTACGCCGTCCGCGAGGGCGGGGGACGGGCGGGGAGAAGTCAGCAGAAGCCATAGTAGCCGACCTCGGCGGCGAAGGGCGGAATCAGTCAGCAAGCGCGGGGAACGGAATCGCATGGGCAGAAAGAGAAGGAAAAGAGACCCCGAAGGCCAGATGACCTTTGGCTTCGGGGACAGCCTGTCGGCCGAAGGCGGCGAAGTGAAAGGCCGAGATAGGCGCGGACAGGGTTCTCAAAAGCCCGTGAAGAGGGAACAAGAACCGGCGCAAGGGAAAGACCTCATGGAGCGGGTGGCCGACCTCGGCAACCTCGTGAGGGCGTGGAAGCGCGTCAAGTCCAACAGGGGGTCGGGCGGAACGGACGGGATGACCGTCAAGGCGTTCGACGAAAGGGCTTGGACGCTTCTGCGGGAAATGCGAAGCGAACTGCTCGGCGGCAGATACAGGCCCGTCGAGGTGAGGGGCGTTCAGATCCCCAAGCCCGACGGGAGCAGGCGGCAGTTGGGAATACCGACGGTGAAAGACCGCATCGTGCAACAGGCGTTGGCGCAAGTGCTCATGCCGATGTACGAGAAGGTGTTCTCGGAATCAAGCTACGGGTTCAGGCCGAACCGGAGCGCACACGACGCCCTCAAGCGAGGAAGCGCGTATGTGGAGGGAGGCTACGGCATCGTGGTTGACCTCGACTTGGAGAAGTTCTTCGACAAGGTGAACCACGACAGGCTCATGGCAAGGCTCGCAAGGGACCTGCGGGAAAGCCGCGTGCTGCGGCTCATACTCGCGTTCCTTCGGGTCGGCCTCATGCAGGACGGAGTATGCCGGAGCAGGACGGAGGGAACGCCGCAGGGCGGCCCGCTGTCCCCGCTCTTGGCCAACATCGTCCTCGACGAACTCGACAAGGAACTGGAGCGCAGAGGCCATCGGTTCTGCCGATACGCCGACGACTGCAACATCTACGTCAAGTCGCAGAAGGCCGGGGAGCGGGTGATGAAAGGCATAACGCGGTTCATCGTCCGCAGACTGCGGCTGAAGGTGAACGAGGCGAAGAGCAAGGTCGCGCCAAGCCGCGAATGCTCCTTCCTCGGCCACACGATAGGCGGGAAAGGCCAACTGCGCGTCTCCAAGAAGAGCAAGGAGAGGATGAGGGGCAGGCTGAGGGAACTCACCAGACGCAACCGCGGACGAAAGTTCGAGGCGGTGGTCGGAGAGGTCAACACCTACTTGCGCGGATGGCTTGAATACTACAGGCTGGCAAACGCAAAGTGGTGGCTGACGGAAACCGAGCGATGGTTGAGAAGGAAACTGCGGTGCTATCGGCTCAAGCAGTGCAAACGAAGGTTTGCAATAGCCAAGTTCCTCGTGAAGAACGGCCTTCCCGAACGGAGGGCGTGGCTTCTCGCGGGAAGCGGCAAGGGCTGGTACAGGATGGCAGGGACTCCGCAGGCAAACGAGGCGATGGGCAACAAGTGGTTTGCAGAACAGGGGCTGATTCCGCTCGCTATATCCCGTTGACGGAAACCGCGAGGTGCCATAAGGGGCACGCCTCGTGGTGTGAGAGGGGGAGTCGAACTCCCCCTACTCGATTTCGTGCTGCGCTGCTGACGATCCCATGCCTTGTGTCGGCGTTGTGTCGGCAAGTGTCGGCAATGTCGACATAAGACTCCTTAAAACCGCCCCTTGTGTCGGCGGGTGCCGACATAACGCCGACATAAATGCCGACATAAGATTTCCGGTGAAAGTGTGCAAAGAGAGGGAAAAAGTAGTGTAAATATACTCTTCTTCTCTCTCCACACCTATTTGTCGATCTGTCGGCGGGGGGATGGGGGTGTGCGCGTAAAACACCCTCTCCGGCCCTTTTTGCGTGTTGCACGTATCGCGCGCGTGAGGTGCCGACAAAACAAGATGCGGGCGACTGCTTCGCCCGCACCCGGTATCATTAATATGTCATCACCCACATTACATAGGCGAAATCAGCTACGGCAGCCGTTAAGAAGAGCAGAACCCAGAAGCTGAATCGCTGATACCATCTTCTCTATGTCTTGTCCATTCTCATGGTTATGTTATCCTTATTTGCGTTAGGTGGCCTGCCAATGATTTATGGCAACCTAACCACCTAATCTGGTGAGCGAGGCAGGGTGTGATCCTGCATGATCTGTTAGGACGCACTTCTTGTGCTACTCGCTCAGTCCGCAATTCCAGATAACAAAAAGACATGTCAAAGACTCATAATATTATACCACATTTTTATTCCAACCGTATGGCTTAAGGCTTACGGAAAAATCCCAAGGCGCGGCAATAACCATCCCTGCGGAAAGCCAACGCGCCAAGCAGACGCGCTCGTTCCAAAGGCCCAGCGCCCAAAACGCGCAGAAAGCCGCCCAGAACGCGCCACGTTCGCGCCGCGCAAGGCAGACCGCCCGCAGCCCAACCCCAAAATGAAGCCCACACAAGGCGGCCGGGGCCGGTCCTCGAAAATCGGCAACGGTTCCTCCCCAGGGGGCTCCAGAAAGCGGGGCGCGGGAAGGAGCAAGGAAGTTGAGCAGAGTTTGTTTTGGCGGGGAAAGACCTGTCCGGGTCCAGAACCGGCTTGCTGGCGATGCCGAAAGGAGACTGCCCGCTCCTCCCGTGGCTGCGGTTCCGAACCGCAGGAGACACACAGAAATGACAACGATTCAGAACTTGAAGATCGCGGACCTGAAGCCGTATCCGGGGAATCCCCGAGACAACGACGGGGCCGTGCCGGGCGTGGTCGCGTCCATACGCCAGTACGGCTTCATCGGCGCGATCATCGTGAACAAGGACAAGGTCATAATCAATGGCCACACGCGGGTCAAGGCGATGAAGGAGCTGGGGGCCGACACGATCCCCGCCATCGTCGTCGAGCACCTCACGCCGGAGCAGGAACGCGCCCTGCGGATCGCCGACAACAAGACTGGCGAGGTTGCGACGTGGAACATGGACCTGCTCAAGGCCGAGCTGAAGGCGCTCCAGGAGGCTGGCTTCGACATGGGGACGATGGGCTTCGACACGTCGGAACTCGACGAGCTTCTGGGCGGCGACACGGTCGAGGTCGGGCAGACCGACCCTGACGATGCGCCGGAAGTTCCGGAGGCGGCGGTGTCGAAGCCCGGCGAGGTGTACGTCCTCGGCAGGCATCTCCTCGTCTGCGGCGACTCCACGAAGGCGGAGGACGTGGCGAAGGTCTGCGGCGACGGCGAGGCCGATTGCTGGCTGACCGACCCGCCCTACAACGTGGACTACCACGGCTCGGACGGGCAGACGATCCGCAACGACTCGATGGAGGACTCGAAGTTCCGCGAATTCCTGCGCACAGCCTTCGGGTGCGCGGAAAAGGCAATGAAGCCGGGTGCGGCATTCTACGTGTTCCACGCGGACTCGGAGGGGTACAACTTCCGTGGAGCATGCTTCGACGTGGGCCTCCGTGTCCGCGAGTGCCTCGTCTGGAAGAAGAACGCCCTCGTCCTCGGGCGGCAGGACTACCAGTGGATTCACGAGCCATGCCTGTACGGCTGGAAGGACGGCGCGGCGCACAGCTGGTACGGCGACCGCTCCCAGACCACGGTCATGGAGTTCAACAAGCCGAAGAAGAACGACGTCCATCCGACCATGAAGCCGACGGAGATGCTGTGCTATCTCCTCAAGAACTCCACGAAGCGCGGCGACGTGGTGCTCGACACGTTCGGCGGCAGCGGCTCTACTCTCGTCGCCTGCCAGCAGACCGGGCGCGTGTGCAGATGCGTCGAGCTCGATCCGAAGTACTGCGACGTGATCCGCCGTCGCTGGGCGGAGAACGTACACGGCGAGGGCTGCGACTGGCAGGCGCTCACTCCCGTGCAGTCGTGTGCAGGCGATGCACCTATAGTGTCGGGTGACATCGCGTAGAGTGCGCAGGAAGCACACGGTCGGAACGGAGAAATGTGCGATAACTCCCCGAGATTCGCCGATATACCGGCACATTTACCCTCTCTCGAAGTGCGGGACGGTGTAGATGTCGTCGTAGATGTTTTGGGCTGTGTGCACTGTACACGGCCGCTTCACACCAGAAAACGCTGAAAGGAACCGCTGAATGATACAGACATCCGAATACTGCGCCGTCGGGCATCCCGACCGCACCTGCGACTACGTCGCATCCTACATCCTCGACCGCCATCTCGAGCGCGATCCGTACGCGAGGGTCGCACTCGAAGTGCAGCTTAAGGACTGCTTCTGCACGCTGTCGGGCGAGATCACATCGCGCTACCGCTTCACCGGTTCCGAACTCGCGGAGTTCTGCCGCGAGGCGATCCGGCGGATCGGATACACGGACGAGTACCTCGCGCAATGGGGAGAAGGCAACGTCATCAGCGGCAGCGGCCTTGAGGTCGTGACGCACATATCGCGGCAGTCGGAGGACATCGCCCAGGGCGTGAACCGCGAGGGCTGGGGCGACCAGGGCATCTTCTGGGGGCTTGCCGTCGACGATCCGTCTCGCGGCAACATGCCGAAGGACTATTGGCTCGCCCGCATGGTCGCGCAGGAGCTCTACTTGAGGCGGTTCGGCGGACTCGACGTGAAGACGCAGGTCACGGTCGAGGACGGGCTTCCTGTCGAATGCGTCGTGGCGATCCCGATCCGCCTGGAGTGCGAGGAGGCGGCGACCGGCACGATCCGCAACTACGTGCAGTCGATTCTCGGATCGGACTGCCGCGTCATCGTGAACGGAACGGGGCGGTACGTGAAGCACGGCTCCATCGGCGACTGCGGCACGACGGGCCGCAAGCTCGTCGCGGACTTCTACGGCGGCAACTCGAAGATCGGCGGCGGCTCCCCCTGGGGCAAGGACCCGAGCAAGGCGGACGTGACATTGAACATACTCGCCCGCGTGAAGGCCCTGGAGTATCTGCGCGAGCATCGCCTCGACGAGGTGCGCTGCGCGATCAGCTGCTGCATCGGACGGCCGGAGATCCGCGTCTCGTTCTTCGACAAGGCAGACAAGCTCCTCGAAACGCACGTCGAGAGCGAGCCGCCGTCGCACGTCGTCGACCTGCTCGGGCTGCGCGAGCCCGGTTACGCGCAGGCCTGCATGGAGGGGCTTTTCGGAAATGAATGAGGCCGCGTTCCAGACCTTCCTTTGGTCGATCACCGCGATGTCCCTCGTCGGGACCGCGCTGAACGTGAAGAAGCGGATATCCTGCTTCTACGTGTGGACGGTCGTGAACGCGGCCTGGATCGGGGTGGACGTGTACCAGCACCTCTGGGCGAGGATGGTTCTCGATCTCGTCCACCTCGCGTTCGCCGTGTGGGGCATCGTCAGCTGGCGGAGACCGGCGCGAGGTAGTGGCCCCGGAGAGGAGACTTCCTGAAACGCGCCGCGTCACCCTTGTCCTTGATCTCGCGCATGATGGCGGAGTATAGGGTCTGCTCTGGCGTCTTGCCCGCGCCGGGAGTCCACAGGCCACGCTCCTTCGCAAGCTCGATCATGCGCTTGCAGTTGAGCGGCTCGTCGCTCTCGGCGAGGACGGCCGCCGCCGCCGAGAGGAGGGATAGCTTGCTCTTCCCCTCCGCCTTCGGGGCCGCTGGCTTGGCCTTCGCCTCCGTCGCCTTGATCGCGGCGGGCTTTGCCGCAGCGCGGGTGTTCTTCTTCGTGGCCGTCGTGGCCGTTGTCTTCTTCTTGCTCATCGCGTATGTCCTTTCTTGTCGTGATTCGACGCCGGACATGATGCCGTAAGCTGCGGAGGATATCAACCGCATAAAGAATCTTTTTTTCAGGAGTGTGGAATGCCGGAAAACAGCACAAGGGCCGACGCGAGGGCCTTGAAGGTCGCGGAGCTCGTGACCGCGCTCAAGGCGGCCGGGTCCCGCACGATCACGGAGGAGACGGTCGCCGCCGACCTCGCCTCGGGCGCACCGTCAAATGCCGACGGGACGATTGACATGCTCAAGTACGCCGCCTGGATTCTGATGAGGGAGAACGGTCATGGCGATTAGTCTGTCGAAGCTGAAGCCGACTGAAATGGTCAGGCTCATGAACTCGACGGACTACGGGACCGTCCTTAGCTCGACGCAGATATACCGCCACTTCGAGCAGGGCGGCTACCGCATATCAAGCCGCGAGGACAGCCGCTGCCTGAACTTCTACAGCTACCTCGCGTGGCTCGTCGACCGGCACAACACGCCGCCGGAGGAGGCGCAGGGCTACGAAGCGGCGCGGGCGGACGCCGCCCGCCGCTCGGCGGAGCGTTCGCTCGAAGGACGCGACATCGGCGAGCTGCCTGCCGTCGAGAACGAGGCCCGGAAGGAATCGTGCCGATTCGACTTCAGGCTATTCTGCGAGACCTACTTCCCGGAGGTGTACGTCCTTGAGTGGTCGGAAGACCATCTGCGGGCGATTGCCAAGATACAGCAGGCCGTCCTCAAGGGCGGTCTCTTCGCCCTCGCCATGTCACGCGGGTCGGGCAAGTCGTCGCTCACCGAGTCCGCAGCCATCTGGGCGATGCTGTACGGACACCGCGAGTTCGTGGTCGTGGTGGGAGCGTCCGAGTCCGCCGCGCTCGAGATCCTCGACTCGATCAAGACCGAGCTCGAGGTGAACGAGCATCTCGCCGCCGACTTCCCGGAGGTGTGCTACCCGATAGCCTGCCTCGAGGGAATCGCAAACCGCTGTTGGACTGCGAACGAGATCGTCCTTCCGACGATTCGCGGAGCGGCCTCGTCCGGGGTCCTCGTCCGCGTGGCGGGCATAACGGGACGCATACGCGGCATGAAATACAAGAAGCCGGACGGCAGGACGATCCGCCCTGAGTTTGTCGTGATCGACGATCCGCAGACGAGCGAGTCTGCCGGGTCGCTCGAGCAGACGCGCAAGCGCGTCCGCGTCCTCGCCGGGGACATACTCGGCCTTGCCGGTCCGGGCAGGAAGATATCCGGCATCATGCCCTGCACGGTGATCCGCCCAGGAGACATGGCCGAGCAGATACTCGACAAGTCGAAGCATCCGGAGTGGAACGGCGAGCGGTGCAAGATGCTCTACCAGATGCCTCGGAACGAGGAGCTGTGGAACCGCTACGCCGACCTTCGCGCCGACGAGCTTCGCGAGAAAGGCACGTTCTCCAAGGCGACCGAGTTCTACCGGGAGCATCAGGCTGAGATGGACGCGGGTGCGGTGGTGTCGTGGCCCGCCCGGTTCAACTACGACGAGATCTCCGCCGTGCAACATGCGATGAACCTCAAGCTCACCGACGAGGCGGCGTTCTGGGCCGAATACCAGAACGACCCGCTGCCGGAGGACCTGGGGACGGAGGAGCAGCTCACCGTGGACGGCATCCTCGACCGGCTAAACGGCTTCTCGCAGAGGGCGGTGCCGATCTGGGCGAACCACCTCACGATGTTCATCGACGTCCAGAAGACGCTGCTCTTCTACGTCGTGTGCGCGTGGAGCGACGAGTTCACCGGCGTAGTCGTGGACTACGGCGCGTGGCCCGACCAGAGACGGCGGTACTTCTCGCTCGCCGACGCGAACCCGACCCTTCAGTCGAAGCATCCGAGGACGGGGCTCGAGGGCTGCATCTACGCGGGCCTCAAGGAGCTGACCGAGAAGTACATCTCGATGGAGTTCACGCGTGACGACGGCGCTTCCATGCGCATCGAAAGGTGTCTCGTCGACGCGAACTGGGGTCAGTCGACGGAGGTCGTGTACCAGTTCTGCCGCGAGTCTCGCTTCGCAAACGTGATCCTCCCGAGCCACGGCAAGTACATCGGCGCGTCCTCCAAGCCCATGAGCGAATACAAGAAGGCGGCGGGCGACCGCGTCGGGCACAACTGGCGGATGCCGAACATACGAGGCAAGCGGGCGGTCAGGCACGTCGTGTTCGACACGAACTACTGGAAGAGCTTTGTGGCGAGCCGCCTCCTGACCGCCCCAGGCGACCGTGGCGCGGTCACGCTCTGGGGGAGAAGCCAGGAGACGCACGTCCTATTCGCAGAGCATCTCACCGCCGAGTACCGCGTCAAGACCGAGGGACGCGGGCGCAAGGTCGAGGAGTGGAAGATGCGCCCGGAGGCGCACGACAACCACTGGTTCGACGGCATGGTCGGCAACGCCGTCGCGGCCTCGATGTGCGGATGCGTACTCGAAGGCACCGACCAGCGCGTCAAGAAGAAGGAGCGTCCGAAGGTGAAGCTCTCCGAGCTGCGCAAGGCGCACGCAAGGTGAACATGGGCATCTTCCCGAAAATCGGGAAGATGCCTATCGTGTTAGCAGAACACGATGATAATTACGATTGCGATGATAATCGCCTAAAAAGTGAATAGCACTTCAATCACCTCCTTTCTCTAATTCAATTATACAAATTTTCCTTACCACAAATATATCTTACTCCCAAGCCGAAAAATAAATTGAAAAAACTGAATTATTTTCGGGCGCGGCAATAAACATCCCCGGATGCTTCATTGTCGCCGGTGCGGAGAATTCCAACGGAAAAAACGCGAGGCGCGGCAATAAACATCCTCGTGCGCCAAGGAGGCGGGTGTCTCCGAGGCGGCGGCGGGGTTCTTGCTGTTTCTTGACCGCCGCAGGGTGTGTCCGGCCCCTCAAGCGGCCGAAAGGCCGCACGGACTTGAACCAGGAAGCGAAGGACACGAAATGAGATACGGAAGCGTATGCAGCGGCATCGAGGCTGCCTCCATCGCATGGAGGCCGCTCGGATGGCATTGCGCCTTCGTGTCGGAGATAAAGCGGTTCCCCTCCGCCGTCCTCGCCGAGAGGTTTCCGGACGTACCGAACCTCGGCGACTTCACCAAGATCATGCCCGAGGACTACGAGGGGGACATCGACCTGCTCGTCGGCGGAACGCCGTGCCAGGCGTTCAGCATCGCGGGGTTGAGGAAAGGACTCGAGGATGACAGAGGCGGCCTCGCGCTTGAGTTTGCAAGACTGGCTTTTCGCACACGCGCCCGCTGGGTGGTCTGGGAAAATGTGCCCGGCGTACTATCGAGCGGGAAAGGAGCTGATTTTGCCTCCTTCCTATCGACTCTCGCCGGATGGGAGGTCCGCGTCCCGAGCGGCGGATGGCGCAGGGCCGGACTCGTCACCGGAGCCCCAGGATGCTACAGCGTGGGCTGGCGAGTGCTTGACGCTCAATATACCCGAGTTCAACAATTTCCAAGGGCGGTCCCGCAGCGAAGGAGACGTGTCGTCCTTGCGGGATATCTTGGAGACTGGACCCGTGTCGCCGGAGTTCTCTTTGACGGAGAAATGTGCGGCGGGGATACTCCGCCGGGCAGACATGCGGGGGGACCCGCTGCCGGAAGCGCTCCGGGCGACGCTGGAGCGTGCATCCCGCTCGACCTGACGAACCTCGACGGACGGGTGAGGCACCTTCCCGGAAAGTGCTACGACGATCCGCTTTCGGCGGCGTACACGATCACGCGGCGCAGGCCGTCGGGGGTGTGCGTCGGCGGCGTGTCCAGGATGCTTACGCCGGTCGAGTGCGAGCGGGCGATGGGGTTCCCGGACGGATATACAGCCGTGGCCTGGCACGGGCGCAGCGCAGAGAACTGCCCGAGGTGGTCGCGCTACCGTGCGCTGGGAAACACCATGAACGTCAACGTCATGGCGTGGATCGGGGAGAGGATCGACGAGGCGGACAAGGAGGCCTGCGATGGACGACAAGAAGCTTGAGGAGCTGACGGAGAAGATGCTCGCCCAGCCGAAGGTCGTCGAAGTTGACGGCCAGCGGGTGGAGAACCAGTCGGTCGGCGACCTCATCAAGGTCGCAAACTTCTTCGCCTCGAAGCAGGCGACGAGCGGACACAGATGCCCGCTCCGCATCACCAAGATGGCGGCGGGAGGCGCGGTCATATGAGGCTTTTCGGAAAGAAGCCCAAGGCCGCCAAGGCGCGGTTCTCCCTGCCGATGTGGATCAAGGCCCGCTTCGACGCGGCCCAGACCACGAAGGACAACGCCCGCCACTGGGCGGCCGCCGAATTCCTGTCGGCGGACGCGGAGGCCGATCCCGCCGTGCGCAAGATACTTCGCACACGCGCCCGCTACGAGGTCCAGAACAACTCGTATGCTCGCGGGATCGTATCGACGCTTGCAAACGACTCGGTCGGCACCGGGCCGCGCCTCCAGATGCTGCTGGACTCGGAGGACACGAACCGCAGGGTCGAGCACGACTTCGCCGTATGGGCGAGGCTCGTCCATCTTCCCGCCAAGCTCCGCACGATGCGGATGGCGCGGTGCCAGGACGGCGAGTCCTTCGCCATCATGGCGCAGAACCCGAATTTGGGATCGAACGTGACGCTGGACATACAGCTGATCGAAGCCGACCGGGTTACGGATGACGAACTGAATGCCGATGAGGCGTCGGTGGACGGCATCACGTTCGACCGTTTTGGCAACCCTAAGTCGTACAAGGTGCTGAAGAACCATCCCGGCGGGACGGCGTCGTTCAACCTCGACTTCAAGACCGTCGGCGCGGAGAACATGATCCACGTGTTCCGGCAGGACCGCCCGGAGCAGCATCGCGGCATCCCGGAGATAACGTCCGCGCTGCTGCTGTTCGCACACCTGCGCCGGTTCACCCTGGCAGTCGTGAGCGCGGCGGAGGCGGCGGCGGACTTCGCGGGTGTCCTCTACACGGACTCCCCGCCGAACAGCGAGGCTGACGCGGTGGAGGCGATGGACACGATCCAGCTCGAGCGGAACATGCTCCTCACGATGCCGGGCGGCTGGAAGATGTCGCAGGTCGACCCGAAGCAGCCGGTCACGACATACGGCGAGTTCAAGCACGAGATCCTCAACGAGATATCGCGCTGCCTGAACATCCCGTACAACATCGCGGCGGGCAACTCCTCCGGCTACAACTACGCCAGCGGGCGGCTCGACCACCAGACCTACTACAAGTCGCTCAAGGTCGACCGCGCGTTCATGGAGGAGGCCGTCCTCGACAGAATCCTCGAGCGGTGGCTCCGCGAGTGGGCGCTGGCGAACAGGATGGCGCTCGACATGTGCGACTGCCGCCATACGTGGTTCTGGGACGGGCACGAACACGTCGATCCCTCGAAGGAGGCGACGGCGCAGGAGAAACGCCTCAAGAACCACACCACGACGCTTGCCAGCGAATACGCGAAACAGGGCAAGGACTGGGAATCCGAACTCCGCCAGTGCGCGAAGGAGAAGGAGCTTATGGACGAACTCGGGCTGACGGTCGAGGTGGCCGCGCCCTCCGAACAGGGAAAGGAAGACGATGAAGACTGAATACCTCGAAATAACCGCCGCCGCAGGAGGCCGGAAGCCGTCCGTCAAGGGCGTAGCCTACTCCGGCGGCAAGATGCGCCTCTTCGGATGGTCGCGCCCCGTCGTGGTGGACATGGCGGGCATGTCCGTGCCGGAGACGGTGCCACTTCTCGCAAACCACGAGAACCACACGCTCGGGCGCGTGGGAGTCGTCTCGGCGAAGGTCGAGGACGGCCATCTCGAGATTTCCGGCGAGATCGTCGGCGAGGGCGACCTCGCGGACGCAATCGTCGGTCAGGGCAAGGCCGGGGCCGACTGGCAGCTTTCGATAGGTGCCGAGGTCGAGGCCGCCGAGCTTGTCCAGGAAGGCAAGCGCACGATCAACGGCGTCGAGCACGAAGCGCCGTTCTACCATGTCACGAAATCTACCCTCCGCGAGGTGTCCGTGGTCGCGGTGGGAGCCGACAAGGCAACTCACATGAAGGTCACGGCATCACTCCAACTGAAAGGCAACTCCATAATGGAACCCGAAAAGAAAGTCGAGGAATATCCACTGGCCGCAGGCCACCGCGTAGCGGCCGCTATGGGTGGTGCGCAGCCCGCCGCAACTCCCGCCCCCGCCGCACCGGCGGAGGCACCCAAGAACGTCGAGGCCGCCGAGCCGCAGAAGCCGGAAGCCCCGCAGCCCACGCCGACCCCTGCGGTCGACGTCGAGGCGGTCGCCCAGGCCGCAGTCAAGGCCGAGCGCGACCGCGTCGGCATGATCAAGGCCGTCTGCAACGGCGAGTTCCCGGAGATCGAGGCGAAGGCCATCTCCGAGGGCTGGAACAAGGAACAGGTCAACGAGGCCGTGCTTGCCGCCTTCCGCGCCAAGCAGCCCACGGCCGACGTGAACATCACGATCAAGAAGGAGAACTCCATGACCGCGAAAAGGCTCGAGGCCGCGCTTTCGCTCCGCGCCGGCATCGACGGCGACACGCTCGCCAAGGCGATGGGAGAAGAGACGGTCGAGGCCGCGCAGAAGGACGCTGACATGCCGCTCGCCGGCATCCTCGCCGAGTGCATGAGGCTCGAGGGCATGGAGCCGCCCCGCACCTTCGACAACGCCGCCATCAAGGCCGCGTTCTCCACGGTGTCGCTCCCCGGCATCCTCTCGAACGTCGCCAACAAGAAGCTCATGCAGGCCTACGAGGCGCAGCCCATCATCGCCACGAAGCTCTGCACGACCGGCGATCTCACCGACTTCAAGGAGAACCAGCGCTTCCGCCTCACCGACATCGGCGACCTCAAGCCCGTCGGCGCGGACGGCGAGATCAAGGACGGCGCGCTCTCCGAGGAGTCCGCGAAGAACCAGCTCGAGACCTACGCCAAGAAGTTCTGCCTCACGCGCAAGATGATCATCAATGACGACCTCGGCGCGTTCCTCAAGGTGCCGACGGCGATGGGCAACCGCGCCGCCCGCCTCGTCGACCAGCTCTTCTTCAAGAGGCTGATGGCGAACCCGACGTGCGTGGACGGCAAGCCGCTCTTCGGGCGCGATCACAAGAATCTCCTCTCCGGCGCGAACTCGGCGCTCTCCGCCGACTCGCTCAAGAAGGCGATCCAGACTTTCACCGACCAGGTGGACTCCGACGGCCAGCCCATCAACGTCGAGCCGAGCATCCTGCTCGTTCCGACCTCGCTCAAGTTCCTCGCGCAGGAGCTGACGCAGGGCACGACCCTCATCATGAGCGGCGGCCCCGACAACGTCGTCCGCCCCGCGATCAACGTCCTCGCCGACGAGAACCTCCGCATCGTCTCCAGCCCGTACCTCTCGAACTCGAAGTACGCCGGATCGTCGGAGGCGTCCTGGTACCTCTTCGGCAAGCCTGGCGTCGTGGACACCTTCGAGATCGGCTACCTCAAGGGCAAGCGCACACCCACGGTGGAGCGCGGCGACCTGGACTTCAACGTCCTCGGCATCTGGTTCCGGGTGTTCTTCGACATCGGGATCAGGGAGCAGGATCACAGGGGCATGGTCAAGGCGACCGGCTCGGCGGCGTAATCTAACGGCGGCGCGGACGGGGTTCTTTTTGCTTGTTTTTCCTTCCCCGTCCGCCCGCCACCTCTTCAACCCAACAGACACACAGAAAGGTTCATCGAAATGAAGGCACGTTATGTTCAGCGCGGTGACGCAATCGACTACACGCCTATGGAGGATGTCGCGGCGGGAGACGTCGTGGTCCTCTCCGGCAAGCTCGTCGGAGTGGCGAAACTCGACATCAAGGCAGGTGAGCTCGGCGCTCTCGCGCTCGTGGGCGTGTACGAGTTCGCCAAGGCGGAAGGCATCGCTTTCGCGGCGGGCATGGAGGTCGGGTGGAACCCGACCAACGGCGAGGCCGTGGCTGCAGGCGCTTCCGGCTCCGTCAAGATAGGCCACGCCATCGCCCTCACGGGGGCGACGGACAAGTCCGTTCTCGTACGTCTCTGCCAGGGCCTTGGCTGATGGACGGCATTCCTCCAACAAGTTCTGTGCCGCGCCATTCATGGCGCGGTCAGACGAAAAGCCAAAGGTGAAAGTCGCCAATAAGGACTGCGCTGATGGAAAAAGCACCAGACATCGTTGAAGAACTCGAACGTGTGAACGTCCTCTTCTACATCGATCGCGGCGAGATCTTCCAAAAAGGCGAAGCGGTTGGCTACGACCCCGCGAACGATCGCGTCGTGAAGCTTGGAACCCCAGGCTCCGTGCGGCTCGGAACCATCACGATATGTATCCCGCTAGAGTACGGCAAGCCGCGCTCAAAGCCGATGATCTTCGTCCACATCGACAATGAAGAGGTGTTTGGAGTCCTCAAATGAAGAACCCGTTTTCATTCCTTCGCGGCAAATCCGCCGCGTCGCGTCGCAAACCCGCCGCGTCCGGCGGCGGTTTGTTCCACGCCATCCGCGCGCACTTCGCCGCCGCCGAATCCGCCGCGAAGGACGCCGACTGGTGGAAGGCCGACTACCTCTCCGCCGATGCGGACGCTTCGCCTGACACGCGGCGTATTCTCCGTATGCGCTCGCGCTACGAGTATCAGAACAACTCCTACGCGCGCGGCGTGATCCAGTGCCTCGCGAACGACACAATCGGCAACGGCCCGCGTCTCCGCTACGCCTCCGCTGATGATGCGCTCAATTCGCGCATTGAACGCGACTTCACGGCTTGGGCGGAAAGCGTCTGTCTCGGCGAAAAGCTCCGCGCCGTGCGCATCGCCCGCGCCCGCGACGGGGAGGCGTTTGTCCTCCTCGCGCAGAATCCAACCTTGCGCACCTCCGTCAAACTCGATCTCTCGCTCATCGACGCCGACCGCGTGGCTGGCGACTGCTGTACGGAATTGGGAGGGCGGCTGTCCCCAGCCGCCGAAACGGGAGGGTCGCGCTCCGTCGCGACCTCAGAAGGTTGCGGCAAACCTTTCACCATCGACGGCATAACCTACGACCCCTACGGCAACCCCGTCTCGTACCGCGTCCTCTTAAGCCACCCTTGCGACGGCAATCTCGCCGAGGAACGCGCCATGTTCATTCCAGCCGCGAACATGATCCACGTGTTCCGCGCCGACCGCCCGGAGCAGCATCGCGGCGTTCCCGAACTCGCCGCCGCGCTTCCGCTCTTCGCGAAGCTCCGCCGCTACACAAACGCTGTCGTGGCCTCCGCTGAAAAGGCGGCGGAGTACGGCGGCATTCTGTACACCGAGCATCCGACGGACGGCACATGCGCCCAGATTGAGCCGATGGACGCGGTGACGCTCGACGTCAACCAGCTCACCACCATGCCCGAAGGATGGAAGATGGACGAACTGTACGTCAAAGCCCCCATCGCCACATACGCCGACTTCAAGAAGGAAATGCTTTCCGAAATCGGCGCGGCAATGGGCATCCCTTACGCCATCGTCGCCGGAACATCGGCGGGCTACACCTACGCCTCCGCAAAGCTCGACCATCAAACGTACTTCCGCGTCCTCCGCAACGAACGCGGCTTTGTCGAAGATTCAATCCTCAACCGCCTCTTCGCCCTCTGGCTCCGCGAATGGTCGCTTGCCAACCCCGATATTACCGCCGCCCACCCCAGCATTGATGGTCGATCTGCGATCGACCATTCTCCCGCCATTCCCCTCATCTCGACCTGGAACGCCTCATGGCTCTGGCCCATGTTCGACAACATCGACATGCTAACCGCCGCCCGTGTCCAGTCCATCGCGCTCAAGAACCGCACGACAACCCTTGCCACCGAGTACGCCCGACAGGGCAAGAACTGGAAAACAGAACTCGCCCAGTTCGAGAAGGAACAGCAGTTCCTATCCAAGCTGAAACTCGCCCCCAACGCCGGCCAGTAAGCGCCTTGTCGTCGTCGTTCCATCGGCGGCAATCCACCCAGCAAAGAGAAAGGCAACCACATGAACCCCAGCTACGGAAAACTCGTCAACGGCGCGATCATCCACGCGCCAACCTCGCTTAACACGCCATCTGGCGTGATCATGAACCCCAAACGGCTCTCGTACCTACAGGCCGGTTGGAAGTTCCTCGACCTCCAGCCGCCCGTCGATCCGCCGCCGGAAGGGAAGGAGTACCGCATCAGCGGCTACACCGAAACGTCCACCGACATCCGCCCGCTCTTCAAGCTCGTGCCCGTCGTTTCGCCGCCGCGCACATTCAGCAAGCTGCGCCTCATCAACGCGCTCATGTCCCGCAACCTCTGGCCCGCCGTCCGCGACTGGCTCGATGCCTCCGGCTACTACGACCTCTTCGTCGCCGCCCAAGACTTCCGCGAAGACCACCCGCAGTTCGCCGCCGCCCTCGCCGCCGCCCGCACCCGCTTCTCCCTCCCCGACTCCGAAATCACCGCCATCCTCGCCGAGAGTGCCGCCGACTAATCGCGTACCCGCCGCTTGTCGGTGGTCAGCGCGGTGCGCTGGCCAACCCGAAGCGAAAGCAAGGGCGAACACTTTTGACGCAGACACGCAAGGTCGCGCCATCAACGCGCATGTGCGCGTGGACTATCGCAGTAAAACCGCCGCGTTCGCGCAAGTGTGCGTCTGCCGCGCGACATGTCGAGCCGAAAACGCACAGTATCGCGCCCCAGACGCGAAGGGTCGCGTCCACCACGCGCATGTGCGCGTCGTCTATCGCGGCGCATCTGCCGCGCTTGCGCAAGTGCGCGTCAATGATACGCCGCTTCACATTCTGTACGCCAACTTATGCGTTAGTTTTGTAGTATAAACTGCTTGTTCACAATTCTAAATATTCCGCGTGAAAACGCAAAGTTGCCGTTTGCATTTTTCGGCGAAATATGATACAATATGCCCCGTCATCTTGGAAAGGATAAGGATGAAAGTATCATACAAGAAACTTTGGAAACTACTGATTGATAAAGAAATGAACAAAACCGACTTGCGAAACGCAACCGGTGTCTCTTCTGCTACCATAGCAAAGATGACAAACAGCGAGGAAGTCACCATGTCGGTTCTTACCAAAATTTGTGAAGTGTTTAGATGCAACATTGGGGATGTTGTGGATTTTGTTTATGACGATCAACAGCAGGCAGGTGCGAAGCAAGTTTAAGATGAGGGTAAGGCGATGAGCAAATGCAATGATGATTTCTTTGACGCTAAAAAAGACTGGTCTCGGGTAAAAGATGCTTTACTCGGCTCGTACCTTCCTGTCTATTTTGCAAAAGTGATTCACACCAAAAAGCCAATAGTGTATATCGATTGTTTCGCTGGGGCGGGAAAATTCAAGAGTGGAGAGGACGGGTCGCCAAGAATTGCATTGGCTGAACGCAAGTCCGCGATAGAGCATTGCCGTTCTTTCGCTATTCTGCCAAAGATCGACATGTATTTTATTGATCCTGTTTATGACAAAGAATTGGCAGCGAACATTTCAGACTATCCACATGACGATGGACATGGAAGTATTAAGGTCATAAAAGGAACCTACGAAACAACTGTTCCTGAGATACTCTCCAATATTGGCGACGCGAATGTGTTTTTGTATGTCGATCCTTTTGGAATCAGAAATCTCGCCAATAGAATTTTTGCAAACGCCTGCAAGAACTTTCAGGGCAATGTTGAGTTGTTGCTTAATTTGAATTCTTTTGGTTTTATTCGCGAGGCTTGTCGCGTAACTGGAACACTCTACAAAGGCGAGAAGATTGAACTTGAGGAGCGAGAGGAAAGTATCATAGATAAGTCTGCCAACGCAGAAAGGGTTCTGTCTGCAATTGCTGGCGGAGAATATTGGCGAAAGATAATAGAAGATTATCACAGGGATTCGCAACCTTCGCCCAAGCCCAGCCTGGTGGCGGAGCGGAACTTCTCAGCTTGCTATCGAAAAACATTGTCAAAGTCTGGCGGCGGGCCGTTCAAATATGTTTTGGATATTCCAATTAAAACAAAGCCAGGGTCTTATCCGAAATATCGCATGGTGTATGCGACCAACCACCCTGATGGGTGTATAGCGATGGCAGACAATATGATACGTCGCGCTGATGAACTTTATACCGAAATACAATCTGGCGGACAGATGTCATTCTTTGAAGTGGACGCGAATCAGGAAATGAAGCCAGATGCTGCGATATTGACCCCGTTAGTTCGTGAATGCCTTTCGCGGCAAATATCGTCATTGCAGAATAGCGTAGCAAACTTTCCTGGAATACATTGCTCGAATCCGAGCAAAATTCCCGTAAAGATTCGTTTGCGAGATATGGTAGCCGATTTCTTCTGTGAAAACGGTGTAATATGCGCAACTAAAGACATACACGCAATCTTGGCTTCGCTCGAAAACAAAGGTGAAATTGTAGTCTCTCGTATTCCAAACATTACGAAGACGGGCAAGCCAAGTAAGTTCTGGGTTGAAGATAAAGACAAGACCATCTACATCCATCTAAAGGAGAGTTCGCAATGAATGTAATCTATGAGCCAAAAGGTAGAGCTAGAGAGTATTCGCCTCTTGCTTGCAATCTTTATCTTGGTTGCACTCATGGGTGTAAATACTGCTACGCTCCAGCGTGTATGCACAAAAAACCTGACGAGTGGCATGATGCTGCTCGTGCGCGAGGCGAAAACGTGCTTAAGCTTTTTGAGAAGGACTGCGTTAAATTGTCAAAGACCCGGGTGGATGACGAAACTCGCAGGGTTTTGTTTTGCTTCCTCAGTGATCCATACCAGCCGCTTGAAAATGAGTTGCATTTAACGCGACAGGGTATTTCGATAGCCGCGAAACATGGCATCAAAGTTGATATACTGACAAAAGGCGATGCGCGTTTGATAGAGCAGGATTTGCCGCTAATGCTTGAGTCCCAAACACACCTTGGCATAACATTAAGCTTTGCAAAAGATGCGACTCGAAAGGAATGGGAGCCGCAAGCTTCAACTGTGCAATCGCGACTTCGCATTCTCCGTAAAGCTCACGACATGGGAATATACACTTGGGTCAGTATGGAGCCTGTCATCGTTCCGCAGGAGGCGCTTGAAGTGATTCGAAAGGCACATGACTATGTTGACTTCTGGAAAATAGGGAAACTCAATCACAACAAGGAGATAGAATCTAAGATTGATTGGGTGAAGTTCAGGGGCGATGCGACTGCGCTTCTCAACCAGTACGAGTGTGATTATTACATAAAGGAAGATCTACGGAAAGCATGTTGAATATATGAAAGTACAGCCACAGGCGATTGGATCACAGGCTATGCGAAACATTGTTCTTACAACGCGTCGGGATTTTGTTAGAGGGTGTTTATTTTCTGCAGCCCTTGCCGTTACAAATAAAGTTGTCGCGAGTCTGCCATTGCTTGATGTATTCACTTACACAATGAATCAATATACTACCGATATTGCTTTATTGGGATTAGAGGAAACATGGTGCAGGATATGCGACGCGTTGTTGACTATTGGGATGCCGCCATCTGGTATATGCACAACAAGAAATCTACCAAAACTTTATCAATTAGGAATCGAAATGTCGGGTGGTGGGACAAAGGGACATATTGATGTTGACGATAGAGTATCGAAGTTGGTGGTAAGCCAACTGAGATTGTCGGCTTGCGATAGCGTTTGTTGCATAAATGGTGGAATATGCTTACCTCTTGTAGATGCTCTCTTAGCGAGCGATGGTAGAAAACTGCTTGAGGGCAAAAGGGTCTTGCTTATGGACAGTGATCCGTTAGCCATGAGAGTGTGTGCAACTATCATTGCGGCGAATTTAGGCTTTTCAAATAGTGACAACATATTGTGCAATTGTTCGTCGGACATAGATAATATTTGCTTAAGTCGATTCTCTGCCGTTTTGGCTTTTTGTACAGGGGATGATGATTCGTTTATAAGAAGGACTATTGGAGAATGTCAATCCGCAGTTATACTAACCTCGGTAGATGTTAACGATATTGTGTATCCAGCGGAAAGTAGATTGTGGCGAGGGTCGGCAATGACCTTCCCAGAGTCAAGAGTTTCTTCCGGGCAGTTGTCATTGTTGACATTAGACAAACGAAATAAATTCAGAGAGGATGCTGCATGACAGATTGTGAGTTTGAAAAGATTGTCTCTGGCCCCAGACCGGCATTTTCTGAACGCCATAGAATGACAGAGCGGGAGTTCCGTAGTCATATAGAAGCACTATGGGGAGTCTCTTTGCAAAGAGGCGGAGACAAGTCTCATGCGCAAAGAATAAATACCATACGAAGGTTCTATTTTAAAATTGTTGTTGAATAATCTAAAGAGGAAAGCACATGAACAAGTCAGAGTTTATAGAAAAGTTAAGGGCTGCCGTCAATACGTTCACCGATGGGGTCCAAGACGATGAGGGTGCCTGGACAGTGAAGGGATTTATAGATACACATCGGGACATCTATACAATATCCACAGACACCAAAGTAGTGTCCAAAATTGTTGAACTGTATATTTTCCCTAAGATTTGTAAATTTGCGAATGACAACCACTTGCGGCTGGAACTCACAAAAGAGCAAAATTTCTATCCAGACATGACTTTTAAGGATGAGGAAGGAAATCTTTTTGCTGTGGATATTAAGAGCAGTTATCGAAAAAATGCCTCTGCCATTAATGGCATGACGCTTGGCGCGTTTACTGGCTATTTTAGAGAGCGTTCAAGTACGAAGAATACTACTCATCCTTACGGGCAGTACAAGGCACATGTTGTTCTTGGTATTATATACTCATTGAACGAAGGCGGTGACGATGAGTTTAAGGTTTATCAATTATCGGATATTGATACAATCCGATCAGTCATAAAGGACTTCACCTTTTTTGTGCAAGAGAAATGGAGAATAGCTATCGATCGTGCAGGAAGTGGCAACACAAAAAACATCGGTTCTGTTAGCAATATCCGACAGCTAATTGAGGGTACTGGACCTTTTGCTGAGCTTGGGGAACATGTTTTTGATGACTATTGGATGAATTATTTGACGCAGGATATGGCGAGAAAAGCGGAATTGCCGAGACCTTATTACAAGAACCTTGCAGAATATAAGCAGTTCAGGAGACTGGTATAATGACGGATATTCAGCAAGATGACCTCTTTGCTGCGCAGAATGGGAAATTTCCCTCGACGCGCTATCAGGGTAGTAAGCAAAAATTCATAGAATGGATTTGGCTATGTCTTAAGGACGTCAAATTCAACTCCTGTCTTGATGCCTTTGGCGGAACAGGGTGCTTTGCCTTCAAAGCGAAGCAAGAACGCAAGAGCGTGACATACAATGACCTTCTTCCGTTCAATGCAATTATCGGGAAGGCGTTGATCGAGAACCAAGGCACAAAGTTGACGGAAAGTGATGTTGAATATTTGTTGGATATTGAAGTCTTGCGCGGCGCTCCTACATTTATTGAAGATACTTTCCACGATGTCTATTATACGGACGAAGAGAACCGCTGGTTAGACAGGGTAAGTTATAAAATTCGTAAGATGGAGGATGAGTATAAAAAGGCAATGGCCTATTTTGCGCTCTTCCAGGCTTGCATTATTAAGAGGCCATACAACCTATTTCATAGAAAGAATTTGTATGTCCGCATGCAGGATGTAGAAAGGTCTTTTGGCAATAAGAAAACTTGGGATACACCATTTCCAGTTCACTTTAAGAAGTTTGTCAAAGAAGTCAATGCCGCGTCGTTTAATTCGGGTGTAAAATGCTCGTCGCAGTGTGGAGATGCTCTGTCTGTCAAGGGAGATTTTGATCTTGTGTACATTGACACTCCATATATTGGAGCAAATGGAAAGTGTGTAGACTATGCAGACTTCTATCACTTTCTAGATGGAATTGCTCAGTATGACAATTGGGCTAAAATGATAGATGAGGAATCTCTTCATAAGAGATTAAAGCGAGTTGATAATCCTTGGTGTGATAAGAATAGGATTACGAGCGAATTTGATAAATTGTTTTCTCATTTTTCAAAATCAACGTTGGCAATTTCTTATAGGTCTGACGGGATACCTTCGGTTGAACAATTGGTTGAAATGTTGCGGGGTTTGTATCGAACAGTTAAGGTTAGTGAAAGTTGGGAAATTAAATACGCATTAAGCAAATCAAAGTCGAAAGAGGTTTTGTTGTTGGCGACTAATTAGAGTGGCTAAGGCAAAAGACTAACGGAGATATGTCTATCATAAGAATAGATTATTTGTTGGCAGTTGCTGTGCTCTCCGTAGCAACGCCAATCGCCGCTCATGCGGAAAAAGCCAATGTCTTTTTCATCCACGGCGCGAACGTGAGCGAGCAAAACGCCCGTGCATGGGCGGCGGAAATGTTAAAGCGACAGTGGCAGGCTGTCGCGATTCAGGATTACGGAATGCAAGTCGAGAAGTTGATCATGCTTAACTCCGTATATCGTACTTTATGAAAGTAAAAATGGGAAGGATTATGTCCAGCAACAAGCCTTATAGATTAAACTTGACACACGGGGAGATGATTTTTCATTCATGCCTTGGAACCGCATATGAACGCATTGTAAATGTGTGTGCATTGTCAGATGCGCAAGCAGGAGATTTCGTATATCTGACTTTTGACCAAGTTGAAAAGTTAAAGTCATTATCGGCTGAAGTACCTTTACTAAGAACTACGTTCTTGGAGACCATATCCAAGACAAGCTCTAAAGCAGTATCAGGGGGTATTATAGCAACTTTCGTAAATGACGAGAATCACACCCCATGGGTAATGTTACATGTACATAGGTTTGGTAATGCAGAAGCTGATACGAATTATGGAGTTTGTAAAAATGACGAGGTAATCAAAGAAGATATTCTTGCATTGTCAGCAAGTGTTGATGTAACACAAGATTCTACGGTGCTTCAAAGGATGCACGCGAATTATACGGGCCGGTATACTTTTGATTCCGTTTACCAATGTGGACTGGGAGGCATACAACGTGGGGTTAAACTGAGGTATGAGGATTTTACGAATAATCAGTTATGTTGTGATGTTGTGACTCAGCCGCTAAATGGCGTTAATGAAATGCTATCTTCTATAGAGCAGATTTGATTGTGACAATGCAACATTGTTGCTACGCTCGTTATACGCAAAGATATTTAAGGTGAGTGCTGCGTTCGGATGAACGTGGACTTCTAATCTCAATAAAGTGCATAAATCGTGCGGCGTAACTGTCGCGCTTTCGTTCCCTCCACCCTCACACTTTGCCGCCGGAAAAATCTGATCCGGCGGCAATAAACATCTTATGCCCTGACGTGGCGTTTCGCCACCGCGCCTTTTCACCTACCCCAACCGAAAGGAGACCACATGCGACTAATCGCATTTCCGCAGTGGGACAAGTTGACGTCCCTCTTGCGCGGCATGGCGCGGCAGTCCGCCGCCGACTATGCACAACGAAAGATCGTGCGCATCATTCCGAAAAACGGTGTTGCGCACCTTGCCAACTACGCGGTAAATCTGCTCGCTGTGGAAGGAGGTAAGACCACCATCGTCATGCCCGACATCGTTCCCGGCAAGGCGCGCGACTTCATGCTCCGCGTCACCGCCAGCGGCGAGAACGAACTGCTCTTCACCGGCGCGGAAGCGTTCGAGGGCGAGGAAGGCGCGCTCGAGCCTCCCGGCGACGGGGAGACGGTCGTGTACTTCTTCACCGAGACTTCGTCCGACGTGCTGCTCGTCGCCCGCAAGGTCGTGGAGAGAATCGAAACATAGTCCAGACGGGCGAACTGCGTTCGCCCGAAACAACAGGAGACAACCCAATGCAAATCGACTGCTACGGCTTCGAGGCCACAAGCCAGTTCTTCAAACGCAAGGAGCTGGACGCGCACCTCATGAAGCGGATCGACGGCATCCTGTACGTCTGCTTTGGCGGCGAGAGGGAACGCCCGATACACAGGCTCGACAAGGACGAGCACGGCAGCGTCAGGCTCATGTGGGCCTACGGAAAGTGGGAGGATGCGGAATCGCTCCGCTACATCCCGATCAACGACACGATGGAAATCGAAGACCCGGAGGACAAGTAGAATGGACGTTCTTTACATTCCCCAGCTCGACGAGATAGGTACGGGCGGCGACGGCGAAGGTGGCGGTGGCGGAAGCGGCGGTGTGGCCGCAAGGTACAGGATTCTCCGGCGTGTGCCGGAGGGCGGCGTCGTCAACCTTACAGACCGCGCAATCACGCGGATCGACATCACGTCCGACGTCGGGCCGCTCAGGCTCGTCGTGCCACCGGAGGCGAAGGGATCGGCCCGCGACTTCTTCGTGAGGCTCGTCATCACCGCCGACGAGATCCCCGAGGTGACGTTCGCCGCCCCGGCAGGCGAGGCCATCTCCTTCGAGGACGTCGACGGCGACGTGTTCAGGTGCGAGACCGGCGTGAACATCTTTGCCTTCACCGAGACGGACGGCGGCATCTTCATCGTGAACCGCAAGATGATCGACATCGACATGGAGGTCGAGTTCGACCCGTGCGGCGGCGTCCTTGACGGGACGACGCTCTTGTTCAAGCTCGGCGCGCAGTACTCCGCGCTCCCCAAGCCCACGATGGCGGGGTACTCCTTCCTCGGATGGTTCACCGAGGCCGAGGGCGGCGTCAAGGTGGAGGCTACGGATCGCTGTAAGACCGGCGTCACGAAGCTCTACGCGCATTGGGCGGAGTACATCGACCCGTTCGTGGACGCGATCTGCGCGGCGCGGAACCTCACTTTCTTCTCGGATAGCGAAAGCCCGTGGTTCGTGGACGGCGACGGCGCGGCCCGATCCGGCCCGATTGGCGACGACGGCTCGACCACGCTCGCCACGACCGTGCAGGGCGCGGGAACGCTTGCGTTCCGCTGGCGCACGTCGAGCGAGTGGGATTTCGACTGCCTACGCCTCCGTGTGGACGGTAACGAGTACGCGAGCATGAGCGGGTGGCGCGAGTGGGAAGACTATGCGCTCGAGATCACCGGCACGGGCTCGCACACAATCGAGTGGACGTACTCCAAGGACGGCAGCGTCTCCGACGGCGAGGACTGCGGCTGGATCGACGACGTCGTGTGGACACCGGCGGAGGGCTGACGAATGCAGATCGCATCAAGGCAGATCGTGTGGAACGAGGGCGGGCGCGGCACGGTGGTCGAGGTCGAGATGACCCCGGCCACCGGCCTGTACATCAGGTTCATGTGCAACGCCGCCGAAGGCCGTCCCGTCATGGTCAGCTGGGGCGACGGGTCGAAGTCCGAACACGTCTTCACCCCCCACGACATTTCCAGCGACCACCGCTACGCGGCCTACGGGCGGTACAGGATCGTGTTCGAGGGCGCGAGGAGCATCGGCCTCCGGAACCTCGACGGCGAGGCGCAGTATTCCTACGACGCCGCCATCGTCTCGTATGTGGACTACTCCGGGCTGATCACGGGAAGCCGATCCGGGGCGTTCAAGCGGTCAATCAACCTCGAAAGGTTCATCGCCCCGAACCTCACGGGATTCGGGCAGCGGGACTTCGCCTACTGCACCAAGCTCCGCGAGGTCGTGACGCCCCTGGCCGATTATTTCTACGACGGCACGTTCCAGAGCTGCGGCGAGATCGAGGGGCTCGAGCTTGTCGGCGGGACGATGTGGAGCTACGTGTTCATGGGCTGCACGAAGCTCCGCGAGATACGCTTCAGCCGCGTGGACCAGCTCTCGACGCAATGCTTCGCGAACTGCCCCGCGCTGACGGACGTGTGGATCGCCAACAAAACAATCGCCCAGACGAAGCAGGTGGACACTTCCGGGAACATCATCGCCGGCTACGGCGCGAGGTTCCCGTGGAACGCAAACCCCTCGACGCGCTTCCACTGCATCGACGGTATCGTCCTCGGAAACGGGACGGTCATTCAAGAGTAACGAGAAAGGATACATGATGAACACGAAATACGGACGGCTGAAGAACGGCCGGATTGAGTACGCGCCCATCTCCCTCGACACGGGGGACGGGGTGAAGATGAACCTCTCCGAGGCAAGCTACCTCGCGGCGGGGTGGAAGAAGGTCGTGGACGTAAGGCCCACGACGGAGCCGGGATGCCGCGTCGAGGTATCCGGCTGGAATGAAAGCGAGGACACGCTCACCTGCGTGTACAAGGTCGTGCCGGGCGAGGCTCCGGCCTCCGGCCCACGCGTTTTCTCGAAGCTGAAGCTCGTCGCCGCCTTGAAGGAGGCCGACAAGTGGGTGCTCGTCAAGACGTGGATCGAGGGTATCCCCCGACGAGCGAGATGCGCCCGCCGTGTAGCGGTCGGGTCGGGTGAGCGCGTAGCGCGAACTGCGAAGCAGCCGCAAGGCTCCACGCGAGGAGAATTGCGAAGCAATTTCGCTAGAGGGGTGCGCGGGTACTACGACTACTATGTCGCCGCGCAGAACTTCCGCGAGGACAACCCGCTATTCATCGAGGCCCTCGCCGCCATCAATGGCTACGCCCGCATGACGGACGAGCAGGCCGAGGCGATCCTCTCCAAGTGCATCTACGAGGAGGGTTGAACGCATGGCAGACCTGAACGAGATCAGACGGCTCCGCGCCGTGTGCGAGGAGTGCGGGCTCGAGGGCCGCGAGATCCTCGACAAGTACACGGACGAGGAGCTCGCCGCGCTGTTCAACGGGATTGGCCCGGAGGCATTTCCGTCATGGCTGCGCACAGCCCTCGACGCGCTGCATCCCTCGCTCGCTCCCGTGGCGATGATCCACGACGTGGAGTGGAGCGAGTCGGACGGCAAGGAGGAGACGTTCGCGGCGAGCAACGCCCGTTTCCGCAGGAACGGATGCAAGGTCGCGTCCGCGTCCTTCGGGTGGTGGAGACCGCGCCGGTACCTCGTCATGTGGGACTCGGTGAAGTTCGCCCGCATCTGCCAGCGGTTTGGATGGGGCGCGTTCCTCGCGCCCTACGAGGCGAGGCAGAAAGGAATATCCCCCGAGGCCGAAGGCCGAGCTGCGAAGCAGGCGCTAGCGGGGTGTGAGGCATGAGGCGGCTTGTCCCTGTCCTGTGCGGCGGCGTTCTCGCCGCCGTCCTCTCCGGCTGCGCGTCGCAGACGATAACCGAGCGGCACTATTACGAACCTACGGAATCGACCGCGTTCAAGCGCGAGGACGGCTTGACCGTCGGGGCGGTGAAGTCCGAGGTGATAAAGACGGGCGCTCCGGACTGGAGCGACTCGAAAAGCATCAGTCTCATCAGCGTCGGCAAGTGACCGGTTACCCAGGAACTGTGATGCGATGTGTCTTCAAAGGCAATTTTAAGGGAAATTCTGTGCGTAAGGGCGCAGACTTTTTTCGCTTGCTATTGACCCAGCTATCGCTTTTGTGATACAATATGCGGCGTTCAAGGGAAAAAATATGCGCCCGAGCGCAGTTTGTATCCCTATGAAGGAGCAATATGCAAGTAAAGCGCGACATATTCTTGAAGAGGTTGATTGCCCGCCGGAGAAACGGCATGGTTAAGGTAATCACCGGTCTTAGGAGATGCGGAAAATCGTATCTCCTTGGGGTTCATTACAAAGATTATCTTCTCGCTGATGGGGTCAGGCAAGACCATATCATTGAGGTTGCTTTGGACGAGCCGAGCAACTACAAATACCACAATCCATTGAAGCTTGAAAAGTATCTAAAGCGTCAGATCAAAGACAATGATGATTACTACATTTTCATTGACGAAGTGCAGTTCGTCAAGCGGGTTAAGGTGCGCGATCCAGAACTTAAGGAAAAGGATGAGATCACTTTCTACTCAGTGATAAATTCCCTCATGCGGAAAGAGAATGTGGATGTCTATGTCACGGGATCCAACTCAAAGATGCTTTCAAGCGACATCCGGACGGAGTTCCGTGGACGTGGTGACGAGGTTCGTCTGTCGCCGTTCACCTTTTCGGAATTCATGCAGGTCTTCCCTGGCGATGCGAGAGACGGATGGGACGAGTATGTCGTTTATGGCGGCCTTCCTCTCTCCGTGCTGGTGAACGGCCACGAAGCAAAGAGCCGGTATCTGAAGAATCTCTTTGAGGAGACGTATCTCAAGGATGTTGTCGAGCGCGGAAAGATTCGCAAGCCAGAACATCTTGCCGACGTCGTTGATGTACTGGCATCGAATATCGGCTCGCTGACGAATCCGCTAAACCTTGAAAATACTTTCAAGACCGTAAAGCGCGAGGTGATGAAGTCAAAGACCATAGCGTCATACATTGGCAAACTGAGAGATGCCTACCTGATAGAGCAGGCGAAGAGGTATGACATCAAAGGCCGTAAGTACATATCCGCCCAGATGAAGTATTATTTTGCCGACCCGGGACTGAGAAATGCGCGGCTTGATTTCCGTCAGATAGAGGAACCACATTTGATGGAGAACATTATCTTCAATGAACTCAAGGTGCAGGGTTTTGACGTTGATGTCGGTATGGTCGAGTCCTTTGAGAAGAACAAGGCGGGGAATGGCATCCGCAAACAGCTTGAAATCGACTTCATGGCGAACAGGGGCAGAGAACGGTATTATGTGCAGTCCGCGCTGAGCATCGACGATCCAGACAAGGCGGCACAGGAAAAGCGTCCATTCACGAAACTTGGCGATTCATTCCGAAAGATCATAATCGTCAAGGGCAAGATGCCACCACGAACGGATGAGAACGGATATGTGATGGTTGGGCTAATCGACTTTCTGCTCGCCCCCGATTCAATTCTTGTGTAACCCTATCTGACATTAAATAGGAGAACTAACAATGGACAATTCAGAAGTTATTCTAGAGGCTAAGAAAGTCGCCGACATTAAGGGAATCTTTGTTGTCCCAGATTACCAACGGGGTTATCGTTGGTGCGAGCAACAGGTCAAGACTTTGCTTAGCGATATATGGGGGGCTGCGATAGCAAATAAAGTAGTCGATTATTGCCTTCAACCTATCGTGGTGAAGAAACTTCCCGCTGAGGGCGATGTTCCAAGGTATGAGTTGATTGATGGACAACAGAGACTAACCACAATTTACATTTTGCTTTCTTCTTGAAAAGAAGTGCGGTACAGTGGTTACAACTCAATTTCACGCTCGAATATCAGACGAGAATTGACACGGCGGCGTTCCTGGACAATATGGCGGAAGAGGACGCATTGCGGAATATCGACTTCTATCACATTTACAATGCCAGTAAATACATTGAAGACTGGTTCAAGGATGCTTTTGAAGGTGACATGAACAAGATTGGGGCCAGCCAAAATAAGCTATATTCGTATATGGTTGACCATTTGAAGGTCATCTGGTATGAGGCGGGGGAAGATGAAGATTCTACCAAGATGTTTACCCGTCTGAATATCGGTAGAATCAAATTAACCAACGCAGAGTTGGTCAAGGCGTTATTTCTAAAGTCAGACTCAATGGTTGACGATACGTATCGTAATCGGCTTGAGATTTCCATGCAATGGGATAGTATGGAAAAGCAATTGTGTTCTGAAAACAACGAGTTATGGTACTTTTTGACCAAAGAGAGTCCGGACAAGTATCCCACACGTATTGAGTTTATCTTCGACTTAATGGCCGCAAAAAAATCAAACGAGCGCGAGGAGTATTATACGTTCTTTTGGTTTGATAAAGCAATCAAAGATAGAACTGCGAAAGTGTTATGGGATGAAATTGTAAACAACTTTCTTCGTCTCAAAGAATGGTATGAGGACAACCGATACTACCATAAAATTGGTTATCTGATTTCATCAGGGAGTGCTACTATGGCTGACATATTTGCAGCTGCGAAAGGGAAACGAAAGTCTATATTCATCAGTTGTCTTGACGATATGATTAAACGTTCACTTGACATTCAAGCCGAGAGCGTAGATGACTATATGGAATTGAGTTACGACAAGGCAAAGGACAAAGATGTTATTAGTAAATTATTGTTGCTATTCAATGTCGAATCAATTCTTACGGAGGATGTGTATCAGCGTTTCCCATTCAGTAAATACAACACATCGGAGTGGAGTCTGGAACATATCCATGCGCAACAGTCTCAGGGTTTGAAGGCGATGGAGGTGCAGAAAGAATGGTTGCGAATACATCTGCCGTCTCTCAAGGCCGTTTTCCCAAATGGAGAAGAGGAGGCTTTGATCAATGCTGTTGAAGCAAGTTGTACTGCATCTAGTCAACTGTCAAGTTCAGATTTTACGGATTTATTCGAACGTGTCACCACAAAACTTTCTGACGGATCAGATCTAGAATACCTCCACTCTCTCTCCAACATGGCACTCTTGGCGAAAAGTGACAATGCGGCGCTGAACAACTCAACGTTTGATGTAAAGCGCAACATTATCGTAGAGATGGATCGTAGGGGCGCTTTTATTCCGTATTGCACGAAAATGGTGTTCCTCAAGTACTACACACCATCGGCTGACAATCAGGTCCATTTCTGGGGAACAAAAGACCGTAAAGCATATGTAGATGCGATTGTCAATAAGTTGACCCCATTCATGACGTTCAACGAGGAGGTGTAACATGGCGCTCTCAAAGAAGTATACGTTCATTGATCTTTTTGATGAAAGTAAAGAACAGAACGCTGATGCGCAACAATTGAAGTGCATTGAAGTGCCTTCAATCCAGCGAGACTATGCGCAAGGGCGCAATCAAATTGAAGTTAAACGTATACGTGAACGTTTCCTTGATTCACTTTACGATGCTATAACTGGTACGAGCCTGCCGATAACACTCGACTTTGTATATGGAGATATCGACTCAAAAGGGAAACTTGTGCCTCTGGATGGTCAGCAACGCTTGACAACATTGTTCCTTTTACACTGGTACATTTCAAGACATGAGAATGTTTCAATTGACGCGATAGCTTTCTTGGACAACTTCTCATACGCAACACGGTATAGTGCACGGGAGTTTTGCAGGCATCTAGTACGATTCTCTCCTAATTTTGACGAGAGTCCATTGTCAAACGACATCATAGATCAAGAATGGATGCCAATTGATTGGCAGCACGACCCAACAATAAGATCGATGCTCCAGATGATTGATGATATTCACGAGAAGTTCAAGAATGCCTTTGGTCTTTGGGAGAAGCTCAAGGAGGGCGTTGTCTCATTTTATTTTCTACCGATTAAGGATATGGGGCTTACGGACGAGTTGTATATCAAAATGAATTCCAGAGGAAAGGCTCTGACGGAATTTGAACACTTCAAGGCAGAATGGGAACGCAGGATACAGGAACTTGATGTAGAAGTTAAAAATCGAATCAGCCGAAAGATTGACACTGAATGGACGGATGTGTTCTGGCCTTTCCATGAAGGAAATGGTATTATCGATTCAAAATTCATGAGGTATTTCCGATTCCTATGTGATGTGATTCGCTTTAAACAAGGATTGCTTCGTGGCGAAGAGGATATTTTTGATCTTGCAGCGCAGATGTTCGGCCCAACTAATCCAGATGCCCTTAAAAACATCTTGTGGATAGAGCAGGCATTTGATTGTTGGAAGGGAGTGGATATTTCTGCATTGTTCGATAAATTCTTTTCGATAACTGGTCATGCCGCTGGGAAGTGTCTGATATCTGCATTCCGCAGAGGAGAATCCGATTCAGCCAACCTTTTTGAAGAGTGTTGCCTTAATTATGGTGATTGGGCCAACGGGCACAGTCGCAAGTTCCCAATCGGACGGAGTGTGTTGCTTTACTCAGTTGTCTTCTATTTACAGAACAAGGGCGAAGTGATAAGCGAGTCACAGTTCGTTAGGCGCATACGTATAATTGCGAACTTGATTAAGGGGTCTGAATTTGAATTGCGCGAACGAGAGGACACCATTTCTGCTATCTTCCGTCAAGTGGAAGAAGTTCTTGTGACAGGTGATGTTGACTCCGCTACTGATGCAGGTGGATTCGGGTATAATCAGCGGGTAGAGGAGCATGATAAAGTATTGTGGCTTGCGGAACATCCTGATGATGCCGAACATATGTTCTCGCTTGAAGACCACAAACTGCTTTATGGTGCGGTTCGTGCCATTGGTGTTGAAAACCTCAAGTATGCATCTAGATTCGAGTCGCTGTTTTCATGTGATTGGGCATTGGTAGATCGGGCTATGTTGACGATTGGCGATTATTCAATGAAAGTTCGAGATCGCTTCCAGTTCGGCTCTGGGAAAATGGAAACGCCGTGGCGCTTGATATTTAGAAATGGTCACGATCTTATCGTTACAACAAGGAACGTTCTCAACGCGCTTCTTGAAAAACACGAGGTGTTCGATGATGTAAAACTTAAGGCTATTATTGACCAATATTTGAATGATACGCCACAGTATGATTGGCGGCATTATTTGGTTAAATATGCCTCAATGCATCTGAATCGATACGGGATGTATCGATGGAAGAGTGGTTTCGAAAAGACATCTTATGATATCTTGGCGATGTGGACAGAAAAGAACATCACTGGGCGCAATTGGAATATCTTTCTTAAGGCATTGTACGACAAAATCAAAGGGGTTAGACCTGATGCGAATATAAAATTAGGTTCTTATGCTTATGTCCACGATGGTGACAAATTGGAACTAGTGTCTGCGAAGAAGTATATTGGCTTTGAGGAATCAGCGATAAACATTTACGAACGAATTCCAGGCAATGACGGAAATGCAGATACATATAATGTAGTTGAGACTCTTGTAATTCCTCAAACCAATGGGATTGATGAGCAAGATCGAGTAGAACTGGCCTATCAACGAGTTATGAAAATCTTGAACATATAAGCAAGCGTTTGACGTTATTGATGTGGCACGGGCAACTTTGGTGTACTGCGGAACAGGCCGTCCGCTCTTTTTACCGTTTCGCTACCGCACGGTCATCAGCTCATCCCACCTCGTCGTGGGGCGGCGCGAAAGCTTCTGCCGCTTCATGTGCCACGACCTTGCGCCGAGGCCCTGGGCGTAACCGCCCCTTGCGGGGGTTCGCGACCCGTGGGGAAGCGAACACGCCGAGCGAAGCGAGTGCCGAGCGGAGAATACCTTGCCCTTGCCGTAGCGGGCGTTGAGGGCGTCCACGGCGGCGTACAGGCGCGACTTCTCGGCTGGCGGGGTGTCGTCGAAGAGATCGGTCTGGTGCGCCGTGCCGGGCTTTTCGAGGCCGAAGAACACGATTCCCGTCTTGCGGTAGCGCGTCCCCTCGATGTAGAGGGTGTCCACCTCTTCGCGGATGGCGCGGAGCATCTCGTTCGTCGCATCGGTGGGCGCGGGGAACACGACCGTGCGCCCCAGAAAATCGCCGCCTCCGCCCGAGGCAAAGACCTGCGCGTAGATGTTGCACCCTGCCGCAAGAAGCCCGTGTCGGCGAAGTTTGGCGGCTGCCTGCGCGGTGTAGGCGGCGAGGGACTCAGCAAGCGCCTCCGCCGTGGTGGCCGGTTCGCCGAACGAGCGGGAACAGGAGATCGAATCGGGGTCTGCGTCGTAGTCCCGCTCCTCGTGGCATGGAACGCCGCGCAGCTCCATCGCCGTCCGCAGGAGGGTCACGCCGCCGATGGATCGGATCGTGGCGTCTGGGGCGTCCCGCAGGTGCTGGGCGGTGAGGATGCGCTCGGCGCGGAGCTTGAGCGGCAGACGCCGCCCCACGCCCCAGACCTCCTGCACGGGCAGGGCGGCGAGGATTTCCGTCGGGTCGTCTGGCATGAGGAACACGCCGTCGGGACGCTTCTTGCCGATGTGGTTGGCGATCTTGGCAAGCGTCTTCGTGAGCGCGAAGCCGACGCCGCACGGGATGCCGACCCAGCGGAGAATCTTGGCGCGGACGCGCCGCCCGTAGGCGGCGTAGTCTGCGGCGGCGGTCGTGGGCGGGAAGATGAACGCCTCGTCGATGGAATACTGCTCCACGTCCACGGCCTCCTCGCGGAGGATCGAGATGATGCGGCGCGACATATCGCCGTACAGCTCGTAGTTGGACGAGCAGAAGCACAGCTCGCCAGACGCCTCGCGGTGCTTAAGCTGGAAGTAGGGCGTACCCATTGGGATGCCGAGCGCCTTGAACTCGTTTGAGCGGGAGACGCAGCACCCGTCGTTGTTGGAGAGGACGGCAACTGGGCGTCCCACGAGGCGGCGGTTGAACACGCGCTCGCAGGACACGAAGAAGTTGTTTCCGTCCACCAGTCCGATCATCGCTTCCCCGCGAATCTGTGTATGCAGGCCGTTACCTTGCCGAAGTAGTCCAGCTCCTGTCCGGCGCGGAGGCGGATGACGGGGTAGTTGGGATTGGCTGGCTCCAGGCGGACACCGCTCTTGTCGCGGCGGTAGGTCTTCACGGTGAAGTCGCCGTCAACGCTGGCGATGATCACGTCGCCGTCGGCTGGGCGGAGGGAGCGGTCAACGACGAGCAGGTCGCCGTCGCAGATCCCTGCGCCGATCATCGAGTCGCCCTCGACGCGCACGAAGTATGTAGCTGCCGGACGCTTCACCAGAAGTTCATTCAGGTCAAGAATATCCGCCGAAAAAGCGTCAGCTTTTGAGGGTAGCCGAAGGCCGAGCGGCTCCTGATACTGCTCGGCTGGCGACGGAAACCCCGCCACCACCGAACCAGACACTTTTGCTGTTTTACTCACGGCATAAATTATACCATAGTTGCGCTGATTTCATCGACATCTTCGATTCCCAAGCAAGAAATGAATATCGTTATCGTCTATTGAATTAGGTATGAGTGGCGAAAAGAATACAAAGCGGTTCAATGCCGCACATGAGGTGTATGAGCGGATTGTTTCCGCTCTCCAATCTGGAGTCGTTATATGGAAGAAGCCGTGGGTGGACGGCACGATACCCATGAACGTTGTCACGAAAAGAGCATATAAAGGTTTTAACACTTTTGTGCTGAACATGCTTTGCATTGAACGAGGATATGCCACAGGAAGATTCTTGACATTTGAACAATGTAATCGGTTGGGCGGCAAAGTCAGGAAGGGAGAAAAGTCGGCAAGAGTGTTCTGGCGTGATTTAGTACATCCGGCAAAGCGAGACGAATCAGGAGTCGTGTTGAAAGATAAGGCAGGTAGAGTTGTTAGAGACACTGAGAAGGTTATATATGTTGATCGACATTACTCAGTTTTCAACATAGCCCAGTGCGAGGGATTGCCCAGCGAATTCTTTGTGACCACGAAATTCGATACAAAGCCAATTGCCTCGGCAGAGCGGATTGTCCATGAGTATAAGGATGGTCCCATTATTTCGCATGGCGGGGGTGTCGCATATTACTCGCCAATAAGAGATACTGTATGTTTGCCTAACATTGAGAATTTCAAGAGCAGTGAGGGGTACTACGGAACCCTGTTCCATGAGTTGGTTCATTCAACGGGGGCAAGTTCTCGTTTGGAGCGTGACATGACGGGGACATTTGGGACAGCGCCGTATGCGTTTGAAGAGTTGGTCGCAGAGATTGGGTCCTCAATACTATGTAACGAATGTGGGTTGCTGCCTTATGTTGAAGACGTAGCGGCATATTGCGATTCATGGCTAAAATGCTTTGTTGACGGAACCATAAAAAAGAAACAGATGCTGTCTGCATTCAGTAAGGCATGGGCAGCTGTAAAATTCATTCAAAGGAGGTGCTAAATGTCTCGAAGTAGTCGTGGGCATGACATTCTCAAAGGGGCACATAGAAGTTTCAAGAAGATAAAGAAATTGAGTAGTTCGCGTATGCGAGTGCGGTCACAAGTTCTTTGCCGAAATATGGAAAAAGGAGTTGATGTACAAAACAGTGAGTTCCCTGTAGCCAAAGTGTGCTTTGATATGTGGGACGTCAGGTGGTAAATGAGTCGGTTTTGCTACATAATGTGCATGAGCAGATGATCTGTGTGTGGTTAGGCGTAATGGAGAAAGCTTGTCTGCAAGAATCGGTGTCGATACGCGTCTTCTATGATAGAAGGAGGCGGCATAGATGAGTAACTACCACGAACTTTGCACGATAACCAATCGCGAGCTAGCTCCAGCAATGACCCGACTGGCTTATCGATATATTGAGACTGATGTTTTGTTTGCGTATGCGCTTTTGGCAAGGGCGGCAGTTTTGTGGTGCCCGATGGCCATGACTATCATTGCACTTCTGATGAAGCGCAAGGCGGGGCGGTTACCCAAAATCCACCGAGGGTACAGCTGGTCATGGTGGTCTTGGTCTGTGGCCATACTTCTGCACAACTCAACAACAAGCAAGGTGGCCGAGGCATTGTTGAAACGTGTCCCCCAGAACATGGTGAAGAACATCCATGAATGGAAATTCTGTTCGGAGTATTCGTGGATGGTGTTTGAAAAGATTGAACGTATGATCTGCGCATTCTACCAGTTGACGAAGGACGATCCATCTATGGTCTTTGCGGCAATGACGACATGTGGGACGACATACCGAAGCAAGTACGGCGTTGATTTCTTCAATCCTCTGCAACCAGACAAAGAAGAGATGCAAATTCTCGAACTACTTGGACTTGTAGAAAAGCCATCACGGAAGAAAAGGCAGAAGATCGCTAAAAAAGAAATTATCGACAAGCCGAAAGAAATGTACGAGATCATTGATGATGCCATACATGGGCTTGGCGGCGAAACCGTTGCGCGGCGAGTTGTCGATGGGTTTGCGTTCTCGATCCATTATCTGAATGGCAAGGTGTTCCTAAGCACGGAATTTGAAAAGACAGGGATATGGTTTGCAAAGGCCTATTTCCGTCCTCGTTGGAGTTCTTCCGGCGAATCTGTGCCTTCGCCTGTTTTCAGACAATATTCGCTCTTGCGCTTTTTCCGTGAGCGACTTCATCGAGCTGTCGATGTTGTCTCATTCGTTGCCTTCAAGCGTGACTGCGATGTAGTTGAGATGGACGAGAGGTGTATAGATGGATGGAAGCATCATGGCGTGTTTGGCGTCTTTACTTCAGAAAGGCCACGATTCCTTTCGTACATTAGAACAGAAGAGGACAAATTTCCGAGCTTGGATGAGTTCTTGGTGTCCAAAGTTGGCAAAGATATGTCAGGGCCAATAAAATTGGAATGTAGATCTCTTTCGACTGAGCTGAAGAAGGCGCTGGAGGACATCGTAGAGGCTGTTTCTGGGTGCGGTTATTGTGCTGAAACACATGGTAAGGTGAGTTGATGTTCGGATCATTGTTGCGTGTGTTTAGGAATTGTCTGGTTCATCAAAAGTAGCAACGTTCAATTCAACAGGCATTCTCCACAACATCCCTGTTGTTGGTTATCATCGAAGAGTTTTTTATCATCACTCGATGCGGACGTAGGCGGCGTTGCGACCATTGCCCGTCTTGCAGATAAAGCCCTCGTCGCAGAGGCGCTTGAGAACGACCGAGACCGTCACGACGCTGATGTCTGGGCATCGCTCCAGTATCTCGCGCTTCGAGATCGTACCCTCCGCCGCTGCGATGACGTTACGGATGCGATCCGACTTGCTCGTGTGTTCGTGAACGAGTCCATCGAGCCGCAAGGCGAACTCTTTGTACGCCTTCAGCACCGCGTTGAGGATGTATTCCGCAAACGGTTTGAGGTCATTCGCGTTCTCGTGCCAACCCCGTGAACTGGCGCGCAGAGTATCGTAGTAGTCCGCACGGGACTCCTCGACAATCTGGTCCACGCTGACATATTTGCCCACCATGTAACCGGCGCGGCACGTCAGAAGTAGTGCCAGAAGCCGGCTCATGCGGCCGTTGCCGTCCTGGAACGGATGGATGCAGAGGAAGTCGAAGATGAACACGACTGTGAGCAGTAGCGGGTTGAAACGGCCCTGCGCCATCGCCTTGCCGTAGGCATCGCAGAGAAGGTTCATCGCCAGCGGCGTGTCGGCCGCCGTGACCGCTCGGGACAACGCGGACTCGCGTCCCTCGCCGTCCATCTCCGTGATTGCCGAATCCTCGCTCTTCCATGCGCCGCCGGTTGGCAGGTGTGAGAAGAGCTGCTTGTGCAGAGCAAGGATGGATTCGGGCGTTGGCTGCATCGCACTATAGTTCGCCAGCACGGACGTGAAGCACTCGCGATAGGCGCAGATAGCCAGTTCGTCTTCGTCGCGAGGCTCGGCATCCTCGTCAAACAGATCGCGGAGGCGGTAATCGGGCGTCGAGACGCCCTCGATGCGGTTCGACGCCACAACCGACTTCTCCCGCGAAACCTCGATGAGCGCGTCCAGCACCTCGTCCTTCGCATTGAGCAGAAAATCCTGCCGTCCTTTGTATTCGTGTATGGCAGCAATGAGGGTCATTATCTCTGGCGACAGCAGAGATTCAAGCGCCTTGTCGTAGTCGAAAATATGCATCGCTCTTCTTTCATGAAGTGGTAGATGGGCGATATTATATCATAAACTGCATATCTTGCATAGGGTAATGTGTAGATACTTTTAATTCGCATTTTACAAACTATAAATTTTATGAAGTTTACAATTGATTTCACGGCCCAAAGTATGGTATAATATACGCCCATCAAGGGAAATACTATCCAAAGTGTATCCCACAAGGAGTAAGCCGCAATGCGAAATTGCAACAAAGACAGAACATGCGGCGATGCTATGCCGCAGAAGTGGCTTGCGAAAGTCACTATGGGTAGTGCATATTCATTCCTCATAGCCTTGCTATGTGTGGCTTGCTCACGAGAGCAGGAGGAGATATATCAAGACCCTTATGCCGATCCGAATGTGACGGTTGGGTCGAATGCTTCCGAGCAGATTGAGTCGGCGGATCAGCATGATGGGCGGTACTCTGTTCGTTCGTATGAGTTCAAAGGCAAAGGCCCAGCGCACAAGATGTCTGATGTCAAGAAATACGATTTGGATCATACGGGAAGTCGTGGCTCGGAGATCTCAGTTAAGCTCCATATTGAATGGCCAGAGGCGAAGTCGGGGCTGACGAAGGATGCGCTCGCCAAGGTGCGCAAAACAATTTTGTGGATGGCGTTCGCATACGTGCCGGAGACCTCCCCGTACACGGCCCCGGAGTCTCTTGGCGAAACAGAAGAAACACTCCGGAATCGCAACAAGGAACTCTGGGCAAAGGAAGAAGAGAATAGGGACATTGATGAGTTTGGTTTGCAGCCTGCAGACTGGGCAAAACTGGTCGGCAATACTCTCTCGCATAAAGCCGGACGGCTCCCGGCTAAAGACGATGAACGCATTACTACACAGGCACTTGAATTGGGAGTGTCTGGAATCAAAGAGCGTGCGCAGTCTTGCTACAAATGCGCACCGCCAGAAAAAATGAATGACAGCTGGTGGCATTGTTGCAGCCAATGGACATTCGCTGTTGACCTACACCTGGATTGGCCATTCGGCTTCACGGCGAAGGAGAACGCCGAATGGTACGAACGTCCAGTTGTATGTGTCTGGAATGAGGGCTATGACAGGGATGGAGGGAATGGATGCCACGACAGCTATATCTCAAAGATTTTCAGCCTGCCCGATGGCCGGGAGCTTGGCGTCGAAGACTATTTCGCGCCCGACAAGTTGAAGGCATTATCAGCGTTCGTAACGAAACGTTTTTATAGCGAACACCTTGATGAAGAAGAAGCGGCAGAGAAGTCAAAATGGCCTCTTGATCTTACAGGCGATGATGTCTCAATGCTTGTGAATAAAGATGGTGTCAAATGGACTTGGACTCCATATTCTGTCCTTCCTGGTTGTGATGGCGCGCCATCGGTGTTCATCAAGTGGCACGAACTCAAAGAATTTCGGAATGAGAACTTCTGCAATAAATCGGCGAAATAGGCGTCTGATAAGATAGGAACATAATGAAAAAAATTATGAGGAGAAACCTTAGTGGGATGTGGAATAAAAATGTGTAAAGATCAATATCCTATTCGCTCTGCGCGAGTTGGTGAGCGGGAATTGTATTTAATTGAACATGCACACCAGAATATAGTGTATGCGCCATTATCAAGAATGTGTTTTTCGGTTGCCGAATCTGTCGCAAAACTTATTGCCAAGGGTGAGTTATTTTGGCCTAATAAGATTCATGAGTACATGCAAGTTATCGATGCGCGGCAAGTTAAAGTAAAGGATTATACAGCAAAAGGCTTTACGAATTTTAATAGATTGATGGTAATACCAACGCAGGCTTGCAATCTTGGCTGTGTATATTGTTATGCCCAAGAAGCACATGCGGATGAGGCCATAAGTCTTTCAATGTTTAGGAAAGCAATCTCACTGTGGATTTCATCGATTGCGAATAAGGGGGAAGTTTCTTTTATTGGTGGAGGGGAACCCTTGTTTAATTGGAGTCTTTTCTCGAAATGCGTTGAAATAATAAAGGAACAGTCGAAGTTAGCTGGATTGCCTGTTTCTATTGCGGTAACCACAAACGGGACTCTTTTGACTGATGAGAAAATTAGATGGTTGGCGGATAATAATGTTAGGGTTGGAGTGTCTTTTGATATCTTGCCAGATGTTCAGAATTCAAATCGCCCATTCAAGTCTGGGGCACCATCGCATGAGGTAGTAATTGCTAATATTAAAAAGTTGGTTTCGGCTGGTATTACACAAAGAATTAGAACAACCATAACACGATCCTGTGTTGGTCGCATGGTAGAAATGGTGGAATATATTATAGGAAACATCCCAGATATTAAAAGTCTGCATTTTGAGCACGTCACTCTAGATGAAGATGCCTCTAATGACTTTTATAATCACTTCCTTGATTCTTTCTGGGAAGCCAAGGAATTGGCCAGACGACATGGCATAAAAGTACGAAATTCCATTCAGACTTCTTTTGGCAGACTTTCTAACAAGTTCTGTAGGGGGGAATTGTGTCTAACCCCTGATGGAAATTTTGTCTCATGTCATCGTGTCTCTTCTCGAAAGGATGCATGGTTTAGGGATTTTTCCTTTGGAGATGTAGAAACAGGGATTCACGAACGAAAGATTGATAAAGTACCACAATATAGCCAGCAACAGGCTAAGTGTGTTGATTGTTTTTGCAAGTGGCATTGTGGCGGAGGATGCCCAATGATGAATAAGGCATTTTCTGAAAAAGGTAGAAATGCGTATTGCCTGTTTGTGAAGAAATTTGTAATGCGATTGATTCTTGATCGCGTAAAAAAGAAAGGAGGTGAGAAAAATGAATGATACTGATATTGGAGAACTCGTTTCCTTGGATTCAACAGAAACGCAGGTGTCAATGTGCGACGATCCAAACTGCGATTGTGCTGATCCTGGGACTGGCTCTGAAAATTGCAATTGCGAAGACACTTAATGAATCTGCGCCTGTCACCTGCTTTGTGTGGGTGACAGGCGTAGTCGACCGTGACAAACTGATAGAATTAACAATGATGATCGCAACAACAATTGGTCAGCTAAGTAGCAGGTATGGCATTGTGTGGCTTGCCATTCCCGCGTTGATGATGCTTTGCTCATCATGTGTGAGCATACAAAGCAATGGAATCGTATCTATGCAAGTACATCCTTCTCCGAACTGGAATGAACGACAGTGCCCAGTTTCAATGCTGGCACTACACTATACTGCTTTGCCAACGTGTGAAGATTCATTGGCGAGGTTGTGCGATCCAACTAATTCTGCGGGGCGGGTTTCTGCCCACTACCTTGTTGACGTGGACGGGACGATTTATCAGTTAGTGGATGAGTCAAAAAGAGCATGGCACGCCGGGGTTGGTTCGTGGCGTGGATTAGACAAAATCAATGATCGTTCAATTGGAATTGAGATTCAGAACATAGGAATGACAGAGGACGGGAAACGTGTGCCATTTCCTGCGTGTCAGATTGATGCTGTCATAGCGCTATGCAAAGACATAAAGGCAAGATATGGGATTTCAAATCGAGACATATTCGGTCATTCTGATTCAGCTCCAACGCGTAAAATAGACCCTGGCGAGGCGTTCCCGTGGCGGAAGTTTGCTGCGGCTGGCGTCGGGATATGGACAGATGATTTTGCGGAACCGAAGAAGTCCGTCCCAGAGATGCTTTCTGAGATTGGCTATGATGTCTCTGACCTGGACAAGGCGGTTGTTGCCTTTCAACGTCATTTCTATCCAGAGGCAATTACGAGCGGCGCGACGAATACGGTCGGTCGGATGGCAGCGGTATGTCTGGCTATTCGCAACAAGAAGGAGGCGGAATGAAGGGAACAATAAAATTATCTCCGGCGCAAGTTGGGTGGCTTAAAATGCTTAAGCCTGGGGATCAGTATAAACACTATTTGACTTTGCGGAAAAAGATTGGAAGTGTCGCCAACATGCCTGACCCGCTTGATCGCGGGAACTTTTTCAGCTTTGTGAGAGGCGAAACGTCGCGTGACCTACGTGATGCCGATGTGGTTTTTGAAGCCTATGGAACGTCCAGTGAGCAAATGAAGGTCGTCAATGCGATGGGGCTACAATTTGGTCTGGATGATAATAGTTCTGCCACCGATACGGATTCAAAGCTTGATAATTTCCTTAAAAAGTGCGGAGACGTACTTTGGTGTCATGGTACGAAGGCCCTCTCGAAATTGCAGGTTGCGCTTGCACGGGATAGAATCGGCGATCGTGATCACGATAGCGGGAAGGGAAATCGCCCCTTGGAAAATGCGTTGTTAGGGCTAGTAGATAGCATTCTCTTGAATAAGAGTTTTAGGAACAACGTCAATGCCAATGTTGATGATAAAACACATGGGGCGGAGGGGCTCAAGCCGACCGGCAATTCTCCGTTCACTAACGCCCAAAAGCGTGTTTTATTCGGCGAACTGTTGGATTATCTTATTGAGAATCGCGACTATGGCAGGTGGAGTCGTTGGATGGTTGCGCTTTCGCGTGAAAGTTTCAGAAAAGCTTTTTCGATGATCCGCATAAAAGGCAAGTCTTATGATTGGTTCAAGGAATATGCTTTTGATGTGTCTGATAGAAACTATTTATTGGGATTGTCATTCCAAAAGTTTGAGGAGCTTGCATTCTTCATCAGACAACTCAATATGCGCATAAATGAAGTTCGGCACAGAAACTTTGTCGATGAGCAGAAACGTTTTGACAAGGTGGCTAAGGCAAAAGTGGATAACAACAATGGCGCGTTGTCGTTGATATTCAAGGAACTTAAAGACACTACTCTTGAGCGTAAAGTGGTCGTGCGAAATTCCTTCAAGTGGGTGCTGGAGAATGTTCGACCTTGTTGGCGCGTGTTATCCGTTATTACGAATCCAAACCGTTGGTATTTCCTGATGTGCGCGACGAGGCTTATGTACGATTGGGCGAGGTGGAACTATTATTCTGTCAGGGTCGAAGATAAACGCCTCTCTTGTGATATGTATCTTGACATCTTGCGGCTGTCTGACATTTGTGCGAAAGAGAAGAGTGTTGATACAGAAATTATCTGTAGGTTCAAGTACATGGCATCGACAGCTTGTCGGTACATGGCAGAAAGCTCGTCGGCTGATATTTGGGGAAAGAAGGATTTGGACGAAGCCAGAAGGTATGTGAACAGATCTGTGGAACTGGCAGGCGACGCATTGCGGACTTGGGACAAGTTTGCGGATGGTAACGTCGGCGGGAAATATGTCGCGTTGGGTTACAGGTTTGCTCGTCATTATGCACGTCAGGCCACATTCGCCGCACGATGGTGGTTACAACACCCGCAGAAGAATGGCCTTAGACTGCTTATGCCGGACAAGGGTGATATTCTTTGTCGAGACCAGATTGTCGAAGATCGGAATATGTATGGCATTGATATGATGAAGGAGGCGTATAAATACTGTTCAAAATCGATTTGTGCGCCTATTAGACCGGACGAGAAACTGCAAGGCACTATTCGACTGCAAGACAAAAGGGGCCTTGAGTATGAATTCCACCTGCGCGTCTGGATTGAGATGCTTGTATGGAATTTTGATGTTGATAGCAAAGATGATGAGACACGCGGTGTGGATTACAAAGCTATGGTTGCATTTTGTCAAATTGTATGTATATATTGTTATCTCTTTGCTAAAACTTCTACGGGAAAGACTTTTACCAGTATGCGCAATGATGTAATGAATGAGGCTAGGAAATGGCTTGTTGAGCGGAAAAGCGATGCTAGTTCAAATAAGTTCGTGATGGACATGCCGTTCGATGTTTCTGTATTAGATAAAACAATTCAAGCCGCACCACCTTCAATAGAAGAGACGAGGTTTGAGATAGTAGCATCTATAATACATTCAGCAGCGACTACTAAAGAACTTCTTGAGAGTACTCTGTGGGGTGCGTTGAAGAATCTTGCCGAGAGGGTCTTGAATAAGAAGAAAAATTCTCACGAGGTGGTAACGCAGGACATGATTGAATTTGTAAATCAAATATGGCTGCCTGCAAGAAAAGGACTTGAAGCTGACATAAAACAATCTAAGGACAAGGTCGCCAGCAAGACAACGAAATTTAATCTGGCACATACAACCAAAGAAGAACTGGCAAAGGATTGGAAGAGCTACCCGCCTTTTGGGTTTAGAAATGCGCTCGTCAATGCACCGGGTAATAATCCCAGGCATGTTGAGTGTGTGATGCGTGGATATGATCTCTACATCGAAAAGATCAAAGAAGAATGGAAGGCGGCACAATGAGCAGAACGAAGTTGAACAATCGTCAGAGAGACTGTATTTACAAGTATCTGTTTGGCTTGTGGCGAACGCAGAAAGAGCTTGGACTGATTCTTTTTCCGGACGCCAAGCAACCGGACAGTTCCGTCTCGCAGCATCTCGCAAGTGAGAAGTCAGCAGCTATTATTAATTACTTTCTTGAACAGATGGTAGTTGTTGATCCTAAGTCTGCCAAGGTCGAATTAGATAAAGCAGGGGAAAATGAACACAACGAGAAGGAAGTAATAAACGATTTACAACATCTTGCTGATTATGCGGAAACGTATTTGAGCGAAAATGATGAGAACGCGTGGATTGGCAATATAGTAGAAGCATCTGACATGACAATAGAATTGTCTTCCGCACAAGGAGATAATTTTGAAATTATTAAATTGTTGTTGTTGGGTATAGAGGTGCTTTTGCGGACAACGGAAAGAATATCACTAGAGGCTATGGAACAAATTTCGGATCGAATTGAAAGAGCAATTCTTTCATGTCAATTAAATCGGCATGACAAGGAGCTTCAATTCATGGCACATGATCTCCAAGATGCCTTTTTCTCCAAGATGTCAGATGTATGGAAGCATGCAACGGAGAGTCCGGAATATGCGAGGCGATGCTTTGCCATATATTCAAAGGTTTGTGGAGCAGAATTGCCCGCAGATCTTATCGCGAAGTTCTGCAATACGATAAAACGCAAGAAAGATAGGGAAAAGTCATACACTCCCTTAACCAATACTAAATGACCAAGGCATACAGAAAAGTCTCTTGTTATGGATGTGCGTTTGGGGGGGCGCTTAATATCGGCGTTGGAAGGCCGACCGGTGGCAGACATAGTATGCCGCAAGCAATAAAGTTCTAAAGCAGATACACCCCCTTTACAAAGTAGGTGAGTACGTTCACGTCACACACGGCGTGGGCTGGTGATATATCGTATTCTATGCGCGTTGGCCAAAGGTGTAGCGATATGGTGTCGCTACCATGAGGCTGATAACCGAAAGGAACGCGCAATGAAAAAGACTACTGCTGAAAAGCTGGATAGGCAATATGCCGATTTGACAGCGGACGGAGAGATCCGGCCAGAAAACATGACATCTGAATTTGGTGACACTATACGTGATGCCTGTGATGAGTGTGTCTCAAGTGATTTTTTCTGGTTACCGCAGATTTGCCGTGAGAATGCATCTGAGAATGCACAGGCTAAGGTCAAGACTTTACTTCTTACCAAGCATGGTGCGGAGGCAATTAAAAGCCTACCAGCAATGATAAGTACGATTTGTTATCGTGAAGCATGTAGCGAAGCGAGGCGGTCCTGCATCCTAAAACGCGATCCAAAGACTGGAGTGGTTGCGATAGACAAATATACAGGCAAGGTCATACGAGTTCCTAAGACAATATCACTAGATTGGCAGAACGAGGAGGTGGAAGCATCGAACAGGACATCAATTGAAGAGCCCGAAAGCCACACACCCTCTCCGTTAGATGAGCTGGAGCGGCACGATATGCAGCATTTCTTGCGACTGATAGATGGCGCGCTTACGAAGTTGCCTAAGCAGAAGGCCTACGTTTTTAGGCTGGTTGCTTATCAGGGGTGCTCGGCACTGGATGTTGCGAGAATCGTGTTTCATAGCAAGGTTCGTGAGACTGACGCAGCGAAGGTCAAGAAAATTGAGCAGAACCGTATCGCGTGTATTGTTGATCGGGTTCGCCATAAGTTGATAGAAACTTTGGGCTATCAGGCTTTTGAGTTGGGGGTCTTGAGCAAGAGTCGTATGCATACTCGGTAAGAAATCGGGCATTGCTTTTTTGATGCGAGAAGGATACGAGCGTTGCGTCTATATGACTGTAAGGTAGTAATCATCAACAATCAACAAGAAAGGAAACTGGAAATGTTTGGAGTCAATGAGTGTTCAATCTGTGGCGGAAGAGGCTACAATCGAGTCAAGTGCGACAAATGCGGCGGCACGGGATATCGTGAGCATTGGGACGCTGACGACAAGTTGGTTAAGGAATTTTGCGACAAATGCAATGGCGGGGGTGAGATCGATGTCGAATGTTCTTGCCGTCGGTAAAAATGCGAAAAGGCTGCAAGCAGGTCGCAGGTTTTTCGTCAAATGCTAATGGTGGGCATAGTGCCCATCATAACAAAGAAAGGAACAAAAAGATGAGTATCTGGGGTACGATGGATGAGGTTGGCCGCGAAACATTCATGCGTGATGCTGTGACGCTTGAAAAGTGCGCTGATCGCATCGAGATCGAAAATGATGGCTTCGGAGAGTACAGAGACTCCGATGGTAACAGGTGGAATGACAACGGCGACGGGACGTGGTCGCAGTCGCTCTTCCCGTGAGCGGAAAGCTTTCCCAGACGAGGGGAACATCTCGCCTGGGAAGGCACTAACAAGAAAGGAAAAACGTAATGAAAAAAGTACCATTGGTTGTGAGGAATCCTGAATCTCTTGACAAGGACAAGGTCTGTGGGAGTGTGCAGATGACATACGCGGATACCGGGTCGCCCATCGTGTTCGACGCAGAGAAGCTTCTTCTAGAATGCGAAGCCGAGCACAAAGCAGCTCCCATTTTGGAGTGGCTCGTCGATTTCGGCAATCATAAGATGAAGCTCGCTGGCGACCCGAAGGAAGGCCAAGCGGAGGACGGGTATTCCCCCATTGACCTGGAAACTGCTGTGTCTATGATTGGGCAGAAGATACCAGATATAGGCTTGGAGTCCTTTCAGGATTTTCTCGGGTCGCTAAATGGCGGTGGGGACAAGCCCAATGATCCCGAGAAATCATTGGATGGGCCGACACCGTCAACTCCTGTGGAGCCTCCAAAGTCTCACCGGTAAACAATACGCACAACAAGAAAGGAATCAAGAAATGAGCAAGCTAGTACAACGTCCGATTCAGGTGCAGCTTCAAGGGCTTGACAATGTCTTTCACATGATGATCATTGCTCTGGAACGCCTTGAGGCTTTCCTGATGATTCGTCGTTCGGGAGGAGGTGTCTCCCAATTGCCGACCACGGCAATCAAAACAGATCGGGATCTTCACGATGACAAGAAGAATCCACCAACGCTATCGGGCGTGATGAAGGAGGTTCTGCTCCAGTGTTCGGCATTATTCTTTCAAACAGAATTCGATGACGAGGAACTGTTCACAAAAACGATGAGGTATTTCTTCTCCGATCTCTTGGAGTGGTATGGCGGACGAGGGAGCGATGTCCCTTACGACGAAGTCGACAGGTACATCCTTCCTATCTGTGTTGCGCTCAGTCGGCAGGTTGATTCTGTGGCTGGAATAATGCAAGTGTGCGAGATGTACGTTGCCAATATGTCCCGGATAGAGGATCTGGACGATGAGGGAAAGGAAAAGGCGGTTCGTGAAGGGCTTGAATCATTGATCAGAGGAATGGAGGCAGTCAATCACAGAAAAGAAATGCTTTTAGAGTCTGGCGAGGATGTCAAACTCACAACGCATAAACGCGGTTCGGCGGTAGAAGGCTTTAACCGGCTGATGAAGGCCATGATCTCGTTCTACGATACTTCCACTCCGGCGAAAAGGGTGCGCAACATGTTCACATCATATGTCGAAGGCCTGCCTGAGTTTTCGGATGATGAGATTGAAAAGGAGATCTCGTCAAAGTTGAAAGACGATACAAATTCTCTGACTACTTCGTCAACGCAAGACAACTCTAACAAAAACTAAAGAAAGGAACAAAAACAATGAGTCTCAGAAAAATCCACGAAAACGGGCATACCTATTTCCGGCTGTATATCCGTTGCCCAGTTTGCCTTGACCGTGGGAAAAAGGATGTTCCTGTCAGGTATTGGACTCACTATGACAACAATTGCCACGGGGACATCTACATCGGGGATGACGCAAACTTCAAGTGCATCAAGTGCGGGCTTGTATCTCATGTCGAAAACTGGAAGTACAGCTGTCCAGATCACAGCGGATCGTCAGATGAGTTTGTTGGTGCCAGCGCGGCGGCACTTGCCGAGGCTGTCTCGACAGCTGGACAGTTGGTGACTGAGGCCGGATTGGAGTGGTTGCAGAAGGTGTTGGAGAACCTGAAGCGTAGGGGCGCGTGTGGAACGCTGTAGGGAAGGAGGTGGATTGTGAAAGCGAAAACACTACGGCTCAATGTTCAGCCTGAAGGCGGCGGCAAATTCCGTGATGACACATCAAGTGTCTGGGCGACGGCTCGTGAGATCAGCGAAATGCTGCCTGACGACCTTAATCCTGATGATCAGCCGAATTACGTCAAAATCGTCTCGTTGAATCCTCTGTCTCGCTTCACTCTCTATGCGAAGATTGACAGCCTAAACTCGGATGCCCACGATGCGGACGGCATCATTTTCGTTCCACGGAAATTGATGGACCCCATTTGGGCATACGATCAGGGCATGAAGGTAGAGGTCAGTTATGTTGATGTTGCCGAACTTCCCCATGCGGAAACTGTCACGGTGAGTTTGAACCCGGACGATACGATCTTCTGGGGTGAGGGCGAGGTGAAATCCGCCAAGGGGATTTTCCTCGCGAAGACAGGGGTCGCTTACCTTGCGCAACAGACTCTCGTGAAGCCAACAACGAAGGACAGCGTCATGGGTAAGGTTAGCGGAATCTTCCCAAAACCTGCCGACCGTAGTGTTGCATATCGCGTAGATTGGGACACCAACCTCGTGTTCCAAGGATTGCCCAAGAATAAAGATGCAGCAATCGACTTCTCGAAAATCGGAGGACTTGATACGATCATAAGCCGCTTGCGGGAAATTGTGCAGATCCCGACGAGCTGTCCTGATCTCTTGCACCGTTTTGGAGATAAGCCCAGCAGGGGAGTTATTCTTTACGGGCCTCCAGGTAATGGCAAGACCTTGATAGCCCGTGCGGTTGCCCAGGCGATGGGGGCAGCGTTTGTTCAGCTCGACCTCTTTGAGGTTCTCTCAAAATATGTCGGGATGTCGGAACGTAACATCAAGGAAAAATTCGACGAGGCGATAGCCGCAGCCAAAAATGGAATTGGGATTTTGTTCATAGATGAGCTGGACGCTTTGGCGGTGTCGCGTGACGGAGAGAATGTCGAACAACATCAGAGGAACGTTGTCGATACGTTGTTACGGTTGATGGATGGCGTTAACAGCAACCAGCGCATCTTTTTCATTGGTGCTACTAATCGCCTGGATGCCATAGACCCGGCCTTGCGCAGGCCAGGACGATTCGACCACGAGTTTGAGGTTCCGCTCCCCGACTTGAACGGACGACTGGATATACTCAAAAAGTATGTCCATGTGGAAAAACAGGGATTGTTTGATGGCAGCATGGACAAACATGCGCTTCGGACGCTCGCCGAATTGACGAGCGGGTTTTCCGGCGCGGATATTTCGATGCTCTACCATGAGTCAGTCATGCATGCCATACGGCGGAATTCGTCGTTCGGGACGGATGGCAAGTTCCAACTGAATACGGACGTGGAAGCGATAAAGCTGTCATACGATGATTTCCTCGCGGCTGTTAAGGAGATCACTCCAACACAGATGCGCGGCGAACAGATTGTCACAGGTGATATCGCTTGGGATGATATTGTTGGACTTGACCGTCCGAAGGAACTTCTCAAAGATATCCATATCCGTTTCATCGGGTTGATTGACAGTGAGAAACTCCCAGGCCGTCCGTCTTGCGCGAATCTTCTGATGCTGGGACGAAGCGGATCGGGCAAGCGCACCCTTGTCAAGGCGTTTGCGCTGAAGTTTGGATATGAACTGATGTCGATAGATTGCCTTGCGTTGGATGCGCTTCCTTTGACGGAGGCCATGCAGGAGATCCGTCGTGTTGTCGCCAAATGCCGTCAGACTGCGCCGTCTGTCTTGCTTGTGCAGAACATGGAAAACTGCCGTAGCTCCGATGTGCTGGCCCACAAGCTTGTTAACGAGTTGTCGAGCTTGGGTCGCCTTCAGAAGGTTCTGTCCATACTGGCGGCGGAAGACGGCACGCTGTTGCCCGCCTGCATCAGGGGGTACAAGGCCTTTGAGAGCGAAATCAGCCTTGAACTGGACGAAAAACAAGTTCTTGATGGGATCAAGAAGATGTTTCCTGAGTTTGATTGCGCTGATGCGAATATCACAGGGAAAACCATTGGGCAGGTCATTCGTGATGTCAAAGAGAATATGATTGTCCAAAGGAAGGGGCTACCACAAGGAGGTGTCAAATGATAGGCACAAAGAGGATCTATATCTACATGCATTGCCCTGGATGCCTGCGCGATTACGGATGTGCGGAGAATGAATACTGGATTCACGGCGACAGGTGTCAGGGCAAGTTGCTCTTGGACGAGTGCGCAAACGTGATCTGCAGCAAGTGCGGAGCGCACTGGCCCCTTACGAAAATGCGTTTGAGCTGCAACAGCGGGCGGCACATCGTGTTCTATCCAGGTGCTTTGGATTATGCGAAGTCCATATCTTGCGCAGCAGCGTTTACGAATGAGATGGGCATTGATTGGCTTCAGAATGTGCTGAGGTGGCTCAAGGCATAAGGAACGACACAATGGCGGAGGACATGTCATGGGCAGGATGTATCCACCAGATGAAGTGGCGCAGGAGTATCTGCCGCCCCGAGAGATTGATAGCGAAACGGACTATGTCGGTAAGTTCGGCGCGTGGCTGACGGGAGGGGGAGCGGCTGTTGTCGCGACTGTGGCCTGCGCCATTCCCGCTGTTGGTGGACTCATTGATTTGCTTAAGTGGGTTTTCGAAAATTTTCAAGACAATTTCATCATTGGATTCCTGTCGATCATTGGCGCATTTTGGGTGTGTTCATTTGCCATGATTATCCTCTACGTGTACTTTCTCGTCATTTATGCATTGGTTTGGTTGTTTGGCTGGGTGTGCTACAACAAATGGACATTGCTGGGTTGTATATGCGTTGTGGTGCTATGGTTTCAGTTTCTACGGTATTAATTGTTTACTTTTTCAGCTCATACGAAATTCAGAGACTATGCAGCTTTTGATTGTGATTGCCCGGAGCATTATTCATGTCGAAAATCATCACTGAAAAAGAAATGTGAGGTTGCAAATGTCATCATCGGTTAAAATCGTGGATGCGCTGGGCCAGGTCTTTGGCGCACTGTTCTTGCTGATGTGGGCCGTAGTCAGGTCGATGGCCAAAATATTTGACTATTTGTTTCGAGTTGCCATGAGCTTACTTAGTCCGTAACGCGAATCATGACCTTTCGCTATGTATAAAGTCTTATGGGCAATCGTACTTCGATTTATCAATGCTCGTTTTCGTATTGGTAGATTATTTGGTGTTCTGGTCACGATTAACTATAGCCTTATTTCAATCCCAATTGCCATTGCTGTGTATTGTTGGCCAGACTTCAGTCTATTCAGCGCCTTGATGTCTTTTTGCCTTTGGATTGCTGCATCGCTCCTGTTCCATGAAATGTGTCATGGATGGGCGGGTCATTACTTTGGGTGTCGTGTTAGGGAGATTGGACTCCTGCCAATCGGAGGTTACACGCTTTTCTGGAAACGTTCTGGGACACGTTGGGATGACCTCTTCATCTCTCTTGCCGGGCCGTTGGGTAACGGTATGATTTGTGTTGGACTCGTAGCGTTGGAAGTCGGTTTGCTTGATGGCGATATTATGGCACGACTGTGCCAGACAATAGAGCTGTTGTACGGTGATGATGCCGCAATTGAAGATCTCCCATTTCTTGTGGTCTGGGCAAATGCTGTTTTGCGAATTAACGTGATACTCTTATTTTTCAACCTTATACCAGCATTCCCACTGGATGGTGGACGGGCTCTTAGAATAATCTTGTCCCATGTATGGACGGAGCGTCATGCTGGTGTCATTACCATGTGGGTCTCTCGAACAATCGCTTCTGGCATTGCAGTGTACACATTAGCCGATGCCATAATCGGCACAGGGAGTCCCATAGACATTCTAATTGTGCTACCCATATCCTTTCTGATATGGCGTATGAGCGGAATGGAAGTAACAAGAACTCGATGCCAGGACTAAATGTATATTCACCGTCCGGAAGGATCATCAGAGTCAGATAGTAAGGATTACTCATAAACGCTATGGAATGCGTTGTGGGGACATGTATTCATCAAGATTTTAAGCCAGAGTAAATCAAGACGTCATCATCGAACAAGCTGTCGTTGAGAATCTTCTGTTTCCAGACTTCCGACTCGCACCGTTCCCTTGGATCGTCGCTATCGCGAAGTGCAACATACCAATCGGGCCAGAAGCCCATACACCCGAAATCAACTGCAAGTGATTTCAAGATTGCATGAACTTCTGCTCTGATGGCTGGGTCATCGCTATGACGATATCGATGATAGAACGCTCTGGCCGATGCCAAATTCTGGCCAGCAGCAGCAAGTAGTTCATCATGCGAGACATATTCAGCGTCGAGAACACCATATGCAATCAAAGCCGCATTATCAAACACGCCCGCGTCGAGTATCTTCTTCCGCCAAATTCCCGCCTCGCGCTGCTCCTTGGGATCATTGCTGTCGCGCAATATCGTATACCAGTCCGGCCAGAAGCCAGAATTCTCGAAGTCCTCAGCAAGAGACCGTAGGACTTCACGCACTTCTGTTTTCAGCACAGGATCGTCGCTGTATTGATATCGATAGAAGAACTCTTGTGCGGCCACCGAATCATTTTTGGCTAACGCCAACAGTTCATCGTGTGACACTTTGCTGTAATCCGGCTCATCGTACTCCATGCGTGTGCCCTCCTAAAGGCCTGACAGCCCCGTTCCGATCCCCATCAAGACGCCGGAAAGCACCTGCCCCGCAGCATCCGAGGCGTTTGGGTTACTCGCACAACCGGCAACAGTAAAAAGAAGTACGACCAAGACAGTCAGTAATAGATTTGTTCTCATGGCTGCCCACCAATTCTCATTCACTTTTCACTGCATCAAATCATTGCCACCACTACATGCCGAGGCATCTCCCTTGAAGATGTCGATGGTGGAAATATGTCCTCGAAGGATAACCTTACTACTTTTCTCCAAGCGAATGCACGACAATAGATTTTGTGGGATTCTTATCCTCCCCCGCTTGTCAATCCTGACCCGCACCGCCTGCTCGTATAAGGATTTCGTCAATTCACTAACATCAGCACCATCTTTTATGTTTTTGAGGCATCCGTCGTAGATGTCAACGGGGAGAAGAACAAGCGCATGCTTTCTTTCAGGATTTCTCATGATGAACATCTCATTGCCATTAAGTTCCGTCTGGAACTCCAAGGGTAGATTCAACAAGTCATCATCCGCCACGTCAAGCACAAACCGTCCAACAAAGATTCCGGTAAATGGGCCATCCTGCACAGCACTTCCATCGCCGGCACTTAGAAGGTCAGGCGGCTTCGCAAAACGACCTTCTTCGCTATCTCGCTGACGTTCAAGCTCAACCTCTGATTCGTATTTTGCGAGCAATTGATCTAAAACGTTATCAATGTCAATTATTCCCTTGCCAACACCATCATTCTTGTAATCCTCCATCCAATCAAACATTGCCAAAGAACTGCCATGCCAATCATCATAAGTCCCGCGTTCAAGGTGTGCCCTCACTCTGGCGTAATCGATCAAATCAAAAAAGAACTCATTGGCCTGCACTGGTTCCACCGGCGGACGACAACGCCAATACCAATCACAGTTTTCATTCCCGTCAACCGTTTTGTGCTTTGAGTCAAAACCAAGCAGAACATTGGCGAGATCGAACAGCCTATCATGCTTCACGGCATACTCCCATAGCATATTGAGGAGCTCGGCTGTAGGCTCTCCATCAGGCATGAGCTGCACAATCCGGCGAAGCCGAGATGCGTCATCAATAAAGAATTCACACATTGCCTCATCTTGCACGTGGCTTTCTTGCGGATCGCTCTTGTGGTCATAAAGAGGCTGCCCCAATAAATACTTGCTTACCTCCTTTGCCTGTTCTGACGATAGCAGGTCAAAAGAATGAGGAATGTGCTCGCACCCCATTATTGATGCGACTGTTTTCCCATCAACGATCCTGCGGAGCGTCTTGATTTCATACGCAAAGGCCTGTGGCTGGTTTTTGTAGTATTCGGAGAAGCCTTCATGCCCTATGTAGCCCCTTGCGTGTGTGCGCATCCACACTTCTTCAGGCGTACCTGAGACAATCTCGCCAACCTCAAACAACGCCAACAATGTAAAAGGCGCGGAGGAACTGCACAACACGATCTTGCATCCAGGAGACATCCACTCCGGGCATTTCTTGCGATACTCGTAGAATTTCACTCCTTCAAGTATTTTGTCACAATAGTGTTCGTGAATCTTCAGAAGACACATTGGACTTTGCATCTTATTTATGCTCTTCATAGCAACCTCCTTATTTGAATTTCTCGGATTCTTCCCATATGATGAATACTGATGGCGAACAGTAGTAACCCGGAACGATACACTCACCTTTGAACAGTAGCAACGTTTTCACTTTCATGATTTCCTCCGGGTCTTTTGTTGTTTCAGACATCAATCTTCTTGCAACAGCTTCTCGGTAAACTCCTCAATCTCGTCAATGAGCTCCTGCTCCTTACGCTTCCAGTATGCTTTCGCCCTGTTGATGCCTTTTTCAAGTTCAAGTGCGGCGGCGGCATGCCCCTGGTTGGCTGCCTTCCAGTACCATTCTTCGGCGATCTTCTTGTTCTTCTCCACGCCTCTGCCTTTTGCGTACATCTGCCCAATCATAAACTGCGCGTCCGCATCCATCTTAGAGCCTGCGCCTCCAAGCAGAGCCATCGCCTCCTCGTAGAGACCTTGGCGGTATGCCGATTTCCCCAGACGAAGGCACTCCTGTTTGTCCGAGAAGAATACATTGGCGTACTTGATCAGCTGGCGTTCGGTCATGCACAGTATGTTACGCGCTTCGTACATGGCCTTGTCGATTCGCCGGACAGGATTGAGAATGAACGCCAAGACCTGATCAGTCCCTGGCTCTTCCCTGACAAGGAACTCCTTTGCCTTCTCCAGATTGAATGCCGCTGCGTCCACATCTGTGTCTCCGTCGATCCGCCAGATCAACATGCACGCCGTGCCGAGCCAACGGCGAACTGCGCAAAGCCGTCACCAAGTTTGCAGTGCGGGTACAGTTCGCAGATAGTTGACTTCTTTTTGATCGACCTGAACCAGCCAGGCTGATCATTCGACGGGTTCTCATCCGGAACCAGATCATGCTTTTGTTCTTTCATTTTTTGCCTCCTTGTAGATTTTATCATTTCTCACAATTTCCTTTCGTCGCATATAACCTCCCAGGCGGCGTTAATGCGACTCATCATTTCACAGGCCTCGGCCACCTGCCGATCCGAGCATCCCCGCGCCCGCAGCATGTCGGGGTGGTGCCGTTTTGCAGCCTCGCGATAGGTGCGGCGCAAAACGTCGTTCGGATCGGAGCTGCGGCATCCCAGAAGCTCGTATGCCTCCTGGAACGAGTTCTTGGGAGGCGGCGGCGGCTGGCGACGCTGCTCCGACCGCGCACCCTCTTCCGACTTCTTCCGCCGCTGTGATGACTTGCGGTTCTTTTGCGCTCCGCCATCACTGCGAGGCTCGTCATCCTCGGCTTCGCGGAATGTGGTGCTTCTCCTGCGGTAGAAGAACGTGAAGTAGTTTGGCGGCAGTCCTAGGGGTGCGCACAGTTTCTTCAGAGCCTCCTTGTGTACGGGCTTGAGGATGCCTTTCGCACATGCTATATCCCAAAGCAGTTCATAGACGGCGAGGCAATCCTCCGGCGTAGCCCACTCCTTTTCAAATTCGGCGGCAAGCTTGACAAGAGGCGTCCTTCCATTCTTTGCGGAGTTGAACACGGCAACACAGAACTTGCGCCTTGCCATTGCGCGCGGGAAGCGCGCAAATGCGCCTTCTGCCGCGTGAGCTTCCCAAGCATCGACCTTGCCGTCGATCTTTGCCATCCTTGCCAGAAGGCTGAAGAGCCGGCGAAGGAACATATCTTCCCGGTGCTTGATACGCTTGCTAATGCTGTCGTTCTTCACCACGCCTCCCGCCCAGCGATATCACTGCTTCGTCTTGCCGTAGCCCATTCTTCTGACTACTTCGGCGAAAGCCATCGCCGGTCTGCCGCCGCCCTGATGGATGTATGGAACACCCTCTATGCGCCTTGTCTCATAACATACGACAAGCACGTACTTGGGATCGTCAGCAGGAAAGAATCCTGCAAAACTAGCAGTAAATTTGTCAAATTCGTACTCATAGGAATTTGGCTTCGTCCGCTGCATGGTTGATGTCTTGCCTGCGACGCGGACACCATCAACCGCTGCACGTCGTCCTGTCGCTCTTCGAGGGACGAGACTTTTAGCAATGTCTGGAGGGTTCTCGTCCTTGAGGCCATCAAATCCCTTTAGATCATCCGCTTTAACGGCTCCTTCGAGAATTGCGCACGTACTGTCTGCTGCATTACGCGACACGGCCTGCACTTTGTTTGTGGATGCTGTATGCGTGTACAATGTCGTGCCAGATGCATCCGTTATCCTCCTGACAACATACGGATCAACGCACAGCCCATGATTTGCCAATGTCGCATAGGCGCGGGCAATCTGGATGGAGGTAATTTCCACTCCCTGTCCAATGGGGATTCTCGTTCTGAGCAATCTGCACCATCGATCAGGCGGCAACATGCGTCCCAGTTTCTCACCCGCAAAGCCAATCCCGGACCTTATGCCAATGCCAAAATTATTTAGTATTTTATATTCCATGTCCCGCCCAACAAGTATTCCTAGCTTTGCCAGCACCACGTTGGATGAGTAAGTGAGTGCGTTGGAGACCGTCAGCGTGGACTCCCAGATGTGGCTCCCATCACTTGGCAACTTGTAATCGCTGAAGTATGCCTCCAACGAGTTCGTGAACAGTTCAGTATTCGGCGTAGCAATGTCTGCGTCAATGGCCGCAGCAACGGTTAGCGTGGACAGCAGATGTCCGGGCATAAACATCCTTGTAAGGGCAAAAGGGCGGGGCGCATCAGCATCGCCGCCGCAGTCGGCAAGCACCAAGACCGCGCCGTCCTTCACAGACAGGATAGTCGCCCAGCCCACCCCAGTATCGTTTGTATCTGCATGGCGAGTCAAGACCTCCGACACCAGCCGTTGCATCGACACGTCTATGGTTAACTCCGCCTCTCGCCCACCTCCGGCGCTCACAATGCATTTGTTAGTCGCAAGGTTTGATAGTGCAGCATCTTTAATCGCTGGAATGTCTATCGAATGGATAGACTCATCCTTCGACATTGTACCATCGCGAACGGAGTTATATCCGCATCCTGCGACGGACATCAATCCAATGGCCGTCATCAAGGTATTCTTAAGGATTCTAACCTTTGGGTTCATGATTTGTTCCTATTTTAGCTTTCTTGTGAAGTACTGTTGACTGAGTCAGAACGGCAATTCAAAGTTACCAGTAATTCCTGCTGCCTTGGCAAGTGCCTCGCATTGGCTGGCTGACCATGCCTCCATCTTGTCGAGCGCGTCATTGTGGGCTTCGCAGAGACGAGACACGATTTCTTGGGCGGACGCCTCTACGAGAGTTTCATCTGCGTTCAGCGATATGATGCGGTAGTCACATAGCACTAGGCAAAACTTACCATCCGCGCTTTTCCCTACGAATGGGCGTTGTCGTGTCTGTTGCTTCAGCGCAGACAGCCATGAGGTGACCTTTTTCGCCTTCCCCAGCAGTACGGCGGTCTCTTCGGTTGATAAAGTAACATTACCATTACTTTTAGTTGTCTTCTGTTCGTTCATAGCATCCTTCCTTCCATTCCATTTATTCTTTAGTTATCCAGTTTTCCGGTTCCGTTGAGAATCGGCTGGCAATTGGCGCCATGTCAATGACATCGTATTTGGGAGCTTCTGCGTCACCGATTGGCAAAGATGCAAGATGCTCACGCAATGTCGGTAGCGTTGTTTCGTCGATTCCAATGGTACGCACCATTTCCGTACCGCAGTTCTCACGCCATGTTTTCTGCATTTCCTCATCATTGATGACTACACATCCTTTAGGCAGCACAACAAGTGAATCAATACTTGCGTTGGGCAATTCGCGTCTGAAGAAATCACGACACTTCATTGCCTGAAACACAGGTGAAACCCGGTGGTCGCTCTCCGAAAACCAGAGAGGCGGCTCTCCATTGAATGATTCCTCGTCAGACAACCAGTCGTCCTTTAATTCACCATATACGATGACAAGCAACCGGTGTTTGATTTCAATCACGTCATAACTGTAAAGACGTGCATTCCCTGGCCTATAGCGCACCAAGACCTGTCCGTTGTACCTTTCCACCTCTTTATCGACTGTTTCCTTGATTTCAGCATACGATGCCTCAGTTGCCTCCAAATGTTCACATACTTCCTTCTCGATCTCCTTCTCGAATTTGGAGTCTTCTGGGAACATCCCTTTTAGCCGAGGCGGTTGAATGGATGTCGCCTCATCATCTGCGCCACACTCATTGTCTTGCTGCGGTTCATCAAATGGAATCATAGATAATGCATCATGATAAACAGGCACATTGAAGCGCACATCCTGTACCAACGATAAGTTTCTATACACGCCAGTTGGCTGATTATACAGTTTTGACGCAGTCGCTTCTTCGTCGGAGTCAAAAGAAACTTTATAGAACGATCCGAAATGGGGCCTGAACCAGAGTTCGTCCTTATCCTTTCCGAAAAGGAACGCGACATCCTCTGGTTTTACCTCAAGGTCTGTTTCGCCAGCCCCCAACATGATTCCGACTTCACCATCAGAGGAAAACGCGCAGAAAGAAATGTCTTCCCTGACCTCAATAGGGTGCTCTTTCCTAAACCAGGCAGGGACGCTTTCACACTTCGTTGCCATATTCAGCTCCTTTCTTGGCTAGTGCTTTCTTGATCATTCGGAGATCATCGTGAAAAAGTGTCCTGCGCTCAACAAGCATTTTCGCAAAACGGCCTAACACCGGTTTTGAATTGCGCAGAAGATCGCTAACCTTGCTGTAACGTTCTTCAAGGAGTTTCCGCGCTGTTGTCTTCATCTGTTCGTCGGCATCTTCAAGGTACAAAAGACCATATTCAGCGCTAAATCCATTCTGAATGTAGCTGAAGGCAAATCTTGTCGCATTCCTCAAGTCCGACTCCGCACCGGATGGCGGAAATCCCATGACCTCCTGTCCTGCACGCCCAGCGAGGGAAATGTCTATGCTTTGAAGTATCGATGCACTCGTGCAGCACGTCTTGTCAGACGATTCAACGTACCCCAAGCGGGACGATCCGTCTTCGACGATGGAGCATTGTATGAAATCCCGGCCCACAGCATCACAGACAAAGGCATGTGACGCTTCGTGTATGGCAACGCTCATCAACTGGTCGTCATCGAGCTTGGTAGATGTTGTACTTTCTCCTGAAACTACAACACGGCGTACCTTCGCATACATTTCGCGGGTTAGCCGTCCAGACTCCGCAACGGTCATCGCAAGCTCACGAACGATTGACTTCAGCATTGCGCCGGACATGTCCTCAGTTGTGCGAACCATGAATTCAAGCAACTTCGGATTTGGCGCAGGATGGAGGCCACATTCCTCAATCTCCATTTTCAGGAGTTTGCGGCGGTTTTCTGCATTCAGCCCCCTAAAGTTAATTAGATGTCCAAGACGTCCATCGCGCATTATTGCTGCGTCAAGTGAGTTTGACCTGTTAGTAGCCCCAATATATAGAATCTTACTTCTGGGATCGTTTTTGAAGCCATCGATCTGCTCCAGCAACAAGTTAAGCCTCTCCACGTATGCCGGCGTCTTGTCCTCGTCGCGGTCGCTGGCAACGGCATCAAGCTCATCAAGAAAGACGATAAGTCCGTCACGCCCATAGCGTCTGAACGCGCCGAATGCACTCGTTATCGCCTCGGCGGACGACAATTCGGAACAGTTCAGCACCGCATAGGGACACTTGATTTCTCCTGCGAGACACCTTACGAAACTCGTCTTCCCTGTTCCTGGGGGGCCACACAGAATCATTCCATCGGGACGAATGCTGCTCTTGCCTTCAAAATAGTTTATCCAACGCTGTGCATACTCAATTGCTGACTCCAACCCAACCAGCTTGTCGAACGAGTCACCTGCTTGTGGCGGCTCAATTTTTATTATGCCATCACGAACTGCCGGGAGCATCGCGTAGTCGCCCGATTTAACATTGAGAATGATGCGGGACTTGTCGATGGTTGCCGTTGTTGATATAAGTCTACGTTTGCGCATCGCAAGGTTTGACGCCACGGTATTGACGTCTATCGCCTCGTCAGAATCGATTGTTGTGGCAATCGCCTTCACTTCGGTGCCATTGGCCTCCATGATCGTCTTCCTGATAGGATCTCCGATATTGGCTTTGACCATAGGTGCGACTTCACTTGGATTCAGGGAGCTTATTCCCTCTATGAGAATATCGGCCAGACGATTAGGGTCAATATCAACTTTCTTTGCGATTGACTTTTTTATTGACGAGATCTCCGCCTCAATCGTACGAACGAAAACGTGGCGTAATTCATTGATAGTAAGCTCCCTCAACATTACTACCTCATTTGACACGCCTGCCAGCGACGAGAGGTTGTCTCGGCGATTTTGGTCAGATATGCCGCTTGTAAGTTCTTCAACAATGCGAGTTCTTGTCTTGTCTGCATTTGTATCGTCGAAATACGCACCATCGCAACCGGCAGAGGTCAGTAGTATTATTGTCGCCTTACGAAAGGAAACTTCTCGCCCTGCCATGTCGTCTTTGAGATGTCCAACTGTTATGGCCCTCATAATGTGGCTACGGGCTATTGGATGGAGCAAATCAAAGTTCTCAATGACGATTATTGCATTGGGGTTGTCAATAACAGGCCCAGTGAATGTGCCAATACGAGCACCGCCTTTCCAACTTGAGTCATACCCGATCACATCATGCGATGTATTTTCGGATGCAAAAAGCCCCCCGTTTAGAACGGTAACAGAACCTTCACGACACTGGGCAATGGCCTCTGAAAGAATATTTGCGACGAGTGTTTTGCCTGAGCCGGACTTTCCAACAATCGTAAATACGAGCGGCGTCGTGCGCTCTTCTGGCGGTAACAACCAATTGCCGAGGAGCGAATCACATATTCTTGATGTAGCCACATCCTGTCCCACAACCCCATCCAGCATCTGCTTACGAATATTAGCTACAGCACGATAAACGTCACGTTCCCGGCGCTTCCTTACGCTGCTCCTGCCAATTCGTTTGACGCTTTCCATAACTTTTGCATTGTTTATGGACAACCCATTCGCGCTGAGCAATTCATGAACAGGACTGTCGGGGCAATCGTCAATCAGCAATGCGGCACCGACATGATGTATGTCTATCAAGTTGGCATCTGTGGCTTCGACGACCTTGCCAAGCACACCTCCATAGATGCTGAGTACGCGGTAGGCCTCACGCGAGAAAGCCATCTTGCAAGGCTCAAGGCTACTTACATCTTGGAATGGAAGTTCACCGACAAAAAACAGCTGATTACGCCCCAACAAACGGTTGAGAAGTTTTGGAGACATGGCACAGAGGGCGGCAAGAAGATGCCTCCTTTCAATCAGGGAATCTCCTTCGTGCTTGGCAACAGCAGCCGCCCGGTTCACCAACGCCGTATACCGTACTGAGAATTTTGGCTTGTTCATATGTCCTCCTACATCCATAGACGCTTTACTTGCGTTTTATTGCGCGGATTTAATCATGACAAAGCCTATTGCCATGCGATTTTGCCGTCATCAATTTGCGCTCTTTGCCCATCTTGAATGTGTCTTCCATGAACTATTCCTTTTGTGGTTCTTTTGTTTGCTTCTACTTTTAGAGACGAAGCATGATGGCATTTCTTGCATCCAACAACTGAAAATGCCTATGAGCATTGGACAGTCATCGCTATGCTTATAGTTCCCGGACAAAGAATGGCGTGTGGCTGTTAGGCAGGATGACCGATTTGACAGGACGTTTCCACGTTTTGCTATGGGTTTTTATATCAATAGTTCATAAAAATGTAATATCTATTCATTCGCTATTGAAAAATGAGCCGAGAAATGGTATAATGCACCCAATTTCTCTGGAAAAGAAGGCTAATCGTTATGGCAATGTGCTACAAGAAGCTCTGGAAACTGTTGATAGACCGCGACATGACACGCGCTGACCTCCGTAAGGAGACGGGCATTTCGCCCGCCACCATCGCCAAGATGTCGAAAGGCGAACCAATCGGCGCGGGTATCTTTGAGCGCATATGTGAAGCGTTGCATTGTAACATTGGCGACATTGCTGACTATGTGCCAAACCCGGTCGAGCAAGGTTCTGGCAATGGAAGGGAAGCGACGAAAAAGTCTTTGCCCTCTACGGCCTCACGCCAGAAGAGCGCGAGATCGTCAAGGGGAATGGAAAGAGAGGTGCTAATGTGATGGATGAAGAATTCACATTGACGATGCCTCTTGATAACGACGGGTATGCGACATTCGAGTGCCCTTGTTGTCTTGATTCCTTTCAGATGCGTGGCGAGGAATACAATGCCGATGACTTGTTTGAATTCTGGTGTCCATCATGCGGCTTAAAGAGCGATTCGTATGTCCCGAGGTCAGTAATTGAGCTTGCAAAGGCAAAAGTTCTAAATCGTTTCATGGGTAAGATGGAAACCGAGCTACGCCAGATTTCCTCATCGACACGTGGTTCCATTCTTTCGATTGAGGTCAAGACTAACTTCGGCAAGGAACACGAGAATCTGCTCTTCCCTGATGTGGCCGCATTTGAAGAAGTGATTTGCCGCATTTGTGAACGCCCGTATCGCGTCCATCCGTTGACGCTGTTCACGGGGCCATATTGTCCTTTTTGTGGAGAATCAGTATGAATACAGATTTGACAGATAAAGAATTGCGGAAGATCGACTACGATTTTCGTACTCGGGCAAGCCGTGTTATTCGTGTTCAGTTTAGGGACGTTGTCGGTACGCTTCGTCAATTTCTTGATTATATCGAAAGCGTCCCCCTACTTAAGAATTACGTATTAAGTTGCAAATTGCCTGTTTCTGAATCTGAAATGATGTCAGAAATTGGGAAGGTTATCGAGGGACACAGAAATGAGCATTTTCATTTTGTCCCATCCTCTGAGGGCGAATTAGCGCAGTCCTATTTCATACTGAAACAATGTTGCGCCAATAGTGATGACCATTACAATCAGACTCTTGTAATGAATCTTGGAATGGCATATAATTCATCTCGCGATACAGGCTTTCAAAGCTATGTTGAAGCGTTTATAAATGCAATAGCACTTCGATTCATAGAGAATGTTAATGCCTACCTTCATCAGCTTACAATGCGCATCAAGTCTGATATGGAACGCACCTACCGCATTGAAAACAATGGTGGACAAGTTGTAATTGCCAACGATCAATCCACTGTGACAGCATCACAGAATAACATGGTGAATGGCAATCGCTTTGTCGAATTGCGAGATTCAGTTATCAATGCCGCGAAAGAGTCGGGCGCTACGGAGAAACAGCTAACAGAAATTAGGGAGATTCTTGCCGAAATTGAGAAGCATATCAAGGGGCCGAATCCGAAGAAATCTCTGCTCAATGCGCTCTTAGCCGGTCTTGACAAGATTGCAGGAGCCGTTACGAAGGGTACTGTTCTTGCAGAGAGGATAAGTGCCTTTGCCACTTTCGTTTGGGATAAACTAAAGGACTTGGTTCAATAATCGAGGAGGCATAGCACATGGCCTACAAGTACCAGGCATTTGCAGATTTGCATTATGTGAGCCATAAGCGTTTAAGGTTCCGATTTGGAACCTTAAACGAGAAGCGGTCTGTATATGTGATGATTTCTTTGTCTGATCTAAACTCTTTGCGGTTCCAAAATGGAACCACAAGATTAAACAACTTGAAGGCGAAAATCGACGAAAAGGTATTCGACCTCTACGGCCTCACGCCCGAGGAGCGCGAGATCGTGAAAGGCAATGGAAAGTGAGGATTTGCGAATGCCCGAAGTGAAAGTCAATTTATTCGCTGATTATCAAAGATTGGCAAGTGAGTGGGCGAGATCAAATGCTCTATCTGGCAATCTAAAGATCAAAGGCGTAGGGAAGCAGCAAGACAGAGTTGAGCCTTGGTTACAGGAGCATTCTTTTGAGGCGGCGATGGAGAATATGTTTCAGCGAATCGTGCCTCGCCCACGGAAGGTTCTTGTTTGCAACAATTTCATCGTTCCTGTTGAGCATAAAGGTGAGGTCGAGACAATATTGGAGGTCGCCAGAACAGGCGGTGATTTGACGCAATACCTTGGAAATAACATTTGTAAACTTGGCGCTCCAGATATGATGTTAAACATTTGGGGAATTAGCCATTTCCACATGAAACCTTTTGCACAGCGAGTTCGGGGAGAAGATGACGAATTACTTTTTGCGCACATTACAGATGATAGCTTTTATGTGGTTGGTTTTGGTGGTCATACAGACCTGAAGGATACACGTTTTATAAAAATCTTACAGAGTAATTTCCCGGAGACGCTTCAAAGATATCGCTTCAACAATGCGGCGACGATCGATATAGATTCACCTAACTATGTGAAACTCTGTGAAAGCAATATTAATGTGCTTGTGTCAATCAATGGCATTGCTTATTATAGTCCCGGCGGTGGAGTGAATGTCAATAGAAATAGCACAAAATCTTATTGCGAAATAGTTGCAATGCGTAGGCGTTTGGACGGTGCAAGTAAAGCTTTGGAACAAGGCTTCCTGAACGGAATGGACCAACTCTCGAAAGGATTTGTTGGTGAGATAAAGTTTAGCACGATAAACTTGAAATTCATTGGATTTCATAATAACGAGATTCTTGTTGAATGCCCAGAATTAGGACTTAGAATTTCGTATCGTGATGGAACTGGCGAAATGGCTGTTGTATCTGAAAATGCCAACTGCGGAAAGGGGAACGCGCATAATGTTTGACGAGCTGAGAATCCTTTTCGCGCAAGGTCGCGTAATTTGGCAGCCGACGGCTGCCGATTTGGAGTGTGGCACTAAAGAAGGCGTAATTTGTCCGTCGGTGACGGTCAAAATGAACTCTGCACAAAGGCATGGAAAATTGAAAGAGGTTTGAGATGACCATAACCGTTAAGCAAGCGATTAAGCACTTCTTTGCAAGTCCATCTTTCGAGATGATATATTCGGAAGCGGTTGCTAATGCATTGGATGCAGGGGCAACCAATGTTTCGATTGCCATCTCAATTAAGAGCTTTCAGGCGAAAGACTCTATTCAAATGATAATTCGTGACAATGGAAGCGGATTTACGGATGAGAACTTTAAGCGATTCCAAAGTTTATTACAGAGTAAAGACGACAACCACAAGGGGCTTGGCCGTCTCGTCTATCTTGCCTACTTTAATAAAGTTCATGTGGAAAGTACGCATGATGGCACGAAACATAGGCTATTTGATTTTACAGAGGATTTCAATGGAGAGTCGGTGTCAACGGTCCTCTCAAAATCCGAGGATTCATATTCACAGTTTGCCTTTTCAGGTTTTTCTAATTCCAAGTTCAGCAAATACAACGACCTGATTCCCAAGGCAATCAAAGATTTGCTTAAAAAGCAGTTCATGGCACGTTTATTTATGCTGAAAGCCAAGGGGCTGGAGTTCTCTGTTGATATTTCGCTTGATGTTGAAGTGCCTAATAAAGAACATGGGTTCGTTTCCAGTAAGGAGACTTTGACATTAAACGACCTACCCGATCTAAAACGGGTGACACGCACGGATGCCGGTGTTGATTTCTTTGATAATGAGTTTACGATGCTTTATAGCGTTCTCAAGGACGAATGGAAGGAGCGTGCGACAGCATCGGTATGTGTGGATGGACGGGCTGTGCCATTCCCTGACGTATTCAAGCAGACGGATTTGCCTAGTGGTGTGAGTGCGATTTTCATACTTGAGTCATCGTATTTCAATGCGAAAGCGGATGATGCCAGGCAGAACGTTCGGCTTAATGCCAATGAGGAAAGAAATGTCATACGTCTGTATCAACGAATGATTGCAGAAGCACTTGTGCGCGAGGTTCCAGAAATTAAGTCCACAAATGATACGCGAAGGAATGAATTGTCGGCAAGATTCCCACATTTGCAGGGACTGTTCCCAGATGATTCTGTGGGATTGATAAATTCAAGCAGGGCATTGGAATATGCTCGTGACAGATTCTTTAGAGAACAAAAGGAGATCCTTGAAGCGAGTGAGTTGACTGATGAACTTTATGCCAAGTCGCTTGGTCATTCGACGAGGGTTCTTGCCGAGTATATTCTATATCGTAAGCTGATTATCGATAGGATTGCAAATGTTAACACGCAGGATAAGGAGGCGACGATTCACAACATCATTGTCCCAATGCAGCAAGCGTTTGAGGGTGCAGATCGTAAACTTGATCTTTATAGAAACAATGCTTGGGTCCTTGATGATAAGTACATGATGTATAAATCGATTCTGAGTGACAAAGACTTAAAGAACTTAATCGACAAGATTGCATTTGAGAGGGATGATCTTAAGGCGACTGATATACGTCCCGACATTGCTTTGGTGTTCTCGGATGATATTGAGAAGGTGGATCATCCCGTTGATGTTGTTATCGTTGAACTTAAGAAGAAAGGTCTTGGCTATCTCGACAACACGAGGATTCTCGACCAGATACGAATGAGGGCACGGCGACTGGCTTCACTTTATCCTGGCAAGATACAACGTGTGTGGTTCTTCGGGATCGTCGATTTTGACCCTGAATTGATGGTGGCCATGACAGAAGATAAGTGGTCGCAAATCTATTCGACGGGTACTGTTTATTACAAACAGCTTGAGGTTCAGCCAGTTGATAAGGACATAAAACCATTGTCACAAAGTATGGTCCCGGTTCCTGTTACCCTGATGTCCTTTGACGCATTGGTTGGTGATGCGAAAGCGCGAAATGAGACATTCCTTTCTATTTTAAAGAATAGCATTAAGGAATATGCAGAACAAAATATGCCCACTATTAGCAAAGCGGAGATGACAAAATGATACGTCGTGCCTGGAAGCCAGAAACCCACAAACTGGAAGATGCGTTCTTCCCTGTGGAGCTTTGCGATCTGAAGTTCGTCTATCCGGCCGAGATGGATTTGTTTGGCAAGGTTGTCCGTACGGAAGATGTGCTGGCGAAGGGCCACAAGGCGGTCGTGGACATCAACAAGTGCCATGTGTTTGCGACGGTCACAGACAAATATAAACTTGTTACGAATGAAGATGCGTACAAATGGACGGAACCGGTTGTTGGCACAGTGTTCAACCATTCGCGGCTGAAAGACTTTTCGTGCTTCAATGTACGCATGACAGAGACTCGTTCAAGTTGCTGCATCGATCTTGTCCGAAAGCTGGAGGGCGGAAATGTTGTCAGCTTCCAACCGTTTGACGATGACGATCCGTGGACGGCTTTCATTCGTATCATCAACAGCTACAACAAGACTTCATGCCTAAAATACCAGCTAGGATTCTGTCGCTGGATTTGCCAAAACGGAATGATCTTTGAGTCGAAGAGCGTGGATTTCGTGTTCACGCATACGAAAGGAGTTGTCAGCGAGGTGCGCATTGGTCAGCAGCTCGCGGCGGCGGCGCGGGAACGCATCGGCGAAATTAGGTCGCTGGAGGATCAATTCATTGCAAAGCTCCGTAATCTGAAGAAACATTCCGTTCCGCAGAATGTGATGCTGGCGCTTGCCTGCAAGGTGTTCAATCTGCGTCTCACACGAGACGATGCGGAGAGTATGTCTGCGGCGGAACGCAAAAAGGCGGTGGCGTTTGTCCAGAAGATCAAGTCCGATGCGCACGATTACTACCAGCAGTTCGGAGCAAACGCATACGCGGCGATGAACGTGCTGACCGACTTCGCCTCCTATCCGAAAGGGTTGGGCGGCGTGAACACCGTGCCGGTTCTTCAGGCAAAGGCCGGGGCGTGGATAGATGAATTCGTCGAGGCGAGCGACAAGCCAGGATTCAACATGACAAATTACCTTGGTGCAGATGCAATCGAGGCCGCGACATGGTATGATTCACTCACGGCGGCATAGGAGAGATAGAAAGGATGTGAACATGACACGTAGCGAACTGAAAAAAATTATTGCCGATGGAGAGACCGTCCATCTTGAGTGCAAGTTGGCGAAGAACGCCATCCCAGCCAACTTCTGGGAGACGTACAGTTCTTTCGCGAACACCGATGGCGGCACGATCTTGCTCGGTGTCAAGGAGGAGAACCACAAGTTCTCGGTTGTAGGCGTAGATGACGCACGCAAGATACTCACAGATTTCTGGAATGCCGTCCATGGAGACAAGGTAAGCGCCGTGGTCGTTTACGAGCACGATGTGAGAATCGAGACTGTCGGCGGGAAGCAGATTGTTGTCGTCGAGGTGCCGAGGGCGGATCGCGTGGACAAGCCGGTATATGTCGGCGAAGATGTCTACAAGGGGACGTTCAGGCGTAATGGAGAGGGCGATTACCGATGTTCGCGAGAAGATGTGACCGCGATGATTCGCGACAGCTGCGCCGAGACTGCCGACGCGACCGTGCTTGATGAGCTGGAGGTGTCCGATCTGGATCAGGATTCGCTCCGGCGCTATCGCATTCTCTTTGACAATCTGAGGCCAGAGCATGTCTGGAGACGCCTTGAGGACGAGGCGTTCCTCGTGAAGATAGGCGCGGCGAAGAAGTTGCGGGACGGATCAGTGCATCCGACGCTTGCCGGGCTCGTCTGCTTCGGGGAGTTCTCGACCATCAGCGACGTGCTGCCGAATTTCTTTCTCGACTACCGAGAGCACTATCGCAAGGACATTCGCTGGACGGATCGCATTTGTTCCGGCGATGCGACGTGGAGCGGCAATGTCATCGACTTCTTCTTCAAGATTGTGCAGCCGATCTGCGCCGGAATCAAGGTGCCGTTCAAGATCGCGTCGGACAACGTGACGCGGGATGACGACACGCCCATCCACAGGTCAGTGCGTGAGGTTGTCGCCAATGCGCTTATCCATGCCGATTACCACGGACGTCAGGGAATCGTCATAGACAAGTACCCCAAGCGGATTGAGGTCTCTAACCCCGGCATATTGCGCATCAGCAAGGCGGTGGCGGTTGCCGGCGGGACAAGCGACGCGCGCAACGCGAAGATATTCAACATCTTTTCGCTCGTGAAGATTGGCGAACGGTCAGGCATGGGGCTTTCGCAACTGTATGGCAACTGGGAAGAGGCGGGCTATGCCAGGCCGCAACTCTCCGAATCGTTCAATCCTGAACGAACAAAGGTGGAAATCGAGGTAGAGGTTGCAGAAAAGGTTGCAGAAAATCTCGGTAAGGTTGCAGAAAACTCCAGCCAGGTTGCAGAAAAGGTTGCAGAAAAGCAGGGGGAGGTTGCAGTAAAGTATACAGAAAAGGATACAGAAACGAGGAGCGGGTATACAGAAAAGGTAACAGAAAAATTAAGTGAGACGGAAGAGAGAATAGTAGCCTTAATCCAGTCAAATGCGCACATTACGCAAAAGATGTTGTCTGAGACAATAGGCTTGACAAGACAATACGTCGGTCGTTGTATGGATTCGCTACAGGCTCGCAAAATCATCCGTCGCATAGGCCCTGACAAAGGTGGCTACTGGGAAGTGTTGGGGATTGCAAACGGCATTCTTGAAAATGGAGAGGAATCATATATGGCGAGGGGCTTCTAAAGAAACTTGCGCAACGTCTTTCAGGCTCGGCATTTGCACTAGCGAGTCTCAAGAACTATCGAAAATTCTATTTAACCTATCCAGAACTTTATGCAATATAGTTTTTCAAGAAGGGCTCCATGAACGCATATCTCTTTAGCTCAATCCAATCCGCCGCCTACGGCAATCTCTTTGAGTGTTCAACACACGAAGTGGATTGTAGCGATGTTGTGTTTTCGTCAATGTCGCACGAGAACGAGGTCGGCGTCATGGATGACGGCGAGGAGTTGTTGTTCACATCACTCCTTAACACCGAAGGTCTGAAAGTCAAGTTCTCGAAACTGGCGACAGAGGATGGCCTTGTCGTAAGACATGCAAAGAACGATCTCACGAACCATCTCGCACTGCTTGGCGAGCTCTTCCATGCCGCCGCTACGCTTCCGCCTGATCCGAATGCCGTGCTGCCGGAGCGTACGGTGCGTATAGCGACGGTCAGAGCGCGTCTGGGGCAGCATCGGTACAAAGTCTCGCAAGCTGAAATGTGGGGCAACGCCTGCGCCGTCACAGGCATCACAGAGCCAGCGCTTTTGAGGGCGTCCCATGCCAAGCCGTGGGCGGACGCCAATGATGCTGAGCGTCTTGATCCGGCGAATGGCTTTCCTCTCGTGGTTCATCTTGACGCGCTTTTTGATGCGGGGCTCATTTCATTTGACTCTGACGGTTCGATGATGATTTCACTACGACTTGGAAAAGACACAATTTCACTCTATGGTCTTTCCAATAAGTTGCGGCTTCGCAATCCACCCACGAAGCGGCAAGAAGAATATCTCCAATACCATCGCAAAAACGTTTTCCTGGTCACTTCAGTGGGGGCGACCTTGCGATGCGATGTTGCAAAGTAGTGCGCCATGACGGCAAAGATCAGATACACATGCTATTCCGTTCTCACGGTTGTTACCGTTGGGATGCAGGCCTTTGCCCGGACGATTGTCGTGTCGCCGCAGCCGGTGTCGCCTTATGCCGACACGGAGGTGTCGACCAACATCCAATTCAGCGCGAGCAGCGAGCACGCGCGGGAGATCGAGATGCGTTTCGCGCTCGACGGGTGCATGTCGAACTGCGTCCAGGTGGCGTTCGGCAGGGACGCGGACGGTGACGGTGTCCTTGGCGCGGACGAGGCCGAAACCCTGTACGGCTGGCGGAACGGGCGGTACTTCGCGGAGAGCGTCGCCGAAGGACTCCGTATCGAGGAGGCGGATTCCGGCAATGTGGACTCTCGCGTGTTCGCCATAAACCTTCGCCTCAAGAAAGGAGAGGGTCTGCGCTATTTCACCGCCACGAACGACATGGGCGTGGCCATCTTCACGAATCTTAACGCCACCGCTCAGAATTGGCTCTACAAGCCAGACTGGAACATGATGCGCGTCACCCGTCGCGGACCCGGCGTCCCGGCGGAATGGTTCACCTGCGACCTCAGTTCGCATTTCTTCTACATCAAACTGAGGTGATGCCGTGATTTCAAGACTTTGGACAGCTTTTCTCCTCTCCCTCGCGTGTGCATCGACCATCGCGTGGCTTGTCGCGCTCATGCACGAGAAGAACGTCCGCCCCGTGCAAGACCTCGTGGCGTTCTTCAAGAAGCAGTCTAAGGTCGGGCGCGTCATTCTCGGCACGTTCTTCATAGCCATGTGGGTCATAGCCAGCACCAAGCCTGGTGGCGGCGGGAACGGCGGTGGCGATGGCGGTGGTGACGGCGGTGGCACGAACAACGTCCAGATGGTGATCGGCCCCGGCGGCGGACTCCAGCCGCTTGATTCCCCAGGAGCGGTCACGAACAGCCAGCAGCAGGGTCTCCAGGGCGGGATTCAGCCGCCCCAGGGCGGTCTCGTCGGCGATCCTGCGCCGGTCACGGACCAGTGGACCGGTTTCACGCCCATCACTTCGACGAACACCACGCGCACGCTGACCGGCGACGATTTCCGGCGCGGATTCGTGATGACCAGCATCGGCACGGGCGAGGACTTCGACTTCTCCGCGCCGCCAGACGCCGTCGTCTGCGAGGACTGGCGGGCGTTTGGATCATCCACGGACTGGATGTACATCGCCATGTCGAACTGGGTGTTTCAGGTCGGCACGAACGAGGTCAGCCGTCTGCGCGTCTATTCCTTCGGCAAGATCGATCCGCTCATCCGGGACGCCGACGGCGTGGTCGCCACAAACAACTGGTTCGCGCCGTTCATGGCCTCGCTCGGAATCGTGCCGGAGGCGAACTGGAACCTGCTCGACGAGTCGGCCCGCCCAAGCCAGCTTTGGTATTGCATAACTCCTCAAAACGCGCTCGTTGTCACATGGCGGAACGCTCTTCTTGACCGCGACACGGAGAGGCCAATCTCGTTCCAGGTCGAATTCCGCACTGACGGCAGGTTCTCGTTCCGCTACGACCTTTCGCGGCTCGACACCGACGCCGTCACCAACATTCTCGCCGGAGCGTCCTTCGGCGGAAACGAGTGGACGACGAACGCGCTTCCGACGAACGTCACCTCGATGGCCTTCTATCCGCTTGCGGAGAGCGATGCATACGACCAGGACCCCGACAGGGACGGCGTCGCCACAATCGACGAGCTGTTTGTCCACTACACCGACCCGCGCAACGCGGACTCTGACTACGACGGACTCTCTGACTACGAGGAGCTGTTCGTCTGCGGCACCGACCCGCTCGATCCCTATTCTACCGGAGGTGCGTACAGCGACGGGCTGGCGATCAAGATCGGCGACCTCGACCCGTTCTCATATCCAGAAGGATCGACGAACACCGTCCTTGAGCACATTTTCTACTCCGGCACGACAAACGGCGTTTTCGCATACCCGCAGTCGTCGGAGAGCATGGCAGTCCTCCAGGTGTCCGTATCCGGCTCTGGGACGGGCGACCTCATCGTCGGAAACCAGGTCGTGCCGCTCGTCGCGCCGCCGCAGCTGAGGTCCGCCCCGCCCAATCCGGCACCGCCGCTTCTCGTCCAGCTCGTGAAGGGGGAGACATACCCCATCTACTTCCGGGGCGACGAACTGCTGGAAGTCTCCCTTAACTCGGCGGATTTCGCCTTTGGCGTGTTGCCGACCTACAACACTTTCGGCCACATCAACTTCCCAAACACGGTGGCGACGACGCCATGCATACACGACTTCAACGCCCGGAGAAAAGGCGTCTACCTTCCGATGAGCCGCGACGCGCACCTCTTGACCTGCACATGGCATGGCAGCAGCAACGTCGAGGTCGAGAACAATCCGCCAAGGGCGGCGACGATCACGGGGAACTTCTCCGCGAGAAGTACCAGCGGAATAACCTACACGCTCTCGCATCCTCAGTACCTTTTCGGACAGACGTCTTACGATCAGACCGTCCGATTCTGCCCGCAACCGCCCGATCCAGACCCGGAAGACCCCGACTCGCCGGAAGACCCGCCGTGGTATTCGGATGGCGACGGAGACGATTCCGACGAGACCGACGACGACCATGACGAGCATTGGTGCTGCTATTGGGGAACGTGCGACGGATGGTGTGGTTGCGGCTGCGACTGCGGCAATCAGGGAGGCGACCCCAATCCGCTTGATGATGCTGACTTCGACGATGACTGTCCGACACATTCCTGCCCATACGATCAATGCGCCCATCTCCACGAAGACGACTACACGAACGCCGTGCAGAACGTCCAGCATCTCGGTGGCGTCCTTTACATCCGCGAGCCGCCGTTCTACGAGCAGATTCACCTCGACGTGCCGACGGAGCATCGGAACTGCTGCCCGTGTCCCGACCATTGGACGAACTACGTGGGCGTTGCGTACAAGTCCTACCGGTTGCGCCTCATCGACTCCAACGGAATGGACTTCAGCAGGACGGAGACCTCGTGCGACGTCAACCTCGCGGGCGTCTATCCGAGTTCCTCAGTCGGCGACGCGACGCTTGCCTTCTCCCGCAACGGCGAAATCTACCAGCAGCACAACAAGACCGTCCTTGGCGTAGCCATCAAGGGCGACTACGGCGTCGATCTCGCCGCCTATAACGCGCTCAATAGCAGCTTCGGCTATCCCATGACAGTCTGTACGAATCTTTGGGACGCCCCATCGGTGCGGCTTGTCACCAATGTAAAGCTCCCGGACGGCAAGGTTCACCTGGAGCTTGCAAACGCGACCGGGCAGTTCACCCTCTGGTACTACGACAACACGACTTGGGAATACCGCAAGCTTCTCGATACTGCGACTGGTTCCGTCAAAGACCTCTCGATGGCGTACTGGAAGGCCTTGATGAAGCGCGCGGCATACGGAGGAACGTCCGAACTCCCGATTTACATCACGTCTTCCACGCCCGGACACGTGAGTCTCATATTCCGCTACTGGAACGTGATCGAAGGAAAGTTCGTGCAGGATCAGGCCATTCAGCGCATCACTTCGCTGCGTCCGCCGCTTCGCCTCGACATATCCCGCGACGGGGCTATCGACGACGGCGACTCGGCGGCGTGGTTTGACGGACAGACGTTCTACTACTGGATCAACCAGGATGTCATCCGTGGGGACAGAATAGGCCAGATAAACAATTCGGTTACCAATTCCAAAGATTTGGTTGTCAACGGGACATTTGACCTCGTGAATTTCTTCCCTGTTGCGTTGGACTTGTCGAAGTTCACAGATGCATGGCAGAACCGTGTTACATATACCCTGCATCCGGAATGGGACAACACAAACTCCTTCAACTTCTGCTTTGCAGATGTTCCGTGGAACCAGGCGGGGGCGATACAGACGACAAATGTCACAACTCTTGCCGGGCAACCGCTTTCTTCCGCTTCGCTGACGAGTCTGCCCAAGACGGGCTACCAGCTTCACTACTACGACACACTGACACAGTTCTCCGAGAACTCAGGCTTGCTGATATGTGAGGCGAAATCCCGCTACGCAGCATTGCGCCTTGACATCAAGGTCGGCGACACGTTGCTTTATTCGTACTCCGTGCCGATGTCAATCCTCCCCGTCAAGGAGATGTATTCGTGGTATAACTTCCGCAATCTTTCCGGCGAGATTTCCGGGCGGCAGACTGCACTCCGATCCCACCCGGAAGCGTACACCAAGTCGCTAATCTTTTTGCATGGTGCTACAGTCACGTCCGGCGATGCGGAACAATGGGGCGATATCTTGTTCAAGCGTTTATGGCTTTCCGGCTCCAGGGCTAGGTTTTATAATGTCGATTGGCGCAGTGACATCGGCAGCGATGCCAACTACCACCAGAATGCGTCCAATGCCTTTGTCGTGGCAAGTCAGATAGCTTCGACGATAAACAGCATCCCCGGCGAGAAGGTTGTCATGGCCCATTCCCTCGGCAATATGGTGGTCTCATCCATGATACATGACTATGGATTGCAGGTGTCGAAGTATCTCATGTGCAATTCTGCTGTGCCTGCGGAGGCGTATGACCGAAGCATGAGTCTTCGCACATCGAAGCTCGTTCACCCGGACTGGGAAGAGTATCCGACTAATTCATGGACGGCAAGTTGGCATACGTTGTTCAAGGACGATCTAAACGATGACAGAAAACACCTCGGGTGGCCGGGACGTTTTACCAATGTTCTGAGCAAGGCAGTTAACTTCTATTCCACAAGCGATCATGGTGGCGACGAGGTGCTTGAACTTGCCACAGACAATGATGTTGGAATCCTTACCGGGATAACAAGTTCGCTGGCACATCATAGCTGGCACAAGCAGGAGCTGTTCAAAGGTCGGGGACTTGAAGTTGGTGCAGGCGCGACAGATTGGTCGGGTTGGAACATAGAGGAGAATTGGCTTGGAGTTAATAAGATTTCGGTCGAAGAGGCACAGGGAATGGAGGCTGGCGACTTCAAGACGAACACCGTGTTCTACTGCTACCCGGCAAGCATGAATTCCACTAACATTACACTCCTTGTCAGAGGTGCGCATCTTGCGCTTGGCATTCCAGCCTTGGTCGCGGCAACAGGCGTGACTGACCTCTCAGCCATTCTTGATCAGGAAAACAGCTTCAATCTTGATCTGACAAATCCAGGAATAGAACATCCTAATGGTTGGCCAAGTAAGTCAAGCTATCCCAATCGATGGCTTCACTCGGACATGAAAGATGTGTCCTACTTCTTTAATTTCAAGTTTTATGAAAAGGCAATAGAGAAAGGTGGTCTGAGATGAAAAGGCTCATCGTAGTAGCAGTGTTGGTCGTCGTGGCAACGTCGGCTTTTGCCCTAAGAAAAGATCCGGCATATCGCGATGCCAGGAGGTCTGGCGCCCTGGCAAGAATGCAAATACACATTGTGGACGATTTAGGCCGCAATGTCCCAGATGCCGAGGTAAGTATATTCATGGGGATGAACTTCCGTCCTAAAGGATACTATCTCAAGGGTGTGACAAACACAAATGGTATATATGTTGCTGAAGGGAAAACGTGTGGTGATGAGGTTGTCGTAGATGTAGCAAAGCAGGGGTATTACTCTTCTGTCAAGAAGCTGTGTTTTGCGGAGATGGGCGCTGAGCATGATGTCAAAGACGGCAAGTGGCAGCCATACGATGGAATCGAGAATATTACATTGAGGAGAATTGTGAAACCGATAAATCTCATAGCTTTTGATAAGTTGATTGATGTTGCTCAAACAAACGTATGGCTTGGATTCGACATGGAGAAGATGGATTTTGTCAAGCCGAATGGAAATGGGAATAACGTCGATTTTGAGATTAAGGCCGAATGGGATGGTCTGCCAGCCTGGGAAAGCAAGAGTTGCAGTGCCGAAATCCGTTTCTTGGGGGATGGAACAGGAGGGTGTTATGCTAAGAATGTGCCTGAAAGTGCGTTCCCATACATATACGGCGCACAGCCCGATGCCGCATATGCAGAACGCCTTGTTCGTATAGTTGATCGCAATGGAGACCCGCACACCACAAAAATCCCATTCGCGACGGATTCTGCTCTTGTGACGCGGACCCGGTGCGTAATTGATGAGAATGGTAAAATCAAAGCGTCAAACTATGGTTGCATAAGGCGGTTTGAAATTGGCCCAAGTAGGCGAGGTGTCGCCCTGTTACGCCTAACATATGTCTTCAACCCAACCACGAACGATACGAACCTTGAGCAGAAACAATAAGAAGACTCCTAATGAGAATAAAGCGTATTATATTATTGCTATTTGCGCTTGGATTTTCCTTGCTTGTTTTCCACGGATGCCGATTGCCTCTTAAGCCGGTACCTGGACCTGGCAGAGATGGACGGCTTTATTGTTATACAGAAGACTATCCCGATAGGCATTTCCCGTTTTGCTTACTTGGGAAGTCCTTAACGGCGTCTAAAGGTGATGGGTCGTGGGAATTCGTGCCGCCGCCTACGGCAATATTTCCCGGTTACCCGCTTTTTTGGCTTGAGAGATATGTCATTTGCCCTGTTGTTGACACCGTGATGATACCATATGATTTCTATTTGAGGAAGCGGAATGCAAATGTGTGTGCAAGCGATGGCTATTATGTGAGAATTATTGATTGTGCTGGACAGGCATTGCATGATGTTGACATTGAATTGATTGTCGATGCAAAGTACGGGTATAGAATTATCTATGACGGACAGGCCTGTCCAAAAGGCTCTTATTCCGAACATAAGAAGACTGATGAGAACGGGGAACTGTATATACCGATTGACATTACAAGTTGTAGTAATGTCCGCTTTTCTGGGCGCGGATTGACGTCGGTTGGGGCAGAAACATTTGAGGGCTTTGTTGCGCCCGATGGTTTCGCCAGTGCCAGAACCGGTGATAGCGATAGTCGCCCAGTGTTTCTTAGCGGACAACAGATAGTGTTTGGTGTCGGACATCCTTTTTACCGTTGTCCGCGTTGCACATCCGGGAACCTGCCACGCGATAAAGACAAATGGGATGTTAACGGTGTGTGTGTGATATGTGGAAAGCGATTGACAAATAGAATGATGCAAGACCGTTTGCGGTTTTTCTTAAGATGGCAAGAATCCAACAGGAACGCAAGGGCTCCTCTTTATAGGACGGATTATGAGGCAATATGCAAACAAACGGGATTGACCATGACAATGCTTGAGGGCATATATGGGACTTATGCACCTGATGATGGGCGGAAGCGCATTGTTGTACGACTGAAAGGTAAAACCTCAAATGACAGGAATCTTGAATACAAAACTGGCTCGAATCTCAATCCCGAAAAGCCAAATCCGACTGATGGACAGTTCAAACCATAAGATCGACAAGAAAGGCCTTTGCGAAACTATTGGTGAATAATAAGGAGAAACACAATGAACATTCTCATCCTACAGGGCTCGCCTCGTGCGAACGGGAACACGGCGTGGATGGCCGAGGAGTACCGCAGGGCCGCTGAAGTGGCTGGTCACAAGGTGACGCTCGTCAATGTCGCGCACAAGAAGATCGCGGGGTGCATGGCCTGTGAATACTGCCACGGCAAGGGAAACGGAGCCTGCGTCCAGAAGGACGACATGCAGGAACTCTACCCGCTCCTGGAGGAGGCGGAAGTCCTCGTACTCGCGGCACCGATCTACTACTTTACGCTCTCGGCGCAGATTCAGGCACCGATCCAGCGCATCTACAACATGAACAAGCCGGGCAAACTGAGGAAGACTGCGCTCCTCATGTCCTCTTATTCGCCGAACGTGTACGACGGCGCAATAGGCGAGTATCGCGGCATCATCAACTACTGGGGCGTCGAGGACACGGGGATCGTCACGGCCAAAATCGACGAGCAGAAGACGGACGCGACACGCGCTAAGATTCTCCAGCTCGTTGAAAACCTCTGATTGCGTTTTTCGGTTGCATTGACTCGGGGAGCGTCAAATGATAAATTCTCTTTGTGCTGAGTTTATGGGCGGTATCATATGGTCGTAGAAAAACAGCGTTTTCTCTACGGTTCAGATGTCGCCGCCCCGACCAATCTCTCGCCACATCGTGTACAAGTGCAAGGTCAAGGTGCAACTGTAGGGTCCGACGTTCGCCTCGTCCGTAGTCCTCGGTGCTGCGGCGTTCGAGCGGGGAAGGGAGAGGCGTAGAAATTACCGTTGCCTAACTCGGGCGGGAAGTGCTATAATGCCGCCATTATTTCAAACCACACAAAAAGGAGAAACGAAAATGGCTCACAAGATTGCTGCCGACAAGTGCGTTGCGTGCGGTTGCTGCAAGGATGCTTGCCCCGCCGAGGCTATCAGCGAGGGTACGCCCTACGTGATCGACGCCGACAAGTGCGTTGACTGCGGCGCCTGCGCCGCGACCTGCCCCAACGAGGCGATTGCCCCGGCCTAAGGTCGAGAGATCTTTGGTAATGCAGAAATGGCGCGCCTGTGCGGGCGCGCCGTTTTATTTGGTATAATATTCCCCGCATGATTGACTTCGTCAAGGAGACTCTGTTGCTTTTGCCGTTCCTCTTCGCCACCTATCTGGTGCTTGAGGCGGTCGAGGCCCATGGAGGTGGTGCGCTCCAGCGCTGCCTTGAGCGGGCGAACACGGTAGGTCCGCTCGCAGGCGCGTTTGCCGGCGCAATTCCGCAGTGCGGCGTGTCTGCCGCAGCCGCGTCGTTCTACGCGGGCGGCGTCATCTCCGTCGGCACTCTCGTCGCCGTGTTCCTCTCGACTTCCGACGAGCTGATTCCCGTCTTGGTCTCGAAGCAGGTGCCTGCCGCGCTGATGGTCAAGATCGTCGTCCTGAAGGCGGTCGCCGCAATCGCCGTCGGCTTCTCGCTCAACGCGATTCTCGCCTTTGCGCGGCACATGCGCCGCCACGTTGAGGTGCACGACCTTTGTGCGCATAGCCATTGCGGCTGCCGCGAGCACAAGGGCATCCTTGTCCCGGCGCTGATACACACGGCTGAGATATTCGCCTTCATCGTCGTCGTCTCCGGCGCGATCGAGCTTGCCATGCACTGCTTTGGGGAAGGGTGCCTCGATTCGCTGAGGCTTAACGCCCCCGTCTTCGGCGAGCTTGCGGCGGGGCTCGTCGGCCTCGTGCCGAACTGCGCAGTCTCGGTCGCCGGCGCAGAGCTCTACTGCAAGGGCGCCATGAGCGCCGGCGCGCTCATGGCCTCGTCGTTCACGGGCTCTGGGCTCGGGCTGCTCGTCCTCTTCCGCACAAACCGAAACATCAAGGAGAACCTCGCCATCCTCGCCGCAGTCTACGTCTCGGGCGTCGCGTTCGGGTGGCTCACGGGACATCTGATATGAGGAAAAGAGTCGTAAACTGGTTCAAGATCGTGATCACGGACTTCAACACGAGCCACTGCCCGATGCATGCGGCGGGGCTCACCTATTTCGCGATGCTTTCGCTCGTGCCGCTCCTTTGCGTGCTCCTTTCGGTCGCGAAGCTCTGCGGCGCCGACGACTTCGCGCGCGACCAGATAAACTCCCACATAGACGCAATGATCTCGAATGTTGAGCACGCCCATGAGGACGAACTCGCCAACGTCGCCCCCATCAGCGCGGAGGAGCGCGAACGCAGGCGAATCGCCGCAGAGGAGTTCGCCGCGCAGGCTCGCGAGATTTCCAACAAACTCTTCGAGCGCATTGCGCAGTTCGACGTGTGGACGTTCGGCTGGATCGGCTTCGGTTTTCTTGTGTGGACGGTGATAAGCGCGATAAGCATGGTCGAGACGAGCTTCAACGAGGTGTTCCGCGTCGAGAAGGCGAGGCCTATCTGGAAGCGCGCCTACCTTAACGTCTTCACGGCCGTCATCCTGCCGATATTCGCGGCCCTCGCGCTTTCCGTACCGATTCTCGCCGTCGCGAAGCAAATCATCGTCGCGACGATGGGCGCGACATGGCTCACGAAGTGGGTCTCGGACGGGATAGTGTGGTTCCTTGACTCTACGGTGTTCCGCCTCTCCACGACCCTTGCCATCGCCACCCTTGCGTTTGCATACGCGTTTGCCGTCCTGCCGAATCGCAAGGTTCCGTTCAGGGATGCGGTGTTCGGAGGCTTCGTTACGGCATTCCTCTTTGGCGCATGGGTGAAGATATGCGCCGTCGCGCAGGTTGGAATCGCCAAGTCTTCCGCTCTCTACGGTTCGTTTGCGTTTCTGCCAATCGTCCTCGCCTGGCTCTACATGAGCTGGCAGATAGTCCTCCTCGGCGCATGCATCACGCATGCAAGCCTCGCGGCGGGCGAGAAGGGGGTGGCGCAATGAAGATCCTGATAACAGGCGGGAAGGGCATGCTAGGCAGGACCCTGCAGAAGGAGCTCGGGGGGAACGGGCTTAAGCCGCAAGGCGCAGAAAATTCCCGAGTGCCGGAGCGAGTGAGCGATGAGCGGAACGAACGGAGGAACGAGCTCATTATCGCCGACCTTCCCGAGTGGGACATAACCGACGTCGACGCCTTTACGGTGAAGACGGTTGCTGTTGCGCCCGACGTCGTTATCCACTGCGCGGCGATGACGAAGGTGGACGACTGCGAGTCCAGGCGCGATCTCGCGTTCAAGCTGAACGAGGAAGGCTCGCGCAACGTCGCGCTCGCCTGCAAGGCTGCTGGTGCGCGCCTCGTCGCGATCTCCACCGACTACGTCTTTTCCGGCGAGCCGCCGCGTGAGCCGTGGGCGTGGGGCGAGACTGACATCCCGCGCCCCCGCACGGTCTACGGCGCGTCGAAGTTCGCCGGCGAGCAGATGATACAGATGATCCTTCCCGACGCTGTGATCCTCCGCATTGCGTGGCTCTACGGCTCCGGTGGGCCGAGCTTCGTCCACACGATGGCCAAGCTTGGCGCTCAGGAGGGCCCTGCGCTCAAGGTCGTCAACGACCAGCGCGGCAACCCGACGTCCGCAAAGGTCGTCGCGGACGTCATCCGCTTTCTCCTCTCCCGCCCGGACGTAAGCGGAATCGTCCACGGAACGTGCGAAGACCAATGCACTTGGTACGACCTGACGGTCGAGCTCTTCCGCTTAATGGGGCTCAGGCGCGAAGTCGTTCCCTGCACGACCGATGAATTTCCGCGCCCTGCGCCGCGTCCGCGCAACTCGGCGCTGAAGAAGAGTGTCCTGAACCTGCTCGGCTACCGCACCCCGCGCTGGCAGGACGCGCTCCGCGAATTCGTCGCCTCCCCGGATTCGGGGATCTGAAGATTTTTCAAAATAAATCTGTCACCTTGTCCGTCTAAATAACTGTAGGCGCCGCGGTGGTGCCGCAAAAGTCGGCCACAAGGCCGCGAAAGGAAAGGAAAAATGAACATGAAGAGTATAGTAATGGTTGCTGTCGCCGCGCTTGGCTGCGTGGCGTTTGCAGATGGTGGTCCCGAGGGCGCCCCCCGTCCCGATGGCGGTCGTCGCGGCTTTGGCCCCCGCGAGGGCGGCATAGGCCCGATGATGGGCGGCGATCCGATTGTCCGCATGGTGTCCAACCCTGCCGTTGCCGATAAGCTCGGGCTGAGCGAAGAGCAGAAGGAAAAGCTCAAGGGGATGAAGGGCGCACCCAAGGAGAACCGCGAGGCGCAGAAGAAAGTCCGCGAGGCGACCATGAAGCAGCTTGAGCTCATGAAGGCCGAGAAGATCGACGAGGCTGCCGTGATGGCGGCGATTGACGAGGTGTTCGAGCTCCGCAAGGCGATGGCCAAGGATCAGGCGAGGCGCGTGATCGCGGTGAAGTCAGTCCTTACGCCCGAGCAGGTCGCCAAGGCCCACGAGGAAATGAAGAAGATGCTCGAGGCTCGCGGCGACCGTGGCGCCCGGCGCGCCGGTCCGCACGAAGGCGGCAAGGGTCGTCGGGAAGGGAGGGGGCCTCGCGGGGAGAAGGCTCCGAAGGACCGTGGTGGCGAGCCCGCTCCTGCGCCCGAAGCCAAGTAAGGCCCGGTGGAAGAGGATAGCGAGCTCCTCTTTGCCTACTCGCGCCGGGGGGACGTAGAGTCCCTCTCGGCGCTTGTCAGGCGACACGCCGTCTGGATGCAGGCGTTTCTCCGCGGACTTCTGCCGACGGCGGCAGACGCCGAGGACGCCTTCCAGGAGACGTGGGCTCGCGTGGTAAAGTCCGCCGGGAGATATCGCGGCGGCAAGGTTAGGCCCTATCTCGCCGTCATCGCGCGGTCTGCGGCGATAGACCGCCTGCGGCAGATGGGGCGGCTCGTGAGCCTCGATGTGGAAGGGGGCGAAGGCGCGTCTGCGGCAGAGCGCCTTCCCGACGGGGCGCCCTCGCCGCGCGAGCGGTTTGAGTCAAAGGCGACGGCCGAGGACGTGAGGGAGGCGGTGCGTTCGTTGCCCGAAGGGCCCCGGCAGGTGCTGCTGATGAGGATCGAGGGAGAGCTTTCCTTCAAGGAGATTGCGTCCGAGCTTGACGTGCCGCTTGGCACCGCGCTCACGTGGATGCGCACTGCGACATTGAAACTGAAAGAGATGCTGGGAGGCGAAAGATGAACGAAGACAGGGAACTGCTGGCTTTTGTGAAGGGACGGCTTGAAGAGGGCGTCGCCTCGTCGCCGCCCCGTCTTGCCGAAATCGGGCGCGCTGCCGCGGCTGAATCGTTCGCCCGCGTCGCGGAGGGCCGGATGCGCCGGCGCCGCACCGCCGCCCTGCTTGTCGCGGCGTCGCTCGCCATTGTTCTTTCCTTTGCCGTCTTGCACATTGACTTCTCCCCCAGGCCAAGGGACACGGTTGCCTGCGTGATCGATCTTCTCCGCACGGCGGACGGCGCGGAGACTTCGCAGGAGGCCCTTGCCGACATTGGGCCTGGCGAGGCGTCCGTCGCCGAAATGCTTCTCGCCTGGCAGGACGCCCCCTACGAATCGGCGATAGCGGACCTGCAGTAGCCGTGTGCCGTTTCGCCTGCCGATTTTTTTTCAAATTTGCCCCCTTGATTTCCGAACGGAGAAAGAGTATACTATCTCTCGTTTCGCTGCTCGGGTGGTGAAATTGGCAGACACGCATGCTTGAGGTGCATGTGGGTAACTCCTTGCGGGTTCGAGTCCCGCCCCGAGCACCATCTGAAGACCGCTGCAAGGCGGTTTTTCTTTTTCTGTCGTGGTATAGTCTCAGGGTGTCGAAAAAGAACTATCCAATAAGGATTCCGCGCTTTGCCGCCGGCATCCGCGCGCAGGAGCCGCGCGCGGGCGGCGGTCGCACATGGTGGGGGCGCCGCTGGATCGAGACGCTTGAACGCATGGGGCTTGGCGCACGGCTCGGACGTGGCAAGAACTACGCGGTTTCCGGGCAGGTGACCGAGATGCGCATCGCGGGTCCGCACGTCGAGGCGTCCGTAGTCGGCGTGCGCGAGGAGCCCTACGGCGTCACCGTCGATTTCCGCGTGCCGGAGGGCGCGGCGCGGGCGGCGGTGGTCGCTGCGATCAGGAAGGAGCCGATGCTCGCGGCGAGGCTTCTCGCCGACGACATGCCGACCGAGGTCGAGTCGATCTTCCGCTCCGCCGGCTTCGACCTCTTCCCGGGGGGCAGGCTCGCTCCGGGGAAGTACGACGTTACGACGGCATGCAGCTGTCCGGACTATGCGAACCCGTGCAAGCACGTCGCGGCGGTGCTGCTCGTTCTCGGCGAGGAGATTGCGCGTCGCCCGCTGACGCTCCTTGAACTGCGCGGCTTCGCGGAGGATGAGCTTTATGAGGTCTGATCCGCCAGTCCTGCGGCGACTCGGCCCTGTTCCGTTCTGGCGCGGCGGGCAGAAGTGCCTCTCCGTCCTCGAGCCGATATACCGCAGGGCGATGGAAAGCGCACGCGACGCACTTGGGCGGGCTACTTCAAAACGCGCAGCGCCTGCTAGGCGGGAGGGGATATGAGGGAGAGACTCGCGAGCCGCATAGGGTTCATACTGCTATCCGCAGGGTGCGCGATAGGGCTTGGGAACGTCTGGCGCTTCCCGTATGTTGCGGGAAAGTCCGGCGGCGGGCTGTTCGTCCTCGCGTATCTCGCCTGCCTCGCCCTTCTCGGCATACCGGTCCTTGTAATGGAGTTCGCGGCGGGCCGCGCCGCAAGGCGGTCGATAGCGAAGCTTCACGAGGCGCTCGTCCCTGAAAAAAGGGCGTGGCGCATCCACGGCGCATGCGGCTTTGCGGCGAACCTCGTCCTGATGATGTTCTACACGGTTGTCACCGGCTGGATGCTCATCTACTTCTGCAGGATGGCGGCCGGACGCTTCGCCGGCCTCGACGCGGCGGGCGTGGGCGCGGCGTTCGGCGCGATGCTCGGCGAGCCGCTGACGATGCATGCGGCGACGGCGGCGGTGGTGGTCGTCGCCGCCGTGGTGTGCGCCGCGGGGCTCCAGAAGGGGCTGGAGCGCGTGACGAAAGTCCTCATGGCGTGTCTTCTCTCGCTGATTTTCGTCCTTGCGGCGCGAAGTCTCATGCTTCCCGGCGCATGGAAGGGCGTTGCGTTCTTCCTCGTGCCGGACTTCGCCGACGTTAGGGAGATAGGCGTCGCGCGCGTCGTCGTGGAGGCGATGAACCAGTCGTTCTTCTCTCTTTCCCTCGGCATAGGCGCGATGGCGATCTTCGGGAGCTACCTTGAGCGCCGCCGCGCGCTTCTCGGCGAGGCAATCCATGTGGCGATACTCGATACGGGCGTGGCGATTGCGGCTGGGCTCATAATAATCCCCGCGTGCTTCGCGTTCGGCATAGAGCCCGGGCAGGGCCCGGGGCTTGTCTTCGTGACGCTGCCCAATGTCTTCAACTCCATGCCGCTCGGGCGGCTTTGGGGGTCGCTTTTCTTCCTCTTCATGAGCTTCGCCGCGCTTACGACGGTCCTCGCGGTGTTCGAGAACGTCGTTGCCTGCGTCATGGACTACACTGGGTTTGGCCGTCGCCGCGCCTGCCGCGCCTGCGGCGTAGCCCTGCTGTTCCTCTCGCTTCCGTGCGTTCTAGGCTTCAACGTCTGGTCGGCGTTCAAGCCGTTTGGCGAGGGGTCGTGCGTCCTCGACTTCGAGGACTTCGTCGTAAGCGACGTGTTCCTTCCCCTCGGCGCCATCGCGTTCGCGCTTTTCTGTTGCCATCGCTACGGCTGGGGCTGGGAGAGGTTTCTCGCCGAGGCCAACGCCGGGGAGGGCAGGCGCTTCCCGTCCTGGCTGCGCCTCTACTGCGCCTATGTCGTTCCGCTCGTCGTGGTCGCGATATTCGCCCTCGGCCTCCTGCGCCGCTTTCACTTCGTCCAGTGACGGTGCTGGCTCTGCCGAAAAAGGCGGCCGCCGATTGCAGAGTGCGGATGGTATTTGCTATACTACGCTCCTATAGATGTCTGCAATCCCACAGCTGGTCGAGAGGATCATAGAGCGTCGCGGCATACCTGCCGACGGCGTCGACGAGTTCCTCTGCCCGTCGCTCCGCGATCTCGCGCCGCCCTGCGAGCTGCCGAACGTCGGCGCGGCGGCGGCGGCGATACTCGCCGTAGTGCGCGCCGGCCGCAAGATCGTCGTGTTCGGCGACTACGACTGCGACGGCGTCTGCGCGACCGCGATTCTCGTGAGGACGCTTTTCGCCTTTGGCGCGGATGTCTCGCCGTTTCTCCCCGAGCGGCTTAGCGAAGGCTACGGCATGTCCGAGGCGTCGGTCGCGCGGATGCTCTCCGAGAACCCGGGCGTCGGGCTTGTCGTCACAGTCGACAACGGCATAAACTCCGTCGAGAGCGTGGCAATGCTCAGGGGGAGGGGCGTCGAGGTCGTCGTCACCGACCACCACCTTCCAGGAGAGACGCTTCCCGACTGCATAGTGGTCAACCCCAAGGTGTCGCACCCCCCCTTGTTCGAGGATCTCTGCGGCGCCGGCGTCGCCTTTCTCCTTGCGAACGAGCTTGCGTCGCGGGCGCGGGCTTCCGGGCTCTACTCGGGGCCTTCGATGGCGGGGCCGCTCCTCGTCCTCGCGGGGCTTGCGACGGTGACCGACGTAATGCCGCTTCTCGGGCAGAATAGGATTATCGTCGCCGAGGCCCTGAACCGCTTCGACACGCTTGCGCCCGTCGGGCTGAAGGCCCTTTTCTCGAAGGCGGCGCGTCGCGGCGTCGTGCGTCACACGTCGAAGGACTTCGGTTTCCTGCTTGGGCCGCGCATCAACGCGGCGGGCCGTCTCGCCTCTGGCGTCGAGGCGCTGCGGCTTGTCCTTGCGGACAGCTGGGACGAGGCCGCCGAGGCCGCGCGAATCGTCAACGGGCGCAACGACGAGCGCAAGAGCATCGAGCAGAAGATGCTTGAGGACGCTCTCGCAAGGGTTGTGCCTGCCGCCGCCGCGCAGGTGATCGACCTTCCCGGCGGGCACCAGGGGGTCGCGGGCATCGTCGCCGCGCGCGTGATGGAGAGGCTGGAGCCCAAGGTCCCGGTCTGCGTTGTCGTCGGCGGGCACGGCTCGGCGCGCGCGCCGGACGGCGTCAACGTCCGCGATGCGCTTGCTGCGTCTGGCGAGTTCCTGGACCGCTTTGGCGGCCATGCCGCCGCTGCGGGTCTCTCCGTCAAGGAAGGGATGGTCGATGCGTTCCGCACGCGCTTTGCCGATGTCTGCGCGGGGCTTGCCGTCGCGTCGGACGGCGGTTCGCCAGACGACGGGGTGGACGCTTGGGTGTCGCCGGAGGACCTGACGGTGGACCTTGCCGACTGGATCACGCGTCTTGAGCCGTTTGGCGAGGGCAATCCCGAGCCGATGTTCGGCATGAAGGACGCGGTGCTGTGCGATGTCCGCCCTCTCGGCGCGGAAGGCCGCCATCTTACGCTTGCCGTCAACGGCATACGTGCCGTCTGGTGGGGGCGCGGCGACATTGTCGAGGACCTGCGCCGAAGGTCCTCCGCCGTGCATGACGTAGTGTTCACGATCGAGACTTCGGACTACGGCGGCCCCCACGTGGAGCTTCGCATTGTCGAAATACGCTGATGGCCACAAGGCAATTTGGTATAATGTCACGTCAATTTTCAGTTGAATTGGAGCATAATGATGTTCAAGCCTGTATCGAATAAAGTCGCCTTCCCCAAGATGGAGGAGGCGGTTCTCGCGTTCTGGGAGAAGGACGGGACTTTCAAGAAGTCGCTTGAGAGGAACGAAGGCAAGGAGCGCTACAAGTTCTACGACGGGCCTCCCTTCGCGACGGGGTTGCCGCACTACGGGCATTTGCTCGCGGGCACGATCAAGGACATCGTTCCCCGCTACCAGACGATGCGCGGCAAGTACGTCGAGCGCCGTTTCGGCTGGGACACCCACGGCCTTCCGATCGAGGCGCTGGCGCAGGAGGCGCTTGGTGTCGCGGGCGCGCCTGAGATCAAGAAGCTCGGCGTAGACAAGTTCAACGAGCAGTGCCGCTCGATGGTGCTCAAGTACGTCGGCGAATGGCGCAAGACCGTCACGCGCATGGGTCGCTGGCGCTGGGTCGACTTCGACAACGACTACAAGACGATGGACTTCGGCTTCATGGAGTCGGTGTGGTGGGTCTTCAAGCAGCTCTGGAACCAGGGCCGCGTCTACAGGTCGCACCGCATCATGCCGTATTCCTGGAAGCTTTCGACGCCGCTCTCCAACTTCGAGGCCGGCTCGAACTACAAGGACGTGCAGGACCCGACGGTGACGTGCCGCGTTCGCGCAACGTCGATTACGAGCGAAGAGCTTAAGGCGAAGAGCGCCGGAAGCGTCGTCTACTTCCTCATCTGGACGACAACTCCGTGGACGCTTCCCGAGAACCTCGCGATCTGCACTGGTGCGAAGATCGACTATGTCGCGGTGCGCGATGTGACCGACGACGCGCGGCCTATCTACGTCATGGCCAAGGGGCGCCTCCCGTTCATCTTCAAGAAGGAAGAGCAGTACGAGCTCGTCTGGGAAGGGAAGGGCGACGCACTGAAGGGTTCCGAGTATGAGCCGCTTTTCCCGTACTTCGCTGACAAGCGCGCGGAGGGCGCGTTCCGCGTCCTCAATGACGACTACGTCACGACCGACGACGGCGTCGGCATCGTCCACATCGCCCCTGCCTACGGCGAGGACGACTTCCGCGTCTGCAAGGAAGCGGGCGTGACCGCCTTTGCCGATCCGCTCGACGACGCCTGCGCGTTCACCGACGCGGTTCCCGAGTACAAGGGCCGCTTCTGCAAGGACTGCGACAAGGACATCATCAAGCGCCTCAAGGCCGAGGGAAAACTCGTCCACCAGGCGACGATCGTCCACTCCTATCCTTTCTGCGACCGCACCGACACGCCGCTCATCTACCGCGCGATCGACGCGTGGTACGTTCGTGTCGAGGACCTTCACGAGCGCCTCGCGAAGAACAACGCCGGCGTCCACTGGACGCCCGACTACGTTGGCGAGAAGCGCTTCGGGAACTGGCTCGAGGAGGCGCGCGACTGGAACATTTCCCGCAACCGCTTCTGGGGAAGCTGCATCCCTGTGTGGGTCAACGACGACGATCCCGCCGACATGATCTGCGTCGGCTCCGCGAAGGAGCTTGAGGAGCTTTCTGGCGAGAAGGTGACCGACCTCCACAAGCACTTCATCGACAAAATCGTCATCAAGAAGGACGGCAAGACCTACCACCGCACGCCCGAAGTTCTCGACTGCTGGTTCGAGTCGGGATCAATGCCCTACGCCCAGCAGCACTACATGGGGGAACGGGGAACTGGGAACGGGGAACGGAACGTAGACACGTTCTTCCCTGCTGACTTCATCGCCGAAGGGCTTGACCAGACGCGTGGCTGGTTCTACACGCTCATGGTTCTCGGCACATGTCTCTTCGACAAGTCGCCATACAAGAACGTCATCGTCAACGGCCTTGTTCTTGCGGAAGACGGCAAGAAGATGTCGAAGCGCCTCAAGAACTACCCAGACCCCTCGAAGATGCTCGACACCTACGGGGCGGACGCGATTCGACTCTACATGATCTACTCGCCTGTCGTTCGCGCCGAGAACCTCAAGTTCTCCGAGAACGGCGTCAAGCAGCTCATGCGCGACCTCCTGATTCCGTGGTGGAACGCGTATTCCTTCTTCGTGACCTACGCGAATGTCGATGGGTTCAACGACGCGGAAGTCGTCTATCCCGAGTCGGACAACGTCCTCGACAAATGGATCGTCTCTTCGATGGAGACTCTTATTGCCGACGTCACCGCGGCAATGGACGCCTACGACCTGCAGCGCTCGGTGAGGCCGTTCGTCAAGTTCGTCGAGGACTTGACCAACTGGTACATTCGCCGCTCGCGTCGCCGCTTCTGGAAGTCCACGAACGACGGTGACAAGCTCTGCGCGTACAGGACGCTTCGCTACGTGCTCGTCCAGCTCTCAAAGGTCGCCGCGCCTTTCACGCCTTTCATCGCCGAGGAAATCTACACCAATCTGGTCTTGGGCGTTAATGGCGCAATCTGCACCAGCGATGCGCAAGCACCAAGCACCAAGCACCAGCGAAGCGAATGCACCAGCGGCGAAGCCGCGCAAGCACCCGAGTCCGTGCATCTCTGCGAGTTCCCGACGGCGAACGCCGCTGCGCGCGACCTCGCGCTCGAGAAGCGCATGGCCGCAGTCCAGACGGTTGTCGAGCTCGGTCGCCGCCTCAGGGCCGACAACGACCTCAAGGTGCGCCAACCGCTTAGCGCAATTAGGATCGCAGGCGCGGACGTCAAGGGGCTCGAAGACCTCATCATGGACGAGCTCAACGTCAAGAAGGTTGAATACGTCGCCGACGAGACGGAGCTTTGCGACGTCAGCTACAAGGCCAACTTCAAGACGCTTGGCAAGAAGTGTGGGTCGAAGATGAAGGCCGTCGCCGCAGCTATCGCCGCCGCAGGGAAGGGGCAAGAGGGAAGAGGGAAGAGGGAAGACAAGTGGATCGTCGAGGGAGTTGAAATTCTTCCAGAGGATGTTCTTGTCACCCGCGCGCCGAAGGCCGGGCTTGTCGTCGCGTCCGAGGGCGCGGCTGTCGTCGCGCTCGAAACGGCGCTTACGCCCGAGCTTGTCGCCGAGGGCTTGGCGCGCGAGTTTGTCAGCCACGTCCAGGCGATGCGCAAGGAGGCGGACTTCGAGGTCACGCAGCGCATCAACGTCACCGTGGAGGCCGACGACGAGCTGAAGGCGGCGCTTGAGGCGCATGCCGAATACGTCAAGGGCGAGACCCTGACGGTGGAGTTTGCGTTTGGCGCGGTCGAGGCCGAGTCGGTCGATCTGAACGGCCATGCCGCCAAGATCAAGATTCAGACCAGGTAAGGCGAGAATAAAAATGAGAAAGCTCCCATTTGACAAGGCGTGGATCGAGGAAACGGCGAAGAAGTGGCCGACGCCGTTTCATGTCTACGACGCGAAGGCGATTCGCGAGAACGCGCGTCGCCTGAAGAAGGCATTTGCATGGAACGAGGGCTTCCGCGAATATTTCGCCGTGAAGGCGGCGCCGAACCCGCATCTCATGAAGCTTCTGAAGGAGTTCGACTTCGGGAGCGACTGCTCGTCGATGGCCGAGCTTATCCTCGCCGAGAAGGTTGGCAATGTCGGCGAGGCGATAATGTTCACGTCTAACGACACGCCTGCCGAGGAGTTCAAGAAGGCGTGGGAGCTTGGCGCGATCATAAACCTCGACGACATTACGCATTGGCCGTTCCTTCAGGATGTTGTCGGCGCGGCCGATTGGTCTGGCCGCGTCATGTGCTGCCGCTACAACCCAGGCCCCTTGAAGGGCGGCAACGCCATCATCGGCAAGCCCGAAGAGGCGAAGTACGGCTTCACGCGCGAGCAGCTGTTCGACTGCTACGCGAAGATGAAGGCGGCGGGCGTCACGCGATTCGGCCTTCACACGATGGTCGCCTCGAACGAGCTCGACCCCGAGTACATCATCGACACGGCGAAGCTGCTCTTCTCGCTCGCGAGGGAGATCCACGAGAAGGTAGGCATCGACTTCGAGTTCGTGAACATCGGCGGCGGCATCGGCATTCCCTACAGGCCCGACCAGAAGGCGATGAGCCTGGAGCGCGTGGGAGAGGGAATCCGCGACGCATACGCCGAACTCGTCGAGGCGAAGGGCATGAAGCCGATTCGCCTCTACATGGAGTGCGGCCGCTGCATCACCGGGCCCTACGGATATCTCGTCGCCAAGGTGCGCCACATCAAGAACACCTACCGCCTATACGCAGGGCTCGACGCGTGCATGTCGAATCTCATGCGCCCCGCGCTCTACGGCGCGTACCACGAGATCGTCGTCCCAGGCAAGGAAGACTCAGCTGGGCGCAAGGTCTACGACGTCACGGGCTCTCTTTGCGAGAATAACGACAAGTTCGCCGTCCAGCGCGAGCTCCCTGTCCTTGAACCGGGCGACTACGTGGTGATCTGCGACGCCGGCGCGCACGGCCACGCGATGGGCTTCCAGTACAACGGCAAGCTCCGCTCGGCAGAGCTTCTTCTTGAGGAAGACGGCTCTCTGCGCGAGATCCGCCGCGCAGAGACCCTCGCCGACTATTTTGCCACGCTCGATTTCTCTGCCATCTGAGCCTTCTTATGGTATAATATCCGTAAAACATGGTGGCACTATGGACAAAACCGGCGGCATGAAGATTTTACAGGTTCTTCCGGCGCTTGAACAGGGGGGCGTTGAGCGAGGCACGCTCGAAATCGCCGCCGCGCTGACGGCTGCGGGCATTTCCAACGCCGTCGCGAGCGCGGGCGGACGGCTTGTCCATGTCCTCGACGAGCTCGGCGTCGAGCATCTCACGCTCCCGCTCGACAGGAAAAACCCGTTTGCGCTGCGCAGCTGCGCGAAGATGCTTGCAGACTACTGCGAGAAGGAGGGCGTGACCCTGATGCACGTTAGGAGCCGCGCCCCGGCATGGGCCGTCAAGTGGGCGTCGAAGAAGTGCGGCGTGAAGTGGATTGCGACGTTCCACGGCGTATACGGCACGAGCCCCGGGTTCCTGAAGCTTCCCTACAACCGCGTCATGCTCGGCGGCGAGAGGACGATTGCCGTGTCGGACTACGTGCGCCGCCACATCCTCGACACGTACGGCGGCGTCGATCCCGAGAAGGTCGTGCTTGTCCACCGCGGCGCCGACACCGACGTGTTCCGTCCCGATGCGGTGCCGCGCGACGTCGCCGAGGCGAAGAAGACCGTGCAGTACGGCTTCGAGAGCGGCCGTCCCGTCATAACCCTGCCCGGCCGCCTGACGCGCTGGAAGGGGCAGGAGGTGTTCATCGAGGCGCTTTCGCTGATGCGCAACCACAGGTACGGGGTCCTTGTCCTCGGTTCCGACCAGGGGCGCACAGACTACTCCGACAGGCTGCGCACGAAGGCCGGCAAGCTTCCCGACGAGACGCGCGTCGTGTTCCGCGACCACACGTCGGAGATGCCGGTCGTATATGCGCTCAGCGACATTGTCGTGAACGCCTCTTCTGCGCAGCCCGAGGCTTTCGGGCGCACCATCCCCGAGGCCCAGGCGTCCGGCTGCCTCGTCCTCGCGACCGCCCACGGCGGCGCGTGCGAGACGGTGAAGGACGGCGAGACCGGTTTTCTCGTTCCTCCGGGCGATGCAAAGGCGATGGCCGCGAAGCTCGACGAGATGCTTGAGATGTCAGCCGAGGCCAAGGCCAAGATGCGCGCGGCGGCGATTGCTTCCGTGCGTGCGGAATTCTCGACGGCGAAGATGTGCGAAAGGACAATCGCCCTCTACCGCGAACTCCACGTGGAAACGCCCGGATGACGAAATCGCCTCGCATTCTCTTCGTCGGGAACTTCCTGATCCGCCACTGGGGGAGCGGGCGAAGCGGCATAGACATGCGTCTTGCCGCCGGGGCGATTCGCAATGGCTGGCAGGTCCTCTCGTTCTCCGAGCGCGACATCGCGCGCTTTCTCGCCCCGCTCGGCTTTATGCGCGGCGTCGGCGCGAGGATGATGAACGACAGGCTGCTGAAGACGGTGTGCAATTGGCGCCCCGACTTCGTCTTTGTCGCGCACTGCGACTATGTCTCGAACGACACGTTGCTTGCGATGCGCGAGGCCGCGCCCGGCGTCAGGATCGTCCACATCAACTGCGACCCCGTTGAGACTGAGCACTGTTGCGCCCAGATAAGGCGGCGCATGGACTCGTGCGACGCGATCTTCGTGACGACCGCTGGCGACAAGCTGAGGGAATGGACGACGGGGAGGAACGTCGTCGGCTTCTACCCCAATCCGAGCGATCCGTCCTTCGAGGTCGAGGACAACTCCGCAAAGGCCGAGTTCGTGTACGACCTGTTCTTCGCGGGTAGGCCCGCCGACGCGGACCAGCGAAAGGCGCTTCTCGAAGAGCTTCTTCCCAAGATTGACCCCAAGGTGCGTCTCGGCTTTTTCGGGATGGGCCGCCCGCTCGTCGTCGGCCGCGCGTACGAAGAGGCGCTGGCCACGTCGAAGATGGGGCTTTCGATCAACCGCTTCGAGGGCTGGAAGTGGTATGCGTCCGACCGTCTCACGCACATCATGGGCAACGGGCTGCTGTCGTTCCAGTACGGCGGCAATTCTATGCAGGACTTCTTCTCCGACGCCGAGACCGTCTATTTCTCGACGCCTGCGGAACTCGCCGAGAAGATCGCCCATTTCAATTCCCACGACGCCGAGCGCCGCGCAATCGCCGCAGCGGGGCGCGCGAAGTACCACCGCCTCTTCGACGCGCGCCGCGTAGTGCGCTACCTCGTCGAGACGGCGTCGGGCGAATCGCATTCCGAGCCCTACGAATGGTCCAAGGAGGTCTACTCGTGATATTCGAGGTGTTCAGGAAGTTCCGCGTCGAGCAGCCGGACGCACCGGCCTTCCTCGTCGCGTCGGGCGACAGATACGTGCCGATATCATGGCGGCAGTTCACCGACGACATAGCCGCCGTCGTGTGGGCCATCGGGAAGTACTGCCCCCGCGCGAAGATCGGGATTCTTGGCGAGAACTCCTACCAGTGGATCGTCGCGCACGCCGCGTGCCTACTTTCTGGTTCCTGCGCAGTCCCGCTCGACGTGAACCTTTCCGCAGGCGAGATATGCGAGCGGCTTGCCTTCGTCGGCGCGAAGACGCTTGCCCATTCCTCGCTCTACGGCGACAAGGCGCTTGAAGTCGCCCGCAGCATGCCGAACATACTGCGCGTAGGGTTCAGTTCGCTCGCAGCCGACAGCTTCATGGAGGGCGGGCATACGGACGAGGCGTTTGCGCTCTGGGACGGCCCCGGCCCGCAGCGCACCGAGGAGGACGGCTCTCCTGCAGTCGCGACGATGGTCTTCACGAGCGGCACGACGACCGTTCCGCGCGGGGCGGAGCTTACGCTCGCCGCGATAGAGTCGTTCGCCGAGTCGGGCGGCATGGTGTTCCGCATGGGAATGCCCGACCGCTCCCTGATGCTCCTGCCGTTGCACCACATCTTCGGCATCGCGGCCACGTACCTCATGCTCGTTAATGGCGTCGCGCTCGGCGTCTGCCCCGACTTCAGGCGCATATACGACGCGGTGAACCGCTTCCGCGCGGACTTCGCGTTCCTCGTCCCTGCGCTTGCCGACATACTTGCCGCGAAGTGCGAGCAGCACGGCGTAAGGGGGCTCAAGTGGGTGCTTGTCGGCGGCGCGCCGATCTCGCCGCGCACTGAAGACAGGCTCGCGGCGCTCGGCATCCGCGTGCTTACCGGCTACGGCCTTACCGAGACATCCGCGCTGTTTTCGCTTGCGCCGCACGATGATCCCCCGCGTCGCGGAAGCGCCGGCAGGGTGTCGCCGCTCCCCGGTGTCGAGACCAGGGTGTCCGAGGGCGGCGAGCTCATGGTGCGCGGCCCGAACGTCATGCTGCGCTACCACCGCGCCCCAGAGGAGACGGCGGCGGTCCTGTCGCCGGACGGCTGGTTCAGGACGGGCGACATCGGGCGCATAGACGCCGACGGCTATGTATGGATTACAGGCAGGGCAAAACGCACAATCGTCCTCTCGTCCGGCAAGAAGATAGCGCCCGAGGAGCTTGAAGGGCTTCTGCTTTCGTGCCCGGGAATCACAGAGGCCGTAGTGACCGGCGAGTCGGAGAGCCGCACGATAACGGCCGAGATCTTCTCGGACATCCAAGAGGCCGAAGTCCGCGGCGCAGTTGCCGCAGTAAACCGGACGCTTCCCCTGTATAAGCGCATCAAGCGCGTTGTAGTGCGCGGTGCTCCGTTTCCGCGCACGTCGTCTGGAAAGATACGGCTTCCCGTTGTGCCGCCGCCAAAATCGCGGCAGAAAGGTCGCCATGTCCTGCCGGTTCCGCACGGCTGGTGGCTTGCTCTTGCACTTCTCGCCATTGTCGCAATTGCGCTTGTTGTCATAGCAGTCTGCTTCATACTCTTTCTTTCTACTGGAGCCGAATGAGATTGCATCGCAGGGAGAAGAGGTTTCTGAGGGCCTTGCGCCGCCCGTTTGAGTGGATGGGCGTCATCCTTGGCTACCTTGTTCTCTCGAACCTGCCTCGCCGCGCAATGCTCGCCGTGTGCGACTTCGCCGCTGGCGTGATGTATTTCTTCGACAGGCGCGGCCGTGCGCTTGCGCTATCCAACCTGCGCGTCATCTACGGGCGCGACATTCCGGGGGCCGAGAAAATCGTGCGCCGCTCGTACCGCAGCATGGCGAGGACCGTTGGGCATGCGTTCTGGACGTGCCGCAACGCGAAGGCGCGCGCGGCCTCGGCTGGCGAGATGGGCGAGGAAGCAAAGTCATTCCTTGCGGCGAATCGCCCCGCCGTCACCGTGTCTGCGCATCTTGGCTGCTGGGAGATACTTTCACAGCTTGCCTTCCTCGAAGGCCACAGGATGATGTCCGTAGCAAAGGACATCGGCACAAGCGGCATGACGCGCCTGCTCATGAAGGCGCGGCGTTCGATCGGGCAGGAGATCGTCCACGCAGACGGCGCGTTTCGCCCGTTGATGCAGGGGCTGAAGGACGGCAAGTCACTCGGGCTTCTCGTCGACCAGGTCGTAAAGCCAAGGAACGGCGGAATATGGGTCCGCTTCTTCGGTCGCCCTGTTCCCGTCTCGGCCGCGCCTGCGTTTTTTGCGGCGAAGGGCAAAGCGCCCGTCATCATCGCGTGGAGCCGTCCGCTAAAGGACGGCCGCTGGCGCTGCGAGGTTGTCAGCGCATACCGTCCTGAAGCCGCACGCGATATCTGGGGTTTCACGCAAGGGTGCATACGCGACTTGGAGCGTGTGATACGCCGCCATCCGTCGTGCTGGGTGCTCAACTACCGGTACTTCCGCAAGACACCGAACGCAGAGGAACTCGCGCAGCTCGAAGCACGCGAGCGTGAGTATGGGAAATAGATTTCTCTTTGTGCTGTGGGCGGAGGCGCGTGCATTTGAGGACAAGATATCTGCCGAAATTTCGGCACGGTTCAAGGTTCTTCGATCATTCGAGGTGACATGGCCGAAGCGGCATTTTGCCGCTAACCTTGCGGCTTTTTACGGTTGGCGAAGCTGGCACGTCTGGCGCAACAAGGCAAGAAAGTGCGGGACCGGGCCGTTTCGCGTCATAGTTGTCGAGGATCCGTCGCCGGTGTGGAAGCGCGAGCGCGACACATATGGGCATGAGCTTGTGGTGGATGCGAATGTATATGCGCTCAAGAAGTCGTTTCGCGCTCTCACAGGCCGCTCCAACGTGGTTCATTCGTCGGTGACGCCAGAAGAGACAGAGCACCAGCTTGCGGCACTTGACTCTCCGAGTGTAGATCCGATACCGTTTCGTCCCATGCAATATGACGACGATTCGCGTGTTCGCGCAGCTCGCCGCTGCGTGTGGCTCGGTCTTGCTCTTGACATCCTCATCCCGCTCCTCGCAGCGGTTATGTCAGGCGCCGCAGTCTGGGCGGACATCTTCGTGTTTGGTACGAAGTGCGCGGAGAACGGTCTTGTGGAATGTGCGGGACTTGTGCTCGCCGTTGTGTGCGGTGCACTCATGACGGTCTGCGCAATTCGATTGAAGACGGGTCGCGGCGCACATGCGCTGTTTGCGGCGTTCTTCTTGGACATGGCCATCCGCGAGGCGGACTTCATGCTTGACCGGGCATTTGGTGCATGCATCTGGCCATGGGCGCTTACAGGCGTGACTGTCACGTTCGTGGCAGTGACAGTGCGCTACGCCAAGACGGTTTATCCAGGCCTGAGGGCTATGCGGCGCTCGCGGCGATTCCCGCTTTTTTCCTGCGGCGTCGCGCTAATGCTCTTTGTCTCGCAGTCGCTTGGACGAGCCGCTGTATGGCAGACGCTTGGTGTTACAGACGCCGTCGGCTTCGGCCGTTTCATCGAGGAGAGTGTGGAGCTCTTTGGTTATGTGCTTATGTTTGTATGGGCTGCCCCCCATGCTTTTCGAACATTGCGCAGGCGTAACTATTTGGTATAATATTCAACAATGGATATGGAAACTGAGGAAACGACCTATGATTTTGTCGTCAGTCTCGGCTACGACTGCCATTGCGCGACGATGCTCAGGAAGTGCGGCTTAAGATCGTGCTCGTCGCCCCTCGACTGGTTGACGGCCGCTCCGCTTGAGACGCGTTTAAAGCTCGTTGAGACCCGCTTCGCCGGTTTTCTCGAAAAGGGCAACATGAAGAAACTCGAGAAGGAGCCTGGCGCCCCCGGGAAGGGCAACGACCACTACGAGGACGCGGCGACGGGGCTTAGGTTCTTCCATGACTTCCGCGAGACGCTTTCCTTCGACGAGGCGTATGCGCAGGTGAAGGCGAAGTACGACCGCCGCATCGCCCGCCTGTACGACAACGTGGACAAGGCGAATCGGACGCTTTTCGTCTGGTGCGACCCCATGCGTCCGCTTTCCGAGGACGCCCGCGCCGCCGCCGAATCGCGTCTTCGCGCGGTGTTCCCCGGCAAGGACGTCCGGCTTTTCTCCGTTTTCTCGGACGACGACTTCAGGCGCATAAGGAGCCCGCTTGCCGAGGCGATGCATAGGCGCACCGAGCGGCTTCGCCTCTTGATACGCTGCCTTACGTGGCCCCACCTTACGCGTGCGGGCCGCAGCGCGGCGCGCCGCAGGCTTGAAAAGAAGTGGGGGCTGGAGTGACGGCCGCCTGAAGCGGCTCAGAAGCTCGTCAGCCGCGGCGAGAGGCGCGTCGCCTTTGCCGCGAAGATGCTTTTAAGCCCGGCAACGGAGAAATCTCCTTCCGCCTCGGTCCATACGCGGGCAACGTCTTCTGCGTTGTGCGCGTCCGACGAACGCGTTACGGCGTAGTCGCTGATTTTAGGAAGCCAAATCGCGTCGTCGGCAGTGCGAGACAGTTCCACCGCGTCGTAGAACCGCCCGCCGCCCGGCTGCCGCTCCGAGTCTACCATTGGCTCCGGAATCGCGCCGAGCGCGCCTATGACCGAGTGGTTTGCGCGGTCAACGTGCGCGGCGATGAAAAGCCCGCCGAGCTCGTGGACCTTCGTCGCCGTCTCGGGGATGGTGCGGCGGCAACCCATGGCGAGGATCCGCCACTCCATCTCGACGATGTCGTCGTCCCACGTCACGACAGGCTGGTCGCCGAACGTCTCCGGGTCGTTCACGCGCTTCGGCATTGCGGCATAGACCCATTCCGTCATCGCGAGTGCCTGCTCCACCGTGTCGAAGAGGGCGAGCGAGTGGACTTCCTCGGACGTCTGCACTTCCATGCCGAAAAGGCACTTGATCCCCGCGCGGCGCGCGCACTCGGCTATCGCAGGCGTGTTTCGCGCGGACTGGTGGTCGGTAAGCGCTATGCCGTCCATCCCCGCGGCGACGGCGCGCGAGACTATCTCGGACGGCGCCATGTCGAGGTTTGCGCATGGCGAAAGGCAGCTGTGGATGTGCAGGTCGAATTTCACGGTGACGGTATTATAGCAAAAAGCGGCGGCTTTTTGGCCGTGCGCCCCCTATTGACGGCGGCGGCGGTTATTTAGTATACTACGCGCTCCAGCATTTCGTGGATGAACCACAAGGAATGCGGAAGAAAAGGAAAAAGACAATGGAAGCATACGCTGTTCTCGAAACCGGCGGCAAGCAGGTGCTTGTCAAGGCCGGCGACAAGATCGAGATTGAAAAGCTCTCGGTCGAGCCGGGTCAGGATGCCGAGCTCGCGACCGTTCTCGCGGTCAGCGACGGCACCACCCTCAAGGTCGGAAAGCCCTACGTCGAGGGTGCCAAGGTCGTTCTCACGGTCGATGGCATCGTCAAGGGCGACAAGGTCTACAACTTCAAGGCGAAGCGCAGGAAAGGCAGCCGCCGTCTCGTCGGCCACCGCCAGCAGTACACCGTCGCCACCGTCAAGGCAATCGCGTAAGGAGGCAAGACAATGGCAACTTCTGCATCGGCCCGCAATGGCCGTGACTCCAACCCGCAGTATCTCGGCGTCAAGGCGTATGATGGCCAGCTCCTCAAGGCGGGCTCCATCATCGTCCGCCAGCGCGGAACGAAGTTTCACCCCGGCAAGAACGTCGGCCAGGGCCGCGACTTCACCCTCTTCGCCCTCAAGGACGGCAAGGTGAAGTTCACCAAGGACGGCAAGGTCGTAACGATCGTCGAGGCATAAGCCTCTCAATAAAGAAAGTAGGTTTGACATGGGTACTGGTCGTACACTCCGCAAGGAATCCCACGTTCGTCCGTGCAAGACGCCGGCTGGCAAGGCCCGCAAGAGCAAGGCTCAGCGCGCGCGCCTCGTGAAGATGGGCATGGCCCCCGAGGCCGTCGCCAAGATGGGCGCCGAGGACGTTCGCGTTCTCGTCCAGCGTCCGACGATCGTCAAGAAGCTTGTCGCCAAGAAGGCGGCCAAGTAATGACGAAAGTCCACTGCTCGGTTTCCGGGCGATATGTGAATCCCCTCTTCGAGGTTTTCGACGGAGGGGATTTCGTTTTGTCCTCGTACCACGACGTCGAGGAGCCGGACACGCAGATGCAGGTCTACCTCGCCGACGCCGCGCAGTCCGGCGAGGCGGTGCGCCGCCTCGAGGACGCGCTCGCGCTCGTCGGCTGCCCTGCGCGGGTAGAGGTCGCCGAAGTTCCCGATGAGGACTGGAAGTTCGCCTACCGCCGCCACTTCAAGGTCGAGGACATCGGCCGCCGCCTCGTGTCGGTTCCCACGTGGGAGCTTGAGGGCTTCAGGGCGTCGGGCGGACATGTGGGGAGGATTCCGCTCGTCCTCGACCCGGGCATGGCGTTCGGCACCGGCAAGCACGAGACGACACGCGCCTGCCTCGAATACATCGACGAGTTGGCAACCGCTCAACCACCCAACCACCTAACCACCCAACCACCCAACTCTTTCTTGGACATGGGCTGCGGCAGCGGAATACTCTCCATCGCGGCGGCGAAGCTCGGCTTTTCACCCGTCGCGGGGTTCGACATCGACGAGGACGCCGTAAGGGCCTCTCGCGAGAACGCCGCGCTGAACGGCGTGGACGTAGACTACCGCCTTTTTGCGCTTGGGAAGGGCGCGGTGACTTTGGACGAGTCGATTGAGGCGGCCAAGGGCGTCTATCCCGATCTTGCGCTGCAGGGGCGCGGCGGAACTTGCGGCGAAGCGCCATTCGGCCCGGCCGATTTCGTCGTTGCGAACATTCTGGGGCCGCTTCTTGTTGCATTTGCCGACGAGATTGCGTTCTATGCGAAAGAGACGCTTATAGTCTCCGGGATTCTCGCGGAGCTGTATCCAGAAGTCCTCGCGGCCTTTCAGGCGCGGGGTTTCCGCGAGGAGTCGCGCAAGATGATCGGAGAATGGACCACTGGCCATCTTGCCCGGATCGGCTAAAAAATGCAAAATGCAAAATGCCAATTTACACAACCGCCGCCATTTGGTATACTGCCCAATGTTCGAAGCGGTAGGTCTTGAAAGTCGAGACTTCCGGCGAAAAAACGAATAAGAGGCCGACATTATGAAGAAGTTAGTGACCTTAGTGTATTGTAGTCTTTGCTTGTTCGCATATTCGGCAAGCGTCAATATGCTCTCGTGCTGCCCTGGCGAGGATAGTTCGACCCAGGCGCGGTTTGTCTGGCACTCCGACAGCAATGCGTGCACGTTCTGGTACGCCAAGGCATCCGCGCCGGGTGACGCCGTGCAGGCGACTTGCGAAAGCGTTTACAAGCCGATTACTTTCAGGAGTAGTGATGTCAGCTACTACAAATACACGGCGGCGCTCTCCTCGCTTGACCCCGGAACTGAATACATCTACTACGTGAAGTCGGGCAGCACGCAGTCCGCCACGCAGAGGTTCAAGACCGCTGGTACGAGCGGAAGCTACAACTTCCTGTGGTTGAGCGACGTCCATTCCCATCCGGACGATTCGGGCAAGATGACGACGGTAGAATTTCTCCGTCACGTTGCCGAGACGAATACGGCATCATCTGGCGGCATTGACATGGTGCTATTCTCCGGCGATGCGGTGAAGTATGGCTCGCGCTACGACAACTGGCAGCAGTGGAACGGCTCGCCGGCTGTCACGAACTACACGTTTGCCATGGTTCCCGGCAACAAGGAGTACTACTACACCGGCTCCAGCACGTTCTACGACTACTACTGGTACTTGGCAGTGAAGAACAACCCGCCGAACGGCCCAGGCACGACGGAGCAGGAGGGATGCTACTGGTTCATCCGCGACAGCGTCCTCTTCGTCGGCATCGATTCGCTGATCCACAAGGGCTCTCGGATGACGATGTACAACCAAAAGAGCCAAGTCCTGGCGGCGCAGACAAACTGGTTTGACAGGGTTGTCACCTCTCAGAGCGGAAAGTTCCGCTATCTCGTCGTAGTCCAGCACGATCCGTGGTTCGTCTGTTCCAGCGACGGATTTGACAAGTCGCGCGGCAATTATGACGTGTGGCGGCACGTGTTCGACAAGCACAAGGTCGATCTGGCGCTTTCCGGCGACGAGCACAACTACATCCGCTCCAAGCCTCTGCGCGGCGATTCCGCAAACTCAGACGGCACGGTTTACATGGTCGCGGGACAGATTGAGGAAGAGAACTACTCTGCTACCGTCACGACGGACGTCGCGAGCTACGGCAATTCGAACGCGACAAAGTATTTCGCCTGCATGGGAACGTCAAATGCATCTTGCGGAGCCGCATGGATCGAAGTCCGCCCAACTTCGCTGAAAGTCACCGAGTTCTGGGACAAGTACCAAAGCCCCGGCTACAAGCAGTACGACTCGTTTGAAATCACACCCAAGGATAGGGGATTCGTGTATGTCGACGGGGCTGGTGTCGAGGCCACTCCCCACGCGCGCTATCGCTTCAAGGTCGATGCGCCGAGAAGCGATGGGTATTGTATGCAGCTTTCGGAAATTCAGCTCTTGGACGCAAGCGGCTCAACGATTCCTTCGAGCTCATTCACCATTGCCTACGATTCGACGACGACAGATTCATACGGGGACACGTTTCCTGATGGCGAAACCCCGGAAAATGCGGTCGACGGCAGCACCTCCACCAAGTGGCTCGACTGGCGCGCGGGACTGGATCAGTCGGCGAAAACCCGCTCCGTCGTGTGGTTGGACTTCTGTTTCGACAGCCCGACGGCAGTGTACGGCTACCGCTGGTACACGGCGAACGATGCGCTGGAGCGCTCGCCAGTCTCATGGACATTCTCCGCCTCCGACGACGATGGTGCGACATGGACGGTTCTTGACAAGGTTGTGGACTACAACACCACGACGGAATACAAAGCTCTTGCGTACAAGAAAATCCTTGTTGCGTCGGGCGGTGACGAGCCGCAGCCCCCTACAACGGTCGGCGGCACGTATTACGCGCTTTGCGTGGGTCTGAACAAATACTCGTACGTCGGCCCGAATCTCGACGGATGCGTGACGGACGCGAAGAACGTCCTGAGCGCATGCACAAATGCCGCCAAGGGGGTGTGGTCGCCGGCGAACTGCCATATTCTTACGGATTCCGGCGCAACGCTGTCCGCTGTCAGGGCGCAGTTCCAGGCGCTTGCAAGCCAGGCTGCAAGCGGCGACACGGTTCTCTACTACCATTCAAGCCACGGCGGCGTAGATGAACTTTGCACATACAACAAAGACTACACGGCAAGCGACTTTGCCAGCGACCTTTTGAGGTTCAAGACCGGGGTCAGGGTTGTCGTGCTTATTGACGCATGCCATTCGGCGAGCATGTTCAAGGGAACAGACGGTGAATCGTCGGCGCAGGGGCCGTGGAACTTCGCCGCGAGCGTAGAGGCGCACATGGCCGAAATCAAGAAGGAAAGGGCCGCGAAGGGCTACAAGGCCGACAACTCCCCGTCTGTCGGCTGGATCACGGCTTGCGACGAAAACGAGCTTTCGATCGACTGGGGTTCCTATTACGGCGGAAAGTTCACATACAATTTCGTAAACGCCTGGAAATCGGCCAGCACCGATGCCAACGGCGACGGCTTCAACGATTTTCTGGAAATATTCGATGTTGCCGCGCCGCTGGCCACCGATATGCCCGATGGAAACGACGAAGATGATGTCGGGCGCGTACCGCAGAAGTTAAACGACGATGTTCTCGCGGGCGTCGCCGCGTGGGAGCTTTACGAGCATCTCCCGGATTCATACGTATGGACTGGACTTGGCGGCGACGGGGATTTCTCGAATGGCGCGAACTGGCAGGATGGCGAATCGCCTGTCGCGGGCGCCTCGCTCGACTTCACGAGGCTGACGACCAATGCGACGTTAAATGTGGATGTCGCAAACGCGGCCTTCGGGAAGCTTGTCATGGGCAATGCGGTCGTGACGTTTACAGGCAGCATCTCGGCATCGGAGATTACCGATACGTCGAAGATTGCGGTCGGCGAAAACGCGACTGTCACGCTCAACGGCGATTTGATTTACACGGAGACTGCTGGCGGCGGATGGATGCTCAACAGGCTCGATGGCGTTTTTGTTGTCACGGGGAAGATTGTCGTTTCGGGTTCCGCCGACATGAAGCTTGCGCAGTCGATCGGCGCGAACGGTGTCGCCGTTGTCAAGGGACTTGTCAGCAATAATAGCGGCACGCCCTGGACATTCCGCCTCAACAGGAGCAACTCGGGCGATACAGCCCGCTGGGTGATTGGCGAGGAGGGGCTTTCGGGCAGCAGAGGTTTCTGGATGTACGCGGCCAGTTCGTCGTCAAGCGCGATAATCCAGCCTAATGCCAATGACGTTGTTATCGCAGACTGGATCGGCGTCCGTGAAGGCCCGTCGCTTACAATCAATACGACGGGCTGGGCGGACAATGCCGGACACGTTATAACGGCGACAGCGGGATTCATCAGGGAAGGCAATATGTCGGTAACCGGCACGGGAATGCTCGTCTGCGATTATGATGCCTCATCGGGCGCGTATGATCAGAGCGCCCACAGTGTCGCTTTCAATGTCGGGGGATCTGCCACGCTTGCGCTTGCCGCCGGCTCCAATATCGGCACGGGCGGAGTGACGGTTAACGGCGGCGCGGCACTCGCTCTGACTGGCGCGGGGACTGCGACAATCGGCGGTTCTCTTTCGCTCCAAAGCGGTTCGAGCCTCGTCGTGGGCGGGGCGGCTTTGAACGTCGCTTCGATTTCGCTTCCCGCGTCGGGCACGGTGAATGTTTCGTTCTCATCCGAGCTTGGCGTTGGTGCGTCAACGACAATCTTGTCTATTACCGGCGATCAGACGCTTGCTGATGGCGACCTCGCGAAGTTCTCGACTCCGGACGGCTATATTCTCTCGCTCGGCAACGGCGGCAAGTACGTCGTCGCTACCCGCTACAGCGGCATGTGGACTGGCGGGATGGCGCTCACGGTCCCCGCCGACGGCGTGTCCATCGGCTCCGCCGCGTTCGACGTCTCGGGAGCGTCGCAGGAGAACCCGATATTCGTCACGATAGACGACGGCGGGACTCTTGCGGCCAATTCTGACAGCATGGTGCTTTCTGCGGCGACAGTGCCTCAAGCAAACCCCGCCGAGTATATGACGCTTGTGAACGGCGTTCCGCCCGGATATGCCGCAGTGTTCCATGCGGAAAGTTCGGCGGAAGGCACGGCCATATACGTCAACGTCGTTCCGGTGAAGTGGGTTGAGGAGTCGGTGGAAAGGCAGCATGTGACAGGAAGTTGGTCGTCGCCCGTCGTTTATGTGGACGGCAAGGCGTTTTTCGATGGCGACGTCGGAGGGATCACCTTCACGCCCTACACAGCCTCGACCGGAACGGTCGTGACGGTCGAGACGACGGCGCAGTTCCACGAGGATGCAAGAGATGACTACACGCCGGGTCAGGACGTACAGGTGGCAGTGCGGCTTTCGACTAACGGCTGCTTCCAGGTGTGGACAATGGAACAGTCGGGAGTTGCGAGTGGAGGAGTGGGTGAGTTGCGTTGGGTGGATGTGGATGCTGATGGAGTCACGCCCGAAAGCGGCGCAGAATACACGCTGCGCACGACGCTTAACTATACGGCTGGGACGTATGGTGTAGAGGTTAAGACAGGGTTAACAGAATTTACAAGATTTAGAGAAAGGGCTAATCCTGTTAATCCTGCAAATCCTGTCAAAAACTCTTTCCCGCTCGCGTTCTCCACAAACTGCGTCAGCTGCGTCGGGTTTGTCGGCGACACGTACTTCACGTCGCTTTCCGGCGACTGCCGATACGAGATCGTCGGTTTTGTGGCGGATGAAGCGCTTGCCCTGTCGAACAATGTCGAGCGTGTCCTCAGCGCGGCGGAGGCGCTGTGGCTCAACAAGTGCGGCGGCGACAAGGCGACGGTGCGGAGCGCGGCGGCCGGCCTTTCGGCAGACGAGTTCGCCGACGCCTATCTGCTCAACCTCGACATCACGGACGGCGGCCGCTCCTACTCCTTTGAAGTCACCGACATCGACGTTGGCGACAAGAGCGTGACGGTCGCCGTGACGCTTAGGCGCTCCGGCGAGATCGACCAGGCGATAAACGGCACGCTCAAGTTCTACGGCGCGGCCACGCTCGAGGCGTTCAAGTCGGCGACGGAGCCGCTCGGCTCTGCGGTGCTTTACGACGACGACTTCTCGGAGGGCAACACCGCGACGGCCACGATTCCCCTCGAAGGCGAGACCCCGCCCGCCTTCTTCAAGGCCAGGATAGAGAAGCGGAAGGGAATGTGAAGACACTTGCATGCTTCCTCGCCCTCGCGCTTTCGCATTTCGCATTCGCGCTGACAGTAAGCTACGACGACCGCACTCCGGCGTCGCACCGCGAGTGGGGCGACAGGAGCTTCCTGCGCGGGCACATGGAAGTCGCCGCGAAGAGGATATGCGCGGCGCTCTACGGCGACAGCGCGCGCTCGCGCATGCACGAGAACTTCGGGATGACCCTCTATCTCGCCCCGACCAAGGGCGGCAATCCCGCGTTCGCCTCGGGGCGGCGGATTACGTGGAAGGTGGGCGAGCGTCCCGGCGGCGAGATGTGGGCATGCCCTGGAATTCTCATACACGAGATGACGCACGTCCTCGACATGGGCTCCGACGGCGTCTTCACCGAGGCGGTGGCCGACTGGGTGCGCTACTACGGGTGCGCGAGTCCGCACGAGGTCCTCGCGCGCCGCTATAATGCGCTTCGCGGCGGACGCAGCTACGGCAAGTATGCGGCGGGGGCGAACTTCCTCGACTTCATGACCCAGAACTACGGCGAGGGCACGGTCTACAGGATCCTCCTTGGCTACAGGCAGCACGGCAAGGCCCCGTGGGAGAAGCTCTTCGGCAAGAGCCTCGACGGGCTCGTCGCCGAGTGGCGGCAGATGGAGACGATATACGACCCGGTGTTCGAATGGTCGTACAACGGGACCGCCGCCGGAATCGTCCGCAACGACAAGGGCCACTGTCGGCTCTCGGGCCTGTCGGCGAGCGACGCTGGCGACATGTCTGGCGCGTGGCTTGAGGGCGCGACGACGGGTGAAGTCCCGACGGCGAAGGGCGGCGACATGACGATCGCCCTGCACGGATGGTTCCCCAGGGGCGGCGCGCCGACTGCCATCGCCTCGCTCGGCGCGCCAAGGGACGGCGCGGGCAAGGCGGTCGTCCTTGCGACGACCGGCAAGGCAGACCTCCTGTCGGCGCACGTCGTGGCGCAATGCCCCGGCTCCCCGTGTAGGGTTGTCTCGACGGCGAAGGTGCCGGTAGGTGACCTTGCGTCAAGGCCGCATTCCGTGGTCCTCTCGGTCGAAGGCGGCTCAGTCGCGTCTGTCGTAGTCGATGGCGGCCCCGCCGTCAAGCTTGACATGGGCTCAAGGTGCAAGGGCTGCGTTTTTGCGCCGAAGTTCGGAATCGGCGGCACAAGCGGCGGCATTGGCGTGAGCGGCATTTCCGACGCAAAGGGCCAGTCGGGCGTCCGTCTGCACGACGTGCGCGTGTTCAACAGGGCGTTTCGCCAGCGCGAGACAAGGCTCTACGCCGACACCTTCGGTCCCGATTTTCGCCCAGGGGTCGCGACGAGCGCCGAGTGGACGGGCGCGCCCGGCGGCAAGGAGCTCGACTCGCAAGGGAACTGGCTCTGCGTCAACGCAATCGGCGAGAGGATCGCCGCCGTCCCGACGAAGGACACGGACGTAAAGGTGTACGGCAAGAGGATTCCCAGCATACCGCAGGGCTCGAAGTTCCAGTGCAGGTCCTTCACGATAGCGGGGCTTGCACTGCTCTCCGAGAACATCGACCTGCGCGGCGTCGGCATAGTGGACGTAGAGGACAATTCGCGAATAGTCGGCGACAACGCGCTCGTCGCGTCGAAGCTGCGCGGGACGCGCGTGCGGCTCGGCGGGAAGCTCGCCGTGACGACGGCCATGAAGGTGACGGGGAAGCTCGACCTGGAGGGCGGCAGCGTCCTCCGGCTCCCGGCGGACCCTGCCGCGACGCTCGTCGGCGAGCTTGCGCTGTCCGGCAAGGGCAGCGTGTTCCTGAGGCCGGGCGCAACGCCGCCAAAGGCCAGGACGCACAGAGTCCTGCGCGTGGACAAGCTGCCCGAGGACCTTTCGCGCCTTGTGCTGCAGGGCGCGGACGATCCGTCGGCGGCGGAGTTCAGTCATTCTTCGGATAGGAAGTTCCTTGCCGTATATCGCAGGAGATGACGGCGGGGGCTCATTCAGGCGCGCTCCCGGCGGCGGCAAGGTCGCAGACGGCTTCTACGAGCTGGTCCTTGGGTCTGCGGGCATCGCCTGCGCGACACTTGGGCCGGGGAATATGGTAAAATAGGGCCACGATGAAGCAGACTGAACTTCTTTCCCCGGCGGGGGACTTCGAGACTGCGCTTGCGGCGTTCGACGCGGGCGCCGACGCGGTGTACTGCGGCCTTGCCGGCTTTTCCGCGCGGGCGTTCGCCAAGAACCTTTCATTCGACGAGCTCGGCAGTCTGGTCCGCCTCGCGCACGCGAAGGGCAGGAAGGTCTACGTCACGTTCAATACGCTCGTCGACGAGGCCGACGTAGGGCAAGCTGTCGAGACGCTTTCGCGCCTTGAGGAGATAGGCCCTGACGCGCTAATCGTCCAGGACCTCGGCGTCGCGCGGCTGTGCCGCCGCCACTTCCCGTCGCTTGCGCTCCACGCCTCGACCCAGCTCGTCGCGCACAATCTCGAAGGTCTCCTCGCGCTGAAGGACCTCGGCTTTACGCGTGTCGTCCTCGCGCGCGAGCTGTCGCTTGCCGAGATATCGTCGATGGCGAAGCGTTGCGGGGGCCTTGAGCTCGAGTGCTTCGTCCACGGCGCGCTTTGCTACTCCATCTCGGGGCTTTGCCTCTTCGGCGCGATGGAGAAGGGCAGAAGCGGCAACCGTGGCAAATGCCCGTACTGCTGCCGCATGGAGGTAACGGGTAACGTATCTCCCGAGCGAAGCGAGCCGCGCAAGCGGTCGATAGAGGGGTGGGAACGGGTAGATCGCTCTACCATGTATCCTTTTTCCATGAAAGATTTGCGGCTTGGCGAGGACGTGAGGAAGCTCGTTGACGCCGGTGTCGTCTCGCTCAAGATCGAGGGCCGCATGAAGTCGGCGCTCTATGTTGCTGCTGTTACTAAGTTCTATCGGCAGATAATGGGGAACGGGGAACGGGTAATGGGGAACGGGAAGGGTGTGACGCTCGCCGACCTCGAGACGATCTTCTCCCGCCGCACGACGGAACTCTACCTCGACGGCATGGGCGGGGAGTCGCCCGTCGACCCCGTCTCGCTCGGCCACCTCGGCGCGCCAATCGGGACTGTGAAGCGCGTCACGAAAGACCGCGAGGGGCGCAGGTGGCTTCGCTTCCACACGGCGCGCGCCCTTGAGGTGCACGACGGCCTGCAGTTCGACACGATGTCCGACGGCAGGCACCTCGGCCTCGGCATACGCGAGATGCGCCCAGCGATTTCAAGGACGCCCGTATTCGAGGTCGCTGCGGGGACGGACGTCGAGATAGAGCTCCCTGAGGATTTCCCGATTCGCGAGGGGGAGAACGTCTACTGCTCGATGTCGAACGCCGTAAGGCGCATGTTCCCGGCTCCGGGCTTCCGCCCGAGCGACTGCCTCGGCGGCGTAAAGGTCGATCTCGAAGTGACGGTTGCCGCCGACTCGGTTTCCGTCGTTGCGAACGGCGTCGCCGCGTCGGTCCGCGGCACGTTCGGCCCCGCGAAGAGTCCCGAGAAGACATACGGCGCCGTCGAGAAGGCGTTCTCAAAGCTTGGCGGGACGGACTACGCGCTTGGGAAGCTGTCGCTCGTGGACCCCGACAGGCGATTTGTGCCGATGAGCGTCCTCAACGACTTGCGGCGCGACCTCGTCGAGCGGCTTGACGAGGCACGCAAAAAGGCGAGAAGGGCCAAGGTCGAGGCGGCGCTTGCCGACGACGCTCGTCCGCCCGAGTCCGCGCGGGGGCCGTCGCCCGCGCGACGGCTCAAGATTCGCGTCGGGCAGACGGTTCCCGCAGGCAGGTGGGACGAGGTCGTGGTCGCAATCGCGCCGTCGACGGGCGACGCCGAGGTCGCGGCGTTCGACGCCTCCACCACGCGGCTCGCGTTGCCTGTTTACACCGCCGAGCCCGACTTCGGCAAGCTGCGTGTCCTCGTGAAGCGCCTTTGCCGCAGGGGGTTCGCTATGTGGGAGGCGAGCGACCTCGCGACGCTACGGCTCCTGAAGGCGGTGGGCGTCGAGGACGTCACCGCCGACTGGACGCTCTATGCTTTCAACTCGCACTCGCTCGCCGAGCTTTCGTCGCTTGGGGTGAAGCGCTTCGTGGCAAGCCCCGAGAACGCCCGCGAGAACCTGTCGTTCCTTGCCGAGAGCGGCTACGACGTTGAGCTTCTCGCCCAGCAGGCCACGCCGCTTTTCGTCTCGCTGACAAAGCCTGCGGCGGAACGTGTCGATGGCCTTGCGATCTACCGCCGCGACAACCTCTGGGTCACGACTCGCCCCGTCCCGCGCACGTTCGACGCGCCTGCGGGCGCGAGCGTGCGGTTCGACCTCTCGTGGAACCCGCCCGAATAGCGGCCTTTTTGGCCGAAATGTCATTTTTATGGTTGCGCGCATTTGCCGGATATGGTACAATGCATACCGTAAAGTTTCACTAATAAGGAGAATACCATGCACAAGTTAACCCGGTGTCTCAATAGTTTTGCCGTAACGCTCGCGGTAATCTTTACGACTGCCACGGCCACGGCGGCGGTCAACAACCTCGAAGGTTACCTGTTCCGCTTCGACTTCTCGAAAGGGACAAATGAGTTTTTGTCTTCGCCGGGGTATGAGAACTTCGACTTTGTCGGTGCGAACACAGTGCCGACAAACGGTCCTAACGGGGCGTCGAGCGCCGCGACAATCACAAATAATGCATGGAAAGCTTTTGAGACGACAACGACCCTCAGCAACAGTTGGACGATTGCCACATCGCTTTCACCGGCGTCCGAGGCCAACGCCGTCGTGTTCAGCGTGGGGCGCTTGAACGGCAAAAACCAGAACCGGGCGGTTGCGATATGCACTTCTGCCGACAAAAGCAAGCTCCTTGTGCGTCTAGTTTATAACAACAAAGGAACTTATACTTGCGACGAAAAGGAAATGACTGGGCTTGGCGACATCACGCAGGGGTTTCATACACTTGTCATCGCTTACACATCCGCCGCAAACAACAAGGGTTCGCTTACGTTTTATTGGGATGGCGTCAGCAAGTTGACCCAAACGTATTCGGACACCAAGCCGTTTGGAATTCCGTCGTACCCTGGCGGCGTTCAGTTCAATTCGCTTATTTCAAGAGGCTCCGAGCTCTCAACCGGCGGCAAGAATTTCGTTTACAAAAACGGCATTCATTCCTTCTACGACTTCCGCTTCTACAGCGCGGCGTTTGCCGCCGCAGACGCGACTGCATACGCCGCGCTCTATCCGGCAGACCGCATGGGCTCGCCGTTCCGTCCGAATGCATACATTGAGGCGAGTGGGACGAACACCATTTCGGCTAATGTCGGGAATACCATCGACACCGGCTACAAGGTAGGAACGATGGACGAGGTCGCCGTGGACTTCCAGTATCTCGACTTGACACGGCAAGCGCGCATATTCGGAATGTACAACGGATCGACATCTACGGCGAATGTCAATGCAGACGGGCTTGTGAACGGTCTTTACATCAACGGGAGCGATGGCTTTGCATTCTGCAGGTTCTCATCGTATGGCAGTGGTGCGACAGGATCGTGGGCCACATTCAAGGATGCGGGCGGTACGTTGTCCACGGCTGACCGCATTCGTCGTGTTTTGACGGTAAAGAACAAAGACGGTACGACAACCGGTAGTACCGCCAAGATCGTGAAGTTCAGCGACAGGTCTGATGTTCTGACGGGTTCAAGCACTCTTGCGCACAGTACAGCCGCGAAGCGCAACACCTATCTTTTCGCCAATAACGAGAAAGACTCTGTGGTGAACCAATGTGTAGCGCGTATCTATTCCTTCGCAGTCGATGGAACTAACGCTCCCGCGATGTTCCTTGCGCCGGGGTTAAGTTCTGTCGGAGCGGCAGGTTTCATCGATGTCGTTGCCCGCGGCAAGGGCGCAGTGGAGTCTGATTACTTCAAGGGCGAACGCAACGACTCTCCCGCACATACGCTCCGTTTCTACAACGGCGTTGGCTGCGCAAGCGACTACAAGTATGAGAATGATACGCTCTACGCGAAGCTGTATGCCACATCCGACGAGAATGGAGCAGTGCGCATCGCGGGCGGCGCGGCGGCGGCTTCCGCCGAAGGGTGGATTCCGCGTGGCGGCACCCTCGCGCTTTCTGCGGTTCCCGCCGCGAACATGGAGTTCAAGGAGTGGATCGGCGACACATGGGCGATAGAGGACGGCTACGGCGCGACGGATGCGTCCATCGAAGTCTCGACGCCATACGCCGTGCAGCTGCAAGCGACGTTCAAGCCGGCGGTAAACGCCCTGCTTACGGTCGCCGCCGATGGCGCAAGTGCCGTCAGCTGGAGCGCTGCCGACTGGCGCAACGCCGAAGACGACAGCGAAACAATTTCCGCACCGATCGACAAGGAGGTGACGATTGTCGCGCACAAGTCGTTTACGCTTACGGTTGACCAGACGGTGTCGTTGAGCAAGTTTACTGTAACTGGAGACGTTGACTGTGTGGTGACTCTTGCACCTGGCAACGGCTCGTTTTTGGCGACGGAAGTCGTTGTCAAGGGTGGTGTCTTCAAGTTGGGCGGCGACAACGTGCTTGGCAAGACGCCGAAGGTGACGGTCGAGGACGGCGGTACGATCGACATGAACGGCAAGACGGTTGGCGACGGCGAGGCGACAGCCGGAAATGTGGTGACGGAGTTCCATATCGCCGGCGCCGGCGCCGGAAGCTATCCGTGGGCTCTCACGTCGTACGCAGATATGGCGAGCAGCAAGAATGTCGGCATGCTTTACTTGGACGCCGACGCGACGATCGGCGGCGCAAAGGAGCAATGGATAGGCGTACGTGACTGGGCGGCCTGGGATAAAGACAACAAGAATGTGAACCTCGGCGGCCACACGCTGACGAAGACCGGCTCCGGCATTCTTAACATCCGCCGTCCATATTCCGGGACTGGCGGCGGCACGATAGATGTACAGTCTGGAACGTTGAAAATCACTGACTGGAGCAACGCAGATGTGGCGTATGGAGAGAGCTGCGTCAGCAACATTGCGCTTGTCGTCCGCGAGGGAACTACGGTTGTGAATGATATGCAATACGGGAAAACCCAATATACGCTCTATTTCAAGTCTCTTGACATGCGCGGCGCCACGATGACAAGTTCATACGGCGCGTTCGGCGCATGGGAGACGTTGTCCGGGCATGGCGCAATCGAGAAGCTCGCGATGGCCGACGGGGCGCCGGCGTTGCTTGACGGCAACCTCGCGGTGTCGGGCGAATTGACCGCTTCCGGTGCTCTCGCGCTGACGCGCAGGGCGGGCGTGGAGACGAACGTCACTGTAGCGGCGACGGGGACGCTTACGGCGTCCGGCACGATAACCGTCGGAGCGGGCGTCATATTCAACATCGGCGCGAACCGTCCGACGGGAACGCTCACCGTCGATGACGACGCAACGCTCGTCCTGCGTCAGGCCAACCTTGACGAAGATGAGATCGTGGTCAAGGCCTCCGCCCAGCCGCAGAACATCGCCCTGTACGACATCAACGGTGAGGAGGTCCCGAACCCTGAAGTCAGCTACGACGCGGACGTCGGCACGGTGACCGTGCGCGTCCCGACGCCTGTCTGGACGAACGCCGACGGCACCGGTTCGTTCAGCGCGGCGGAGAACTGGTCGTTGGGCGCGGTGCCTAGAGAAGGTCGGTCGTTCAGGATGTCGCTTGACGGCAACACGACCGTGATCCTCGATTCCGACTACGGCTTTGGCAACGTGCTGATCGCGGGAACTGGCAGCGTCGGTTTCGACGGTGCTGGATCGCTGACGCTTGCCAAGGTGCTTCTCACGAACGGCGTTTCGTTTGCCGCGTGCGGACGGGTGACGGCTGCGGAACTGGACCTGCCGATCGGATCCGCCGCGACGCTCACGACGCTCGACGGCGTCGCTGCAGGCGGAGTGACGGGCGTTGGAACGCTTGAGCTGGCGCCGGGTGCGGCGGAGGCCGTGACGATCAGCGGGCTTTCCTCGTTCACCGGCGATTTCACCGTGACGCCGTATCATTCCATGACTGGTACGCTTACGTGCGCGGCTACGAAGCTCAATAAGTTCATCGTGAACGGAGCGGTCAATGCAGTGTTTACGCTTGTGAAGGGAACGGGCGGATCGATTAAGGCCAGCGAGGTCGTCGTTGCAGGCGGTGTTCTGCAACAGGGCAGCGCAACCGCGCTCGGCGACACGCCGAAGATTACTGTACAGGACGGCGGCACGTTTGACATCAACGCAAAGACCATCCGTCAGGAAACGCCGATCTACATCGCCGGCGCGGGGGCTGGCAACTGGCCGTGGGCGCTCGCCTCGTCCGCTGGGTCGATGGCAAGCGGCAACTACCTTTTTGATCTGTACCTCACGGCAGATGCCACAATAGGAGCCGGGCAGTTCAAGATCGGACGAGATGATGATGAATCCTACATCTATCTGAATGGCCATACGCTGAAGGCCACTTCGTGGCTGACCCTTCGGAACGTCAATACCCAGGCGGGAACAATTGATCTCCAGAATTCGGCGACGCTCAACAAATGGAACAATCTTAATACCACCAGCAGCAAATATAGTGGAACGACGCTGATTGTCTACGAAGGGCACTACGTGCAGAACAAGACGAACAGGAAGATCAAAATTTCCAACCTGATCTTGTATGGCGGGTCGATTACGGACGACGGTAATGCGGTGCAGACTTTTGGCATCATTAACGAACTGCACGGACATGGTACTATCACGCAACTGGAGATGGAAAAAGGTGCCAAGTTCTATCCTGACGGCGAGGACTACCTCAATGTAACCAAATCGCTTTCCGGCAATATCAAAGTTGACATAAGCGATCCTGCCCTTAAGGGCAAGGTGAAGATTCCGGTTTTGGCGTTTCCCAATGGACTGACGAATACCTATGACAGCGCTGTACTTGACCTCACTGATGTGCCTCAGAGCTGGGAATTGAAATCCAAACAAGGCAATGACAACGTAGAATACTATCTGCTGCATAAGGACTTCACGATTTTCATACGCTGACGTAAGGTCTGCACCGGCACGGGCAAATGGCACATTGCCCATGCAGTGAAAACAGAAAATCAACATACTTGACGGGGGCTTCTCCTGATTTTTCGGGGGGGAGCCCTCGGGCATTTTTGAACACTGCGTGGACTTACGGAAAAAACCCCTGGATGAGCAGTTGAAACCCCCTGGACTTTGGGCTAAAAGGTACAGTAGTCTTTGGTGTAAAGGTACAGTAGTCTTTGGCACAAAG
>CADCAK010000001.1 GCA_902799385.1 uncultured bacterium | reverse complement strand
ACAGCTATCCCACTTATTGAAGCCCCCAAAAGCGCACTTCGCCCTTTATTTACAAGGGTGTCGTCTTTTTGTGGTCAGAAAAAATGGGGGATGTCCAGGGTATTTTAGTTGGTGGCGAAGGAGGGGTTCGAACCCTCGACCCAAGGCTTATGAGTCCTTTGCTCTACCGACTGAGCTACCTCGCCATGTGCCTTTGAGTGACAACAAGCGCGTAGTTTACCAAAACCTCGCGCCTGCCGTCAAGGGCGATTTCACTTCGCCTTTGCAAAAAGCGAACTCAGCCCTCACCCTCTGCGAAGGGCCGCGCGAACGCACGCACGACTTCGCGGTCGTCGAACGGATGCTTCACGCCGGCGATCTCCTGCGTCGTCTCGTGCCCCTTGCCCGCGATGATCACGACGTCGCTGGGACCGGCGTTCGCGAGCGCGAACGAGATTGCCTCGCGGCGGTCCGGCTCGACCCGGACGAGCGACGGCTTTGCCAGGGCGCGCCCGACGCCCTCGATTATCGCGTCGATGATCTTCGCCGGGTCTTCGCTTCTCGGGTTGTCGCTCGTGACGACGAGTGAGTCCGCGAGCCTGGCGCAGGCCTCGCCCATAAGCGGGCGCTTCATCGGATCGCGATCGCCACCAGCGCCGAACACGACCCAGAGGCGAGCGCCTTGCGGGGTGAAGCCGCGCGCGGCTGAAAGGACTTTTTCAAGGCCATCGGGCGTATGAGCGAAATCAACATAGACCGCCGCTTCGACAGCGGGATTCGTCACGCGCTCAAGCCGACCCCAACGCGGCGCAAGCGTCGGAATCGTGCGCTGTATGACATCATACGGAACTCCGGCAACAAGGGCGAGCGCGGCGGCAAGGGCGACGTTGGACTTGTTGTAGTCGCCGACAAGCTGGAGCTTCGACAAGTCAAACGCAGCGGGCTTTGCCGACACGGGGAAGGCGTCCAGTCCAGAGATTTTACGGCATGCCTCGAACATTCTCTCGCCGCCTTCGCCATCGATGCAGACGGCAAAAGGAGGTGCCTTGCCGGACGAATTTTCACGCGCGATCCGCTCGGCGAACGAGAGCTTGACGCGGAAGTATTCCTCCATAGTCCTGTGGTAGTCGAGGTGGTCTTCCGAAATGTTCGTGAACGCGCCGCCGGAAAAAGGCGTTATTTCGCCAAAGCCCACGCGATTCTGGTGAATCGCGTGGCTCGAGACTTCCATGACGCAGTCGGTGCAGCCGTTCGCCTCCATCGCGGCGTATATCTCCTTCAGCTGCGCGAGCGGCGGCGTTGTGTAGCCGGTGTAGAAGTGTCGCTTTCCGTCAAACGCCTCGACCGTTGTTATGTAGCCACAGAGCGGAGCTCGCCCGTCCGCTCGTTCCGCTTCGCTCACTCGCTCCCGGGCTCGAAGTTGGGCACCCCAGGCATTGACGAACTCGGCGAAGATCCACGCCGTCGTGGTCTTGCCGTTGGTGCCGGTTATGCCCCAGAACTTCATTTCGCCGCGATCAGCCGCGCACGCCGGACCAGTTCTCGAAGCGCTTTGTGGCGAGCGCCCTGTACTTCGCGCCCGCACCGCCGTTGACGAACGGGTCTATCGTGATGCCGCCGCGAGCGGCGAACTTGCCGTAGACTTCCATGTACTTCGGCTTCAGGAGCTTTACGAGATCGTCGTATATGACGTTCACCACGTCCTCGTGGAAGTCACCGTGGTTGCGGAAGCCGAAGAGGTAGAGTTTCAGCGACTTCGACTCGACGAGCTTCTTCGCAGGGATGTAGCGGATCGTGAGAGTGGCGAAGTCTGGCTGTCCGGTCTTCGGGCAGAGCGTCGTGAACTCTGGCGCGGTGAACGTCACCCAGTAGTCGCGCTCACTGTGGCGGTTCTCGAACGCGTCGAGGACGGACGGGTCGTAGCCCTTCGGCGCGACGACGGAGCGGCCGAGGGCGTTGAGCTTCTCAAGGTCTTTTCTCATGTCCGATATTATACCACATCGGCGAACGCCCTGGACGCAGAACCCGTCGTCATCCAACAGAGTTGGCGGAGTCGCCCCTGAGGTAGACGCGGGCCGAGTCGGTCGCGCCGTCGGCCATTTCGGGGGTCGCCTGCACGCCGGCGAACTTCACCATGTCGGCAGATTCGAGAAACGCCCTTAGTCCCCCGACGTTGGGACACTCCCCGAGGCGGCTGTCGGCGAGCTCGCCGAGGAACTCCTCCGTCGTCAAGTGCGGCGCGCGGATGCCGTATTTGCGCTGGACGTAGCGCCGGACGACCATCGTCAGCTCCACGTAGAAGTCCTTGTAGCGCCCGCGCCCGGGAAGCCCCTTCTTGAGAAGCCGGTCGAGCTCAACCCACGCGCGCTCGATTGGGCTCATCCTGTGCTCCTTGATGCGCCGCGCGAGATAGCGCAGCAGGAACCACGCGGCCGCGATTGCGGCGACGGCGGCAAAAAGCGCAAGCACGCACCAACCGACGAGCTTCCACGAAAGCGGCGGCAGGTCCTTCCTGGGATCGGCTTCCATGTCGCCGGTCACCGTCTCGCGGGCGGGCGGGTTCTCAAAGTAGACGGGACCCGCGACAAACGAAAGCGAACCCTCGTCGGCCGCCGTCGAGAGAAGCCGGGGCGAGGCCGTCACGGCGAACGGCGCGATCTTGTAGACGTCGGCGCACGGCTCTGGGACGAGCTTCCAGTTTACAGTCTCGACAAGCGAACCGTCGGCGTTCTTCACGGGCTTCACGGCAAATTCCTCGGCGAGCGAAAAGCCGCGCACGCGGTCGCGGAGATCGGGGACCAACGCCTTGACGTCCTTCGGCGTCTTCATCGTCACCGTGAGAAAGACACTCCGCCCAGGATCAATCTGCGTACGGTCGGACTCGACTTTGAGGTCGATTCCGTTGCGGCTCAGTTCGAGAACGGTGGCGCTCTCCGCCGCCGCCGCGAAAAGCGCAACCGCCGCCAACGTCAAAATCTTCTTCATGCGCGTATTATACCATTTCTTACACACCGCTTGCCAAGCCGTTCGTAGGCACGCCTTGCGCCGTACGGGGCGCGTTCCGTGCGCTCCAGCATCGCGTTCGCCTCCGCGTCGTTGACAAAGCGCTCCTTCTGCCAGTCCCATTCGAGGCGGCGTCCGAGCTTCATACCGATCCACGACAAAAGGCACGCGCTGCACGAGCGGTGCGCAGTCTCGGCCGGGACGACGCTCGGCTCGCCCGCCTTGATCGAATCGATGAAGTTCTGGTGGTGAAACGACGGATTCGTGACGAGCCTCGGATACAAGACCACCGCCGGATCGCCCGCAATGAGCGCGGGGTCGCTTGCGTCGAGCGCCTTGAGCGGCTTTCCGGCAGCAACGGGGTCGCTCGCCGAGACCTTGGCCGAACCACGGCTCACGAATATCCAGCCCTTTTCGCCGACGAAGCGCACGCCGTTCGGGAACTTGTCCCACACCCGTGCCGAAGTGCCGTCGGGATATGTGAGCGCAATGTCGTATTCGCCGTGGACGTCCCAAAGGCCGCCCGTGTGGAACTTCCCCTTGCCCTCAATGAACTTGGGGCCGATCTTCTCCCAGCCCATCGCCCAGTGCATGATGTCGAGGTGGTGGGAGCCCCAGCCAGTGATCATGCCCGCGCCGAACTGTTCGCAACGAAGCCAGCCGGGGCGGGAGTTGATCGCCTTCTTTAGGTCGGCGTTCTGGCTGTGGACGCGGTCTTCGGTGTAAAACGCCTTTGGAGTGGAGCCAAGCCAGAAATCGTAGTCAAGGCACTCCGGCACGGGCATCTCGCTCGTCGAGCCTCCGCCAGGATCGCCGGGGAGCCCAACTTCGATGGACTTGATCTTGCCGAGACGCCCTTCACGCACGAACGCACACGCCTTCTGGAAATGCGCCCACGAACGCTGCTGCGAGCCGAGAAGGAAGATGCGCCCCGTCTCTGCGATGGCATCCGCGAAAAGCCGACCTTCGCGGATCGTGAGCGACGCCGGCTTCTGCATGTAGACGTGCTTTCCCGCAAAAGCCGCCTCGATTGCAATCTGCGCATGCCAGTGGTCGGGCGTGGAAATCGAGACTGCGTCCACGTCGGCACGGGAAATGACGTCATGGAAATCGCGTGCGCCGAAGATCGCGGCGCCGGACTTCTCGCCAAGCCCCTTCGCGATGAAGCCGCGCATGAAATCAAGCCGGCGCGAATCGAGGTCGCAAGCGGCAACCACCCTCGCGCCCTTCGCGCGGAGAAAGCCCGGAACGTCCATCGTAAGGCCAATGCGCCCGCATCCGATCTGCGCGACGTTGACAGTGTTGCTGGGCGCGTCAGCGCCAAGAACCTTCGCAGGTATAATCGACGGAAACGCCGCGACAAATCCCGTCGCCGCAGCATCCCTCAGGAAACATCTTCTCGTCTGCCTCACCTATGCATCTCCCTTCCGTCCGATATTATAGCAAAGAGGTTCTTCGGGCAATCGGCGCACGGATAGCCTTTCGGCGCGCGATAGCCGGGCTTGTCGAGGGGATGCAGTTTCTCGAACCTGCGGTAGAAGCCGTTCATGCGGATGTCCTTCAAGCCGTCAGCGAGGCGTCCGTCCTCGCGCGGGAAGAGGCGCACCAGGTGCGTGGCATGGCCGGGAACGTCCGCCACGTACTGCGTGGAATAAACGCCGAGGTCCTTCTGCCGCCAGAGGTCGCGCACGAGCCAGCGTCCCTCAAGTCCCAGCGACGCGAAGTCGATGGTGATGCGCGTGTCGAGGAAGTAGGTGTTGTAGAGCGCGAAGACGAGAGAGCCGTCGCTCATCGGCTTTGCCCAGACCTGCGCGCGCGGACCCTCCGCGACGACCGCCGCCTGCGCGCCAAGCTCGTCCTGGTTCACCTCGATCACCTCGTCGTTCGTGAGAAGCGAGAACGTGAAGTCGTCGAGCTTCGTCAGGTCGCATCCGATGAGAAGCGGCGCGCAGAGGACGGACCAAAGCGACATGTGCGTGTACTGCTCGTTCGGCGTAAGGCGCGTCGGCTTCAGCGTGCCGTTGCGCGGACCGCAGTCGACTTCGCCGACAATCAGTATGTCGGGGTCGTTCCACGCGCCGGGCTTGGCGTAGGGCCAAAGCTCCACCTGGCGGTCGATCACGCCCTTCATCGATTCGTACGTGTCTTCAATGTCGTAGGCCGTGCGCCAGCTCTGGCCGCCGGTGAACGCGCCCCACATCGACACGGCAGGATCGCTGTAGCAGAGCGAATAGAAGATGTCGCGATCCTGCGCTGCAAGCGCCTCGCCCATAATGAAGTACGGCATGGTGTTCTTCACGTTGCCTAAGGACGGCGCCCCGGCGGCAGCCACATCCTTAAGTCCGGCGTAGGTGCAAAAGTCGTACTTCAGGTAGTCGAATCCCCAGTCGGCGTATGTCTTTGCGTCCTGCCACTCGTGTCCCAGACTTCCGACGCACCGGCCGCAAGTATATGGCCCCGGCGAGGAGTAGAGTCCGGCCCTGAGCCCGAGCGAATGGATGTAGTCCGCGAGCGCTTTCATGTCGGGGAAGCGCGAGTTGGGGACGATAGTGCCGTCCGCAGTGCGCTCGGGGCCAGCGAGCGTCGGGTCGGTCTTGCCCTTCAGCGGACTGTTCTGCCAGAAGTCATCCACGTTGATGTAGCTCCAGCCGTGGTCGGCAAGCCCGGTGCTGACCATCGCATCCGCCATGTCGCGAAGGTTCTTCGCCGTAACCGCGCGGGCGAAGCAGTTCCAGCTACACCATCCCATCTGCGGCGTGAGGCCGATCTTGTCGCCGACGACGAGCTTAAGCTCGCGCTTGGCCGAACCCTTGGCGTTGCTCGCGGAGAAACTTATCTTGTATTCGCCGCGCTCCGCGACCGCGCCGGAGATATAGCCCGTCGCCGCGTCGAACTTCGCTCCGGCAGGAAGGCCTGACGCCGAAAAACGCATCGGACGCTCGCCCGACACGGGAACACGCCAGAGGATCGGATGGCCCGGCCTCACGCCGAAGACGCGCGCGCCGTTGATGCGCGGCGCGGCGGATGGCGACGGAGTGAGAATGCCGAGCTGCTCGGTGACCGCCTTCACAGGACGCGCCTCGTCCTTCATCGTGAAGTAGGCGTTGGCCCAGTCGGCGTGGTCTTTCATGATGCCATTGCCAGCATCGCACACCGAAAGCTCCACAATCTGCGCGCCAGCGAGGTCCGCATGGAGATGGACGCTCTCGGCCTTGCCCTTCAGGACGTCTGTCTCCGCAACGGTGCGCCCGTCTGCCTTGACGATGAACTTCAAGCTTGCGTCCTTGGAGCCGTCCGCGAACGCCTCCGCGTCGATTCCGACGTCCGCGTCGAACGCGACGGCCTTTCCGTCCACCCTGTAGGACACCTGCGACTTCGCGTGGGTTCCAACGCCTCTTGCAAATGTCTTTGTGCCGATCTGTAGCGGATTGCCCTCGACGGACTTGTTCTTCTTCGGCTCGTTCCAGCCGCAGGTCATGTCCTCAATCGGAAGTTCGTCAAACCAAACCTTGGGCAAGCACTTTACAGGTGGTGGCACAACTGCCGCCCAGGACTTCGGCTGCAACATTGCCATGCACAGCGCGCCAACCGTGACCGCCGTGAATCTTAAGTTATGCATAATACTTTCCTCCTATCCGTGCCCGCACCGACATCAGCGGTTGACCATGGCCTCCATGGCGCACGTGAAGGCTGGAAAGTCGAGCTTCCCGTAGATCGCGGTCTTGTAGTCGTACTTGGACGCGATGTCCGCGACCTCCTTCGAGACGTCTACGCCGGCCTCCTTCAGAATGCGAAGCTTCTCAGCGGCGACGACGCCGTTCCTGAGCGCGATGAGGCGCGAGGAAAGCTCGCCGTTCGGATAGATGAAAAACGTGTCACCCGCGCGCCAGTCCTTCGGTCTGTATGAGGCGTCCTTGTACGGATTCTCCGGCCAAGAGTTCGCCGCCCAGCGCAGGAACCCGTCGAATCCGGTGATTGCGGGGTACGCGCCGAGCCAGTAGCCCTCGTCGAACGGGCTGTCCATGAACGTGTTCGGCTTCATCGCCGACGCGCACACGTAGAACGTCGTCTTGTAGCCCTGCTTGCGGCGCGGCTCAAGCTCGTCCAGGAACTTTGGATGTTTCCTGAGATGGATGAGCCCCTGACAGTAGTTGTCAATCGTGATGCCCTTGAATTCAGACGGTGACTTGTTTCCGGCCATCGCGACTTTCATTCCCGGCACCTTCTTCTGTATGAATTCGCAGATTAGCATTACATCTTCGGGCTTGCGCTCGTCCATCGCGATGTACGCGTCCTGGAACCATCCCTTCGCCTTGAGGTGCTTCGCGAAGTCGACGAGGAATGGCCCCCAGTAGTCCTCGAACTCCGGCGTTCCGGGGCGCATCTCGACGCGCTGGGCCTTGCCGTCGGCGTCCGTCCAGCTCATCCTGTAGCCCCACGGGCACATGGAGTAGCAGGCGATGTCCGGCCCGAGCCCGCACTTCCTGCCGAAGGCGACGTACTCGTCGAACGTACTGTAGTCGAAGGTCCAGCTGCCGTCGGCGTTCTTGACCCTGCCGATCATCGAGTGGTAGCCGTCGTAGCACTGGTGATTCCAGGGGAGGTCCAGTATCGTGACGGTGAGAGCCTTACAGCCGCAGTCCGCGAGCGCCTTCCACACCGGCTCCATCTTCGCGTAGTGCTCCTTCGAGAACGGCTTGACGTCGAAGAAGCGCGAGACCGCCCACGGATGCTGCCAGAGGTCGAGGAAGTACTTCCAGTCCTTGGCCGGCGGAAGGACGCGGTCAACGACGGTGAGTTCGAGCGGGCCGAGCTTGCGCATACCGGGCTTCGCGTCCGCCGCGACGGACACCTTGACCATCGTAGGCGACTGGGCGTCGCCCGGCTTCCAAGTCTTGCAGACGTCCGGGACAGATTCCTTGGCGATGAACTTTTGATAGTTGCGCATCTTGTCCTTGCCGTTCTTCTCCTTGACGACATTGCCCTTCTTGTCCTTGACGGGCTCGGACACACGCTCGGTCTTGTCGAAGGCGACGTTCTCGAAGCGAAGGAGCGAGAGCTTTACGCCGTCCATGTCACGGCCTGCAAACGGGACAAGCCCGTTCGCGGCGCCTTCCGGCAGCCGCACGTAGGCCGTCTCGCCACGCCACGCCTTGGACTCGAAACCCAGCTGATCGCAGCGACCGACACCCGCCAGCGCGACGACAGCACAACATGCAAGCAGTTCCTTTTTCATGCGATTAACTCCGTTTGCGTTTGCTTCAAGAAAACTTGCCCATAGCATATCAGAATTTCGTCCGATCCGCAAGGCGCGGCACCAAAAACCAGTTTCTTCAACTAATTTTTGAACGCATGAAACCCGATTTAACAGACTTGAGGACGGCATAGCCGCGACGGCGGATGACCTCCACGTCCGGGAAATAGCGACGCTGGACGGGTTCAAGACCGTCGGCGTTCTTGCAGACCGTGTAGCATACGCCGCCAAATTTAAGCGCGCGCTGAGCAGTCTCGAGAAAGATGTCGGCGATTCTGTAGTCGCTGTAGTATGGCGGGTTGCCGACAAAGACATCGAAAGTGCCGTCCATCTGCGCGGGCGTGCCATTGTCGGAGAGTATCACCTCGGCAGGCATCCCGAGCTTCTCCGCATTGAGCTTTGCGGCCTCTACCGCCCGCGTGTGGGAATCGACCATGACAAGACGGACAGCATCCTTCTGGCTCGCCGCGACAAGGAAGCCGACGAGACCGCAGCCGCAGCCCATGTCGAGGATCGCGCGCGGATTCTTGCCAGAAAACTCTCTGCTCACCACTTCCGCGAGCGCAAGCCCTCCATCGTCCACGCGACGATGGCAGAAGCATCCAGGGAAGCTCGTTAGCATGAGCTTCTGTCCGCCCGGGACGCTCGCAGGCCATGTCGCGGAAAAGTCGCGCACGCGATCCGGATCGTCCTTGATCTTTGCAAGCAGGTCGTTCCTGTCGCGCTCGCGACCGACGAATTCAAGCTCGAAGTGCTTTGGGTGCAGTAGGTGTATTTCCTGAAGTAGATCGAGCGAAAGCTCGCCCGACATAAGCTTCGGGCCTGTCTTGAACTTTATGAGATCCCAATTCTCCTTCGGCAAGTGCGGCGAGCAAACCGCCTTCACGCCGCAAGACGAGTTTTCGATTGCGTGGCAGTGGTAGATGTCGAGCGTGTGGCAGGTGATGTCGCCGTCAAGCCACGAAACGGGGCGTCTCTCGCCGCGCCTGTTCACTTCAAATAAATCCTGGGCCTTGTATCCGACAAGCAGTATTTTCATGCAATCACCCCTTTCCAAGACATATCAAGACAACGCCGACTACTATAGCCGCAAGAGCAAGCCCCTTGCGAATGAGGTTCGTCTCGTGGAAGAAGCGAGCACCGAGGACAAATGTTATCACGACGGAGAAGCGACGAAGAAGCGACGCCGCGGAAACAGGCGCATCGGAGCAGGCAAGTCCCTGGAAGTAGAGCCAGTCGGCCACGGCAAGAAGTATGCCGACTAGCGGTATCGTGCGGCGCCATTCGAACGCGACCTTCTCGGCATTGAAAAGGCGCGATGCCGCGAGCGCGACGGCGTAGAAGACGACAAGCCCTACCTGAAACGCAAGCTGAACCGACTCGACAGGAAGTGCGCGCACTTGGAAGAGGTACTTGTCCCATATCGACGAAAGTGCCGAGCAGGTAGCGCCCGCGAACGCGTACCACACGGCGCGGTTCCTGAAAAAGTCTATCCCCTCGTGCCGCCCCGCCCAAGAGAAAACGAAGTAGCCGGCGAACACCGTCGCCATGCCGATCAGCTGAACGAGCGAAGGCCGCTCGCCGTAGAGAACGAACGCAATGATAAAGACAAGCGCAGGCGCGGACGCGCGTATGGGAGTCGCGATGGAAATCGGGAGCGTCCTGAGCGCACGAAATGTGAACACCCACGATGTGCCGACGATGATGCATTTTATTGCGGACAGGGCAAGCAGCTCGCGCGTCATCACCGTCGCATCGTCGAGACGGCCGCAAAGAACAACACCGGCGACATACGCGACACACCCGAAGCAAGTGGAAATGAGCAATGTCGGCAGGACTGCGTTGTCACGCACGCTCGCCTTTTTCGCGAGGTCGTAAAGCGCGAGAAAGACGGCACTCGCCAGTATCAGGGAAGTCCAGCTCACCGTTCGCTCCCGCCAGCGGCTTTCCTGCGAAGCGTGATTTCCGTTATCTCGGTCGGGTTGAAGAGCCGCAGGGGAAAGCCCGCCCACTGTCCGGTTCCAGGGGAGACATGAAGATAGCGCCCTTTTGCAAACTCGTAGAGTCCACGGACATGCCCTTCGTTGTAGCGCGCGACAAGCCACTTTACGCCTGGCATCGCGCCGCCGTGCGTATGACCAGAGAGCTGCAACTTCACGTCCGCAGCTTCTGCGCCAATCCGCTCCGTGCACGGACGGTGGAAAAGTAGAATGCGAAACGCCCCCTTCGGCGTGCCATCAAATGCATGCTTCACGCGGGTCGTCCATTCGGCAATCGCCCGTTCGTCTGACTCGAAATCGCCGAAGAAGAATCGCGGATCGCCGAGCCCGCCGATTGCAAGCGCCGCGTCGCCCCTCGTAATGACATTTCCGGCGAAGCAATTGTAGCCGCTGAAGACGCGCAAGCCCAGGCGCATCAGCGCATCCGACCACGCGCCCCACTCCCAGTAGCACTCGTGGTTTCCTGTACACCCCCATACGCCGTCGCGCGCATGAAGATGGGCAAGCGGCTCCATGTCGTCTATCCGCTCGCACACAAGCCCGTCCACAAAGTCACCAGTAATCGCAATCAGGTCTGCATCGAGCGCATTGACACGCTCTACTATGCGCTCGAAGCGCGGACGGCGCGCAGATGTGGAGCAATGAAGATCGCTGAGGTGGACGATGCGGTAGCCGTCAAACGACTGCGGGAGATCGTCGTACTCTATTTCTATGCGATTCACATCGGGAGTCCTCACACCCTCGTATATTCCCCACGCGGAAAGAGCGGCTGTGCAAATGGCGAACACAACAAATACGCCGCGAGTCGTCCGCACGGAAAAGCGTATCTTCGCAAGCCCAAGCAGATAATAAAAGACAGTAAACGGGAATGCCACAGCAGCAAGCATCATGGCGGCTGCGTATATCCAGCCGTAACCCCATATTACGAGGGCAGGAAGGTTAGGCGTAAACGCGTCGCCGCCGACGGTTGCAAAGAATGCGAACTTGCCGAACGCGACGGCAAACAGCACGGACGCGACAAATGTACCACGCCGTGAAAGCTTAAGAGGACGAACGACTACGATAAACGCGACGACCCACGCCGCGATTGGAACAATCTGGAATATGAGCTTCCACATACTTAGCGTGTCCTCTTATACTTTATCTACCGCCCAAGTAGAACGTCATCCCATGACGATGTTCGCGAACTTCCCATTGGCGTTTATGCGGCGAATCGTCTCTGCTGCGAAACGCGCCTGATCGGCAAACGAAAGCTGGATCGGCGGTTCGGTAGGCAAACCGAGATGGGTCATCACGATTTTCAGTATCGTCGCCGGATTTTCGAAGTTCGCAGGGTGGATGACGCCAAGGACGAGATATACATCCCCCATTGGCGCTATCCCGGCGCAAACCGTCATGCCCTTCACATCGCCGAGACTGAAGCTCTTCTCCATGAGAAAAAGCTCCTCTCCTGTCAAAAGGTCGCGACACTTCATGCCGACGCCCGCCTTGACTGCAAGAACTTCAAGCCACGTATAACGGTAGTTTTCGTAGTAGGTAGCCGCCGCACGGTCGTAGCCGCCCAGCGTATCCATGCGCCTAAGAACACGCCTGATCGCCGGTTCTCCATGCTGGTCGTCCATCATTGCAGCAAAGTCCCCAGCCACCATGTCAAGATTTGCATCGGGGATGAATCCCGTCTTCGGATCGGTCGTGATGCCGAGTCGCTTCGCGGCGTCACGCCGCTCTTCCTGCGTCAGTTCATGCATCACCACGCGACAAACGAATTCGCGAGTTACGGCCCTTACACCATCGTAATCGTAGATTGCCTTCTCGCGTTTCACAGGATCTTTGACGAACTTGAAATCGACCGGCCCCGTGTATTTTGCAGGCGGCAGTTCCTCCAACTTGACCAGCTCGCCATCTTCGGCATCGTAGTCATCATCTTCATCGTCCATAAACTCAAACGACAGAAACGCATCCTCGTCAAAGTGCGGGAAGTCCACTTTCGCAAACGCCTCGCGGGCAACGGCTACACGCTTGTCAATCAGTGCAAAAATCTCCTTGTCGGTCGGTGGTATTTTGCTTTTGCGGATATCATCTTCCACATCGATCAACGTTCGTTTGACGACAAGACTAGCGCCGTCATTATTGTCGCTCCAGCAAGCAAAGTTTATGCCGAACTCCTCAAGCAATCTGTCAAGAGGCGTGCCGTCGCCCTCTTTGCTGTCGGCTACCCGACTCATGAATCTACCGAGTTCGTTCTCATCAAGTGTATCCGAGACGGGCGACTCATGGCCTTCTGCATACTCGTTATAGATTTCACAGAACTCGGAAAATGTCATTACCCCGCGCAAATTGACGGCCGCGTTGAGACAGCGGATCATAAACTCGTCACGAGTTGGGTGCCACTCTGCAGCGACATCCTCCGCCGAACAATCCGGCTTCTCCGCGCCATCATCGTCAATCCACTCGCCCTCCGGCCCAACGATTCTGTCAAATGGTCTTTTCATCTTAACACCCTCCAAACATGGTTGCAGACCCCCTTGATGCACGAAAGCACTTTTGCTACAATATTAGGCGTTGAGGCACTTGAGGCGTGAGGCGTGTTTCCGGAAACCACCTCTACTTTACGATCAAGTGCCTCCAACTTTATCGCCTCAACGGAATAAATATGGTGTCCATGCTGCCTGGACTCCTTGACAGTTGTCCATGCGACGGCCATTTTCTGACCAAATGCGACTTTCTTATAGAACCGCTTAATTGAGACAATATTTGCATCGCCAGCTTTATCTGGCCTAGACGATGCGAGGTCAGATTCAACATATATCTTGTCTATATTCGTCGCCAATGCGTTGTGCTGTTCACTTGTAAATCCATTTGCCCTAGATTTTCCCGCAGCCTTGTTGCTGACAAGCTTACCTTTTGCGCTCGACGACAGCCGCGCTGATATGCCTGTCCGCTTATTGACAAAAACCTTGCCGCGCAGACGTTCGATAGATGCCTTCGCCTCTGCGAGTGTTGAGCCTTCTGGCGGAAGTATGATAACGATGTCAAGCATACAATGCGCCACAACTGGCAACCTTTAGACAATCAAGTCAACTGTTAAGAAGCCAATGTCTCTGCCGCATGACGCAGACGAGCCAATGTCTTTTCGCGGCCGAGAAGCTGGAGCATCTCGAAAAGCCCAATGCCCTCGCCACGGCCAGAGACCGCAACGCGGACGGGGTGCACCCACGGGCCCATGCCGTTGCCTTGCGAAAGCTCCTTGACTACCGCCTCAAGCGTGGGCGCCGTCCAGTCCCCGACCTTTGAGAAGCGCTCTACGAGATCAAGCAGAAGCTCCTTCACGCCCGGCTTCTTCAAGCGCTTTTCAACCGCCTTTTCGTCAAACGGAAAATCGTCGGAGACAAAGCACCTAATTGCATCCGGAATGTCCTTCAAGAACTTCGTCCGCACCTGCACCTGCGAGGCGAGATAGTCCCACCACGCAATTTGATCAGCGGCGGAGCGAAGGTCCGAGCGAGCGGATACGGCGTATTCGCCGAGGTTCCGCGAGGAGGAGCCTTCGGCCGCCGCCGACTGAACCAACATATCTCTAAATTCGCTCGCTGGAATCTTCTTTATGTACTCGCCATTCATCCACGCAAGCTTCTTCGGATCGAACATCGCCGCAGTAACATGAACTTTCTCGAGCTCGAAAAGCTTCACCATCTCCTCGCGCGTCAGCACCTCGCGGTCGTCGCCAGGATTCCACCCAAGAAGAAGAAGGTAGTTGAAAAGCGCCTCGGGGAGATACCCCTGCTCGCGGTACTCGCCGACAAACGCCGCACCGTCGCGCTTCGAGTAGGGCTTGCCCTGCTGGTTGACGATCATCGAGAGATGACCGTACTTCGGGACCTCCGCGCCGAGCGCACGGAAAATGCAGATATGCTTGAAAGTGTTCTCGACATGGTCGTCGCCGCGGATGATGTGCGTGACGCGCTGGTCGATGTCATCGACGACGTTCGCGATATGGAAGATGGGAGAGCCGTCCGAGCGGACAATTGCGAAGTCCTGGATGTCCTCAGCCTTCTTCGCCATGTGACCCTTCACGATGTCGTCGAACTCGATGACGCCCTCCTTGGGCATCTTGAACATCGTGACGACGCCGGTCTTGCCGTCGCGCGAGGTCTTCTCGACCTTGTAGGCATGGCCGCTCGCGAGAAGCTGGTCGACGACTTCGAGGTGGCGCTTAACGTTCTTCGTCTGGTAGAAAACTTCCTCGTCCCAGTCGAGCCCGAGCCACTTCATGCAGTCGAAGAGCACGGCAATCGCCTCAGGTGTGGAGCGTTCGAGGTCGGTGTCCTCGACGCGAAGGAGGAACTTGCCGCCTGTGTGGCGGGCGAAAAGCCAGTTGTAGATTGCGGCACGGATGTTGCCGATGTGCACCTTGCCGGTCGGCGACGGCGCGAAACGAACTCTGATTTCGGACATAGTGGTGGATATTATACCATTTTCGGCGGCATGGCGAATGCCAGGAAATCCATGATAAGTATCCTGCCGAGGCAAGGGCCCTACATCACATACCAGAGTATGCAGAAGAAATGGCAGATTGTCCCTGCGAGCACGAAGAGGTGCCACACCATGTGCGCGTAGGGAAGCGACTTCCAGAGATAGAAGACGCAGCCAAGCGTGTAGAGCCCGCCACCAAGCGTAAGCCACATCGTGCCGAGACCGTGAAGCGAACGTATGAGCGGCACGATCGCGAGGATCGCCACCCATCCCATGACGATGTACGCCAATGTCGATACGATCCTGAACCGCCCGGTAGTCCATATCTTGAAAAAGATCCCGGCAAGCGTCCCGCCCCACTCGATGCCGAAGATGGTCCACGCGAGCCCCGGATGGTCCGGCCTCAGCGTGACGAGGCAGAAAGGCGTATACGTACCGGCTATGAGGAAGTAGATCGCCATGTGGTCCATGACATGGAGGACGCGCTTCGCCGGAAGGTACGTCACCGCATGGTATGCGGACGATATCGCATAGAGGAGAATCATCGAAAAGCCAAAAATCGCGCCGGAAGTCGTCTTCCACGCGACGTCTACGCCGCTAGCCGCGCCATTCCAAACAAGCAGCGCGAGCATTGCCGCCCCGAGGTGCGAGCCGACGACGTGCGTAACGGCATTTGCGATCTCCTCGCCCGACGTGTATGGTCTATCCCTTCTCATCGCACGGCAGAATTTACCAAAAACCCGCCCAACAAGTCAATCGGATTTGGTATAATCTACCTATATGTCCAACAAGACCCAGAGACCCGCCGCCAAGCCGGACGGGAACAGTGTCGGCGCGATGCGATCGTGGATCATAATCGCAGGCGCGGTGGCGCTGTTTTTCACGTTCTACAAGACCAATCCCGGCGAGCCGGCCGTGCACGAGCTGACGCAGACCGAATTCTACAAGGCGCTCGACGAAGGAAAGGTAGTCGAGCCCGTCGTCCGCTTCCTCGACCGCGACGAGGGCGTGACATACCTCACCGGGGAAATGGAGACGGACAAGTCCGACAAGGACGGCAGGCCGCTCGCCGACAAGAACGGCGACCCCGTGCGCGTCAAGTACCGCGTGGCGCTCGTTCCGGGCGAGAACGAGTCGCTGATGGAAGACCTCTTCAACAGGCAGCTCCAGGTCAAGGTCAAGGAGCGCCGGAGTCCGCTTTCGCCGCTCGTCATGAACATCCTGTTCCTCGGCGGCATGATGTTCCTCTTCTACTGGTTCTTCTATCGCAAGATGGGCGGCGACGGCGGCGTGTTCGGCTTCGGCAAGTCGCGGGCGAAGCTGCTCGACGGCAAGGCGGAGAAGGCGAAGGTGACGTTTGCCGACGTCGCGGGCGTGGACGAGGCCAAGGAAGAGGTTCAGGAGATCGTCGCGTTCCTCAAGGAGCCGGCCGTGTTCCGAAAGCTCGGCGGACGCATCCCGAAGGGCGTCCTGCTCGTCGGCCCACCCGGCACGGGCAAGACGCTTCTCGCCAAGGCAATCGCGGGCGAGGCGAAGGTGCCCTTCTTCGCCATATCAGGCAGCGACTTCGAGGAGATGTTCGTTGGCGTCGGCGCGAGCCGCATGCGCGACATGTTCGCCGAAGCGAAGAAGAAGGCCCCCTGCATCATCTTCATCGACGAGATTGACTCCATAGGCATGAAGCGCACCGGCGCGGGTGCCCTCGGCGCGAGCCGCTACAACGAGCAGACGCTGAACACGATGCTGGTCGAGATGGACGGCTTTTCGCCGAACGAAGGCGTTATCGTCATCGCGGCGACGAACCGCCCCGACACGCTCGACTCCGCGCTGCTGCGGCCCGGCCGCTTCGACCGGCAGGTCGTGATCGACCTGCCGACACTGAAGGGCCGCGAGGAGATTCTCGCGCTCCACGGCAAGAAGATCACCTTTGGCCCCGACGCGGACCTTTCGCGCATCGCGCGCGGCACGCCCGGCTTTTCCGGCGCGGACCTCGCGAACCTCCTGAACGAGGCCGCGCTCATGTCAGTCAGGAAGAAACTCGACGCCGTGGACATGGCGACCCTTGAGGAGGCACGCGACAAGGTTCTCTGGGGGCGCGAGCGCAAGAGCGCCGGCTATTCGCAGAAGGACCGCGAGATAACGGCATGGCACGAGTCCGGGCACGCGATACTGCAGCTTCTCGCGAAGAACGCGGATCCGCTGCACAAGGTCACGATCATACCGCGCGGACGGGCACTGGGAGTCACCATGTCGCTCCCCGAACGCGACGTGCTGAACCGCACGAAGAGCCACTTCCTCGACGAGCTCGCCATCTGCTGCGGCGGCAGGATCGCGGAAAGTATGTTCACCGGTGAGATATCTACCGGCGCCGCGCAGGACATCGCCATGGCGACCGAGATTGCGCGGAAGATGGTCTGCACCTACGGCATGAGCGAAAAGTTCGGCTTCCAGTCGTTCAACGAACCCAGCCCCTACGCTGCGGTCGAGGCGATGCCGCCCGCGTTCAGCGAGGAGACTTCGCGCGCAATCGACGCGGAAGTGGCGAAACTCGTCTCCGACGCGTACGCCAGGGCCGAGAAGTCGATTTCGGAAAACCGGGCAAAGGTCGAGCTTCTCGCCAAGACCCTTCTCGAGCGGGAGACGATGGACGGGCGCGAGGTGGCGAAGCTCGTCGGGCTCGAACGGGAAGAGGTGCCGCAGGACGCGAATCGGACGGGAGGCGAGGAGGCAAGATGATAGACGTCTCGGCCATAGTCCAGATCGCGATACTCTACTTCGTGATCTACGCAATCCTGAGGGGTGCGAAGGGATCGCGCTTTGGCCAGGCGCTGATGGGCTTCGGCATACTCGCCGCGCTCCTCATCGCGTTCGCGTATCTCTTCCACTTCGACGTGCTGACGCGCATAGTGCAGTTCCTCCTTGTCTACATCGCAGTCTCGACCGTGGTCATCTTCCAGCCGGAGATCCGCCGCATACTCTCCGCCGTTGGTGCGTTCGGCTACTTCGAAAAGCCGAAATACGGCCCTGGCGACGCCGCCACGCCCGATCTCGTCGTCGAGACCATCCTCTCGCTCGCCGACCGGCGCATCGGCGCACTACTCGCCTTCGAGCGCGGAATTTCGCTGAGGGGCTACGAGGACACAGGCGTCGTGCTCGACGCCGTATTCTCGCGCGAGCTCATGACGAGCATATTCACGCCGCCGCTGCCGCTGCACGACGGCGGCGCGGTGCTCAGGAACGGCAGGCTGTCCTCCGCCCACTGCATATTCCCCGTGTCGAACAACCCGGACCTGATATCCAACGGCATGCGCCACCGCGCCGCCGTCGGGCTTTCCGAGGAGACCGACGCGCTCGTCGTAGTCGTCTCGGAAGAGACGGGCGGCATATCCGTGGCGCGCAACGGCAAGCTCTTCCGATATTCGGGCGAGCAGAGGGCCGAGTCGCTGCACCGCTGGCTTGCCAAGACCCTTCCCCGCACGGGCGGCGCGTCCCGCATCGGCGCCCTGAGACCGTGGACGCGGAAACTGGCGGACTTGCTTCCGAAAGGAGACGACGAATGAAGGCCGAAGTGCAGAAACCTGGCGTTTTCTCGAGGGCGTTGTCGGTACTGACGTACAATTGGGGGCTCAAGCTCCTGGCACTTCTGCTGGCCATACTGGTGTACTACTCCCTAAAGACGGACAGGCCGCAAGTCCCCGGCACCCCTGCCCGCGACAACCCCATGCCACTCACCCAAGGCGGAGGCACAACAGACATCGGCAAAAAATGACAGACACATCTTCCAACATCGACGCAAGCCGCGAAAAGCACGTCTTCGGATGGTTGCTTTTCCCAATCTCCCTTTTCCCGCTCGTGGCGCTCCTGACCTACGACTGGCGCTCTGTCGCCGCGCTGCGCGTCCCTCCGTTGCCGTCCACTAACTGGGTAGGGGCGCTCGGCGACTCCTTCGCCTACCTCGGCTACATGTCAATCGGCCTTGCCGTCTGGACAATCCCCGTCGTCTGCATAGTGCTCGGGCTATGCCTCGTCGGCGGGCGCAGGCTCAACCTCGGTCGCCGCGCCCCGTGGTTTGCGCTCTTCGTCGCGGCGTGCGCATGCCTCCTGCAGGCGGCGCAGGGCCATGCGCCGGGGATTTCCGCCGCGCTTGGCCGCGTCAACATCGCAAACGCAGGCGGCGCAGTCGGCTATCTCGTCATGACACGCCTCGTCTCCCCCCTGCTGAGCGACTTCGGCGGCTCGGCAATGATGGCGATCGTCGCGCTCGTCTCCCTCGTCGCGTGCATAGGCATGAAGACGATTGCTGGTCTCTTCTCCGGACTTTCCCGCTGGGCCGCGGCCGGCGGACACATCGCGCCGTCGCGGGAGGACGCAGGCTCCGACGAGGAATACGAAGCCCAGCAGGCCGCATATCTCGCCGCGCTCCAGGCGAAGAGGGACGCGAAAGAGCAGGCCCGTATCGAAAAGGAGCAGGCCCGCCTCGAGAAGGAACGCGCAAAGGCCGAAAAGGCGGCGGCGCGACAAGCCGAGAAAGACGCGGTTCGCGCAGCGAAGGAGGCCGCGCGCGCCGAACGGGAGGCGGCAAGGGGCGTCGCGGATGCGGAACAGGCCGCGCCGGCCGCGCAAGCCAGGAAAGCCTCCGCGCCAGACCCCGAAGGAGAGACTTCGGCTCCCGACAAGGGGCCCTACCTGCTGCCGCCGCTCTCGCTCCTCAGCCCGCTGCGCACGACTGCGGCCGACCACAGCGACGTGGGGGAGATGAGCCAGCGCCTCATCTCCACGCTCAAGCTCTTCGGCGTGGATGCGCAGCTCAGCTACACCGTGCAGGGGCCGGTCGTGACCAAGTACGCCATCGAGCTCGCCCCGGGCACGCGCTACTCGGCCGTCACGAACCTAACCGACAACCTCAAGGGCGCGCTACACGCAAAGTCGATCCGCATCGAGGCGCCTATCCCCGGCGAGGACCGCATCGGCATAGAGGTGCCGAACCGCAAGCCTGCGGGGATTTCCTTCCGCGAAGTGTTCGAGTCCGATGCGTGGCGCGGCTCGAAGGCGGAGCTTCCCCTTCTCTTCGGCAAGCGCGCCGACGGGAAGGAGCTCGTCTCCGACCTCGCTTCGATGCCGCACATGCTCGTCGCTGGCGCGACCGGCCAGGGCAAGTCGGTGTGCCTCAACTCGCTCATCTGCGGTCTTCTAATGACGCGTACGCCAGAGCAGCTTAAGCTAATCATGGTCGACCCGAAGTCCGTCGAATTCACTCCATACGCGACAATCCCGCATCTTCTCGTCCCGGTCATCACCGACAACCGCAAGGTAGTCTTCTCGCTCCACTGGGCCGTTGCGGAAATGGAGAAGCGGCTCAAGATGTTCGCACGCGCCCGGGTCAGGAACATCTACGACTTCAACCACCGCACCACGTTCACCCAGACCGACATGTTCGGCAACGACGCCGAAGTCGGCTCAGACATGCTGAAGACGGTTCCCTACATCGTAATAATCATCGACGAGGTCGCGGACCTCATGAGCCAGTGCTCGAAGGAAGTGACGCCGGACATCTCGCGCCTGACCGCCAAGGCCCGCGCAGCCGGCATACACCTCGTCCTCGCCACCCAGCGCCCCGACGCAAAGATAATCACTGGCACGATCAAGGCGAACATCCCCGGCCGCGTCGCGTTCAAGACCTCCTCTTCGGTCGACTCAAGGACGATCCTCGACGACACCGGCGCCGAGAACCTCATCGGCAAGGGCGACATGCTGTTCAAGGGCAAGGACGGGCTTCTCATCCGCGCACAGGGAGCGTGGATATCGGACGCCGAGATCGCCGGCATCACCGACTTCATACAGGAGCACTCGAACACCCAGTTCGACGAAAAGTTCGCGACCAAGCTCGGGCGCGTCAAGGAAGCGTCCATCGAAGACCCCTTCGCATCGAACGAGGACGATCCCGACAACCAGCCGGGCGGCGGCGAGGACGTGCCGAGTGCAAGGGAGATGGTCAAGGCCAACGAAGACGCGGACCTCTTCAAGCGCGCCCTCGAGTGCATCATCAACACGAACCGCGCGTCCGTCTCGCACTTCCAGCGGCGACTCGGCATCGGCTACAACCACGCGGCGAAACTTTGCGACAAGCTCGAGGACGCAGGCGTCATCGGCCCGCAGCAGGGCGCCGGACCGAGGCCGATCGTCATGGACCAGCAGCAGCTTCTCGCGATCTTCAACGGCAACGGCGACGGCGGCGCGGCGGAAGGCACGGAGGCCGAGACCGAGCCGGTCGGCGATTTTGCAAATCAGGAGGAACCACAATGATTGAATTCGGAAAGACATTGCGGATGGCGCGCGAAGCCAAGGGCCTTACGCCCGGGCAGCTTGCCGAAAGGACGCACATGATCGTCCAGACGGTCGAGGGCCTGGAGCGGGAGGACTTCTCCAGGATCGTGGCGCCAATCTACGGGCGGGGATTCGTCAAGCTCTACTGCGAAGCCGTGGGACTTGAACCCAAGCCGCTCGTAGAGGCGTTCATGGAACTGTACTCCGGCGGCCGGGACGCCAGACCGGCTGCCGCCGCCGAGCCGGCACCGACGACGTCCGTCGCGCCGGCGGCGCCCGCTGCGGCGAAGCCGCCGCCGGAAGTCCAGGCGACGATCGACTTCGACTCGCCGGCCATTCCCGTCGCGCCGTCCGGCCAGGCGCCCACGCGGCAGCCACAGCAGCCGTCCTCGCGCTATGCGGCGCCCATGCCGATCAACGACGGACTGACGCTGCCTGCCGTCAACTGGCGCATGGTCGCCCTCGCCGCAGCCGCAGTGGCAATCGTCGCGATCGCCATCCTCGGCGTACGTGCGCTCTACCGCGTGACAATGACCGCGCCGGAGGACGGGCAGACGCAAGAAGTCCCCGCTCCTGCCGCCGCGACGCCGGCCGAAACCGGCGCGCAAGACGCCGCGAATGCGGCCGACCGCAAACCGCTGCCATTGAAGCCTTTCTACATTGACTCGGACCACACAACAGAAAAGGAGAACAAATAAAATGGAAATCGTAATCTGCAAGACAAAAGAAGAAGCCTCCCGGCTCGCGGCGAACATGATCACCGAAGCCGTGAAGAAGAACCCGAAGACCGTGCTCGGCCTGGCCACAGGCTCGACCCCGGTGCTGATGTACACCGAGATGGCCAAGGCCGTCAAGGCGAAAAAGGTCAGCTACCGGCAGGTCAAGAGCTGGAACCTCGACGAATACTACGGGCTCCCCGGCACTCACGACCAGAGCTACCGGTACTTCATGAACAAGAACCTGTTCGAGAAGATCGACATCAAGCTCTCGAACACGCACGTCCTCAACGGCCTCGCAAAGGATCCCGAAAAGGAGTGCAAGGCATACGAGGCCCAGATCAAGAAGGCGGGCGGCATTGACATCCAAGTGCTCGGCATCGGCTCCGACGGCCACATCGCGTTCAACGAGCCGGGGACCTCCCTCAAGAGCCGCACCTCCATCGTCTACCTCACGCCGTCCACGGTGAAGGACAACGCGAGGCTCTTCTTCAAGGGCGACATGAAAGCCGTCCCGAAGAGCGCGCTTTCCATGGGAGTCGGCACCATATGCGAGGCGAAGAAGATTATCCTGCTCGCCTTCGGCGCGAACAAGCAGGACGCGATCAAGGGATGCGTAGAGGGCCCGATGAGCCAGTTCTGCACGGCATCGGCGCTCCAGGCGCACAACGACGCGTGGATCTTCTGCGACGAAGCCGCCGCCAAGAAGCTCAAGCTCAAGAAATACTACGCGTGGCGTAGCGCCACAAAGCTCGGGCTATGAACGACGAAGGTTTCACCAGCTTTCTCTGCGACCACTGCCACACCGAGATCGAGGCCACGTTCGACCTGATCGGGCAGGAGACGGAATGTCCCGCATGCGGCGCCAAGCTCACCGTGCCGGACAACCGCGACGACGGCGTGAAGCGGCATGCGTCAGGCGACGTCGATCCCAACCGAACCCAGGCGATAAAGAGCCGCACGATCCGCATCGAGCTCGACAGCCTATGAGCGCGAAGCGCAGGAAAGGGAAGAAGGCGTCCGCCGCAAGGCGGATCGCCTCTTTTGCGCTTGCGGCGCTCACGGGCGGCTATGTCACGTTCGCCGCCGCCGCCGTCTGGTTCGTGCACCATCCTCGGGAATGGCTGCGGCAGAAGGAGGAATCTCTCCCCGGATTCCTAGTCTCCGCCCTTCACTGGAACGGATACAGGTTCGGCGACATAACGGACGCGCTCGGCCTCACTGGCGCCGACGCAGTATACGAATACGATGTCGAGCCGCCGGCGGGCAAGGTGTTCTTCGCCGGTGCGCCGCGTCGCGCAGGGAGCGTACAGCCAGCCGACATAACGGTCCTCGACAGGGGCGAATTCGCCATCGGCTGGTCGCCATCCCTCCGCAGGCCCGTCTGGTGCGCCTACCACGTACCCCCAGAAAGCCGCTACGAAACCGGGAAGCGCCCAAACTTCGCGAAGGACAAGGAAGCCGAAAACTCCCCCAATCCTTCCGTCTACGCTCACAGCGGGTTCGACCGGGGGCACATGGTCCCAAACCACGCGATAGAGTCCCGCTACGGAAGAACCGACCAGAAGAAGACGTTCCTCATGTCGAACGTAGCGCCGCAGGCACCCGCGCTGAACCGCGGCGTGTGGCGCAACATGGAACACCGCATCGCCGACTTGTGGCCGGCGCGGTACGGCGAACTCTGGGTAGTCGTCGGCACGATTCCCGGCAGACGCGGCGAAACACTGAAAGGGACCGACATTGAGATTCCCGAACGGCTCTTCCAGCTCGTCGTCGCGCAGGATGGCATGGACGTGAGGGCGCTTGCCGTCGTCTTCGACCAGCATGTGCCGTGGCGCGAATGGGCCGTAAGGCACATAGTCTCGATAGACGAGCTCGAAGAGATGGCGGGGCTCGACTTCCTCCCCGACCTGCCGAATTTCATACAGAATCCGCTTGAAGGGGAAAGACCGTCAAGGCTCTGGCCAATAAGACCGTGCGATGTCCTCAAGTTGATGCGCATCAACCTTGAGTGACCAGACGACGCCGCAACTCACCACTTCACCCTTCTGAAGCCGAGACGACGGGCGACCTTGCCCAGGAAGTGCTTAACGGTGTATGCGGGCCCGTTTTCCCTGAGGCACTTGACCCCGCCCCAGACCTTTCTGGCGGGCCACGTCACGGCCATGCCCACGCGGTACGCCTCGGAAGCCTTAAGCGCGGCGACTTCCCCTGTCTCCCGCCTAAGCGCAGCCTCCAGAGCCGACTTCCCGCGCAAGTCGGAAGCCCCCTTCTTCCTAGCGTCGTCCAGGGCCACCCTCGTCTCGGCCAGGCACTTCTGCAGGTCGGCGGCTGCGGCAGAGGCCTTTGCCGAGACTTCTTTCTCGGAAAGCAGTTGCCTGTCGCGCTCCGCAAGCTGACGACGATAGCTGCCCACGCGTCCGCGCATGGCGTCGATGCCCGCGAACAGCGACTCGCGCATAAGGCCATAGTCCTCTTCGGTAGGCACGTAGGCTGCGCTCTTGCAACTCGACTGAAGCATCTCCATTATCCGGTGCCAGGCACCCTTGAAATCGTAGTCCACGAACTTCTGCACCGACATCCTGGCCTCCTCGCGAAGCCTCGGCAAGTCGGGCGATTCAAGCAGCCGCACAATTGCGGCTGCAGCAGACGCAACGTCACCCTGCCGGACCTGCACCACGGAAGGATTGTCCCTGTACAGTTCCGCCTGCGGCAACCGGTAGGCGACTATCGGTAGCCCATGGCAAAGCGCCTCCAGAGAGCACATGGGGAACCCCTCTATGCGGGACGTCGAGAGATATACGGACGACGCGGCATAGTCTGGATAAACGTCGAGCTTTGACCCCAACCGCTCCACGCAGGACTCCAGGCCAAGGGCCTTGATGTCCCGCGATATGCGATCCTCCAGCCACTTTGCCCCGCCACCGACCATGCGAAAACGCACGTCGGGAAGGGCTTCATGCACCTTTGCGAAGACCTTGAGCGCGTCTGCCGGCTGCTTGTTCTCGTCTATGCGGCCAATCCACATTACCCTGCGCCGTTCGCCGTCGGCCCCGGAAGGCAAAGCGCGCTTTAGGACGTCGTCGACCGGATTGGGCAGGTAGACGGACCGGGCGCCGTTGAACATCTCGTATGCACAGTCCACGCGGCTGAGCGAGATGACGAGATCGCAAAACCTGTGCTGGGCCGGGGCTTCGAGAAACCTTTCCTGGGAAGTCTCCCACGCACCGTGCAGCATGGCGGAAAACATGGAATGGAAATGCAGGACATATGGGATGCCAAGGCCGGCCTTCACCGTCAGGATGTCCCAGAACATCATCGGACAGACATGGCAATGCGAATAGAACACGTCGACCGGATGGGCGCGCAACACCTCCGCAACCGCCTGGACGCGCGCCGCTGGCGACAGGCCGTTCTTTCCAAACGTCTCGGGGAACTTGACGACCTCCACTTCTTCCGGCACCTTGAAGCATTCGCCCGTGACGGGCTCCTCCACGAAAAGCCTGACCTTGTATCCCATCTCGAGGAATTGCCGCACCTGTATTGCGATAACGCGCTGCACGCCTCCCGGGGTGAGATGGAAATAGTGCATGCCAATCACCTTTACGTCGCGCGGGACTATGGGCTTTATCCAGCCGGACCTCTCGATTACGCCGGCAATGTCCCTTGAATGGTTCGCAAACCCCTTTGCCAGCGCATGCACGGCGTCCACGGCGTCGTCGAACATCGAGAGAAACACGTTGAATACGTCAAGGTTCCCGGCGATGGCAGATCCGGCAGTCTGCCAGAAGTAGTTGCCGCAGCACCTTTCGTACGTCGTGCGGCGCAAGACGTCCAATCCATGTTCCCTTGCCGTGCGGAGGTTCTCGGCCAGCCCCCTCATGTAGTCCTTGAGCTTGCGGTAGCCGTCGGACGCCCAGTCCACGGACTTGTGCCCGACTCTGTAGCAGTAGGTCGTAAAGTCCAGTCCGTAGAACCTGCCGGCCGCCGCCATTGCCTTGACGAAGAACGGCGGGTCCTGGTAGCGCTTGTATGGGGGAAATTCTATGTTCCGGCTGCGGATCAGCGAACGGCGGTAAAGGAACCTCTGGTATCCCAGATCGAACTGATAGTCCGAATACGGCACGAAGCCGCATTTCGCGAATGCGTTCAGGCCCGCCATGTTCCCCTCGAACCTGTCAACGACTTTCCCGTCGGGGAAATGCCGCGACCATCCGCCGCCGCAAATGTCGGCGTCGTTCTCGACGGCGGCCTTGTACATCTTGGACAAAGTGCCGTCTTCGGGATACCAGTCGTCGGGGTCGAGGAAGCATAGGTACTCTCCCCTAGCCCTGGCCATGGCCCTATTGCGCGCAGCGAAGACGCCCTCGTTCTTCTGGGAAATCAGAACTATGCGAGAGTCCCTGCCCGCATATTCGCGAATGATGTCGGGCGTGCTGTCCGTCGAACCGTCGTCAACGCAGATGGCCTCAAACTCCGAAAGCGTCTGCCTTCCAAGCGATTCGAGACAGTCGCGGATGAAACCGCTCATGTTGTAGCATGGAATGACTATGGAAACCTTTGGCGTCACGGCATCCCCCTATCTTTTGACCTGCACATCTGCATTCTCGACGACTTGCCTTATTGCCTCCAACGACAGGGACGCGCCGCGCATGGCATTGCCTGCCTCCCGCATGCCCAGCCGCGCCGCGTCTCTCGCCCTCACGGCGTCGTCTCGCGAACGGATGACGTTCTTCAGCGTGACTTTCATAGAATCCAACGAACTCTGCAGCGCATCCCTTGACGCCTTGACCTTCTCCAGCGTCGCCAGGGCGTTGTCGCGCATCCGAAGCGCATCGTCGCGACCGGCCTTCACCTTTTCGACGGTCGCAAGAGCCCCGTCGCGCATCCGAAGCGCGTCGTCGCGGGCGGATTTCATCTTCTCCACCGTGGCAAGGGCGTTGTCGCGCATCCGAAGCGCATCGTCGCGACCAACCTTCACCTTTTCGACAGTCGCAAGGGCCTCGTCGCGCATCCGAAGCGCGTCGTCGCGTCCAGCCTTCACCTTTTCGACAGTCGCAAGAGCCCCGTCGCGCATCCGAAGCGCGTCGTCGCGGGCGGACTTCGTCTTCTCCACCGTGGCAAGGGCGTTGTCGCGTATCCGAAGCGCGTCATCACGACCGGCCTTCACCTTTTCGACGGTCGCGAGAGCCTCGTCGCGCATCCGAAGCGCGTCGTCGCGGGCGGATTTCATCTTCTCTACCGTGGCAAGGGCGTTGTCGCGCATCCGAAGCGCGTCGTCGCGACCGACCTTCACCTTTCCGACGGTCGCAAGAGCCTCGTCACGCATCCGAAGCGCGTCGTCGCGGGCGGATTTCATCTTCTCCACCGTGGCAAGGGCGTTGTCGCGCATCCGAAGCGCATCGTCGCGTCCGGCCTTCACCTTTTCGACAGTCGCAAGGGCCTCGTCGCGCATCCGAAGCGCATCGTCGCGTCCGGTCTTCACCTTTTCGACAGTCGCAAGGGCCTCGTCGCGCATCCGAAGCGCATCGTCGCGCGCGGCGCGCACCTTCTCGACCGTCGCAGCCAATGCAACGAGCCTTTTATCGTCAAACCGTATGCTCTTCTTGGCGTCAGACGCGTTTGCGGCCGCCGCCTCTTTCAATTTGACAAACAATGCAATTTGGTCGTCATCGTCCATGCCTTGGCTTATGTCTTTGACCAATTGCACTTTGTCCGCAAACCGTTCAGGCAGGGCTACATGCTTCCAGCGAATCCATTCCTGGCACTCTTTGCGGTATTTGGCGATTATCGTCCTGAAGCTTGAATATCGCCGCACTGCCTGAAGGTTGTACACGAGCCGGGAAACAAAGGCCGAGTAGACGGCCGTCTTGAACCGACTCCACAATTTGTGCCTCTTCAAGGAATCGCGCAGCAATTGTTCCGCCTCGAAGAAAATAAGCGGGGTTTCGTCCTTAGTCGATTCCAACGACGAAGACACGCCTATGCGACGTTCATAAACAGATTGCGCAAGCACTCCAATCCGGGACGAAAGCGCCAGCGCCAACCCAACCATCGGGAAGTCCTCGGAGCGCTTCAACGCTGGAAACCTGAGCTCGTTTTCCTCCAGGAATGCCCGTCGGTAGAGCTTGCCGCACGGCCCCAGCGGTACGCACAAAAACAGCTCCGCCCCCAAAGCGTCCGGCGCAAAGACCTCCTCGCCCGGAAGGACCTCGCGGTTAAGTCCAACATCTGTCTGCAAGACATGCCCGTCTTCGGCAATCGTGGACGATGCCGCAAGCAGCATGTCCAGGCCATTCCGCCTGGCCTGTTCGTATGCACGCAAGAGCGCGTCCCCCGGAACAATCCGATCGTCGGCATCCAGAAAGTATACATACTCCCCTGCGGCAATGTCCAATGCCGCATTGCGCGCCGTCCCGGGGCCCTGACGACATTGACTCAATAACTTGACGCGGGGATCAAGTCCCTGCATGGTCTTGACAATGGCGCGCGAGCCATCGATCGAACCGTCGTCGACGCAGATTACCTCGATGTTGCGGAGGGGCTGCGCCGACAGCGAGGCAAGCGTTCCGAATAGATATCGCTCCGCGTTGTACACGGGGACGACGACCGTCACGGCGATCCCTTCGCCGCACTTTACGGCATCATTTCCGCCGTCGAAGATCCCGCGCCATAGGGATACTGCAAAATCAAGGTCCGCCGCATAGCTCCACCAGAGATGCGCGCAAAGATGACTCGGGCACTTCCAGGGCTTCTCCCCACTCACAAAATGGACGATGCCCAATTGTCCGCCCGCCTCCCGCACTTGCGCTTCATAGCTTGCCGGCAACGCCAGCACGTTCCACTTCGGATCGAGATGGCATATGCGCCCCCTGCAAATGATGTTCAGCGCATCCTGGTCGCAGGAGAACCCCGCCGCATCAACCGCGACGGGAAGAAGCCGGTCGAGAAGATCCGCAGCCCTAAGTGCGGCGAGATCCATGAGCAGCACGCCGGCATTGACATACTCGTCCCATTCGGAGAACCCATGCTTCTCGGCAAATTCACGATGGCTCGGACTACTGCGCATGAGGTTCGCCGCCCCATAGTCGCGAACCGCTCCAAACAGGCATCCGGCAAGGTCAGTGGCATACAGCTCGGAAATGTCCTGGCACACAACCAAGTCCACGTCAAGATACACGAGCCTTTCGTAGGCGACGAGCACCCTGGGGATGAAAAGCCGGAACAGCGTGGTCACCGAAAGGTAGTTTTTCTGGACAAAGCACCCTGCGGCCGTTTCCCTTACCACATCACCAATGTCCACGAAGCGCACCGAAATGCACGCGCCCTTTCGCACTTCCTTAAGAAGCCAACCCCTTGCCGTCTCGCCAATTCCAGCATGGAATACAAGCACATCAAGGTTGCCGCCCCTTGCATTCGCAACCAACGAGTTTATCGCCACGGCGACATACGGCAAATAGTTCTCGTCCGTCGCAAAGGCGACGGGGATGTTCCGCGTTGCAAATGCGGGCCTGATTTCCGGGAGTCCCGCGGTCATGGCTTCACCCCCCTCAATATCTCACGAACCTTCCTCAGCTTGTCCGCATCTGCCTTCATCTGCCGCGCCTCGGCCTCGCGGCGGGCCTTCTCCGCCGCCCGCGCGTTGATGCGGGCCTTCGCGGCCGCTGGGTCGTAGACGGGCCCCGCCCCACGGTTCTTGAGATACTCCTCGTAGCAGTCGCATACTCCCGCCACGTCGTCCGTGAACGCAATCTGCCGACCTTTGTCTAGCCAAAGGACCCTGTTGCACATGGCGCGAACCTGGACAAGCGAATGCGAGACAAGAATCGTCGTCGCGCCGCCCTTGATGATCTCGCGCATCTTTGCCTCGCTCTTGGCGCGAAACGCGCCGTCGCCGACCGCAAGCACCTCGTCGAGAATCAGTATCTCGGGCTTCACGAGCGAGGCGATGGCGAACGCAAGACGCGACTTCATTCCCGAAGACAGCTGCTTGAACGGACGGTCCTCGAACGCCTTGAGCTCCGAAAAGTCGATTATATACGGGTATGTCCTGTCCATGAACTTGCGAGTATAGCCGAGCATCGCGCCGCGAAGGTAGGCGTTCTCCTTCACCGTCAGGTCGCCGTCGAACCCGCTCCCCAGTTCAAGAAGCGCAGACACCTTCCCGTTTCGCACTATCCTGCCCCTGGTCGGCTCCATTATGCCGGAAACCGCCTTCAGCAGGGTTGACTTCCCGGCACCGTTCGCGCCGATTATGCCAAGCATGTCCCCTTCGCATATCTCGAAGCTGACGTCCCTGTCCGCCCAGAAGTCGACGACCCTGTACTTGCCCGCAAGTCGCCTCATCGCCCATTCCTTGAGGCCGATGTTCTTGAAGTCCCCGACCTGGTAGCGGATGGAGACGTTGCGGCACGACAGCATTGGCCTCTTGTCAGACATAGTACAGGAATTTCGTGTTGTAGTGCTTGTACATGTACGCACCGGCCAGGAAAGCGGCTACTGCAAAGCCAAGAAGGACAAGGTGCGACTCAAGCGACGGAACCGAGCCCGACAAGACGACCTCGCGAATGTAGGCGACGTGCCGATAGACGGGATTCGCGGAAAAGACGAGCTGCACCCTCGGCGGGAGGTTGTCCACCGTGTAGAATATCGCCGAGCCGTACATTATGAGCTGCAGAGCGACAGACCAAAGATAGTCTATGTCGCGAAAGAATATGAAAAGCGCCGAAAGCACCATGCCTATCCCGAGATTGAAGAGCAGCAAGGTGGCGATCGGATAGGCGAGGCACAGGAATCGCCACGTAAACGGCACGTGGTCGATCGCGCAGAAAACAAAGAACACAAGAAGCGTCAAGGCGAAGTTGAGCAGCACCTGGATGTTGATCGAGAAGAGGAATAGGTACTTCGGGACGTTCACTTTCGTGAATATGCCCGCATTGGCAAACAGGCACCTCATGCCTCCATTCGTAGATTCGGAAAACCAGTTGAACGTAAGAAGGCCGCAGAAAAGATAAGTCGTGTAATGGTTTACCGTGCGCCCGAAGAACTGCTCGAACACCACCTTCATGACGAGCAACATCAAAAGCGGCGACAGCATGCTCCAGCCCATGCCGAGAACCGTGCGCTTGTACTTCTTCTTGAAGTCGCGCTTGACAAGCTCCTCGAACAGGAATTGGTGTTGCTTTAGTTTTCCCAGCATTTCCCGGTATTATACCATATTTCACCGCGCGCCGCGCATGAACAACACGGCGAACACCGTGCGCAGGAGTATCCACAGGTCGAGCCAAGGCGACCAGTTGAGCACATAGTACGTGTCGAGAGCGATGCGGCGCCCATAGCCGGTGTCACTTCGCCCCGACACCTGCCAGAGGCCGGTAATACCCGGGCGGACCGACGAGAACACGCGATACGAATTGCCGTATTGCCGAACCTCGTCGTCCACTATCGGACGCGGGCCGACAAGCGCCATGTCGCCGAAAAAGACGTTGAAAAGCTGCGGCAACTCGTCCAGGGACGTCTTTCTGAGCAACCTGCCGAAAGGCGTCACGCGCGGATCGCGCGAAAGCTTGAACGACGACTCCCATTCCTTCGCCGCCGACGGGCTGGAAGCCAAGATCGCCTTGAGCCGGCGGTCTGCGTCTACGTACATCGACCGGAACTTCCAGATGAAGAACTCGCGCCCGTCCCGCCCTAGGCGCCTGTGCCGGTAGAATACCGGGCCCCGGCTCGTAAGCTTGACCAGCACTGGGATTACGAGAAACGCCGGAAGAAACACCGCAAAGGCCACAAGCGCAAGGAAACCGTCCATCACGCGTTTCTGAACTCGCTTCACCTTCATGCGCCCCTGGTTGACCATCTCAAGTCCGCCAATACCGTCGAAGTTTACGGCGCGTGCGCCGAATATGGGGAACGACCGCGCCGCCGGCAGGTAGACGACATACGTGAACCATGCTGCGAATTCGTCCATCTGCGCCCGGAAAAGACGGTCGTCCTGACAGGCGACAAGCATCTTGATGTCGCGCTTCTTCGCCTGGGGGACGATGTCGCGAAGCGTTCCGAGATAGGTGATCTTCCTGTCCTGAAAATCGCGTTCATTCCATGCCCGACGACGGCGCTTGCGTCCAATCCTCTCAGTGCCCGCGAAATACCCGACGATGCGGATGCCAGCGTAGGGGTCGCCGTCAAGGACTGCGGCAAAACGATGTGCCGCCTCGCCGCCACCCGCAAGCACCACGGGTATCTGCCCCATGTTCAATCGCTTCAGGACGAACCGCATCCAGTTGCGGAACGATTGGGTGCCTACCGAAGCAAGCAGGCATGCGTAGATGCAGACCGCCCTTGATATGCGGCCTTCCATGCTCTGGTAGGCAAACGCCATGTAGGCAATCGCGCCCGCATGCGTCAAGAGCGACGAAATGCACAGCCGCCGGAACTCTTCGACGGGGCCCTGCGGGGAGGACGGATACATCCAATTGCCGTGATACAGGTCAAGCGCGGCGTTGACGCATACAAACGCGATGGCGACCGGGAAGAACCGCACATACTCCGCAAGCTCGTATCCGCCCCATGGACAGCCCGGCCAGCCATGCGTGCGCAGAAAACCGCCGAGCGCCCAGTACCCCCACGCGGCAAATGCCCACATTGCCACGATGCACAAGGCATCTGACATAGCAAGCGCTATAACGCGAATTCTGCCTTGGCTGAACATATCTATTTACAGTGGCATCAGGGCTCCGATATCACGACTGGGCAAGAGGCAACCTTCTTGATTTCCGCAGTGCCGTAGCCTATGCCGTCCACAAGCACGCCGGCAACGTTTGCAGTGTACTTCTGCAACTTGCCGGAAGCAACCGCATAAACCTTGAACGACCCCTTGAAAGAGCCGTCCTTGGCCTTGTAGGACAACTTGAGGCCCGACGGATTCTCGACATTTCCCCCCTTGACCGCCGGCGTTATCTCAAGCACACCGTTCTTATACGTGACTTTGGCGGCCTTGGCCGTATCCCACTTGCCATTAGATACGGTCAGCGGCTCGTTGTCAGGCAACAAATCGACAAGAAGTCCGGATATGGACGCAAACGCACCGTCGGGAAGCTGCAACACCGCGCCTGATTGCAATCTTCCCTGCTTCCCGACTTTTATATCGTCGCCTAAACCGGCAATCGAGGCGGTTGAATCGCCTACAGTGAGCAAAAACGCAAGCGAGCCCTTCTTGGATACAACGACAGGCACAAGCACGGATCCGCCATCGCCGACATATGCCTGAACCGAGGCGGAAACCTTTACGCCACGATATGTGCCGGACACTTTGACCTTGCCCTTCTTGCCGATGCTCACGGCCATGACAAGATTATCGCCGACGACGTTGAGAGTGCCGATCTTTGGCGCCAAGACGCCCTCTGCGGCATTAACCTCAGCCTTGTCCTTCGAAAGGAAGAGATTGCGGACTCCGGACACCCTAAACCCATTTGCCATCTCGCCTGAAAAACGCGCCTTGCCAAGATAAATCGACATGTCCTCTTCGCGCGCACAGGAAAGTGTTGCAAAGCCCGTGTCCGTGCGCAAAACGCCCTTGAAACTGAGCTTCTTAGGACTGTCTGCCAGAATTACCGTAGCCGTAACCTTGCTTTCCCCGTTTTTTGCCTTGCCAGCCTTGACTTGGATGGTTCCCTTTATCTCCGTATCGGCCAGTATGCATCCATCGAACACACCGGCGTTTGCGGCATCAAACGGCTGCTCGTCGAAAGAGTCGTCTCCGCCGTCCTCCGGGGGGGTTAGCACGAGATCCTGCCCCCAGCGATTGGCGACGACACCGTCGGAATACAGCCAACTGCTGTTGGTTAGATCATCAAACTCGAATTCCGGATCCTTGCCTTCTGCCCCAATAACGACCCTGCGCTTCGCGCTGCCAAGTGTAGGATCGGCGGCCTCCAGCGTAAATGTACCCTTCCCGCTAAACCTGAAAGAGAAGATCCCCTTTGCGTCCGTCGTCGTCGTCGCTTCCGACGAATCTCCCTTTGAGAGCTTCACGGACACCCCTGGCACCGGGACGCCGTTATCATCGAGCACCCGTCCCGATATAACGTCGCCGGAAACCCTTGGATGTATGTTGTAGACGACGTCTTCGACTACCGTAAACCAGTATGGGTCTATGACGCCGCCGGCCATCACGTTGTACCACAAGTCGCACATCCCTCCCCATCCGCAGTTCAGGTGACAGAACAACACATTGCCGGCGCTGAATCCGTAGCCGTCGATTACGAGCTGATGGCCTACCGACTCGTTCTGCACGCCGACAACAACCGGCATGCCAGCATCAAGACTGGCTAGAATGGCATTCCGGTAGTTTTCCGAGTCGATCAAGTTCTTCGATGCCAACGCCGCATTTATGGTATCGTACACGCGGACTGAGGCATAGCCAAATCCAGTGGCAAGCGCTTGGGCACCCAGCTCGCCGCATGATTGCGACCCAGACTGGTAATAGCTCGTGTGCATGGCCAAGCTCACATCATACGCCGCCCTGCCTATTTCCCGGAGCTGGACATCGGTAACTTCATTCGACCACTCCAATGGCATTGACGCCCAATCGTAGGTCCCGCCCATCATCTGAAGCGACGTCCTCACGCCGTCTATCCAGCACACCATCATCGACTGCGCGACGGGGCCGCGCGGTTCACACCAATGGCGCATGACCGCCAGAAACGCCGCAGCCACACATCCACAGGAATAGTTGTTGGGAGTATACATGTTGAATGCATTCCGGCCTCCCAAAGTGAGCTGCGACCATTTCGCCTTGGTGATTGGCGCGACCCTTATGTCGCTGACGCCATCCAGCCCGTCCTCCCCTATCGACGCCATGGCCTTCGCCTTGGCAATCCTTTCTACATTTGGCCATTTCGCCGTTTGGCGATTCGACGAATCAACAGCCGCAATGCGGGCGGACATATCGGCCAAAAGGGCCTCATAGACCGGATTCCCCTCCATCTCCACAAATGCCCCCACGTCGGAGTATGCGACAACCGGACTTAGGGCCGTGTCGCCCGACATCACGACAAAGCCACCCTCGGGCAGATTGGCGACATGGAAGAGCGGCCTGTCGGACTTGGTGCAAATTGTACGAAGGGACACCCTGCGTCTTTCTCGGCACTCGCCGGGCATCCTTCGCGCACGTACGGAAGACCATACATTGGCAAAGGTCTCCGCCTGGGCGGAACTTACCTCCGCAGACCAAGCCGACCCGCATAAAAATGAAGCAGCAATTGCCGCAACGACGATCTTGCCCTTGTCCATGATTGCCCCCCCCCCTTGCTTTCACGGCATAGTTTCAGACGGCGCATATTCCTCTTTAATCCAGCGATCCGCCTCTTCAAAGCCGACCCACTCGTTACCCGTCACGAATTCATATGTCTCCTTGGCTTTTGCGATACCTTCTGCCGATCCCCCGGACGCAATAATGCGCATAAGCGACTCTACGGCCATCTTCTCGTCTACACCTATATATTCGCCGGACATTTCTTCCAGCGCATCCTCATCGCGCAGAACTCCCATGACTTGCTCGACGAGGCCAATCTTCTCCTCGTCGTTCTCCACGGACGAGAGCGCCATAGTCCATTCGTTCATCGCGCTCTCGCGGACATTCCCGTCTGCATCGGCAAGGAACGGGATCAGTTCGGGAAGGGCCTTCTCGCCAAACCAGCCAAGCGTCTCGACCATGGCCTGGCGAATCTCGATGACGCTGCATTTCTGCGCCTCGTCGACGCAAGAAGCTGCCAATCCGAAGTCTTCGTCTTCGAGCGCCTTGTCGATACGTTCGGCAAGCGCCCTTTCGGCGGGCGTGCGACCGTCGTCCTCGTCGTCGTCAACCGCGCAGACCGACAATACGGGCTTCGGACGCGAAGACCTTGGCTTGGACTGGGCATTGGAACGGCGCGGGGGAACGCTTGGACTGCGCTCCCCGCGCGATTCCGCAACGGCCGGCTCCCTGCCGAAAGTCCGCACAAGGCAGACAAGAACTACTGCGGCGGCGGCCACTGCGGCCGACGACAGCGCGATGACCCTTGTTCTGCCTTGCGAAAGCAATAGTCGCGTCCTTGTGCCGTCAAACGACAAAATGACTATTCGATCACGCTTTTAACGTACGACGGGAAGGAATACGCCTGCGTGACGGACTCAACAGCCTTGGACTTGTCGGAGAGGATCTTGGCCGCCTTTGCGTTGTACTTCAGCTTCCATGTCCCGCTCGCCGCAGTACGCTCGTCGGAATCGCCGCACTCGCACAATGTCCAGCCTTTCGCCGAAGCCGTCTGCTCTTCGGAGCCTTCGACCTTCTCGCACCACGAGCACTCCCCGGCCGTCGCCTGGACAGTCACGATTGCGCCAGGCGTGGACCAGCCGGCGAGGTTGCCGCTCATGCTAGGCACCCATGTCGCGGTCCTCTCGCATACGGGCTTGGTAACGACCGTATCCTTTACGGAGCCGAAACCCGAGCCCATGATGTAGAACGTCCCGTCGTCGGAAGAGAGCGTCCAGGTGCCTTCCGCCTTCTGTCCCGTCCTGTCGATTCGATTGAGAAGCTCCCACTTGAACTTGAGATTCATGGGCTTCCTGGTAGTCTCGTTCCAAAAGATGTAGCCATACGACGACTTGGCCAGACTCGACGCCTCGGATGATATGTCTGGATCCGACAGCGTAACGCAGTCGCAGCCCCAGATCAGTCCCTTGATCTTCACGGTCCCCTGGCTACGGTAGAGGGTGCTACCGTCGACCGGACAGTCGCAGGCGACGAACTTGACCTGCCCCGACCTTGAAACCGTGGTCTTCAAGGTCAGCTGCATTTCATACACCTGCGCATCCGCAAGGGCGGCGCCGCCCGCAAACGCCATTGCAGCAACAATAATGAGCTTTTTCATTTTTCGTTTTCCTTTCGTTTTATTTTTTGGATGAATGAAACCCTTCCTCGCGGCGCTCAGCCTCTCGGCTCGCCTTGCTCAGATTGCACATCTTGCGGTTCCGGAGTCTCCGGCGCCTCGTAACCGTCTGGATTCGTAGCCCAGCGCTCGCCCTCGTCGGCATCTATCCACGGCGAACCGGTGACCTCTTCGTAGAGCGACTGCGCGTGCTCGCTGCATTTCCCCTGGCCGCCTTCGACGAGCGCACTGACAGTATCTACGAAAAACTGCCTGTTTTCAAGCGCAACCGCGACATCCGCCGGACTGTCGCTCGCCGGCTCCATCAGCGCAAGCGCCGCTCCGGACGAAATCCCGCCAAGCATGGAAAGCGCGTTCTCGTTCGAGGAGAATGTGCTCATGTACGTCGTTGCGAGTTGGAAGCGGTCGTTGGAGTCGTCAATGTCCAGAAGGGACTGCCCGACGGCCTCGATGGCCTGTTCGGCGACATTCTCGTCCGAGTCCGCCATCATCACGGTCACTTCCGGAAGCGCATCCTTCCCTATCCACGAATACGCTTCCACAGCCCTCAGCCTGACGGAGGGATTGTCCGAGGCGGCGGCCGCAGATGCAGCCTTCATCAACTTGCTCTGCGCGTCGGACTGCTTCTTGGAGAATATGCCGTCGCCCTCATCCGACTCATCGTCCGCGGTGTCTGCCGTACAGTTGTCCAACGCGTCCTGAAGTTCGCGCGCAATGCGCTTGTCCGCTGCGGAGTATGGATGATCCGGATCGTCAAAGACAATTTGCGGCATGGGCCTACGGGCCTTCTTCTTGGCCCCTTGACGCTCGTCAGACCCTTTTGCGCGGCTTTCAGGCCGGGGACTCGCGCCGCGGCGACGAGACACGGCGCCCGCCTTGCTATCCTGGCCACCCGAGTCGGGCGACTGCTGCCTGCCGCCGCCCTGCACGAACACCAGCACCACTACGAGCACGAACGACGCGAACAGCGCCAAGCCGATGGATATTGCCTTCTTTTGCATATGCCGTGTTGCCTATACGGAGCCCAAGCTAGTCGTTGCAGGAACCGCACGCGGCGATCTTGACCGCCCATGTGCCGACATTCTGTACAATCACGGTCCCATAGCCGGCCCCGCCCATGACAATGCCCTTGAAGGTGCCTCTCACCGGCCTGACTTCGCCGGAATCCTTCCTGACCAAGAATGTCATGCTGCCGTTCAAAAATCCCGTGCGTCCCGCAACCGTTGCCTTGAAGCCGGTCAACTCCGAGCCGAACCACCTCTTGCCGCTCGCCTTGACAACATCGGCAGACTGGTCCCCGACCAACGGCATTCCGCCGATTTCGGCAGGGAAGTCGTCGATGGTAAAGTCCATCTCGTCCGGCACCACGCCGATGCCGACGGACATGGTGTTCTGGACGGCAACCGCAACCTCGAAGGGATTCTTTCCGGCAGCGACCCATTTGGAGACGGATTCCACGCTCAGTAGCTCGCCGTCCTTGAACCATACCACAAAGCTTAAGCCGCCCTTCTTGTTGTAGAGCCGTGCGGCAAACGGCACGCATGCGATGCCGTTGCTTCCGAGTATGACCTGCGACGAGCACGAGACCCTAGTGCCGTCGCCCATCGTGCCGGTGAACTTGGCAACGCCGGTTCGCCTTACGTCCATGGATATTGCACCCATGCCCCTTGAGAAAGGGGACAAGCCGTCTTTTTCGGCGTTCTTGAGAACAAGGCTCCATACGCCGACCGGACTTGTCGCCAAAAGAGCTTTCGCATGGGCGTCTTTCTCCCTGAACAGATTGCATCCGCCCTTAACCGTATATGCCGTGTCCCCGTGCCAGAAACTGCCCGAAAGGCCGTCTGTCCCGATGTGGACCGAACCACGGTAGCCGTCTTTTGAGACCTCGACCGTCTCGATCTCCGATTCGTCCCCGCACACGATGCAGCCCGAAACCGGGACCTCGACCGTCGGGAACGAGACCGCCTTGCCGCCAAGCACCGCCTTGACGCGGGCCTTTACGCTCTTCGCGCTGCCGTTGTACTTGCTCGTCGATATCTCGATCGAGCCAGACATGACGCCCTCGGAGTCAAGCATCCAGCCGTTGTACTTGTGCGCCTTGGAAACATCGACAACCGAAGGCGTTTCGTCCTGGCAGATTTCGCATTCGCCGGCAATGATGCGCTCGATCGCCTGGATCACGTATTCCTGGGCCTCCCTCTGGGTAACCGAATTCGTGTTCCACCACGGGAAGCCGACGCGCCCGGCCTCGACGCCGTCCGGACCGATGACAATCAGCGTCAGGTATCCCAGCTTGTGGTAGGAGAAGTCCTCCTGCGTATCCCAGCGCTTTATGGTGATGAGGTCTCCGGTCGGGAGTGCGTAGTCGGCCTGATGCTCGTAGAGCGACATGATGGCCGCGAGGCCTTCATCGGCCGAAAGGCCGATCTCGGCCAGATAGTCCGGATCCATCAGCCAGCACTTGAACCCCCATCCATCGCCCAGCTCGGGATGCCAGCTCTTCCACACCTGGTCGTCGCCGACGTGACCGCGATACGGGAAATCCATGACCGCAAGGTAAAAGCCGTGCGCCGCGACATAGGACTTCCACATGTTGGACGTAAGCACCAGCTCCTCGGCCGTCTCGCAATACGGGCACCACCATGACGCCGTATTCATCAAGATAGTGTATTTGCCATCTGCCTTCGCCTTTGATATTGCGTCGTCTACCGCCAGCGTCCATGCCCCGGGCTTCGTGTCGGCGGCATGGAAAGTCGGCTTCAAGTCGTCTGACGGCCGTCTCACGTCATACTCGAACGCAAACGACACGCAGGCGGAAAACGCCCCGCACAGAAGCACTAGCGCATACTTCCGCCCGTTGATTCCCTCCGCTTTGGTCCTATCGGTTGTAGCCATATCTACCTCCATTCTTGTTGGTTAGAAAACATACCTAAGCCAATTTGGGACATAAAGGGCGCATCCAGGGACGACATCGACCCATTCTGGACACGACTTCGCGCCGCCATCGTACACGCGGTTGGCGAACTCTCCCGTCACAAACCCCACTTCGACGTTCCCGCAGGCAAGATCCGCACAGGCCTCAAAGCCAAATGGCGGCGAAAGGAATATAACCTTCGTCACGTTTCCATGCCCCTTGAGAAAGTCTGCGCGCTTCTCAAGCAGCGAGACACCCGCCCTGCCGACGACGACGACGCGCGTCGCCGAGGCCGGAACGTCTTCCAACCGCTGGACGACGCCAAGCGCCGGAGCCGAGCGATGCCGCAAGAACCATTCGCGAATGCCCTTGCCAAGAAGTCCGTAATACCCCCCGCTTAGCACATAGCCATCGTCCACCACCCAGGTGGACGCATGGTCGCCGTTGATGACAACGCCACGCCCTTCACGGCGAATCGTAAAGTCCGACCGGCTTCCAAGGCAGGTCAGCGCCACCGACAATGCCGCCGTAATCACAGCGCCGGCGGCAAGTGCGCCCAAGAACGACTTTCGATACCGCCAGCAACGCTCCGCAACCGGAACGGACAGCAAGGCAACCGGAATTATCCAAAGGGAAATCTCGGTGCCGATCGTGTTGAAGCAGCTCGCAACGAAAAAAGCGCCCCAGACCGCGAGCGGCAGGGCGTTCTTCCGCCGAAAGCCGCTGAAAGCCAGCAGCAAAAGGCCGGAGAACCAGGCAAACATGTAGGCAATGCGCATTGGCCAGCCCAGTTCCGCCAGCCAGGTCAGATGAGTGCTGATCAACCCGAGGACGGCGTGGCCGCGGTCCAGAGGCTGAAACCAGTTCATGTACGCTAGGCCAGACTGTCCAATGCCCCACCCAAAGGGAGCCGCAGCAATCATCCTCGGCACCTCGGCCCAAATTGGCAGCCTGCTTACGCTGGACTGCCCTTCGGCAAGCAACTTGGTCGTGAATCGGTCGGCGAAGCCGCCCATCCAGACCGCCAGGGCAAACACCACGCACAAGACCGCGGCGATTGCGGCATTCCGGCGGCTGACCACCTGCCGAGCATGAACGGCAAGCATGCATGCGAGCCCAAAAAGCAGGCCAAGCATGGCGCTGCGCGACTCAGTGCAGGCCACGCCAAACGCGCACATGAGAAATGCCGCCGCCCCCAACGGCCTCATGCCCGCACGACGCAGCGTCATCAACGCCAACGACAGCAGCGCCAACTCGGCGAGCAGCATGCCGGCCGCATTCGGATTCCTGTACCACAGCTTGAACCTGTCGCGCCAGTGGATTCCATAGCGCTCGTTCGCGGCGGCAACGGCGTCGGAACTGACGTCCGGCCAGTAAGTCCCCATGGGCCTTGCGTCAATCTCTCCCGACTTGCCGCGGACTTCGATATCCCTATCGCCGTGCAGCATGCGCTGCAACCGGCCCTTGACGAAGAGAAAACCGACCCTCGTCGCCGCAGACTTTGGATCGGTCATAATCAGCACCCGGTCCCCGTCAATCTCGCCGACCCACGGCGAATCGCCCAAAAGCACATGCGGCTCGGCGATGTCCCGCTGGAAAATCCGCGTAGCGCCGTCCGGCTGCCTCATGCAGAAGTGAATCGGGTCGATGGCAATGAAATACGATTCCTTCCAACTGGCCTGATTGCCGACATTGCCGTCAAGTCCCAAGAATGCATCTGCCGCCGCGGGAACCACGGCAGCAAATGCAATCATCAGGGATATGGCGACATGTCTTCTCATCATGGCGCGGTTATCTGCACGTCATACGTTCCCAGCGAAGGGATTGTAGCAGTACCGTATCCAACCCCGTCGACGACATACCCGACGACCTTGGCTGTAACCTTGCTCGCCTTGGTTGCCGACGCCTTGTAATAGACAAGGAAGGAGCCCTTGAAGTAACCCGAGCTCGATGTGTAGGACAGCTTGAGCCCGCTTGCGTTCGTATCGGCGGCGGAATTCTCGAATTCGCCCGTACGCCTGTTGTATTTGACCGAACCCTTCTTTTGCAGCGACCACCTCGCTCCAGTGGAGAATTCCTGGGCTGTCGGCAGCCATTCGGTGAAGATATCGCGGCCCCTGTATTCCTGCGGGGGTTCGAGGAGGGAGAACTTGCTCGTTGCCGTCGGCATGGCTCCACCAAACGTCACGTCGCCAAGCAGCTGGAAAGCGACCCCGGAGCGCCGCGTCAGAGTGCCGGTAAAGCCGACACCGTCGAACTCAAGCGTCAAGACGCCAGTCGAGGAGTTCAGCACAAATGTCGTCGTCGTCGCCACGTCAAATGCGGTCGTCGAGAATTTCATGGAGCCGAAGTCGAGAAGCTGGGCTTTGGCGGAGATCTTGGACTTGTGAGTCTTGGAATTGGCCTTTCCGACCTTCACCTGGACAAGGCCCTCGAAGGACTCGGCGCCATCGGTTGCCGCGAGGGCGATGGTCTTTGCAGAGCTGAAGAAGCTCGGCACGGTCGGCTTAGTCGGCGTGTCGCCGCCGCCCTGCGTGCCGCTGCCGCCAAGTATGGTCTCGATCGAGTCGATGAACTTGGCCTGGAGCGAGCCTCCCTTTGACGAAGGCATGCTTCCGCTGCGTCCGACAAACGCCTTCCTTATGACTGTGCCGTCTTCCTTGTTCCAGTATACGCAGACCATGGGCAGGCTGTCGGAATTCAACGGCGACGACTTGATGAACTCCCTTGCATCGCTCCAGTCCGGAGCCGAGTACTTGATGCTGAGAACCTGCACATACCGCTTTTCGTTCTGCCATGCGATATACTCATCCGACTCAATCGCCTTCTTGAGCTTCGCACACTCCGAGCAGTCGGACTTCCCGTAAAAGACGATCATCGGGACATGGTTGGCGTCGGCATACTGCTTCGCGGCACCGAAACGGGAGTTCCAGACGCCAGGAACGATCTCGCCGTCGGATGCCGTCACTATTGCACCGTACGAAGTAGCCCCAAGAAAAGCCACAAGGGCGGTAACGACTGCATAACCTATATTTTTCATGTAAAACACCTCCTATTTTGTTGTATTTGGCAATGGAAACGGCCTCCGCCCAGGTTGGGGCTTCTTGCCGGCTTTCCCTTGAAATATCTCACGCCCATACGGGAACTCGACCTTGGCCATGCTGCGCAACTTGGGCATAATCTCTGCCAGCAGCGCATCACGCTTCTCCTTCTCAAGATCCTTCTTCAGTTCCTCGTCTGTTTGCTCTTCGAAGAAAAACGGCTTCTCAAAGTGAATCTTCTGGATATGCCATGTCGGCGCACCCGTTGACGACTTGTCCTTCGGCGTGTACTTGACGGCCTTGAGAATATCATAGCCTACTGCGTTTTCCAGCACGTCCGAAACCTCCCCTGCCTTCAACTGCGCAACGGCAGTCCTGTAATCGTCGGGTTCGTCGTCAAAATCGGAAAGGCAACATTCACCCATGTCGCAGCCCTCGTCCTTTGCCATGGAATATTCCTGCGCCAACTTCGAAAAATCTTCGCCTGCCGCAATGCGCCTAAGCGCACTCGCCATCCTTGCCTGAATGAATTCGTTCGTCGCCGATGCCCGCGCGTTGTAGGTCGCGATGCGATCCCTTGCAGACTTCATGTCTGCCTCGGTCACAGTCAGTTCGTTTGAATGGGCCGCATACATTCCGCTCTTGACGCGGAGATCGTCTTCAAAGCACTTGTCGAAAAACGTGCCGACATCTGCGTCAACCATGGCAGAGCGCAACTCGCCAAACTTCTGCCCTCTGCGGCAGAATGTCTTCACATACTGGTCCTGCAGATCTTTTCGGAAAAGCTCCTTGTCGGCTCCTTTGACCGCACCAAAGGCAACCTTCATCATCGAACGGCTCAATATCTCCGAAAGTGCCGCGATTCTGAGCCTGGCGGCAGCCGCCTTCAGCTTCTCTTCGGAATATGACGGATGGCGATTCCTGTAGAGAGCCTCGGTCATCTTGAAATACGTCCGATAGTCTTGCTTCGTGATCTCTATGTCGCCAACCTTGACTATCACAGCAGAACCCGGCAGCAACGCGAGAGTCTGGCCCTTCTGCGGGACAGCGGCGCCCTGCACCTTGATAGGGGCATTCGTAACCGCCGCGCCTGTAGCGCCCGAGTCGGCGCGTTCACAGCCGGACAACGCCAGAAGCGCCAATGCACCTGCGACAATTCTGCTGTTTATATCCATTACGTCTTTGAAAGTAAATTGCTAAAACAAAGGGGGTTAGAAGAAATTATTTCCTTCCACCCCCCTTGTACTAATTCCTATTAGGAATCAGTCAGTGCACATTAGACCTCAAGCTCCTGAGCATAGCTCGGGACAACGAGGAGCATCGACTTGGAACCAGTCGAAAGGCTCTTGTTGTACTTGAGCGACCAGGTGCCGGAGAACGGAACGATGTCGGCGTCATCGCCATCTTCGCACCAGGTATCCCAGCAGTCGCACAGGCCAGCAATCTTGGCCGTGAACTCATCAGGATCGGCGCACTTCTTGGCGACCTCGATCGTCTCCATCGCGAGATAGCCGACCGCATTGCCGGAGATCGACTTCAGCATGACCGTACCCGCTTCCTTGTCCTTCGTGACGGTGCCCTTGACACCTGCGGCGGCGAACACGCCATACGCAGAGTCGAACTCCCACATCGCGGCGACCTTGTCGGCGTTCTTGTTGTAGCGGCCGAGGAACGAGAACTCGGTCTCAACAGGATACGCAACCCTCTTGGTGCCCTCGATGGTGTAGTAGAGGGGGATGATGGCCGTCCTGGTCTTCTTCTCCCAGAGCGCGATGTAAGGCGTGTCATCGGCATCCCAGCACTCCTCGTAGCAGAACCAGAGGTAGCCGTTGAACGTACGGGACGCATCGGCGAGGTAATAGACGACATCATCGTCAGAGCACCTGTCGCAGGACTTGCAGACGAGCTTCTTGGGCGCAAGCGTCTTGAGCTTGAACGTGACGTCGTAGACCATGCAGTCATCCCACTCGGTCGTATAGTCGACATCGTCGCACGCACCGGCGTACGCACCAGCCGTCATTGCCGCAGCAGCGGCAGCAATCATGAGCTTCTTCATTGTTGTTTTGTTTCCTTTGGCTTGTTCCTCCAGACCTGCGGATTTCCGCTTGCCCTTCGACCGGAGCTACCCGGCTGATCCGTTGTGGGCGGTGGTTTCATACCGCTTCACTTTTTTGTACCCGCGTGAACACGGTCGGCATCACGTGTTGCCATTCAGCAATCTTCGACGGTTTGAGTTTCGCATCTCCGATTACCGCACCTTCTCGCGCTTCGGAAAAGTCAACATTCGTTTCACCTGGTTTAACCTAGGTGCCAGGCTTAACGCCTGAGGACTTTCCCTTCTTCACTCAAAGGTTGTGCGAATTGTATCATATTCGCGTTGACGCCGTCAAGGGGGAAAATGAAATTTTTTTTCCCCCGGAATTTTATTCTCCGACGTGCACCGGCGACGTCTCGCGACTGTGCGGCTGGCTGCGGTAGAGCGACCAGCCGTTGTTAAGCCAGAACGCTATGCCGCACACCCACATCGCGGGGGCGAGCAACTGGTGATTGCCCGAAATCTCGGCGACCATCACTATCGCTGTCATGGGGATTCTCACGGAGCTCGCGAGGAAACCCGCCATGCCGACAAGCGCGAACGCGGACGGATGCACGCCCCACGACGCTGGCAAAACACGCGCGAAGAAAGTCCCCGTGGCCGCGCCAAGAGTCGCGCCGCACACGAGCGCCGGCGCGAATATTCCGCCCGAGCCGCCCGAGCCGACGGTGAACGAAGTCGAGACGACGTTGAGGAAGAATACCGCGAGGAACGCGAATGCGTTGCCGTCCTCGACGAGGCAGCGGCGGATGATCGGATAGCCCGCGCCGTACACGCCCGGGAACACGAAGTAGCCGAGGAGCCCGACGACGAGCCCGCCGGCCACGACCTTCGCAAAGCCGGGCGCGCGGAGGTTCGAGAACATCCCCTCGACGCCGCGGAAGAAGCTGATGTAGAATCGCGCGCCGAAGGTTATGACAAGCGCGAGCGCGAAATACGGAAGGAGCCTCAGCGCGTTCTCGTAGGCGCAGGGCGGCATAGCGAACAGCGGCTGCCACCCGAAGAAGTACGCGTATATGGTATAGGAGACCGGCGCGGCGATGAAGCACGGAAGGACCGTCTCGTACTCGACATCGCTCGACGAGTAGAAGATCTCAAAGCCGAAGATCGCGCCGGCGAGCGGAGCCTGGAAGAGCGCGGCAATCCCGGCCGCGAGGCCTGCGGCCATCAGTATCCGCCTTGCGCGGACGGTGAGGTTGAGAGACCGCGCGATCGCGCTGCCGCACGCGGCGCCGATGAGAGTCACGGGGCCCTCGTAGCCGGCGGAACCTCCCGAGCCGACGGTAAGGACGGATGCAACCGACTTTATCGGGATCACGGTGGACGTTATGTAGCCGCCGTGCTGGTGGTAGGCCTTTATGGCGCTGTCGGTGCCGCGCGCGTGCTCGAGCTTCGCGAACCTCTTTATAAGGGCATGTCCCGCGAGCGCGCCAAGCGCGGGAAGGAACATCATCGCCCACCGGCGGCCTGAAAGCCACGAGCCGCCCATGAGGAGCGACTCGCCGAAGTCTATCATGTAGCGGAACGCCACGACTACGAACCCGGTGACGAGCCCGACAAGCATGGACTCCCCGAAATACTGGCCGGTGCGGAACGATATCCCCTTGCCGGCAAGGAGGAACTTCCAGCTCGTGATGGAGATCCGCCTGAACATGGCGGCGTCAGTCGAGAACGTCGGTCACCAGTCCGCGCGCCACCCTCATCGCGTTCTTCGCGTCGGTCAGCGCCTTCAGAACGACAAGCGCGAACAGCATCGAAGAGCCGGGGGCCTGGCCCGTTATGACGTTGCCGTCCGCCACGACGGGAACACCCGCGCAGGGACGATCGAGCTCGACCGAACACGTCGGGTAGCACGTGACGTGCTGCCCTTCGCCGAGAACGCCCGCCTCGACGAGAACCGTCGGAGCCGCGCAGATCGCGGCAAGCAGGCCGCCCTCGTCGCGCTGGCGCCGAAGGCGCTCGAGAAGCGCCGCCGAGGACTTCATGTTCGCCGTGCCCTCGCCGCCGCCGGGGAGGACGATTGCGTCGAAGTCGTCCTTCTCGGCCTCTTCGAAGGGCGCGTCGGCGAGCATCGCGACGCCATGGGCGCTGCGCACCTCGCGACCGCCCGCGAGCGAGGCCGTCACGACCTCTACCCCGCCGCGGCGGAGGACGTCCACAGCCGTGATGGCCTCGACGTCCTCGAAGCCGTCGGCGAGCACGACAAGTGCCTTAACCGACATTTTTGGCCTCGTTGCACTTTAGCTTGCGGCCGAGCACCTCCTTGTCGGAGAGCGCCTTGACGGCGGCATCGACCTCTGCGCGGTTCGGCATGTGCACGAACCCGAAGCCCTTGGACCTGCCGTTGTAGCGGTTCGTGATGATGCGCACGTAGTTCACCTTGCCGAAAGCCTCGAACTCCTTGCGGAGCTGGTCCTCGGTGAGGTCGTAGCTGAGGTTGCCGACGTATATCTCGATGGATCCGTCCGCCGGTGCGGGATGGACCTTCTCGAACTTGGGCTCGCTGCGCTCCTGGCGCCTCGGGGCCTGCCTCTTGCCGGCGTCCCCGCAGGAATCGCCGCACTTTCCGCACGAGCGGAACATCCGGCAGACGGCGCACGCCGCAATCGCGCCCAGCGCAAACGCGGCGACAGCGATGGTCCAGGCCGCGCACGAATTCGTCTTGAAAAGCTCAAGAGCTCCATTGATGCAGTTCATTGTGGTATTTTTCCTTCCTTGCCTTTAGCTGTTTCGATAGTCTCCGAGCGATTTCATCCGGCTCGGATGGCGGAGTTTCCTGAGCGCCTTCGCCTCGATCTGGCGAATTCGCTCTCGCGTTACGTTGAACAGCCTCCCGACCTCCTCGAGCGTGCGGCTGTAGCCGTCGGTCAGGCCGAACCTGAAGTCGACAACCTGCCGCTCGCGGTCGGTCAGCGTGTTCAGTATGTCCCTCAGCCTCTCCTTGAGAAGGTGCCCCTCGGTTACCTCGAAGGGATTCTCGCTCGAAAGGTCGGGGATGAAGTCGCCGTAGTGCGCGTCGTCGTTGTCGCCGACCTTCGACTGCAGCGAAATCGGCTGCTGCGCCATCCGCTTGACCGCCCTGACCTGGTCGTTGGGAAGGCCCATCTCCTTTGAAAGCTCGGCCTCGGTTGGCTCGCGGCCCAGCTTCTGGATGAGCTTCTTCTGGATGCGCATCAGCTTGTTGATCGTCTCGATCATGTGGACGGGGATGCGGATTGTCCGCGCCTGGTCCGCGATCGCGCGGGTCGCCGCCTGGCGGATCCACCACGTCGCGTAGGTCGAGAACTTGTAGCCCCGCTTGTACTCGAACTTCTCGACCGCCTTCATGAGGCCGGTATTGCCCTCCTGAATGAGGTCGAGGAACGAGAGCCCGCGGTTCATGTACTTCTTGACGATGGAGATCACGAGGCGCAGGTTCGCCTCGACCATCTTCGTGCGCGCCGTCTGCCCGGCCCTGAGGACGCGCCTCAGCTCGGAGAACGTCGTCATGAACTCCTCGGCGGGCATGCCGAACAGGGCCTCGAGGCGCGACATCCGCTCGCGGACCTGCGCAAGGTCGCTGTCGCGCTTCTTCGACGGGCGGGACTGCATGAGCGCGGACTGCCTCGCGACGAGCGCGCGGTAGGGCAGGTAGATGCGCTCGTCCGCGTCGGCGCACAGCGTCTCGAGGACCTTCTGCTTGAAGCTGAGGTCTATGAAGCACTGCTTCAGCGCGGCGCGGGCGTTCGCAAGCTTCTTCTCGGCGCTGCGCACCTCGGCGGCCTGGGGCCGCTTCTTCGCGATGGTCGAGAGGTACTTCGCGCTCGCCTCGTTGAGGCGGCGCTCGACGTCCTTTATCTGCTTGCGAAAGCCCGGGATGAGCGCGATGTAGGCGTCACGGTTCTCGTCGAACTTGTCGGTGACGATCCTGTCGAAGCGCTCGGACTGGCCTTCCAGCTTGTCGAGCTGGTCGGCGTACATCTTCGGGACGAAGAGGAACCTGTTGAACATGCTCTTGGTCTTGGCCTCGGCATCCTCGATCGTCTGGCATATCGTGACCTCCTCGTCGCGCGAGAGAAGCTGGACCTGTCCCATCTGGTGGAGGTACATGCGGATCGGGTCCTCGATCATCTCCGCCGCGCGCGCCTTGGGGTCAGAGGCCTTCTGGTTCTTCGCCTCAAGCCACTTCTTGACGTCCTCCTCGCGAAGCACCTGCACGCCAAGGGCCTCGAGTATCTTGAGATATCTGTCGGACTGTATCGCATCGACGATGTTGGAGGGCAGTATCTGGTTGAGCTCCTCGTAGGTGATGTAGCCGCCATTCGCCTCGCTGCGGCGCTTCACGTCCACGATGACGTCGTTGAGCTCGGTCTCGCGGAGGATCGACATGCCCTCCATCGACGGGAGGACCGTCTCGGAGGCCTCGGCGTCGTCCGTGCCGAAGCTCGGTAGCGGCTGCGGGGACAGCGGAGCTTCGGCATCATCGTCGGTATCGCCCGACCTCGCCTCGTCTTCGTGCTCGTCGCCCTCCTCGCGCTCGACCTCGGCGACAAGCAGGTCGTCGTCAAGGGACTCTTCGTCGATTTGCTCGTCGGCATCTACCGGGGGAAGGTCGTCGCCCACGTCGTCTTCGGACACGACGGCCCTGCCGCGCTGGCGACCGGCGGCTGCCTTGGCGCCTTTCCTGCCGACTGCCGCGCCCGCCCCCGCCTTTTTGGCGGGAGACTTCTTGGCGGAAGCCTTCTTGGAAACAGGCTTCACCTTCCCCTTTGCGGGCTTGTTCACAATCTTCTTCGCGGCCTTCTTCAGAGCCTTCTTCACTTTCGCCATGGTTGCTCCAGTATACAATCCACCCGACTGCACTTTGTCAAGTGGTCGGAATAGTATACCATAAAACTTGGCGTCCGTGTTGAATAAAAGCCAAAAATCATGCACAACCGAAAACAGGCGCCTTGTCCCCGCCGGTTCACCGCCTGGCGGAAATGCGGTCGGGGGCGCGGCGGGCGTGGAGGTCTGGATGGTACATTGCCTCGACGCTTGGGCCGGGGAGGATGTAGTCTCCTGCCGAAACGACGCGCACGGGATAGCGGAATGTCGCCTCCTCGCCCTTCGCAAGCGTGAACCTCTTCGAGAAGACGAGCATCCTATCGTCGCGAGCGTCCGACCTCATCACCCATTTACCCTGATCCGTGGACGAAGGGGCGAGCCCACCATGCACTGGTTCTAGGCAGGCGGGGAAGAGGTCTTCGATAACGAGGTCTGAAAGCTCGCGCGTGTCGTCGACCTTGATTGCAAGTTCCGTTATCAGCATCTCGCCGAGCGAGAGCTTGGAGAGGTCCGCCTCAACTCCTTCGGGCGTAAGGTAGCGCCGCACAATGGAAATGCCGCGCGACTCGTCCTTTACGTCGCTTGGCTTGGGGAGCGAGAGCTTGTGCCACACGACGAGCTTCTCGCCGCTCTTCGCGGGATGGTGGCGGTAGTATGCGCCTATCGCGAGGAGCGCATGCGCGTTCTCGCCCGTAGTCCCCCACGAAAGCCGCTCGCGGTCGCGCCGTCCGTCGAGATAGGAAATGAGCGGGAGTATGCGCGGATCATCAGGATCGATCTCAAGAAGAGCGAGGACAGCAAATGCAGCGTCCTTCACCGACGACGGCGCCACATTCGCCGCAAGCAGCGTCTCTGCGCGGCGCCTGTCGCCCGTGATGGCGAACGCACGGGCGAGCCGAGAGCGCGAAAGCAGCGTCAAGTTGGTCGACGCGTCGTAGAGCCGCAGCATGCGGTCCTTCTCCGGCTTTCCGGCGAGCGCGAGCGTGTGGCAGGCGTAGGCCGACACAGTGTCGTTCGTCGACATCGCCCAGCGCTTCAGGAAGCCGAATACCCGATCCTTCGCGGCGCGATTGATCGCATAGCCGTTCTTCTCCGCTTCGACGAGGAAGTGCGCGGCGTAGAGCGACACTTCGCTATCCCACGGCGCATAATTGCAGTCAGGCCACATCACGAAGTCGGTAGACCTCACCATTGACTCGACGCGCCTGACACCCGAAGATACGACATCAGGCCCCACAGGCGAGACAGAGGCGAGAATTCCGCCCGCGCCCATAAGCGGGAACATGCGCGAGGAAGTCTGCTCAAGACAGCCATGCGGATATTCCGCGAGCCAGCGTAGCGCCGCCTCGTACCCGCCGAGAGGAGTGTCGTATTCCTTCGTAAACAACTTCTCAAGACGTCCGACCTTGCCGACCGCGTCTGCCAATTTCTCCCTCGCCGTTATGCCAGAAGTCTCTACCCAGGCGACGGCGGGGCGAACGGGCAAGTGAATCGTCTGCTCGTGGGTCTCACCCATGCCGCGCACACGATAAACGATGTCGAGCTCTCCTGGTCCCTCTGGCGCCGCAATCCGCGCGACGATGTTTGTGTGGCCGTCGTTCTCAAGCGAGAAGATGGAGGCAAATGACACATTCTTCCCTCCGACGGAAATCGAGTATCCCATCTTCGCCGTCTCGCCACTTTTGTTGTAGATCGGCAGCGTCGCCTCGAAGACATCACCAGGAGCGACGAAACGCGGAGCGTCCGGCATCATGACAATCTTCGGCGTGACCTTCGCCTGAATCGCGTCAGAGCCAGACGCCGACGCGCTCCACGCTACGACTGTCGCACGAATCTCGCCGACGAACTCACCAAGAGGAAACTCGCACACACCCTTCCCGTCTTCGCCGACTTCCATGCGACCGCTCCAACGCGAAAGCGGCTTGAACCTGCGCGTCGGCACAGGGCTTACGCGCCCAAGCATCTCCGCTCCCGCGCCACCGCCTGTCTTGACGCCGCTCGCGCGGAGAAGGTCCTCGCCAAGCACGGGAAGCATGCGGTGGTAGATGTCATAGAGCGGATGGCTCGCGTAGCGCGGCGCGGCAAAATGCGCCACAGGATCAGGCACCTGCTCGTCCGTGAGGATGTTTATCCCCTCGTCCACGACAGTGACGAGCGCGGCAGATGCGCCGCGCGCCTCGAAGGTGACGGTCGCCGACGAGCCCTTCTCGCCACCGACGACTACATCGCATTTCTCAACCTTGACGGCGATCTCGTCCTCAATCGGGCGCACAGATATCGTCGCCTGTCCGTGTGCGCGCGCGGCCATGTGCTTTGCGTTCGCCTCGACGCTCTGCACGACAGACACGTAAACGTCAAGGTTCGGCGCGTTCTCGAGCGCAACGGACCTGAGCGCAATTTCGCTCGTCGCATTTGTGAGAGCGACGATGTCTGTATATGCGTCCTTCTCGCGCAACACCGATACAAGCGCATATCCGGCGAAAGGAGCGCGAACCATCAAACGCGGCGTTTCGCCTACGCGGTAGAACGGCTTGTCGGTAGTGAGCGTGACGGCCGTCGGGTCGGAGAGCGGCGCACGAACCGCCGAATCGCCCCAGTCACTCAAGTAGAAGGTCTTTGCAAACGACACGCCCGTCTCGGAATCCGTCACGGTAAGCGCGTAGTCACCGCAGGCGCTTGCTGGGATGTCGAATACCGCATCCTCGCTTGCAGGAACGACGATCTTGACGGACGACGCGACAACCTTGCGAATGCGCTCGCAATCCCATGTCTCCCATCCGTTCGACTGGCGGCGGTAGGAATACACGGAGTCAATGCGCTCCAATGTCGCAAAGAGGGTGCGGCTTTCCCCGTGGCGCGAGCCGTCCGGCTTCACGCAGGCAAAGCGAATCTTCGGCGCAAGACCCTGGTCTAGCCGCATCCACGACTCAAGTGTGGAGCCGATGTAGTATGGGTAGTAGTGGAGAACTGCGGAAGCGCGTGCCGTCGCAGGGCGGCCGCCGTCCTCGAATACAGTCCCTTGCGCTGTTGCGCGCACTGCGGCCTTTGGCAGCCCCGAATCGGCCCAAAGCGGCGCGGACATGGCGCACTTGCCTTCGCGGTCGAGCGAGGCCTTGGCAAGCTTGCGAAAATTCGGCTTGAGGCCGAGGTCGCAGTTCCCGAATGACCACCCCTTCCATTGTGGCGGCGCGAAAGAGTAATCCTCGAACACGACTGCGCCTTCACAGGCAAGCGCGTGGGCAGGACCGCCGAAAAGATGCTCCGCAGAGACCGAGAACGCGAAGTTCGAGGGATGCGCCGTGGAATCCGCTTCGACACGGACGCGAATCTGCGGCGGGGCGAACTCCTCGACCTTTATCTCTGCCGTGCCAAGTATGCGACCATCCTTGCCGGGTATCTTTGCATGGAACTTCCACGCACCGCTCGGCTGGTCTGCGGGAACGGTAAATGTATCGCACAAAAGCGAGCCCTCGGCGTCAGTCGTTGCCGTAAGGTGGGAATATATGTCGCCTTTCGGGCTCACGAGCCGCAGTTCAACAGGCATTGGACTCGGCGCTTGGCGGCGGCCGTTCCTCAAAAGCGCGTGAACCATTATCTTCTCGTCGTGGCGGTAGATGCCGCGGTCGGTCCAGAGGAACGCCTCGACACCGTCGTGCGCGAGGTATTCTGGGCGGCAACCGTCTGAATATGTCTCGTCGACCTCCATCGAGTCGCGAAGAGCGAGGAACGTGCTGTCGGTGCCATCGGCACTTGCGGCGACTACGGCAAACGGCTCGCCTTTCGCGACGCGCACGAGGCGACTCCAGCCGTTTTCGTCGGTCTCGCCTTCCATTACCTTGATATTCGCCTTGGAATATACCGTCACCTTGACGCTGTCAAGAGGCGTGCCCTTCATAAGCGAAGTCACCCAAACGCCGGGCGAGTCGGTTCCGTTCAAGCGAACGGAAAGCCCGAGGTCGGAAAGGCAGACGAGGCGGTAGCGGTTGGGGTTTTGCTTTGATTCATCGACCCACCAGCCGTCTTCGCGCGGACGATCGGCGCTCCTAACGGCGACGAGGAAGATTCCGTTGGCGCTGCCGCCGTCGTTCATCTTCACGGGCACGGCAATGGTCGCCTTTTCGTTAGGTCTGTTCACGCAGGCGAAGTCGCGTTCCTCGATTTCGCCAGAAAGCTCCTCGGTCTCCTCGTCGTCTGCGGTGCCACCCCACTGATAGCGGCTGTACTCGCGCTCCTCGCGGGCAAGAAGCTGAACGACGTTTTCCGGCACCACGCGACATATCTGGGCATGGATGTTCGTCACGTTGACGGACTCTACGCCAATTGCCCTCGCGCCGCCGGGCGGGAGGTAGCGTCCAGGGGCTGCAAACCTCACCATCGGTTTTGGCGGAGGAGGCGGGCCCTTCGGCTTATCGGCGGCAGGGGCGGGTTGCGGCTGCGCGGGGGCCGAGGCAGAGGCGGGAGCCGCATTAGTCGCAACTTCCTTTATCTTGGCCTTTATGATTTCGTCCATCTGCGCCTTGCTCAAGTTGGCGTAGACGCTGCCTCCGTGCTCAGCTTCGAAGGCGCGAACCTTGCGGCAGACCCAGAACAATGACGATGCAGTTGCGCAAAGCGCGACCGCGAGGGCGACAAACGCCCCGATTACGACGAGTTTTTTTAGTTTCATATACCCCTACTCGCCGCCAACCGGGAAATCTGACAAAAAAAATCACCAGCCAAGGCGAAGGGCTATGGCGTTGATTCGGCGGCACGTGCCGCAGCCCTGCGAAATGACGCCATTGCGAACCAGCGTGTCGAGCTTCTCGCGGAGGCCGAGCAACGCCCGCTTCTGGGCTTTTAGCTCGTCGTCGGACATGCCGTCCAGGACCTTGTTGAACTCCTCCGACGTCTGCTTCCACGTCTTCTCGTATTCGCCCTCGCATGCGTAGCCTATGATCTCGCCAAGCGCCTCCATGCTGGCAATCGACGGCGACACCGGCTTTTCGATCTTGGCGAACAGCTCGGCCGCCGTTTTGCGGCGAAGAGCCGCCACAGCGTTCTCGTCCACGCCTGGCCCGCCATGGGTGGTGTTCGCATAGCGTGAAGGTATCTCGCGTATCCAGATGTTGCGGAAATGCACCTTGCAGCCGTGGTCCTGGAGGGAAAGCGGCATCTTGTCCGCATGCGGGGCGAGCGGACGCCGCCTCCTGTGCGTAGTCAGGCCCTCCATTTCCCAGTGGTCCTGCACGACGACGCCGTTGAACAGCACCGTAACGCTGCCGGGATGCAGCAGTTTCAGCCCGTCCCACACCGGCTGGTGGAAGATGATGTCGTACGTCTGCCATGTGCCGGGGCGCCGCGCTGGGTTGACGCTCGGCGGGTTCTCGGCGTAGACGGCGCCGGCCTGCCCGTCGGCGTAGTTCGGGTTCTTCATGTCGTCGGGATCGGTCCCGAACGACTCGAGCACCTGTACCTCGTAGTTGGACATGAGGAACACGCCGGAATTGCCGTGCATCTGCGGGCCCTTCTTCGGGACGATCCCGATGTCGGCGGGGTGGCGGAACTCCAGGTGCAGCTGGCAGTCGCCGAACGGACGGCGCGTACGGATCGCGCCGCACTTCGCGCCGGGCTCGCAGTAGAAGTCACCCTCGCCGCCGAGCTTCCACCTCGGAGCTTTGCCGCTGCCGTCGCACCAGTTCTTCTCGAACGACTCCGCCGTGCCGTCGAAGAGGACGACGGCGTCGCTCGGCGGCGTGCCGGCTTCCGCGACGACCTTCACCGGGTTCGGACGGTTCATGTCATGCACGCTCCAGGCGTGCCTGGAATCGGGCGTGTCGCCGTATATCGCGGCGGACGCGACAGTCGTCGCGGCTGCGACGGACGCGACTGCTATTGCAATGGTTTTCATGGCGCTATTATACCATAAAGCGGACGATTACCGCCATATCAGGTCCCCGACACTGCCGCCATGCGCCTTGACCCATGCCAGCAGGACGTTCCAACTCGCCATCGAACGGGCGTAGTTGTGCCCACACTCCGGCTCGTTGAATGGATTGCGCTTTAGCCCGTCGTGCCTATCGCGAATCGCCTTGACGACCTTCACGGCGTCTTCGTCCATTCCCTGAAACACCATTTCGGCAGCGGCGACGTACTCGAAGCCCGTCATAACCTCTCCGAAGTACGGGAATGGCGTCTTGAGCCTTCCGCGCGGCCAGCTGCCCATGAGAAGCCCCGACTCCCTGCCCACGCAGTACGTGCGCATGTTGTTGAAGTGCCGCGTGAAGTCCGGGAGGAAGTTCCACTTCATGATCGACTCGCAGGTCTTTCTCAGGTTCTCCTTCTTCGCAAGGTCGCCCAGGTCCCACAGGTGCGCCATCTGCTGTCCTACGAGCTGGTCTACGAGACAACACTTTCCGAGCTGGTAGGGGAGCTCGCCGTGGCCCTCAGTGATGCGCTGCTCGTAGTAGTCGCCGTTGAATAGCTCGGCGTCGATGCGGCGCGTGCCCTTCTCGTATATCTCGCGGCACTCCTTCGCGAAGGCGTCGTCATTCATCGCCTTCGCCATTTCCTCCGCCGCGCGCAACGCGCCGAGGTACCAGAAGCCCATCTGCGAGTTCGGGCCGTAGTAGTTGACGTCCATCGTGTTGTGCTGCTCGCCGTCCATGAGGCCCGACTTGCCGACATCCCAGCCGCCCTTGCGCCACTTCGCGTTCCAGGTCCACTGTTCCGCCGGAATCCATGCGAACTCAAGGGCCTTCTTCACCTTCGGCCAGAGCGCGGCGAGCCACTTGTCGTCGCCGCATATCTTCCAGTCGCGGTAGACCTTCATTATGCACCCCATCTGCCCGTCGGCGGCGACGCCGTTGCCCGGCTTCGTGCCGAGCGGCAGGCGCACGCGGAACTCCATCGCGCCGTTCTCGGGGTTCATCGCGTAGTTGAACTCGACGTCGCGCATGGACCGAGCGAGGTCGGGGAAGAGGCATGCCACGGCGTTCTCGTAGTTCCAGACGTGGGTGCAACTCCCCCTGCACGACCCCTCATGGTCGAAGACGCCCTCCCACCCAAGGAGATGCCCCGAAGGGACGCGGAACACCGTCTGGCTCTTAAGCACGGCGAGGTTGGAAAGCGCGGCTTCCTTCAACGCATCGGGCGCGTCAAGCGCGAGAACCTTCCGCGTGAAAGCGAGCGACTTTTCTTCCAGCTCTCCAAGGCGCGGCACTATCTTCTCCGCCGCGTCCCAGGCGTCGACATAGTTCCCTGAATACCAGTTGCCTACGATGACATTCGTGTCGCTCCACGCCGGACGATTCGGGAAGTTCCACGTAAACGCGAATCGGAACGGCATCTTCGCGCCGACTTGAACTGTTTTCTTCAGGCAAAGCCCTCCATGCGGCTCCCCGCCGCCGGACGGACGAGGCGAAAGCTCTCCGTCATCCGAGAGGTCGTCCCAGAAATCGAGCACCGTGCCGCTCCAGCGATTCGGCGCGAACGACTCGCGGAAGGTGAGCGACCCGTCGGCGTCGGGCGTGGAGAGCGCGAACGTCCCGTACGCGGGAGAGTTCGTCGCAACGCCGTCCGAAAGGCACATCACGCCGCTAAGCCCCGCACCCTCGCGAAACATGGTGCGGTTGCCTTTCTCTCCACCGGTGCGCGAAAGGCGGCGGCCGGTGAACCCGGTCGGATTGCCGTCGTTCCCGACGATGTTCCTAACGAACGCCGCGACGGACACCTCAATCGGCTCGCCGGAAATGTTCTCCACGTCATATTCTAGCGACGCCACGGGAAGCGAACTTGCCGAGCTGTCGCCGGGCACGAACGGCGAAAAGCCCTTAATTGTCACCTTGACGGGCAGATCCCTGTCGGAGAGACGCACTACGCCAAACGGGAACGCCCCTTCGAACGTTGCCTCGCGGAAGCGCGGCAGCCCGCTCTGCGGTGCACAGTTGCCCTCGGACGCATACATTTCCGTCGGATGGAGCGGCCCCGCAAGCATCGTGGTGGATTCATGCGACGCGCCCTTGACGCGGATTGCGAAGAAAGTTCGCGAGACAGGGCCCCGTTCCGACTCGCTCATCGACTTGTTGGCGCGGTTCATTATCTCCCAGTCGACGAGGTCGCCGCGCCCGGAAAGCGAAATCGCGCCGCACCCGATGCCGCCCATCGGCAGCGCCACTCGCAGAAGATGCTCGCCGTCGAAGTGCCGCGCAACCGGCCATTCGTCCCCATGCGCCGCAACCGCGAGCGCAAGCACCGTACATACAACCAACTTTTTCATTGCATCCTTTCCATCAGCGATTGCCATGCGGACTCAATACAGTTTCTTCCCGTAAACGAGAATCTTGCCGAGGTGGTAGACTTCGTCCTTCGCGTCGGGGACGCGGCGGATGCGGACGTAGCGCGCACGGGGCGAGGACGCCCTCAGGTCCATGCGGTAGGTGTCGCGCACCTGGTCGTCGCTGTACACCGTCGTCCACTCCGAGCCGTCCTCGGACACCTGAAGCTCAAGCGGCGCCTGGCGGTGGCGGTTCTGCCGCCCCGACCTGTTCTCGGCGACCACTCCGCACACCGAAACCGGCCCTGGAAGCATCACGACGGCCCAGGGAGATTTCTCCTTCGCGGTGTGGAACCCGTTCCCGCCGCACGGAGTCGCGTCGATGCAGCGGGCGTAGTTCTTAGGCTTGTCCCATCCGCTCGTCGAGGAAGTCTTCAAAAGCCCTTCCGCCGAGACGAGCTGTCCGCCGAAATCGACTGCGGGATACGGCTTGCCGTCGCCCTTGTACGGCTCGAGCCTGTCCTGTAGCAGCGCCATCTGGCGGAATGCCTCGAGGTTGTCCGACTTCGACGCGCCCAGCATCAGCGGGTTGAAGTCGAGCGCGGACGGCGCGCCGCCCTTCGCCTTTTCGGCTACGACCTCGCCAAGCGTCTTGACGTAGACGGCCGAAAGGCCCCTGTCGCCCATCATGACGTCGCCGCCCCAGCCAAGCACCTGCGTGAAGTAGTCCTTCGTCCCATACTGCGAGAGCAGCATCGCCTTCAGGACCGGCACCAGGAGCCCTGCGTCGGAAGCGAGCGGCCGCGTCCACTCCGCCAGCATCGCCTTGAAGTCGGCCTCCTCCTGAACGGCCTCGTCGCTCTGACGTAGCATCGGGGCGAAGACGACGAGTTCGTCCGCAAGCGCATTCGCGCCCTTCTCCCTGGCCACCCGCGCAAAGTACGGCGTAAGGAAGTCCCATAGCGGCTGGCGGCCGGTCTTCATCCCGCGAGAGCAGCCTCGCACCCATGTCCGCATCGTGTCGATCGACGCGCCGGTGCGGGCGACCCAGTCGCCATACGCCTTCCACGCGCCGTAGTGTGCGGGCCAGGAGCGGCAGGCCTGCCTGAAGTACGCCTCGACGTCAGGCGACTTGAGCTTGCGCTCCTCCGCGACGATCGCGAGCTCCAGCAGCCGGTCGGCGGCGAGGCGCTTCTCGCGGTCGCCGCTAAAGGTCTTCTCGATGGCTACGGAATACTGCCATGGGTGCCTGTTCCAGAAGCAAAGGTGCATCTGCGAATGCCCCGTGACGCTGTAGTCCACCTCCCAGCGGCCCGAAGGGAGCCGGCGCGTGTAGGCGCAGTGGGCGGGCTGCCCCGCCGTCGTCGAGGGAAGCCCGTGGGCGTTGGAGACGGCGCTCCCGAACTTCGACAGCTCGCCACACACGCCGCCGACGATCTGCGAATACCGCCTCTTCGGCCATTCGCCCGCCGTCGCCCATGGCTTGTAGTAGAGCGGCCCCTGCACGGAGTCGCCGAAGCAGTTGAACGAGCGGTACTGTATCATCCAGCACGCGCCGCCGTACTCCCTGCTCGGCAGGTTGACGAACCTGTCGAGGTGGCGCTGCTGCGCCGCCATGTTGTCTACGCTTGCGGATCCGTGGCCCTGGTGGAGGGCGAAGCGCCATATCCAGACCGGCTGCGAATAGGCGCTCCTGTGCAAACGCCCCGCCGTCGCCGTCGCACGGTAGGCGTCGAGCACGTCAGCGAGCCATGCCTCGTCCTTGTCAGGATAGTTGAGCGCAAGCGCGGTCATGAAGCGGCGGCCTTCGTTGTTCGCGAACGCGCCGTCCGCAAACGGGACCCACCTGCCGTTGTCCTGAAAGACGAGAGACTCAAGCGCGAGCGCGGCGGCCGCGCCGTCGCCGGGGCCGTCGCCTGCGCGAGCCCAGCCGTCGGAGCTGTTCGCAGGGAACGTGCCGCTCCACGCAAAATCCTCAAGCCATGTGCGGTCGTTCATGAACGCCTTAAGGAACTCGGCCGAACCGGGACACGCGACAAGCGCGTCCCAGCCCTTCTTCCCGACGAGCCGAAGGACGGCGTGCCGCGCCACGGCAAGCTTCTGCTGCTCGGTGAGGCCGGCCGACGGCTTGATGCCGTCTATCGAGGTCTTCACCCGGTCGAGCGCGAAGGCCGGCCCGACGCCGCCCGCACCCGCCGCCGGACGCGGACGGACCGCCGCGCGCCGGAGGCCCCTAGACTCGTACTTCTCGCCGTCCATCATGAGCCGCCCCATCGCATACTGCCCCCAGAAGGTGTTGCGCCCGAGCTCAAGCGCGGCCTTGAGCGCGGCCTTGCCGTCCGGCCTGAGGGGCCTGTCCGTCCCGTCGGTCGTCGCGGCATACTCCATTACCTTGACTAGCTGGCGCTGGCTTGCGCTAAAGTGGACGGTGGGTATGCGGCGAAAGCCGTCGAGGAACGCCGTGGAGCCGTTTTTCCTTTCTTCCGTGACCTTCTCGACCATCGACACGCCCTTGTAGTCGTCGATCTCGAAATGCTTCACCCAGCCCAGGGAATCGTTTGCGTCGAGGGCGACCAACGCCTTCCACTCGCCTGTCCAGCCGCACTTGCCCTTGGTCACCTCTTTCCCGTGAAACGTCCCCGCCATCGACACAAGCAGGTCAAACGCCGCGCCATAGAGGTCGGCGGCCTTCTCGCCCTTCAATGCCGCGGCCTTCCTGAAAAGCTCCTCGGCCCGGTCCTTCCTCGCGGTCAACTTCTCCACGGCGCCGGCAAGCTTCTCGGCGGTGATGTCCTGCGGCACGTTTTCGACCTGCGCGAAGAATCGGGGCGTCGCGCCGGGCGCGTAGCAGGTTATCGCGGGGAACCGCTTAGTCCTTACGAGGATGTCGGAGACGGCGGCATTCGACTCCTTGACGGCGTCCGTCGGCTCCTCCATCTCGTCGTAGACGGCAAAGACGTATTTGGACCCGACGGCGCGCCGGAACTCGGCGCTTTCGAAGACCCTGCGCACCCTCTCGCCGCTGACGCACCAGTCGCCGCCGACTTGCAGGACGAGGATGCCCTTCCCGGCCCGCGCGGCGAGGGCATCCACCTTGGGACCTGCGGCGAACAGCGACGCGCCCAGCGACAACGACAGGGCGAACGCAAATCGCACGGCGAGTGTCATGGTTCCACGCATACCGCTCGGGCTCCGCCGGGAATCAGTCCTCGGCGGGAACGGCGGGGGCGAGTGTCTCGAACTCGGCGGTCGAGCCGACATAGCCCGACATGACCTGCTCAAGCTCGCCCCTGACGCGCGGGAACTCGACATTCAGCCAGAACTCGAGCGCAGGCTTCTTGCTGGCGAACTTCGCGGCGGCCTTGACGAAGAGCGCGGCGACGATGAGCGCAATCGCCGCGTCGACGAGCTTCCTCGCGGAGAGGTCGTGGTACGTCTTCGCGTCCTCGCGCCCCTTCACGAACTCCACCGCGTCGTCGAGCGCCTTCAAAAGCTTCGTCATGCGCGGATGCTCGCCGTGCCAATCCTCCTTGCCGAGGATGTCGGCTATCACTTCGTGGACGAGACCGCCCGTGACGCCCGCAATCGCGGCGACGACCTGGAGCTGCGAAGTGCCCTCGTAGATCGTCGTGATGCGGCTGTCGCGGAGATACCGCTCGCACGGATAGTCCTTCATGAAGCCCGAGCCGCCGAGAACCGCAATCGCGCCCTGCGCGTTGCGCATCGAAAGCTCGGAGCCATAGTACTTCGCCATCGGGGTAAGCATCTTGTTGAACGCCGCGTACTTCTTGAAGCGCGCACGGACGGCCTGCGCCTCGGGCGTTCCCTTAAGCGACTCGAACTTCTTGCCGAGACCCGATTCGAGGTCGACGTTCTTCGCCGCGTAGTAGGTGAGAAGACGCGACGCCTGGAGCTCGACCGACATCGTCGATATGAGCTCGCGGAGCGCCGGGAACGTGTCGATCGTGACGCCAAACTGCTTTCTCGCCGCGGCGTAGTCGCGGGCCGCGCGGTAGGCGGCCTCTGCAATGCCGGTACCCTGGGCGGCGATGCCCATGCGGGCGCCGTTCATAAGCGCCATGACGTAGGTGATGAGGCCGCGCTTCCTGAGTCCGATCAGCTTCGCGGGTGCCTCGGTGAAGACCATCTCGCAAGTGGGAGAGCCGTGGATGCCGAGCTTGTTCTCAAGACGGCGCACCTTGACCCACGGGCCCTTCTCGACGAGAAGGCAGCTGAGGCCGCGACCGTCGCTGAACTCGGGCTCGGTGCGGGCGAGGACGAGAAGAACTTCGCCGCAGCCGTTCGTGATGAAGCGCTTGACGCCGTTGACGCGCCAGACGCCGTCCTTGTCGAGGTAGGCGGAAGTCTTGACGGACTGGAGGTCGGAACCGGCGTCCGGCTCGGTGAGAACCATCGCGCCAGTCCACTCGCCGGTGACGAGGCGCGGAACGTACTGCTTCTTGATTTCCTCGTCGGCAAACCAGTTGATCGTCTCGGCGATGCCCTGGAGACCGAAGAGGTTCATAAGACCCGCGTCACCGCGGCTCACGATGTCGTTGCACGCAGTGAGGACGGTGCAGGGCATGTTGAGGCCGCCGAGGTAGTAGGGAATCGTGACGCCCATGAGTCCGGTCTTGCCGAAGAGCTCGATCGCGAGCTTCATGCCGGGTGCGCGCGTGACAGACCCGTCCTCGTTCAGAGTGTTGCCGACAAGGTCGGTCTCCTCAGCGAGCGGGGCGATGCGGTTCGCCATGATGTCGCCGCAGAGGTCGATCGCGCGCTTGTAGTTGTCGATCGCGTCTGCCGCGTCCTTCGGCGCGAAGTCGTATTCCTTCGCGAACTTGAAGTCCTCTTCGAGCAGCGTCGCGACCTCGCTCAAGTCGAGAAGGTCGATGACGTTCTCGATGTCCTTGTTGTCCCTGTAGAAATTGCCCATGTCACTCTCCCTTCGACTTAATCGCCTTGATCAGCTTCGGAACGACCACGTTGAGGTCGCCGACGATGCCGTAGTGCGCGACCTTGAAAATCGGCGCGTCCTTGTCGGTGTTGATGGCTATGATCTTCGCCGAGTCCTGCATGCCGGCGAGGTGCTGAACCGCGCCCGAGACGCCGCAGCTGATCATAAGCGCGGGACGCACCGTTACGCCCGTCTGACCGATCTGACGCTCGTGCTCGCAGTAGCCGAGGTCGACAGCAGCGCGTGATCCGCCGACCGCGCCGCCAAGAACGTTCGCGAGGTCATGAAGAAGCTTGAAGTTCTCCTTTGAGCCAACGCCCGCGCCGCCGCACACGATGATGCGCGAGCCCTTGAGGTTGACCGTCGACGCCTTGCGGACGATTTCGACGACCTCGACCGGAATCTCGACGCCGTCAAGGTGAGCCGAGTGCTTCACGATCGTTCCCCGTTCCCCGTTCCCCGTTCCCCTCTCCAACGGCTTCATCACGCCCTCGCGCACGGTCGCCATCTGCGGCCAGTTGCGGGCATTGACGATCGTCGCGATAATGTTGCCACCGAAAGCCGGACGGATCTGGTGGAGGACGTTGGTGAAAGTCTCCTTCGTCTTCTTGTCCTCATAGTCGCCGATCTGGAGATCGGTGCAGTCGGCCGTAAGCCCGCACCTGAGCGCCGAGGCGACTGAAGGCGCGAGGTCGCGGCCCATGTGCGTCGCGCCGAAGATCACGATCTGCGGATTGACCTCCTTTACGAGCTCGACCATCGCGTGGCGATACGCCTTGTTGCGGTAGACCTTGAGCGCGGGGTCGTCGACGAGGTGCACGATGTCGGCACCGGCCTCGAAAAGCGGCTTCGCGAGCGACTCTACGCCCGAGCCCATCAGGGCCGCGCCGACCTTGACGCCAAGCTTGCCCGCGAGTTCGCGGGCCTTGCCGAGAAGTTCAAACGGAACGTCGGAGAGCTTGCCCTCCTCCTGCTCCGCAAAGACCCAGACTTCGCCTTGTGTATTTTTCATAATTTCAAAATTTTTAATTCCAACTACTAACTACTTACCACCAACTACCAGCCACTACCCAATCGTGTGGTCCTTGATAAGCTCGGAGACGAGAGCGCCGATCCCCTCGTCGGTCGCGGCGACTTCCTTGAACTCGCCGCCCGCGAGGACGACGGACTCTATCTTGTTGACGCTCGTCGGCGACCCGGCGAAGCCGCAGCGATCGTCTTCGCAGCCGATCGCGGCGCAGTCGAGGATCGTGGGCTCGGCATTCTTGTACTTCATGACGCGGCGCATCTCAAACGGCCTAAGCTCGCCGAACTTCTCGGTGACGGTGAAAAGCGCTGGGAGCTTCGCGCGGCAAGTCTCGACGCCCGTGCCGATGTCGCGCACGGCGACGGCGGTGTCGCCGTCGAGGTCGAGTTTTTCAAGATAGGTGACGACGGAGCAGTCGAGCTTCTCGCCGATCTGCGGGCCTGTCTGGGCCGTGTCGCCGTCGATGGCCTGGCGGCCACAGAAGACGAGATCGGGATTGAACTTCTTCACCGCCTGCGAGAGGATGTAGCTCGTCGCGAGCGTATCGGACCCCGCCGCCTTGCGGTCGGTGACGAGGACGGCCTCGTCCGCGCCGCAGGCAAGCGCCTCGCGCAGGATCGCGGTCGCAGCCGGAAGGCCCATGGCGATGGCGATCACCTTGCCGCCGTAGCGCTCCTTTACGGAAAGCGCCGCCTCAAGGGCGTTCTTGTCCTCGGGGTTGAAGATAGCCGGCAATGCGGCACGATTGATGGTACCGTCGGCCTTCATGGCCTGCCCGGTCACCTTCTTGGTATCTGGCACCTGTTTGATGCAAACGACGCACGTATATCCGTTCATGCGGATATTATACCAAAACTTCGCTATTTTTTGTGGAACCGAGTGTCAATACCCAAGCGGAAACGCGGCACCGTCTATGATGCGATCGGAGAACACGTCGCGGGTGTCGGGCTCGGGGGCGAAAAGCATCGTGTATTCGTCGAGAAGATCCTTCGCGCAGTTCGTCGTGACGGTTTCCGCGCCGACGGCAAACGCCCGAAGCGCCTGCGGAAGGTCGTCAACCGTCCAGACGTGGAACGAAAACCCTTCCTTCTTCACCGCCGCGACAAACGCCTCGTCCACCACGTCCGGATTGAAATTCATGTCGACGCCGTCCGCCGCAGCCTCCCTGGCCCCTGCGATCACCTCATCGGCGGTGATCGGGCGGCGGGACTCGCCCTTGCCCACGTGCGAGCCGACCAGCCAGTAGACAGTGTACTCTGGCATGATGTCCTTTATGGCCTTGCATACGCTCTGGTTGAAGCAGATGAAGAGGACATTGTCGGGGGTGGCGTTGCCCTGCGACGAAAGCACCGCCTTTATGACGGGCACGATTTCCGGCCCGGCCTTTATCTCGAGATACACGCGACGCCCGTTCCTCGCGAGCGCGAGGACGTCCTCAAGCAGCGCCGGGGTCGTCCCCGCATACTGCGAGCCCTTCCACTTGCCCCAGCTGCCGACGTCGAGCTTTGAGAGCGTGTCGGCCCACGTCACGTCGGCGCACCTGCTCGTGTTCGCCCCGTCGGTCGTGCGCTTCAGGTTTGAGTCGTGGAACGTGAACACGCGCCCGTCCTTGGAAAGGTAGAGGTCGCACTCGAAGCCGAAGCCGCGCTCCACCGCAAGCCTGTAGGCGGGCAATGTGTTCTCGGGGGCGTCCTTCGACTCGCCGCGGTGGGCGATGAGGGTGTCGTATCCCGGCTTGTTCACCGTGGCGCATCCGGCAATTGCCGCCATTGCCAGGGTCTGGATAGCTGTCGTAACGATCTTCATGTGTTTTCCTCCTAAAGTTTACACGGCCGTCGCCGCTTGCCGCCATTTTACCAAAACTTCACGCGGCGGGCAAGTGGCGCGAGAGAAGCGCAATGAGCGCCGTGTCGGTGCGCAATATGCGCGAGCCGAGGGAATGGCGCGAAAAGCCGTGCGATTCGAGGAGTTCAACCTCGTCGTCGGTCCAGCCGCCCTCGGGCCCCACTGCGAGAAGAAGCCGCCCCTCCCGCCGCGCGGACGGACCTTGCGCGCCGCCCGGATGCCCGACGATGCGGTTCGCGGTCGGGAAAAGCCCGTCAAGCTCGTCGCCGACGAAGCGCCTGAAGTTCCTGCGCACCTCAAGGCGCGGCATGACGCTCGTCCCCGCCTGCATGAGCCCGTCCACGAAAAGCGGCCTGAAGTTCTCCTCCTTTAGAAGCGTGGCGCCCCAGAAGTCCTTCTCGACCTTCTTCGCGCCGACGAGGACAATCGTGCCGACGCCGAGCGAAGCGAGCTGCGGAAGAAGCCTCTTCATGACTCGCGGGCGCGGCGGCGCAAGGACGAGGTCGCACCACGGGCGCAGCGACTCCTCCGTATGCGACACGCGGATGCCGACGGACCGCCCCTCGATGGACACTATCTCGCCAGTGCCTATGCGTCCGTCCAATTCGCCGGTCTTCAGAATCTGTCCAACCTCGCCGTGCAACACGGAGAGAATGTGCGCCGCCCTCGCGTCGGAGCACGTTGCGATGCCGTCCGCGATTTCGGAACTGTCGAAAAGGATGCGGTTCATCCGTCCGCCCGTCAGACGCTGTAGTATTCCTCCCAGCCCTCGCGCGGCGCCGAGCCCTTCAGGAGAACGCTCACTTCGGCGTCGCCCACGGCCTTCCGCCCGATTGGATCGAACTTGAAGCCACGGTTGAGTCGCTGCGCGACGACGCCGAGGCAGAAAAGCTCCGAGAGCGGTGCGGTGACGCGGAACGGGCTTCTCGCCTCCTCCTCGCCCTTCACGGCGAGTAGGAAGTTGCGCCAGTGGTTGCTACCCGTCTTCTCGAACGCCGGAACCTTCTCGCCCTGCGCCCCCACGCGCACGAGCGTGGACGCGTGGGAAAGGCCCTGCCAGACGGTGCCGTCCGCGAGGTATATCTCCTTGCCCGGCTTGAGGGGCGGGTCTATGAGCCCGTCGTTCGCAGTCGACGCGGGGAAAAGCCCCTTGTTGTCGGCATAGCGGAAGCCCTTGGGGAGCGGCGGCTTGTTGTCGAGCCCCTCGTACCACTCAAGCGTCACGTCGTCGAACTTCATCGTGATCGTGTCCTGCACGGGGAACACGAACTGGTTCCAGCCTGCCACGTTGGAGATCGCCACTTCACTCGGAAGCGCCCCGCGCAGCGTAAAGCGGTGGACGCAGTCGAGGATGTGCGCGCCCCAGTCGCCCATGCAGCCGTTGCCGTAGTCGTACCAGCAGCGCCACTCGCCGTACGCAAGGTCCTTCGAGAAGTCGTGGTACGGCGCGGAGCTACACCAGGACTCCCAGTCGAGCGTCTCTGGCATCACCTCGCCCTTCGGGTACGACGCGACCTTGCCACCCCACTTGTGCCAGCGGCGCTGCATGTTCATGTGCGCGACGACCTTCTTGACGTCCTTTATGACGCCGTTCTGCACGTAGTCGCGGTACTGGTAGTAGTTCGCGCCGCTGTGCCCCTGGTTTCCCATCTGCGTGACGACGCCGTACTTCTCCTCGGCCGCCATCAAAAGCTCGCACTCGCGGAACGAGTGCGCAAGCGGCTTTTCGACGTAGACCGCCTTCCCGAGGCGCATCGCGTGCATCGCGGCGCAGAAGTGGGAGTGGTCCGGAGTGCCGACGAGGACGGCGTCGATTTGGTCCGCCATCTTGTCGAACATCATGCGGAAGTCCTGGAAGCGCGGAAGGTCGGGGAAGCGCTTGAGCGCCCCTTCCGTGTGGGGGGCGCCGATGTCGGTGTCGCACAGCGCCACGACCTCGCAGATGTCGCGGTTCGCCGCGAGCTTCCTTAGGTCGAACCACGCCTGGGCCCCGCAGCCAATCGCCGCGAGCCGCACCTTGCCGTTGGCGACATACGCCTTAGACGAAAAGCACCCGGGCAGTAGCGGATACGCGCCTGCGGCAAGCATCGCCGACAGGAAGCCTCTTCTGTTCATGTTCATCTCGGCAAACCTCACCTTCGCCTACAGGCCTTCGACGAGGAACGAAAGCCTGTATTCACCCTTGCCGACCATGTCGTCGCCATGAGGACGATCGCCCCAGCTGTTGTCGCCGCCGACGCCCATCTGCACCGCGTCTACATTGACGGTAATTTCGCCCTCGTCGGAGAGATCCCACTGGTGCCTGGCCTTTTCAAGCGAGGCCTGCGAATACGGCCACGCGTTGAAGCCGACCGGGGCGTTTAGGGCGGTAACCTTGACGGACTTGCCGTTGCCGTCGGTGAATTCAATCCAACGGCAGCCGGTGCGGTAGCCCTGTTCGCCCGGCTCGATGTAGTTGTCGGGGTTGAGGCGGCGGGCGGGATAGTCAATCTTGCCATCTTCGCCGGCGAGACCGCCGACGAGGCCGATAGACGCCTTCCACACATCGAGCAGTACGGCAGTGCGGCGGTCACTGTAGTTCTCCCACGGCCCGAAGCCGTACCACTCCACGTTCCTGAACTCCTTCGGGAGCTTGAACGTGACGCCGATGCGCGGGACAGGCGGAAGCTTCTCGCCAACCGTGACCTTGAGGTCAACGATGTACTTGCCCTCGCCGAGCTTGCGGACGTCGAGCTTGGCCGTGCAGCCCTCGGGCGGAGTCTGCGTTTCGGTCGCCTTCTTCCACGCCTTGCAGACCTCGGGCATCTTCCAGCCGCGGTCGTTGTCGGTGGGCGCGCGCCAGAAGTTGAGCTTGAAGAGCTTCGCGGCGTTGTCGTCCTGCACGCACTTCGCCTCAGGCGCCGGTACAGGAACGAAGGGCTTGGCGAAATGGTCTATGGCCACGACATCCGGGTGGCCGTCCTTGTCGAGGTCGAAGTCGCCGCGCACGAAGATGAACGTGATCGCGTCGCCGTCGGGAGCGTCGATCTTGAACTCCCTGACGGTGTCGGGATCGAAGCCCTTGGCGTCGATAACCCCGTCCTTGACGATCTTGCCGTCCTTCGTGACGATCCAGTGGGCGTTCAGGTGGTCGAGCGTCGAGAAGCGGTAGGCGTTCCAGATCTTCGCAACCTTCGTCTCCCAGTCCCACGAGTCAACGTGGACGGGCTGGTAGGCGTGCTTGATCTCGTAGGCGCCCGGGTGGTATGTGCGGTCGGCGGCCACGATGCCGTTGCAGTTGAAGTTGTCGTCGTTCGGCTTGTCGCCGAAGTCGCCGCCGTATGCGAGCCACTTGCCGCGCTTGTCGGTCTTCCAGACGGCCTGATCGACAAAATCCCAGATGAAGCCGCCCTGCATCGACGGATACTTCCTCACGAGGTCCCAGTAGTCCTGGACGTCGCCATTGGAGTTGCCCATCGCATGCACGTACTCGCAAAGGATGAACGGCTTCTTGGGGTTGTTCTTGACATAGTTCTCAACCTGCCAGGGCCTCGTGTACATCGGGCACTTGATGTCGCTGTGGTCGGTGTCCTGCGCACGCTCGTACTGGATCGGGCGCGTCGCGTCAAGAGCGCGCATCGCCTTGTACTCGTCGACGAAGTTGGGGCCGTCGCCCGCCTCGTTGCCCATCGACCAGAAGATGATGGACGGATGGTTGCGGAACACCTTGACCATGTTGGTGCCGCGCGCCACGTGCGCGTCGTGGTAGAGGGGATTCTTTGCGAGCGTCCCCGCGCCGTAGCCGGCGCCGTGCGACTCGATGTTGGCCTCGCAGACGACGTAGATGCCCTCACGGTCGCAGAGCTCGTACCACGTCGGATCATCTGGATAGTGACAGGTGCGGACGGCGTTGATGTTGAGGTCGTGGAAGATCTCGATATCCTTCTTCATGCCCTCGAGCGTGACGGTGTAGCCAGTCGCGGGCTCCATTTCGTGGCGGTCGGTCCCCATGAAAAGAGCGCGCTTGCCGTTGATGTAGACAACCGCGTCCTTGATCTCAATCTTGCGGAAGCCGAACGCGACGGCGTAGAAGTTGCCGCCGATCTCAACCGTCTCGTAGTACATGTTGGGCGCCTCGCAGCTCCAGAGCTTCGGATTATCGTACTTCTTCTCGAGAACGACCTTGCCGTCAGCATCCTTGACAGTGAGCTTGCCTGTCTTGAAGTCGTCCGAAAGCGAAGCGTCCACGACGAGGTCGTACGGCGCCTTTTCCGTCTCGGCGACAAGCCATACGTCGCGGAAGATACCAGAGAGGCGCCAGAAGTCCTGATCTTCGAGGAACGAGCCGTCGCAGTGCTTCAGAACCTTGACCTCAAGCGAGTTCTCGCCATCCTTGAGGAAGGAGGTGATGTCGAACTCGGCGGGGAGGCGGCTATCCTCGGAATAGCCGACTTCCTTGCCGTTCACGTAGAGGTACATCGCAGACGAAACGCCGCCGAAGTGGATCGTGACGCGGCGACCCTTCCAATAGTCGGGAATGGCGAACGTGCGCGAGTAGAGCCCGACGGGGTTGCGGAAATAGTGGCTCGTATAGTGCTTCGGCGGCTCGACCATCGGGTCGCCCTCGGCCCAGCCGTGGATCGGGTAGGTGACATTCGTGTAGAGCGCGGGGTCGTACTCGCCCTGGAGCTGCCAGCAACCGGGGACGGCGATCTCGGCAGTCTTCTCCCAGTCGGAGGCGTCGATCGTGTGCTTCCACTTGAAGCCCCAAGTGCCGTTAAGGGACTTAAGCCACTTTGACTCGGTGCGCGGCCTCTCGCCCTTCGCGATCGCGAGCGCCACTTCTGGGCACTCGCAAGGCACCATGACCGAGCGGGCCGGGAGCCTGTTCACCTCGAACCTCGTCGGGTCCTGCCATATCTCCTTCGCGCCCGCCATCTCGGCGCTCAGCAACACAGCGGCCCCGATCACATAACTATGTAGACATTGCATTGTTAATTCCTCCTCTTGATTGAAGGGTGCTTTCTCTTGCTTGTTGGATATTTTACCATAATCCCCACTTCCGTGTCATCTGCATTCAACGGCTTTTTTGAAAACGACGATGCGGCGGGCGGGCCGAGAGCTTGCCGTTGCCGTCGCCGCGCGTCCCCGCGCTCGTGATCGTCGGCGCAGGAACGGGCACCTCGCTCCCGTTGTTTCCTCCTCTTTTCGGTTTATGAAAGCGGCGGCGACAGGCGAAAAGAAAAAAGTCCTGTCGCGCCGCTGATTGGGCACACCCACCCTGAGATACGACCCGTTCTTACTCCTACGGGTAAGAGGCTCACGGAACTCCTTGCAAATCCCCGAATCTTTCCCATACTTTTACCCACACTTTTTACCACACCTTTTCCAACACCCTTCTCCACCGTAATCAACTCGAACCTGGCGAACTCCTCTGGATCACTCCGACAGTGCACATGAGCCAACTCCTGCGGAAATCCTACCCATTAGGTACAGATTGTGGTTAATCCCAATTAATCCACTTGTCAATCCTAAAAGCAAACAGCGTGGAAAATCATACGATTTCATGATATTTTTCGCGTTATTTGCTGTTTTTAATCTCATCCGACTTGTCAATACTTGTTAAGTTACTTGTTAAGTTTCTCGTCAAGTTGCCGACCTACCCAATGGGTTTAACGCATAGAAACCATCGTGCTGCGCTAGTCCTTGTCGGTCAATATCTCTTCAATGGTCATACATCTTCTCCTTTTAATTGTGTCTCACAGGCGTTGCAGCGCTGTCCAGTCGATTCCTTCACCTCGACCGTCTCGCCATCGTCGGCGGCAATCAATTTCTTTAGTTCTTCAAGTATCATTTGCTCCTCCTGCTGCCAGATTCGTGTTTCAGACGCCGTAGACAGAACACGTTGTATACAAGCATCTAATGGTAGGCACATTCACCGCCTCCCAAGCGTATCTTGTCATTGCTTTTCTCGTTTCTCTTTTTCTCATAAGGCCTCCTCCAGCTCGCACTGACATTATATCATACCTCGCTTCATCATCGCATCAACTCGGCTCAATCGACTTTCCTCACACATCGCATCGCTACACCTTCTCCACCAATTTCGTCAGCTCGGCGCGAAGGCGCGTGGCCTCGGCTTCGTCGTCATGCATGACGGCGTATTCAAGCAACGCATCCAGCCGCTTGATTTCCTCAATCGTTTCGTCTCTCTGTGGCATCGCCATTTGTACAACCTTCTATTGTGTCACTCCTACTGTGTTGACCCTGCGGAGGCATCAAAATCAAATTGAAGCTGATTCGACGGCTCCTTTTTACGCGGACGGGGCATACGTGGCTTGAGTTCGGCCAAGCCAGCACATTTACGCCAATAATTACATAGTTGCTTGTTCTTCCGCTTCCAGAATAAAGATGCAAGCTTCTTGCATGAATCCCTGTCGCCGCGAACCGCCAGATAAAAAATGACCAACAACCGAATAGACATCGGATTCTCAGAATCCGGCAAACTACCATTCTTAAGAGCTTTCTTAATCAGGCGAACAATTTCCTTTTCGCTCTTGTTGTCGTAGTACATTGAACAAAAATCAACGCGGTCAATCTCCAGAAGAGGAAACGATTCCAATATCTCCTTTTGGCCTTTCCGTTTTGCCCGCATTAAATCAGCCGTGACTTCATCGACAAATTCAATCGCGCCAAGACGATTACAAATTAGACGCCAAGTAAAGCCCTGTTGCGCCTCTGCCAAACCGCCTCGCATGTATTTACGGAGAAAATCCACCATCTCCCCTCTGGATTCGGTTATCGCCTCTATCCGAAGGTCATACAGGCCATACGGACACCACTCGACGGAAAAGCGCTCTTGATCATCGTTGCCGATCTCCCAACAACTGACGTAAGACCTGTCGCCGCCATCTTCTGAAACGAACAATCCGCCACCGTCTTTCTCTCCCCATGCGAAATCAAGGACATCCTCCCATCTAACAGTCTGCTCTGGGTAATGCATTTTCCTGGGATTGTCCGGATCGCCTTCGCATATATTGGCCGTTATCTCCATCGGATACCTCTCAGCGGGGTCAAATGAATACGCCAAAAGCTCACCTGTTCCATTATACTTAACAACCAGTTGATGCCGGTCTGACCATTCCCTATGCTGGGTAAGATACACTCTCACCGCGTACCGAACCAACTCAACATCGTTTTGATACTGACGGCATTCAACAACTTTAGCGCTTGCCACGAAATACTCAACAAGCGCAGAGAAGTAGCCAAATCGGTCGCCGCATGACAATAACTCCAAACGACCTACACGCTCTTTTGCAGCCTCCGCAGTCAGTTTCACTACAGTATAAGGCCCTTCCAACTCGCAAAAGAAATCTCTCAGGAGCTGAAGTCTAGGCATTCCTATTACTGACCCATTCACCCTACACCTCTAATCCAAGCAGATCATCAACATCATGTGATTCTCTGAAAGGTTCTCGCATGTTAGCCACATGCCATCTGAAGTCCTCGTCGCGCACAAGACTTTCGCTCAATAGAAAGGTCGTATATTTCAATCTTGGATTGAATCGCAAAATGTCATTCCAGGGCAAGCGGAGCTCGTCGTTCATGTAGCATCTAACCTTGAGCCGCAAATCATCCAACTCTTTCTTAAATGCCTCGGCTTCCACCAGAAAATCAGGCAGGTCTTTTGAAAGCATGAAATTACCGTAACCAAGAACGTTGCGGACATACTTCCCCTTTAGTGCAATGTACTCCCTATAATATTTCACGAAAGTGCCAGGGTCTTCTTTAGGTATCCCTAGGAAAGTTCGCACAGCCTGATCATGCTCTTCCCGAAAAATCTGCCTACGATACAAGAAGTCACTCCTAAATGAATTAAGTTTTTTGGATGTGATTAAATCCGTCAGGGATGCGGGCAACCCGGGATTGCTAATCTCAATCCGCAGGATTCTTGCGTTTGACGGCCTCAGCATTAAATCCACGCTATCTGATGGTTCCATGTCTACCTCCTTTTGCTTAGGACGAGGACATAATACCATAAATTTGGCGAGGAATTATATTCGCCGCGCAAATGTCAATTCTGAATTGACATCATCTGTATGGATTACGTGAACGCGTAACAGGGGGCAGCTTGCACTTCACAAAGAGGGCGTTGACGTCCTTCAAGTTCCATATCTTCTGCTTGATGCAGAAGCTAAATAACATATCGGTTGGAATCGTGTCGGAGAACGCATACCCCGCCGACTTCAGAAGAAGTTCCGCTTCGCTCATAGTCAGCTGAAGCCCGATGCAGAAAAGCATGGCCGTCTGCTTGTCCACAGACGAATCGTCGAACGAGACGATGCGCGAATAAACCTGGCGACTAACCCCCGCACGCTTGTAAGCCACTGGCGCAACGCCGCCGCATTTCTCGTTGACATACGTGAGAAGCCGCGCCGAAAAGCTCAACACGTCCGCATGAAGATTCGGCGGCACCCTGCGCGGTGGCTTCACCGACTGCGGCGGAATCGGGCAACCCAATTTCTTAGCTTTACCAGGTGCATAATAATCAAGATCTATTGCTTTCAGCACCTCGCTAGGCTGACGGTCAAGGTCAAATGCCGGATCGTAAAAATATACCCTACTCGCTGCTTCCTGCGCCTCTTTTTGCCTTGCCGTTTCTGCAATTTGCCGCGCTTCTTGCACACAGACAGCCATTCTGTCCTTGCCAAGTCGAGGGGGCACAGGAATCCCTGCGTCCCTCAACGAAAAAAGGCGTTTGATTATGTCAATAACAGCCATGTGCGTATTATATCATTTCCTCCGCCGCACCTTGCCGCGCTACACCTTCTCCACCAATTTCGCCAGCTCGGCGCGGAGGCGGGCGGCCTCGGCTTCGTCATCATGCATGACGGCGTATTCAAGCAACGCATCCAGCCGCTTGATTTCCTCAATCGTTTCGTCTCTCTGTGGCATCGCCATAGTCATTTCTCCTCCAAAACCTTACGCATTCTCCACACAATAGTATACCATACCCGCGGCAAATGTGACGCGAAATGCGACCGCGGCACTTTTGCCGCGGTGACTCAAGGCTTATTTACTTCCGCTTCCTTCTCGCGCTTGCGGAGAATGGCCGCGTGCTGGCTGCAGTATTTGGAACCTTCAGTAGCATGGCGCTTACAACGGGCGCCCGAGAGTGTCGTTGCCTCGCATTGCGGACGCACGGGTTTTGGCACCTTCTTGGAAACCTTTACCGGGGCAGCATTGGTCGTGGGAGAGCAAACCACCTCCGTTGCGTTTGTCACGGCGAAGATTGTCGAGTTCAGCAAAATTAGCGCGATTGCCGCGGCAAATCTCATTTCCCACCTCCTTTGACTTTTGTCGCAAGGGCGACACCGACAAGAATGACACAACCGCCGATGATTTCAAGTTGAGTCACCCTCTCCCCCAGAAACATCGCGGCGAAAACGACGCCCACAATGGGCGCGAGGTAAAGCGAGACCGTCATCTTTACCACGCCGATCGTCCGGCATGCCGCACTCCAAAGCACGAAGCTTGCCGCGGACGCGAGGAGTCCGAGAAACGCGATGTTCATCCAGTTGACCAAGCTCGCAAATCGCTGCGCGTTGACAGCGGCGTCGAGAATGACCGCAAACGAGCCGTCGAGGGCGCAGATTCCGGACTCCGTCATCCCCCACGCGGCAACCGGCGCCATCATTGCAAGAGACCAGCCAAATGCCTTGCGGATGGCCACGAGCGGCGGAACGCCGCGGCCGTTCGCGACATCGAGAAGGATTGAGTAGAAACCCCAAGAAGCCATCGCACAAAGCGCCATCGCATCTCCAATCGGACGCAACTCGAACTCGACGAGCCCGTTGAAGCTGATGAGCGCCACACCGCAAACAGCGACGATGGAACCGGCGACGAGACGCAGCGAGAACTGTCCGCCCCTTGCAAACGCCCTCGCCATAAGCGCCGTTACAATCGGACCGAATGAGACGAGAATCGCCACGTTGCTTGCATTCGTGTAGTAGATGGCGCAATTCTCGAGAAACTGGTACGCGACAATCCCAGTAAAACCCATCGCGGCAAAAATCCACTCGACGCACAAAACGTCCGCCACACAGGTAGGGCGGGCACTCCGGGCCCGCCGCCATTTCGTCGCACACAGCATCCACAGCGCCACCCACGCAAGAGAAAAGCGCAGCACAAGAATTTCAAGCGACGAGAAGTCCTCCAGCAGCGCCCGCGTACTCGCGAACGTCACGCCCCAGACGACTATCGCCACCGCCGCCTGAATCCAGCCCATGAAGCACAATCTCATTGTTGCGCGTCAAAAGCGACATCCACATAATCCGATGCGTCAAGCACTATGTCGCCGCAACGATACATACTTCGCGCTTGCCTCTCGGCATCTTCTGCCGACTCAGCTTCAATCTCGACGCTCGTCTGCAAGGTCTCAGTGATTTCAACAGCCCACTTCACAACACCATCCCCGATACTTCCATCTTAAGCCGGTAATACTTGTAAAGCCATGCATAATCACGAAACTCTACTCGCTTGCAGATCTCCCGGTAATGCGAGTAGCTTAGCAAATCATCGAAATGCGCTTTGTTTGCCAAGTCCGACACAATGAAAAACTTGGCATTAAAATCTTGAAGTTCATAAAACTTGTCTAAAGAATGTTGGATGTCTGTCGTATGCTCAACTTCAAAAAATGAGTCTGGCATCTCACGGCAATTGAACCAAATCGTGTCAACGGTCTTTGCCTTACGAAGTATCTTTTGGCCTGTAAACTCATATATCCGCCGAAGGGTCGTTTTGTCCCCAAGTTTGGATTGGGAATATTGCCTATTACGATCTGCCGGTGGCACATAAGTCATGTAGTGCTCCGCGTTCCCAATGTCCACAAGTGGCCCCTGATAATACCCATGCGTATATTTAGGATTGCGAGCATCCGCACCAGAACCCTCTATCTGCTTACGCATTGACACCAAGCCCCATTGTCCTGGCACGATTCGATAAAAGCATTTGGCGTCCTGTTGAACAATACGCCGTATAGTCGCTGCCGCTGTTTTCGTCCCCCAGCGAGATGTGTCCACTAGACGATACAATTCTGTAAATGTAGCGAATCCGCCACATTTCTCAAGCACAGCAATCACCTGTTCTTTTTGTGTCACGCAGACATTATACCATAATAAGGCATTTCAAAACGTTCATTCGCCAAGAATACGCAAGTCTGCTATTTTCATGCTCCATTCAGAATGAACACGTTCAAACTCAAGTCTACGTTTAACAGCCATGTCGAGATATGAGCGTTCACTGTCAATTCCGACAAACCGCCGCCCAACAAGATTTGCCGCTACGCCTGTCGTCCCACTCCCCGCGAATGGATCAAGAACTCGCGCACTCTTTTTCGTGCAAGCAAGAATCGCGCGGACGACCAATGCCAACGGCTTTTGCGTTGGATGTCTGCCGCATGTCTTTTCCCACGGCGCGATTGCAGGCATCCGCCATACGTCGGTCATCTGCCTGTTGCCCGCGAACTGGCGCATCAAATCGTAGTTAAAATAATGTGGTACTCGCTTTGTCTTTCGCGCCCATAAAACAACTTCCGTCGAATGGGTGAAGAATCTGCAACTCAGATTTGGAGGAGGATTCGTCTTCTGCCACGTAATCGCATTAAGTATGCGATAGTCCAGTTCTGTCAATGCGTTTGCAACAGAAAAGATGTTATGAAACGTACCGCAAACCCAAATTGTGCCAGCATCAGTCAGCTTCTCACGGCACACCCTTAGCCACTCATAGTTAAATGCCGAATCTTCTGCATACCCGCTTGATTTGTCCCACTCGCCCTTGTTGACGCACACGGCCTTTCCCGAGTGTACAGACATGCCACCATTAGAGAGGAAATACGGCGGATCGGCAAATATCATATCGAAATAGCCGCCAAGTTCTGGCATAATCTCTCTACAATCACCCCGATAGAGAGCAAAGTCATTTCCATTTGATGTAAAAAAAGGCGACATCCCTCTTTAGATGAAAAGCGAAGACATGACTCCGTCTTCCATTTCCTTTATGTTGAACACAGTAGGGAGAACATCAAAAGTCTCCCTAAGGTTCTGTCTTGCACTCTTCCACCCCGCCCCATCAGTAAACCACACGAACTTAAACCCTTTGATATTCTGCGCCTCAACAGCCAACATCTTGTAGCTTCGAGCTGTCTCGTTCAGTTTAGAACCGCCGCTTCCATAGAAATTCGTCTCTATTGCATATACGCATGCGGATGTCTTAACAACAAAGTCGAACCGCTTCAGTGTCTTTCCCGTATTCGTCAGCGCAGAAATGTCTATGCCCCATCTATGCACCAAGTCATCAGAGTACATTTCCTTGTAATATTCAACGCCAGCGCGCTTAAGAAATCCTTCAACAAGGTCTTCCATTAAGTGCCCTCCCCTGTTCTTACGACCGTTTGAATCCAATCCTGTTTCCACGCCAATCACATAATCATAAAGGTTATTCACGAGATGCTTCGATATGAGATCGAAAAGGCCAGTCTTCCGCATGAATACACAATACTCGTCAACATCCTGCACCATGACATCGAAGCGGTAGAGACCACCACCCTCATCGTCCTTTGCGTAAATCTCAGACTCCCGTTTCGCCAGCAAAATCGGAATTGCGCGCAATATCGACGGATAGTTTTTCAGAAGCGCGCGAAACTCAGCCTCAATATCGCTAGACCCTATAAGAGAATTCAGGGTGTGCAGTTCCGCCTTAAGCGGACGAGCGTTCTCTATGACCTTTTCAAAATCCGTATAATAACTGTAATTTGAAATGCTGTCACGAAATTGCGCCAGCCATGTATCAAAATTCCTCATGTCATCTACTCCCCATAGTTCCTTATCGCAAGTTCTGCTATCTTGCCGCGCCCATCACCTTTTGAATTGATGGCGCGAGATGCCACAACACGCTTTATGTCAAATCCCTGATAAAGTTCTTCAAAGAAATCATCGTCTGGATTGATGTTATGTGGATCGGAATTCGAGAGCATCCACTGGTGCCCAGCCCTGTCCAGCTTACGGCAAAACTGTGCCAACCTCCGTTGCTCGTCATCATTAAAGCCGCCTTTTGCGTATGCCGTAAACGCCGCGCTTTGTGTAAGCGGCCGATATGGAGGATCAAAATAGAAGAACGCCTTGCCTTTTACGGATTTCATGACATCCTCAAAATCGCCATTCAATATCATCACCTTCTGCAACACCTTGTTAAGTGCACGTATGTTGTCCGCGTCGCAGATAGTCGGGTTTTTCGCCTTCCCAAATGGGACATTGAATTCCCCTTTTGAATTGACCCGATAAAGACCATTGAAGCATGTCTTGTTGAGAAAGATGAAAAGCGACGACATTTCAAGCTCGTCGCTCTTACGCGAATTGAACTTGTCTCGCAGCTTGAGATACATGTCTTGTCGCAACTCCTCGGTTGCACACTTGCTGAATTCTTCTTGCAGCTTGGATAGGCGTCCTATCAGCTCTTCAGGCTTAGTCTTAATCGTCTTGTACGTGGCAACGAGTTCCGAGTTAGCATCGTTTATGACAGCTCGTTTGATGTTTGGGTATTTCGCAAGAACATGGAAAAGCATCGCAGCACCGCCGACAAAAGGTTCGACATAAACAAGATCCTCTCTTTGCGCAAAATCATTCGGCAAAAGCGCGTCCAACTGTTCCAATAACTGTCCTTTGCCCCCAGCCCACTTTACGAATGGTCTTGCGCGCATAGTCGCGCCTCCATGTGCAACGGTCGAAAGGCTAATTAGGACAAACATTATGGCAAGGCGTCCAAACGCCTGGAACCCACTATTCATGTCTTGTTATGGCCTCTCGCTCTCTGCGCACAAATAGTCGCGGAGACCGCCTCGCATGCATAAAAAGAGCGCACTTCCTCTCATGCACTCAGCCAAGCCCGACCAAAGGCCTTTCCAGAATACATGAAGAAAAATGCGCCCAGCTGGGCGCATCTCCACTTACAGGTCGTTCTGGAATAAAATATTGGTCGTATTTTGGCTGAACGACGTGTAGCTTTGATGCTACATTGACAAGCGCCCGGCGGGATTGTTACGGTCGCCTCGGAGAGGCGCCCCTACCGTTCCGTTTCCCGGACTATGACCCCGCGTCGCGCATACCGCCTCGCAGGATGTAAATATTATAGCAAAAATCAGCGCGGCAAAACTGCCGCGAGCCCGACCCACGCGCAAACAGGCGTTCGACAACGCTTTAGCTAGTCCCCGCAAGTTCCGCTTCAATTGCGGATTTCGGCAGCGTTCAGGTTCGTGAAGCCGACTTGTCCACCATAGCGCACTATCCGGCTCTGAAAGTAAAAACTCTTTGATTCGAAGTTTTTCATTTCGCCCCGACTTTCTTCGGCTCCACTTTCCTGATACGGCGGACAGTATGCTTGATCTTTCCGATGAAGAAGTTCAGCTCAAGCGAAGATTCCGTTTCGACGGTTTCAAGGTCTGGCATTACGATGTCCGCAAGCGTCTCGCCGAAATGCCGCATCTTGTCCGCCTGTTTGCGCTTGTCGCCCTCCTTGTGCAGCTCGACCAGTTCACACTTCAGTCCACGCACCTTCGCAAACGTCTCTATGATTGCAAACGTCGCCGCAGTCGCCCGCTTGCTTTTGAGAATCGTAGCAAGCATATAAAGACCCTTCTCCGTGAACGCATTAGGCGCGACCCGGCTCTTCGACGACAATTTTGTGGTCAAAATTTTTGACCGCAAATTCTCGACCTCTCCCGAAGTCAACTCAAACACATAGTCTGCCGGGAACTTATCCCGGTTGTTTCGCACAGCTTGGTTGACATGTTTCGTCTCGACCCCGTACAGGGCCGCCACGTCAACATCGATGATCACAGACTTGTCACGAATGCAGATGATTCTCTGCTGGACATCCGAGTAGGATATCGCATCAGCATGCGCGGGATTGTCGCAACCTTGCCAAATACTGCTTTTCTACTACTCATAATCATTTCCCGCTTTGCCGTATATTATACCATTTAACCTTGCACAAATGCCGACTTTTTGATGCGCGGGATTTCGGTAGAGGTCGGATTCGTGAAGCCGAACAGAGCAGACCGGTCGCACATTGCGACTGGCTTGCTGCTTTTCCTATATCTGCCCAACTTCATATAGTGCATATTATACCATTTATATTTATGCAATTGACAAGGGGGATTCGTATGCTCATAACCATATTATACCATCTTATGATATACTATGAGGAAATTCAACAAGCCATACGAGGCAAAGAAAATCATGAAAACGAAGATCACGAACAAGAAGCATGCAACGTCCGTCATGTTCGCGGCCATGGCGCTGGCGTCCCTATCCGCGTTTGGCGCCGCCGGGAACATCGCCGAATATGATCCCAACATGTCGGTGGACGGGATCTCGGTCACGAACGGGATAAAGTGGATCGACGGAAAGATTCTTCCGATCGAAGGCCGCGCGTTCGACGACGTGGACCACTATTACGACCGACTGCCTTCTGGGGTGTCGACAAATGTCAACAAGGGAGTCAGGAACATGAAGCACCACACGTCCGGAATGCAGTTCCGCTTCTCCACCGACTCAAAGAGGCTTTTCTTCAAGTGGGTGCCCTACAACGCCGGATGGATGTCGATGGACCACATGCCGAAGTCCGGCATGAGCGGCATCGACGTCTACCGGTTCGACGCGGCGCGTGGGCGCTGGCTGTATGTCAAGACCGGTCGCATAGAGAAACCTTCCGGCGCCCAGCTCGAGCTGCCGTGGTCGCCCGGCACGCCTTGTCTAGTGAACCTGCCTCTCTACAACGGCGTGAAGAAATTTGCGCTTGGAGTGGAGACAAACGCGGCGGTTCACGCGCTTCCACCGCGCAAGAGCGGCGTTGAGAAGCCCGTCGTGTTCTACGGCACCTCCATCACGCACGGCGGCTGCGCGTCGCGTCCGGGGATGTCGTTCGTCAATATCGTCGGGCGAGAACTGGACGTGCCCGTGGTCAACCTTGGCTTTTCCGGGTCCGGCGTGATGGAATACGAGATGAGCGAGCACCTCGCCCGCATTGACGCAAGCTGCTATGTACTCGACTGCCTGCACAACATGCGCATGTCAAACGACGCCAGGGCGTGCGCAGGACGCAACATGGACGAAAACTACGAGCCGTTCATCCGCAACCTCCGCGCGAAGCGTCCTGGCGTTCCCATCGTCATGGCGGAGCAGTGCGACGTGTACTGCGGCGGCCCGTGCGCAAAGGACGTCTATCTCAGGTCGGTGTACGAGAAACTCGTGTCCGAAGGGTGGAAGAACCTTGTCTACCTCTCCAAGGACAAGATGTATGCAAACGACCTGGAGGGGACGGTCGACGGCGTCCACCCCAACGACTACGGCATGATGTCCCTCGCCAGGGCATACGGTGCAGCCGTCGCAGAGGCGATCGGACTGAAAACCGGAAACGGTGAACGAAGAGTCGTAAAAAACTTTGCGTATGGAGAAATGGGCCTTTGCTTCTTGACAGGCGATGGCGAAGATGGCACAATATTGTCATCAACGCCATGAAAGAGCTGAAACATCCATTTGACGAGAAGCGGATACGTTCGCTGAAGGCGGGCGATTCCGTGGTCATTTCCGGCCTAATCCACACCGGGCGAGACAAGTTTCACAAGTTCTTCGCCGACGGCGGGAAGATCCCCGTCGACTTCCATGATGGTGCGCTCTACCATTGCGGGCCCGTGTGCGTCAAGCGCGAGAACGGCTGGGAAGTCGTCTCGGCAGGGCCGACGACGAGCGTCAGGGAAAACCCATACGAGCCCGCCTTCATCAAGTCGTCTGGCGTCCGCATCATAATCGGCAAGGGCGGCATGGACGACGCGACTCTCGCCGCCATGAAGAAGCACGGCTGCGTCTACGTTCAGGCAGTTGGCGGCGCGGGCGCGCTTTACGCCGCCTCTGTGAAGAAGGTCGCGGGCGTTGACCTTCTCGACAAGTTCGGCGCGGCCGAGGCGTGCTGGCATTTCGAGGTAGAGGGCTTTCGCGGCGTGGTCGCGATGGACGCGCACGGAAATTCGCTTTTCGACAAGGTCGCCTCTGCCGCAGACAAGCAACTTAAGAAAATACTCTGAGCCCTTTAGCCATGCTCTTTGTGAGCTTTGTGTTCTTTGTGGCTAAACATTCTTAGAAGTTAGACTTCCAATTTTGCGTTCGACGTCTTGAACGACGAGTCCTGCGAGCGCAAAGCCGAAGATCGCCGTCGTGTGCGCGACCGTTCCGTTGACGCGCTTCTTGGATTCGCCGTCGTTGTCTGCCGTCCCAAGGTTCTCGCGGCGTTCCGGGCTCCACACGCATTTGAACTTTCGCGTCGGCATGCCGCCTGTCTTCTTGAATTTGGTGCGAAGCGCGCGCGCTAAGCCGTCGCCTTCGACCTTGCGGAACTCGGTTGCGCGGATTTGGAAGGGATCCATCTTCAGCGCCGCGCCCATCGAGGCGAAGAGCGTCACCGTCGGAATCGAGAGCGCATGGCGTATTAGCGCCGCCTTGCAGTCGAGGGAGTCTATCGCGTCTATGACGTAGTCGTATTCGTCCAGCGCGAATTCCCCGGCCGTCTCGGGCGAGTATATCTGCTGGCGCACGTCGAGTTCGACGAGGGGGTTGATCTCCTTCAGCCGCTTTGCGAGGACATCCGCCTTGACTTGCCCAGCGGTCTTCGTCGTGGCCATCAGCTGCCTGTTCACGTTCGTGATGCAGACGCGGTCGAAGTCCACGAGGAGCAGTTTCCCGATACCTGACCTGACGAGCGACTCGACGCACCAGCTACCCACGCCGCCGAGCCCGAACACTGCGACTTTCGTGCCAGCGAGCGCGTCGAGGGCCTCGGTTCCGAGCATCAGCTCCGTCCGTCTGAATATGGCTGGATGTTTCATTCGCGGTAAAGTATACCAAATTTCACGCGCGAGGATTTGGTATAATATCCCCATCATGAAATGGACGAAATCTCTCATACAGACGCTCCGGGAGAATCCCGGCGACGCCGAAATCGACTCTCACAGGCTCCTGATGCGCGCGGGGCTCGCGCGCAAGGTCGCGGGCGGGCTCTACGCGTACCTGCCGCTCGGCATGCGCTCGCTCAAGAAAATCATGGAGATCGTCCGCGATGAGATGGACCGCGCGGGCGCGCTCGAAATCGTCTCGCCGATACTCCAGCCCGCCGAGCTCTGGCGCACCACGGGCCGCTGGGACACGATGGGCCCGAACATGTTCAAGCTCCGCGATAGAGGCGAGCACGAGTTCGCGCTCGGCCCCACCGCCGAGGAGGTCTTCACCGACCTCGCGAAGTCGCTCGTCAGCTCCTATCGCCAGCTGCCCGTCACGATCTACCAGATCCAGTGGAAGTTCCGCGACGAGACGCGCCCGAGGTTCGGGCTCATGCGCTCCAAGGAATTTCTCATGAAGGACGCCTACTCCTTCGACACTGACGCCGAGGGCGCGGACAAGAGCTACTGGAACATGTACCACGCCTACGAGCGCATCTACGCGCGCTGCGGGCTCAAGGCCGTTCCCGTGCAGGCCGACGGCGGCGACATGGGCGATTCGATGACGCACGAGTTCCACGTCCTTGCCGACGCTGGCGAAGACGGCATCGCGTTCTGCGACGGCTGCGGCTACGCTGCGAATCTCGAGAAGGCGGAACGGAAGATGGGGAACGTATCCCCCGAGCGAAGCGAGCCGCGCGAGCGGTCGCTAGAGGGGTGGGAATGGGGAACGGGGAACGGGGAAGCGGGAATGGGGAACGGAGACGCCTGCGAAGAGGTCGCGACGCCCAACGCCAAGACGATCGAAGAGGTCGCCTCTTTCCTCGGCCTTCCCGCCGACCGTTTCGTCAAGTCTCTCGTTTATGTTGCCGACGGCAAGCCGGTTATGGTGTGCGTTCAGGGTGATCGCGACGTGAACGAGGTGAAGCTAAAGCGCTTCCTCGGCGCGAAGTCCGTCGCGCTTGCCGATTTCGGCACCGTCCTTAAGGCGACCGGCGCGAACGCGGGCTTCGTCGGCCCCGTCGCTCCTGCGGACGCGTCGCTCAGGATTGTCGCTGACATCGCGCTCAAGGGCGCGAAGGGACGCATCGTCGGCGCGAACAAGGACGACTTCCACCTCAAGAACGTTGACCTCGCGCGCGACGCGAAGATCGCGGACGCGGACTACGCCGATCTCGTAATCGTGAAGGACGGCGACATCTGCGCGAAGTGCGGCAAGCCCATGGCAATCAAGCGCGGCATCGAAGTCGGGCAGGTCTTTAAGCTCGGTACGAAGTATTCCGCCGCGTTCAACGCCGTCTACAAGAACGACAAGCTCGAAGACCATGTGATGATCATGGGCTGCTACGGCGTCGGCGTTTCCCGCACGCTCCAGGCGGTCATCGAGCAATGCCACGACAAGGACGGCATAATCTGGCCCGCGTCTGTCGCGCCGTACCAGGTCATCGTCGAGAACCTCGATCCCGACAAGCCAGACGTAACGAAGGTCGCAGACGATCTCGAGTCTGCGCTTGAGGCGGCCGGAATCGACGTAATCGTCGACGACCGCGCGGAGCGTCCCGGCGTCAAGTTCAAGGATGCCGACCTGATCGGCTTCCCTGTCCGCGTCGTCGTCGGCGCGAAGGGGCTTGCCAACGGCGGCGTCGAGATCAAGCGCCGCGATGAGGACAAGTCGAAGATGCAGATCGTCGCGCCAGACGCGGCTCTTGAGGCAATCAAGGCCGCGCTTGGCTAAAACACAAGGAGAACCCATGAAAGCCATTGCAGCAGTCGTTCCGGCCGCGTTCGTCGTGTTCGCGGCGTGGATATGGTGGGGTTGGCGCATCGAGCCCGAGAACGGGCAGATAGCCGTCCTCATGAAGAAGACGGGGAAGGACCTCCCGCCGGAGGCGATTCTCTCGCCTGGGCCCGAATACAAGGGCATACAGGCGGACGTGCTGCCTGAAGGCCGCTACTTCCGCAATCCGTGGACGTGGGAGTGGAAGTACTTCCGCGCGATGGATATTCCCGCAGGGAAGTTCGGCGTCCTCGTGAGGAAGTTCGGCAAGGACCTTCCCGCAGGCGAGATAATCGCCCGCGACGACTCCTTCAAGGGCATCGTCTGCGATGTCCTCGGCACTGGCCGCCACCGCATAAACCCCTTTGCCTACGACGTCAAGCTCTACGACGACATCACGATCAAGCCCGGCCACGTCGGCGTCGTGACGCGGCTCACGGGAGCAGACATCCTTTCCGAAGGCGCCGACGCCGCTACTGGAACGGGCTTTCTCGTCGGCAAGGGTGCCAAGGGCGTGACGGATGGGATTCTCAAGGAAGGAACGCACCGACTCAATCCCTTCCTCTACTCCGTTTCGATCGTGAACGTGCAGAGCCAGCGCTTCGAGCTTTCCGGTGCCGACGCGATAACGTTCCTCACGCAGGACGGCTTCACGGTGCAGGCCGAGGGAACGCTTGAGTTCAACCTGCAGCTCGACAAGGTCGCGCTCCTCTCGCACGAGGTCGGCGACATGGACGACATTCTCCAGAAGATCATCCTTCCCTCTGCGCGCGGCTTTTCGCGCATCGAAGGCTCTAAGAAGGTCGCGACCGAGTTCATCGTCGGCGAGTCTCGTCAGGCGTTCCAAAATTCGCTTGAGGCGTACCTTAAGGGCGTCTGCGCGCCGTGGGGCATCTCGCTCAACTCCGTCCTCATCCGCGACATCTTCGCGCCGCAGGAAGTGGCGGCGATCATCCGCGCACGCGAACTCGCCGTCCAGGAAGCGAAGAAGATCGACCAGCAGATTGTTCAGGCGAAGTCGCTCGCCGAGCTCGGCAAGCAGAAGTCGCTCGCCGAGCGCAACTCCAAGGTCGTCGCGGCAGAGACAGAGCGCATCCAGAAGAAGATCGCCGCCGAGCAGTCGAGGGCAGAAGTCACTATCGCCGCCGAGACGCGTCTGACGGTCGCCGCGACAGAGCTAAAGGCCGCCGAGGCCGAGGCCGCAGCGAAGCTCGCCAAGGCGGAGGCCGATCGCAAGGTTGTCGAGGCGCGGACGACCGCCGAGGCCGAGGTCATGAAGCGCGAAGTCGCGGTCTATGCCGACGAGCGCGACTACCTTAGGGCTCGGCTTTACGAGAAGACGGCGCCGCGCGTGACGGATGTCGTGACAGCCGACGATCCGCGCGAGATGATGGGGATTCCCGCCAAAAGCACTTTCGCCACCGAGAAAGGAGGTGCGAAATGAATAACTTCGGAAAGTTCGCATCTGTGCTTGTTGCAGCGGCCGCCTTGTTCGTGCTTGGCGCGTTCGCGTTCGTCTGGATCTTCTGCAGGGTCTATGTTGGTCCGGGCGAGATGGCCATCGTCACTTCGAAGACCGGCGACGAACTGCCGCCTGGCGCAATTCTCGCAGAGCCGGGGCAGAAAGGCGTCCAGAGAATCCCTCTCGGGGAAGGACGCCATTTCCTCAACCCCGTCACGCACGACTGGCGCATCGTCGCGGCGATTACGATTCCTGCCGGCTCCGTCGGCGTCGTTACCTCGAAGAACGGCCGCGAACTTGCCCCGGGCGAGATTCTTGCGCCCGACCGCGACTCGAAGGGCGTGTGGAAGGATGTACTTGGCCCCGGCAGGTATCGCCTCAATCCAGAGGGATACGACGTCAAGGTGATGAGCGCGATAAACATCCCGATCGGCTATGTCGGCGTCGTGACGAGCCAGACCGGAAAGCCCGCCGCGGCTGGCTCGTTCGCCGGCCCTGGCGAAAAAGGCGTCATGGAGAAGGTCCTGCAGCCTGGGCTTTACTATGTGAACCCCCGCGCATACCAGGTTGACGTCGTCGAAATCGGCATGAACCAGGTGTCCATCGTCGGCAAGTCGGGAACGGTCGTCCTCACGAAGGCGCAGAGCCAGAGCGCGAACGGACTCGACGAGCTGCAGCGAATGACGCTTCAGAAGCAGGTGCAGAAGCGCGCGGAGTACGTGACGCAGAACGCCGACCTCGGAATCGTCGACGAAGATTCCGCCCGCAACAACTTCTCGCTCAATTCGCTCTCCCGTGCGCCGACCGCGCGCAAGAGCGCGAGCGGCAACCGTTATCTGTCAACCGTTTCCTCCGCGGTCACCGGTGCCGCCGCGCCGGCGCAGCAGCGCGCGCCCGTCGGGCAGTCGCAGCTCCCGGCAAACGACTCGGTCGCTTTCGGCATGAACCAGTTCGTGCAGTTCCCGTCATCCGACGGCTTTGCGATCATGCTCGACATGACGGTAGAGTTCGAGCTTATGCCCGAGAAGATCTCCAAGATATTCATGCTCTACGGCGACCTTCCCGCAGTCGTCTCGAAGATCATCATGCCGCAGATCCTCTCGATCTCGCGCATGAAGGGCTCGGACTACAAGGCACGCGAATTCATCGACGGCGAAGGCCGCCAGAAGTTCCAGGAGGAGATGACGGCCGAGCTCGTGCGCGTCCTCGGCGAAAAGCACATCCTCGTCAGGAACGCGATCGTCCGCCATGTCGAAGTTCCCGAAGAAATTCTTGCGCCGATCCAGTCCGCTGCCGTCGCGAAGGAGCAGGACCTTACCAACAAGACTCAGCAGGACACGGAAAAGCGCCGAGCCGAACTGAACACCGAAGTCGCCAAGGTCGACCAACTTAAGCGCGAGGTCGAACAGGAGACGGCGAAGCTCGTAGCGACCGTCGCCGCCGAGATGAAGAAGGACGTCGCCGAGATAAACGCCGAAACGAAGCTCAAGGCGGCGGAAATCGACCTCGAATGCGCGAAGATACAGGCGAAGATCACCGAGACGCGCGGCTCCGCAGAGGTCAAGGCGAAGTTCCTTGTCGAGAACGAGGAAGCGCTCGGCATCAAGCGCCGCGCCTCTGCGTTCAAGGATCCGTCGCTTTGGGCGGATCTCGTGTTTGCCGACGCGCTCAACCCCGCCGTCAACATCCGCGTGATCCACTCCGGCGAGGGAACGCTTTGGACGGACATGAAGGGCGCGTCCCTCGCAATTCCGGCACAAGGCAAGAAGTAAGGACCCTGAAAACTCCATGAAACGCTACTCCGCAAATGTCTGGGAAACGCTGATCGAGGCGCTTCACGTCTACTGGCAGGTCGTCAAGGAGCGCTATCCGCTGCTGCTGGCCGTATTCATCCCGCTCCAGCTTCTGATGGCGCTCTACAGGCATTATGCCGCGTCGAGCGGCGCGGGGAGCCTTGCCAACCTCAGGTACGAGAACCTTGTCGCTCTGGCGCTCGACCTGACGCTCGGGCTCGTCGCAGTCGCGCTTGTCGTGGACCGCGTGTTTCTAAAGTGCACCGGCCAGCGCCGTCCGTCCGGCGGGGGGCTCACCGCTGCCTGGGGGCGCATGATGGCGACGGGGTGGCTGCGCATGGCCGTCGATGTCGCGCTTGTCGCCGTGGCAGTCATTGCGCTTGTCATCGTAATGATCTTTGTATCCAACGCACCGCTTACCCAGGTTGGCGGCTCGGCGTCGGCGTTTTCCGCCATTATCGCGTGCATCATATTGGCTCCGTTGGTCGTTGCCATCGTCTGGATACTCGTGCGCTGGAGCTTCGCCGTCATCTTAAGCGCCATCCATCCGATCATGGGCACGACGGCAATGGGCGAGTCGTGGCGTTTCGTGCACGGCCGGGTTGCATGCTGCATCCTCCTGATTGTCGCCGCATGGCTTGTCACGGGGGGAATCTCCGCGATTCCAAGCTCGCTTGCGGCATGGTACGCGAGGGGTGAGATGGCGGGTCTGCCCGCGCCGTCCGGCACCGCGTTAGCGCGGACGTCCGTGATGTTTCTCGCAGACCTCTTTGCAAGTTTCGGCAGGCTTTTCCTGCCGGTCGCAATGACTACCTTCTGGGTTCGCACGGCCGAGCCGTACGATTTGCCCGAGGGCATCCGCCGTGGCCCAACGCGCTGGTTTGTCGTAGCGCTGCTTTTGCTTGGCGTCCTTGCCTATGCGACCTGCGGGTTCTTCGGCGTCAAGACGGGGCTCCGCGAAAGAGAGGAAAGTGCGCGGCAAAAAGCTGCCGAGCGCGCCGAGACAATCAAGGCGCTTAAACAGATGCAGGAGAATCCGACTGAAGCGGGGCATGTGGAAAATGAGCGAACTGGACGAGTTGAGAAATGAAGTCGACGCGGCGGACGACGCGATTCTCGCCGCGCTCAGGCGGCGCTTTGCCGTCACCGACCGCATCCGCGAGCTGAAAATCCGCGAGGGCGCGCCGCGCATCGACAAGGAGCGAGAGCGCGAGATACTTGCGCGCGTCGCGGCGGCAGTTCCGCCTGCAAAACGCGACACGGTCTGCGCCATCTGGGAGCGGCTCTTCGCCGGTGCGCGAGGCGAGATCGAGACGATTGCGCGCGGCGTGTGCGTGAAGGACGGCAAAGTCCTGCTCTGCCGGGGCAAGGGCGCGGCCTCTACCTATCTCCCCGGCGGGCACATCGAGTTTGGCGAGACGGGCGCAGAGGCGCTTGTCCGCGAAATGAAGGAAGAGACTGGGCTCGACTCTACGGCCGGGAAGTTCCTCGGCGTCGTCGAGAGCACCTTCCTTCAGCACGGCGAAAGGCACTGCGAGATAAACCTCGTCTACGAGCTTTCAATCGGTAATGGCGACGTCTCGGCGCAGGAAGACTGGATCGGGTTCGAATGGCGACCTCTTGCCGACCTTGCCGCCGCGAACCTGCTGCCCGTCGATATCCGCAGGTTTGTCAGAATCCCGGCAGGTTGAGCTGGCCTGAGACGCAGACCTTGCGGCCCTTGCCGAGCGAGCGGTCCGAAGTGTCGTAGACTACGAACTTGATCCCCTCGAAGCGCTTCGAAAGCTCCGAACGGATGTAGTCGGAAACACACTTCACGTTGCCCTTGTCGTCGTCGGAAAAGCCAATCGAGACGGCGCGGCTTGAAGTGCCGTTGCGCCTCAGCATGTGGAAGATGTGCTCCACGAAGTCGCGTATCGCGAACTCCTTCGCAAGCTCGGGCTTCGCAGCCGTCGGCGCGACCGCAAGTTTCTCCTGGTAGATCGGATCCGCGCGCATGCGTTCCTTGAAGCCCTCGAAAGTGACGGCGGAGTAGCGGCACATGCCGAGGTAGTAGTCGAGCTCCTCCGCATCGGTGCCAAACTCGCCGTCGCCGACGCCGTCGATCCACTGACGGTAGCCCCGAAGGTTCGACATCATCGTCTCGCGCTCCTCTTCGGAAAGGACGTACTTGATGAACACCCTCACCGCCCTCTCTATCGTCTCGGGCGCATGGCCGCGAGCCGTCACGATGGCGAAAATGCGACCCTCGATCAAGGTCTTCTTGAACGTATAGAAGCTCGGCGACGGCTTCTCGCCGTGCTCTATCTTCTCAAGCGCCGCAATCGTGTCCTCGATGAAGTTGTCGCGCCCAGGCGCGTCCTCGAAGTTCTTGAACGCGTCGGCCCACACTCCGCCGGGAGCGCGATAGTGTTCCTCGTCGGCGCGGACGAGCGCAAAGGTGGCGGTCGAGACTTCCACCAGCTTCCACGGACTGTCGACGGAGTCGCGATGCTCCATCTTGATGCGCGTCGGCATGTGGAGGATGTTGTCGTCCCAGTCGAAGATGTAGTACTTGAGATCCCTGTTCGAGACTTCCTCGTTGACGTATGGAATCGGGCGGCGCATCTTCAAACGACCTTTCCCCTGAAGTCGAAGCCCTCGACCTTCTCTATGCGGACATCGACGAATTCGCCGACATGCCCGTTACCCATTCCCTCGGCACTCGCTTCGCTCGGCGTGTTTGCTTCCCCATGGGTCGCAAACCCCCGCAAGGGGCGGTTACGTTCCCCGTTCCCCGTAATATACGTCACTCCGTCAACATCTGGCGCCTGCGACTCAAGCCGCGCCACGCCAGGCGCGACGACGAGCGCGCGGAAAGTCTTTCCGACCAACCTCTTGGAGCGAGCTCTCCAAATCTCCTTCGCAAGCCCCATCACCGCCTTCTCTCGGGCGAGCGCGACCGCGCGCGAAGGACGCCCTCCAAGCAGCGCGCCCTTCGTGCCCTTCTCGGGCGAATAGGCGAAGCAGCCGAGGTGGTCGAACTGCATGCGCCGCAAGTCGGCCATGAGCTTCCTGAAGCGCGATTCCGTCTCGCCGGGGAAACCGGTCATTATCGTCGTCCTCAGCGTGACCCCTGGAACGACGCCGCGCAGGAACTCGGCTGCCGCAAGCGAATCGTCTATCGCGGCCTTGCGGTTCATCTTCTCGAGGACTTCGGGAACGGTGTGCTGGAGCGGCACATCGATGTAGCGGACGGCGTGTTTCGACGTGAGCATCCATACGAGGAAATCGTCGGATATCTCGCTCGGGTAGCTGTAGAGGACGCGCACCCAGAAGTCGCCAGGAATCTTGTCGAGCGCCCAGAGGAGATCGGGAAGCGACTTCTTCCCCTCGCGCCAGAGCATCGGGTCCTGGGCTATGACGTTGATTTCGCGGCACCCTGTCGCAACGAGCGAACGCGCCTCCTTTAGTATCGACCTGAGCGGGCGCGAGCGGTACTTGCCGCGGATTAGCGGAATCGCGCAGTAGGCGCAGCGGTGCGCGCAGCCCTCGGCGATCTTGAGGTATGCAAACGCCTTTCCGGTGAGGCGAAGCGCAGGCATCTTCGGCTCGATCCAGCCCTTCGGCACGCCCCCCCACTCGTCGACGCCGGGGAACGCGCCCTTCAGCTCGGGATATCTCTGCGGATAGCATCCCGCGACGACGACCTTTCCGTAGCGGCCGATTTTCTTGAGCTCAATCGCGCGAAGTATCTCGGCCTCCGCCTCCTCGCGAGCCGATGCGATGAAGGAGCAGGTGTTGACAATGACGACGTCCGCACAGTCGGGATCGGGAGAAAGAGCCCAGCCCTCTTTCAGGAGATTGCCGGCCATGACCTGCAAGTCAACTGCGTTCTTGGCGCAGCCGAGCGAGACGAGTGCGAGCGTTCCTCTCTTCTTCTTCATCGCCGTAGATTATATCAAACCTTCAGGATTTCTGCCGCATCGAAACGGTCTGCCTGCCACGGAAAGGCGCCAAGCTCGGCAAGCGCCTCGCCTGCGAGGAACAGCGAACCGCAAATGAGGGTGAGCGGTGCTTGCGCGGCTCCGCCGCTGGTGCTTGCGCGGCTCCGCCGCTGGTGCCTAGTGCCGGGTGCGGGAGATGCCCTGCGGATCGCCTCTTTGAGCGACGGACACGCAACTGCGTCGATACCGGCCTCGCGCATTTTCGCCGCCGTCTCCTCGGCGGAGAGCGAACGCGGGTTGTTTGTCTTGACGGCAAATCCCCTTGTCACCAGCGGTGCGAGAATCGAGAGAACCTCGCCAACGTCCTTGTCGCCACAAAAGCCGGCGATAAGCGTGGGGACAGACCCCGCGAAAGGTGCGTATTTACGAAGCGCGGCGACAAGCGCACGGGCCGCCGGAGGATTGTGCGCGCCGTCTATGATGAAGCGCCCAACCCTCTGGAACCGCCCCGGCCAGACGACATCCAAGAGCCCGTCACGCGAGCCCTTCTTGAGGACTTTAAGCGCTGCGAGAGCGGTGACGGCGTTCTCGCGGTTGAACGCGCCTTCAAGGGAGAAGCCATCTGGAATTTCCGATTCGTCCGCCATGTCAGGCGCGTAGAAGAATGGCGCGCCGACCTCGTTTGCGCGGGATTTCACTACCGCAACGACCTCAGTATCGTTCTTCCCAAGGACAATGGGCACGCCCTTCTTTATTATCCCCGCCTTTTCCGCCGCAATCTTCTCGACGGTGTCGCCAAGCCAGTCGCAGTGGTCGAGCCCGATCTTCGTTATTACGCAAATCTCCGGCACGCAGATGTTCGTCGCGTCAAGCCGGCCGCCAAGCCCCGTCTCGAGAACGGCGTAGTCGCACTTCGCCTCGGTGAAGGCGATGAACGCGACGGCCGTCAGCGCCTCGAAGAAGGTAAGTTGCGGGTTTGTGTCGGAATCGGCGTGAAAGACCTTATCCGCCGCGCGTTCGAGAGTCGCGTCGTCGACGGGTCTTCCGTCCACGAAAAACCGCTCGTTTACCCTTACGAGATGGGGCGACGTGTATCTGCAAGTCTTAAGGCCATCGGCCCTGAGGCACGCGTCGACCATCGCGCAGACCGCGCCTTTCCCGTTCGTGCCTGCGACATGAATCGCACGTAGCTTTTTCTGAGGATCGCCGAGCGCGGCACATGTGCCGCTGATCGCGTCGAGGGACGGCCTCATGCCGAAGCGTCGCCTCGCCGCGAGCATTTGCAGGAAATCGAGGGACTTGCGCCGTTGCCGGGAATCGCTCATCGTGCAATCAGAAAAACCACTTTGCCACAGCAAGAAGCCCTTGCTTCCACGGAACGCGGTGGGAGACGCCGGACTTGCCCTGGAACTCGGAGAGGTGCTCTACGTACCAGTCGTAGTTGCGGATAAGCGCCTGCTTGTTGGAATGCTGGGGCTTGAAGTCGAGTATCTTCTCGGCCTTCTCTATTGAGACGAACGAGTCGGTGGAAGCCGTCTCGTACACCCACGGATAGAGCGGCGAGAGATGGAGCTTTTCGAGGATGCGAAGGATGAAGACTATCGGCTTCACGGGCGTGCCGCGAATCTTCTTGCCGTGGCCGGCGTGATCGAGGACCGCCTGGTAGTCCTCCTTCATCGTCGTGAACTCCTTCGCGCCAATGTTGAACTCGGTCGCGACCTTGTCCTTTGGATAAGTCATCGCGTTCCAGATCGCATGATCGAGGTCGTCGACGTCCATCAGCTGGTAGCGGTTGTTGCCGCTGCCGATCATCGGGAAGCCGTGGCCAGTGTACGCCCAGTCGTAGAAAAGCGCGAATACACCAAGCCGCTCTGGGCCGATGAAGCTCTTCGGGCGGATAATCGAGACGCAGTACCCTTCCTTTATCGCCGCGCGGCAGATTTCCTCGGCGTCGATCTTGGCCTGCCCGTATGGACCGACGCCAACCAGCGGATCGGTCTCGTAGATCGGATGCTTCTTCGGAACACCGTAGACGGCGGTAGATGAAATCTGCACCATCCTGTCGCAGCCGAACTTGCGACACGCAGCGAGGACGTTGCGGCAGCCGTCAACCTCGGTCGTGAAGATGTCCTTCTCGGAGTAGAGCGGGAGCGCCGCAGCGCAGTGAACGACGATGTCGCAGCCCTCGACGCACTTCTCGACAGCCGGAATGTCGCGCACGTCGCCCAGAGTGAACTTAAGCCACGGCTCGGACTTTTCGGGATAGTCGAAATCTGCTATGTCGAGGACGCGAATCTCCTCCACGCCCTTGGTGCGGAGAAAACGAATGAGATTGATGCCGAGAAAGCCCGAACCGCCGGTGACGAGGACCTTCATAGCGCACCTCACTTCGCGTCAGGCGCGACAGGCGCAGGCGCGGGTGCGGGTGCGACAGGCGCAGGCGCGGGTGCGGGTGCGGCGGGCGCAGGTGCGGGTGCAGGTGCGGCGGGCGCTGGCGCGACAGGCGCAGGCGCTTCGGGAGCCGCAGGAAGTTCGGGTGCCGCAGCCGGAAGCTCCGGTGCCGCAGGAAGCGCAGGGGCAGTCTCGGCCACAGGCTCCGCCTCGCGAGCCATCAGGCTGCGGGAGTGGACGGTCGAAGTGAGACGCGCAAGCACAAGAGTGTTGACAAGGAAGATTGCGCCGAGAATGGCCGTGGTGCGGATGAGGACGTTGCCAGCGTCGGCACCGAGCGAAGCCTCAAGCATCCCGCCGCCAAAAGCGCCGCCTAGGCCGCCTTCCTTCGGCTTCTGAAGCATTACGACCATTGCCAGAAGAATGCAGACAAGAACTTCTACCACATAGAGGAAACCGATGAGAATAGACATTTTGCTTTCCTTTCGTTGATGAGGGCATATTATACCTCATTTTGATGGCGTTAGTCAATGCCACCCGGCCACACCCTAAAGGAAATCGCGGTAGACGCCGCCCGTCAGAATCTCGCGCGGAGCCCGATCTCGAACGTGCGCGGCTCGCCGACAAGGCACTCGTAGAAGTGACGCGCGGACTCGAAGTACTTCTCTCCGAAGAGGTTGCGGATGCCGAGCGTCAGCGTCCAGTCCTCGGGCCCGCCGAACTTCGTCAGCGGAACGGACACGTTGACGTCGAAGACATGGCTGTGCGCGAAGTAGAGGTTGTCGTCTACGAAGGAGCCGCGGAAAGTCGCAAAGCTCTTCGAGCGGAAGCGGTAGCCGCAACCGACAACGACGTCGCGAAGGATGTCGCAGCAGTCGAACCGGTAGGAGGTATTCAGCGAGAACGTGTGGTTGGGGTTGCGGCGAAAGACCGACGGCGCTGTTCCCGTCGCGCTCCGGTTTTCGTAGTGGTTGTACGCGTACATCGCGAGGACCGTCCAGTTCTCGGTGATGTCGCCCGCAAGCGAAAGCTCTACGCCGCGCGAGTTGCTCTTGCCCTCGAAATAGTAGTACGTGTCGCTCCCGACCGTCTCGGCGACAGGCGTATTGCGCTGGTCGATGCGGTAGACCGAAGCCGAGAACCAGAGCTTCTCGACGGGACGGACGCGGAAGCCGCCTTCCATCTGCGTCGCCGTCCAAGGGTCGGTCGGCCTGTTGCCGTCGGCGTCGCGGTAGCCGAGTGTCGGCGTAGTCGTCTGCGAGAGGTTGCCGAAGAAGACGAGCCAATCGAGCGGCTGGACCGTGAGACCGCCACGCGGCGAGAACGCGAACTCGTTTGCGCGCTGGTAGTGCGTGGTCGTGCCGTTGGACGCGGTAGTCGTCTGAGGATTCTCCGTGAAGTAGTCGTAGCGCAGGCCGCCAAGGAGCGTCACCCAACCCCAGCCGAGCGAGTCCTGGAGCGTCGCGCCGTAGCGCGTAACGGGAGCGCCGAAGCCCGTAGTCGATTCGCGGTACCAGAAGTCGGGCTGGAAGACGAGCGTGTTCCTGAAACCCCACGGTAGCTCCTCCTTCGTGTAGACCGAGCGCGCGTAGAGGTTGTAGCTGCGGCTTATGCGATCGGACTCGGAAAAGCCCGACGTCATGTACTTCTCGCCGCTCGTCCACTCGCCTGTCTTGTAGAAATTGGCGAGTTCGGCGTTCGCCATGTACGGCTCGCGCGTCCTCTGCTCCCAGTCGGAGAACATGAACGCGCCGCCAAACTTGAGAAGCCAGTCGTCCGTGACCTGCCAATCGACGTATGGGTTAATGTACATCGAGTCGTACTTAGAGCGGTCGCCCTTGCGGCACGACGACTCGTACCAGCTATATCCACCGCCGGGCCGTCCGTGCCAGACGGGAATTCCGATGTAGCTCGGCTGGTCGGTCTTCTGGAACATCGACTTGAGCCCAATCGTCACGTTCTCGACGGGGCGCCACGCGAACGACGGCGCAATCGTGTAAGACTGTCGAGGGTCGGCGCCCTTCTGCGAGCCCTTGCCAAGATAGGCAGGCGAGAAAACGTCGAACGCGCCGATTGCGCGGACAGCAAACTTGTCGTCGCCATAGACCTCGTTCGCGTCGATCATGCCGCGCTGGCGCCAGGTGTTGCGCCCGACGGAGGTGTTCTCCTGGAAGTCGATCCTGTCTCCGCGGAAGTTGGCGCCCTTCAGGTACATGTTTACCGAGCCGCCCGCGCCCGAGTTGTTCTGCTGCGCGCCCGCGCCGCCGGAAAGCGAACCAATCGGGCCCTTCACGATTTCGACGCGCTCCATAAGGAACGGATCCATGAAAAGTCCCGCACCGCTACCAATCGGCACGACGCCGTCGAAGGCAGGCTCTGTGCCGCCCATGCCGCGTATCTGGAACGTCCCCGGCTGGCGGACGAGAAGAGACTTGCCGCCCGTCTCGATCCCGGGGACGTAGCGCAGCAAGTCGTGAAGGTCAGTTGGGTTGTGCTCGCGGATGAAGTCCTCGGTCAGCGTATCGACGACTGTCGGCGACTTCTCGGGCGCGAGGTCGGTGAAAGTCGCGCCATCCACCGTCTCGGGCCGGTACTTTGAGAGAGCAGAGCCCTCGACGACGACCGTTCCCAAGTCGGCCACTGCGTTAGTCGAGGCGTTTGCGCCTGCTTCTTCTCCCATTCCGGTCAATGCGCCTGCAACAGCGGCGCAAACAACAACAATTTTGCTTTTCATACCATTTAGAACGCCACTCAACTCCAAAAGGTTCATGCGCATTCCAAGATGCTACGACAAGAGCGCGGCGAGATCGTCGGCAGTGAGACGCTCCATCACCGCCTCGTCGGTCGTAGAGACTGTAGCGGAAATCACCGCCTGCTTGCGGCGCTGAAGCGCGAGAACCTTCTCTTCAATTGAACCCGACGCAATCATCTTCATGACGTACACCGTCTTCTTCTGCCCGATTCGATGGGCGCGGTCAGTCGCCTGATCCTCTACCGCCGGGTTCCACCACGGATCGTAGTGCATCACCATGTCTGCGCCCGTGAGGTTGAGCCCCGTGCCGCCAGCCATGAGCGAAATGAGGAACACCGGTATCTCGGGCGAGCGGTTGAATCGGTTGCACTCGCCAAGGCGATCCTTCGTCGAGCCGTCGAGATAGCAGAACGGAACGCCACGTTCCTTCAGTTCCTCGGCTATAGTCCCGAGCATCTTCACGAACTGCGAGAAGACGAGTATCTTGTGCCCGCCCTCTATCGCGCTCTCAAGCTGCTCCAGGAACGCCTCGAGCTTCGCGCGCGAGGCGATCTGCCGCAGCTTCATGAGCATCGCAAGGATCTCGAACTTCGACTTCGCAAAGCCCTTCTCGCGTATCGCGTCTCCCGCCTGGCGCCGCGTCTTCGCAAGCGCCTCGTTGTATTCGCGCTGCGAGTCCTCCGACATCGGGCAGTAGGAGACTTTCACAATCTTGTCGGGAAGGTCCTTAGCAACCGTCTTCTTGAGGCGACGCATGATGAAAGGATGCAGCTTGCGCTTAAGCCGCGCCTGCGCCTCCTCTCCCGCCGCGCCGCCGTCGGCGATCGGCTCCTCGAAATTCGCCTTGAACGTCTCGTAGTCGCCAAGGTAGTCGGGCATGAGGAAGTCGAAGATCGACCAGACGTCCGCGACAGAGTTCTCGACAGGCGTGCCGGTGAGGACGAGACGCCGCTCGGCGTCGAGCATCTTCACAGACTTCGCGTTCTTCGTCTGCCTGTTCTTGATGTGCTGCGCCTCGTCAAGCACGACGGCGGAGAATTTGTGCCCGAGGTACGCGTCCTCGAAGTCGCGCTGGAGAAGCGCGTAGGAAGTGACGACGACATCAGACGAGTCGATAAGCCCGAAAGTGTCAGCGCGATCCGGCCCGGACACGACGAGGACCTTCAGCCACGGCGTAAACTTCTTCGCCTCCGCTTCCCAATTGCGCACAAGCGACGTTGGACAAACAATGAGCGAGGGACTCTCCCTCTTCTCTCTTCTCTCTTCCCTCTTCCCTATTCCCTCTTCCCTATTCCCTCTTCCCGCTCTCGGTAACGAAAGCCAAGTCAAAGTCTGGAGCGTCTTTCCAAGCCCCATCTCGTCCGCGAGAAGCCCAGAAAGCCCCGCATTCTCGAGGAAGCGCATCCAGTATACGCCCTGCTTCTGGTAGGGCCTCAAGACATTGTCGAGCGGCCCGAGCGCGACCGGCTCGAACTTCGCGCCGGAGTCGCGGTTCCTCGCCGCCGCAGTCTCGCGCCAGCGTCGCGCGGCGGAATCATCGAGGTCGATGCAGTCGAGAAGATCGAGCGACGCCTTTACGTACGGCGCATGGACGGAATCGACGCGGAACCACCCGGCCGCCGCGCCGTTCTGGGACGGCGCGCAGTCGCGGAAGACGCCGTGCATAGACTCAATTGCTGAGTTGTCGAGAAGGACGACGGCCCCGTCCTTCATGATGTAGCCGTCGCCCCGGTTCAGCGCGGCCTGTATCTCGACCGGCGAGACATCGTGGCCCATCGCGTCAAACGCATACGAGACATCGAACGCGCCGTTCGGCGCGTCGCGCACAGTGACGACGGGCACGACCGACGGCATCGCGTCCGTAAGCTCCATGAGCTTGTCGGCGAGGTCTATGCGCCAGCCCTTGCGCCTTAGCGCGGGAAGCCCTGCGCCGAGGAAGTTGAGCACCTTCTGCGGGTCGGTGATGTAAAGCCGCAGATCACCGTCGTTGTACCCAGGGGAAAAGCCCCACTTCTCGACGGCCTTCACCGCCTCGCGCTCCGTCTTCATCGAGCGCACGCGCCTAACGAGCGGATCGTCGGGATCTGGAAGGTAGACTGTCCGCGGGCTCTGCACCGAGCAGACCGGGAACTCGATCTCGCCGTAGTGCGCGTCGATCTCTATTGAGAGAGACGCACGAGAACCGGCGACAAACGCCGAGAACTTCGGCTTCGTCTCGACTTCGATGAAGTCCTCTTCCTCCTGCGGCTCGTCCGGCTCCTCAGCGCGCACGCCGCGCGGCTTCTCTTCCTCGATGTCGTCCATCTCGCTGACGACGAGCGCATAGCCAACGGCGACGACATGCTGGCACACCATGCCGAAGCGCCTATTCGTGTCGCACGGGCAATGCGACTCGATGCGGCCGCCGGGCTTCAGGAAGAACGAGACAGGCATGTCCCATCCGCTCGGCTGCTCGATCTTGCCGCTGATCTCAAGCGTCTCGTCGTTGTAGGCGACATCGTGTACGTCGCCGGATGTCACAATGGGCAACGCCTTGTTGAAGACGTCTTCGCCGCCCCACGAGATCACCTCGTCTTGAGTTATGCCGGACTTTACCATGATTCCAAAAACAAACGCGGGCTCCGTGGAACCCGCGTCCGATGCATCGTGCGATGCTCCTTGCCTTAGGCGAGGACAGCGTCCTTCGCGGCCTTGCAGAGGCGGAATTTCGCCTTCGTGCGGGCAGGGATCTTGATCGTCTCGCCAGTCGCGGGATTGCGGCCGAGGCGAGCCTTGCTCTTCGCCTTGAGCATCTTGCCGAGGCCAGGGAGCATAATGCCCTTCGGACCCTTGGCGCCAGCATAGGCGATCTTGAGGAGCTCGTCGTAGGCAGCAACGGCCTGCTTCTTGCTGATGCCAGCGGCCTCAGCGATGGCAGCCATGATCTCGGACTTGGTAGCGGGAACTTTCTTAGCCATTTTTTTGATCCTTTGTTTTTTCACTAGTGATGCACGCGAGATACCATCCCTTGTGCTTTGGCTTATAATATACCAATATTTGTTGTGGCGCGCAAGGGGGAAATTGTGTTTTTTTATTTTCTGCTACACAATCTGTTGTGGCCCCGTCTGCCCGAATCTGCAATACGCACCACCGCCTGTTGCGGTCAGCGAAGCGCAGTCATACAAGACTTGGCTACAGCCCGTGCGCACTCCGCCGTCGCCTTTGGACAGCGCGGGTGGAATGCGCAGCCGCTCGGCCAATCCGTAGGCGGAGGAACCGTCCCGGGGATTCCGACGAGCGGAGAGTCCTTCGGAAGGTCGAGGCGCGGCACTGCGGCGAGAAGCCCCTGCGTATATGGATGTATCGGACTGCCGAGGACTTCGGGGACAGTTCCCCTCTCGATGATCTCGCCCGCGTACATCACGTTGACGTACTTGGAATACTGCGCGACGAGCCCGAGATTGTGCGTGATGAGCAGGACAGCCGTCTTGTGTTCGTCCGCGACGCGGTTGACGAGGTCGAGCACTTCCTTCTGCGTAGTCACGTCGAGCGCCGTCGTCGGCTCGTCGGCAATGAGCAGGTCCGGCTCCTGCGCGAGCGCCATCGCGATCATGACGCGCTGCTGCTGCCCGCCGGAAAGTTCGCACGGGAACTTGCGCGTCGTGGCGCTGGGAAGCCCGACAGACTCAAGCAGCTGGAGGACGCGGGCTTCCGCCGACTTGTCGGAGATGGAAGGATCCGCCCTGCGAAGGCCCTCGACGATCTGCTTGCCCACGCGCATCACCGGGTTCAGCGACTGCATCGGGTTCTGGAAGATGTACGCGATGCGCGGGGAGCCGGAGATCATCCCCGATATCTCGGCGCGGTCCACGAGCCCGCCGACGGCGAGCGACGTCAGGGACTTGCCGCAGCCCGACTCGCCGACGAGCGCGACGCGCCCGTTCTCGGGCACGGAAAACGAAACGTCGCGCACCGGGACGGAGAGAACCCCCTCCATGCGAAACGCAACGCGCAGATGTTCGACTTCCAGCAACATGTCACTTCTCCTTCCCTGAGGTCCGCCGCAAGGCGGCCGATGTGTTCTTTCCCATTACGAGCTTCGAGGCAATGAAGTAAAGCGCGACGAGCAGGACCGCACCGCCTATTACGAGCGGGAGATGCGCAGAGGCCATGTCCTTGCCCCTCTCGCAAAGTTCGAGATACGATATGTCCGCCGTGGAACGGCCGATGCCGAAGCCGATTGCCGCGAGTATCGCCGTCCATATCCCGGCGCCGAGACCGGTGAAGAGCGCGAAGGAGAAAACCGGCATGCGCGATATCCCGGCGGGAATGGAGATCAACTGCCGTATGACTGGAACGAGGCGGCACACGAACGTCGTCGCCGCGCCGTAGCGGTTGAACACCTCGCAGGCGCGTGCAAGGGGCTCGGGCTTCACGAAGAAGTACTTCCCGTACTTTTCGAGGAACGGCCTGCCGAGCCAGTGCGCAAGATAGTAGTTCGCGAACGCGCCCGCGAGCGAGCCGACGACGCCGACCGCTACTGCGGCCGCGAGCGCGGCGGCTGGCGGAAGCCCGAGTTCGCCGCGCGCCGCGAGAAAGCCCGCTGGAACCATCACGACCTCGCTCGGAAACGGTATGAAGCTCGACTCTATGGCCATGAATACGAACACGAGCGCGAGCCCCCACGTCGGCGCGAGGGATGCGATTGAATCGAGGTGCGATGCGATAGTCTCAAGCATTTGCGGCAACTCCCGGCAACGAGTCATGAAGGGACAGCTTAAACGGAAGGTCGAGGCAAAGCGGACGTAGCAGCCTGAAGAGCCTCTGCGAGCGCACCATTACCTCGCCCGGTATGCGGCCGCGGGCGAGGATATGTCCCAGAAGGCGCGGCGCGACGGACTCCCACATCGCGCGAAGGCCGCCGTCCGGGACCGGCGAGACGGCGTCGGACACGAACTGCTCGCCCGTCGCGGCGTCGTACGCCGAAAGGCGGTAGACGCAACGCGGCCTCGGTTCCTTCGTCGAAAGGCCGACGACAAGCGCGAAATCTACGGCGACCCTTTCCCCTGCGGCGAAAGGCAGGTCCTTCGCCCGGGCGAGGTCGGCCTTGGCGAAAGTGACGCTTTCGACGTGCGGACGGGGATCGGGAATCGGCAGCGCCCTGTCGGTCCAGGCGCCGCCCTCGCCCTCGACGCGCGCGAACATCGCCTTCTCGGACGCGAACTTCAGCGGAAGCTCGGCGTCGGACTCAACGCGCATCATCACGCCGTACGACTCCCAGAGTATCTTCGCGCAGAACGCGCGCTCGGCGTCGGTGGCGAGGCGGGGCATGAAGCAAGGATCGTGCCTGAAGAGCCGCACCGTCCCGCCGGACGCGAACACCAGCTCGAAGTGCGGCAGCTCCATCGGGGAGGAATAGAAGCCGAAGCTTGAGTCGATGCGCGTGCGCACGTAGTCGTGGAAGCTCTGCCAGCCCTCGACCATCATGAAGCGCACGTTCACGGGATTGCCGTCGCCCTTCATCATCGAACAGAAATAGGGGAACACGGTTCCCTTGGGGCAGACGACCCAGTTGTACGGCGCAACCGCCTCCCACGCCCCGAGGGCGTCCATCTTCGCGCCAATGTCCTCGACCGTGCGCTCCATCGTTTCACCCGAGCGACGAGGACACCTGGAAGACGGCCATCAGGATTGCGATGGCCACGAAACCGACCGCGCCGGCGATAAGTACGATGAGAATCGGCTCAAGCGCGTTGGTAAAGGTCGTTATGTTGCGGTCCATGTCCTTCTGGTAGCGCTTGCCTATGTGTTCGAGCGAGGCGACCATGTCGCCCGCCTGCTCGCCGACCGCGAGCATGTCGGTCATCATGCGCGGAAACACTCCCGAGGACGCAAGCGGCCCCGAGATGGACGTGCCGTCGGTGACGCGGCGCCGCGCCGTCGCAAGCGCCTCGGCGATCACGGCGTTGTTGCAGGTCTCCTCGGAGATCTTGAGCGCCTGGAGGACGTTCACGCCGTTCGAGAGAAGGGTCTTGAGGGTGTAGGCGAGCGACGAATAGGCGCCGGCCGCGACAATGCCCTTGACGAGCGGGGCCTTGAGCTTCCAGCCGTCGATCACCGCCCTTCCGGCCGGAGTGTCCTTCCACTTCCTGAACCAGACGAAGAACACGACGGCGGCGATGGCGAGCACCCAGCCGTAGTGGATGAAGAACTCGGACAGGCCGATGAGCATCCGCGTCGGCAGGGGAAGGGACGCGCCCATCGAGTCGAACACCTTCTTGAACTTCGGTATGATCCACACGAGCGCGCCGATGACGGCGGCGATGCCGAAGCAGAGCACGATCACGGGATACGACATCGCGCTCTTGATCTTGCCGCGCATGTTGTCGTAGCGCTCGTAGTGGTCGGCCAGGCGGCGCATGACCTCGACGAGCGCGCCCGACGCCTCGCCCGCGCGAATCATGCTCGAGTAGAGCGGCGGGAACGTCTTGGGGTGGTGCGCGCAGGCGTCGGAGAACGTCTCGCCGCGCACGATGCGGTCGCAGAGGTCCTGGCAGACGTAGCGCTGGGCCGAGTTCTCCTCGCCCTGGTTGGCGAGCGCCTGGAGCGCCTGGCCAAGCGTCATGCCGGCCTCGATAAGGTCGGCGAGCTCGGAAGTGAAGAGCAGGACCTCGACGGGCTTCATCGCGGTCTTCTGCTTCGCACCCCCGAGCTGCATGTTCCAGATCGACTGCGCGGGCTTCGAGGGCTGGGCCGCGCGAGGGGAAGCCGCCGGCACAGGCGCGACTGCCGCCCCGGATTCGGAAGACTTTCTCCTTGCGTAGCCCATTGAACCCCGCCCTACTTGACGATCCTGACGCGGATTACTGCGTCGCTCGACTCAAGCGACCTCACGACATCCGCCGGAATCGCCGAGTCGGTGTCGATGAGAGTGTACGCGAAGTCGCCGCGGCTCTTGTTCGCGATCGCGTCGATGTTGACCTTGGCGTTGCCGAGGATCGATGTGAACTGGCCGATCATGTTCGCGACGTTCTTGTGGCAGATGGCGACGCGCCCGGCCCTGGTTGGGACGCCGAGCGAGCACGCCGGGTAGTTCACGGAGTTGACGATGTTCCCGTTCTCGAGGAAGTCGCGCATCTCCCTGACGGCCATAACCGCGCAGTTGTCCTCGGCCTCCTCGGTGGACGCGCCGAGGTGAGGGATGACGATGCAGCCCTTCTGGCCAGCGGTCGTCGCGTTGGGGAAGTCGGACACATACCTGCGCACCTTGCCGGACTCGATTGCGGCGAGCATGTCCTTCTCGTTGACGAGGGCGTCGCGCGCCGCGTTTATGACGATGACGCCGCGCTTCATCATGGCGAGCGCGTCGGCGTTGATCATGCCCTTGGTGGACTCGAGCGCGGGGACGTGGATCGTTATGAAGTCGCAGGAGCGGTAGATTGCCTCGACGTTCTTGCAGTGCTTCACTGCGTGGTCGAGCTGCCATGCGGCGTCAACCGAGAGGTACGGGTCGTAGCCGAACACCTCCATGCCGAGCTCGACGGCGGCGTTGGCGACCTTCTGGCCGATTGCGCCAAGGCCAATCACGCCGAGCTTCTTGCCCTGTATCTCCGTTCCCGCGAACGCCTTCTTGGCCTTCTCTGCGGTCTTGCCGATTGCTGGATCGGCGGCATTCTCCTTGACCCACTCGACGCCGCCCAAGATGTCGCGGCTCGCGAGCAGCATCGCGGCGATCACGAGCTCCTTGACGCCGTTGGCGTTAGCGCCGGGCGTATTGAACACGACGATGCCCTTCTTGGCGTATTCGGCGTGCGGGATGTTGTTGACGCCAGCGCCGGCGCGGGCGACCGCGAGAAGGTTGGGGCCCGGGACGAGCTCGTCCATCTTGGCGCTTCTTACGAAGACGGCGTCGGCCTCTTCGAACTTCTCCGTGCGGGCGTAGTTCTCGCCCAGGTTGTTGAGCCCGCAGTCCGCAATCGGATTGAGGCAGTTGTACTTGTAGTTCATTTCGTGTCTTCCGTAGAGTTTATCATGGAATTTGCCGTCACGCATGACGACAGCGGATATTATACCACATTTTCGCGCCTTCAGGCCACAAACAACGTACGCTATCCGCGCAGCTCCACCGTGAACGGGCCGTCGTTCAGGAGGCGGACTTTCATGTCGGCGCCGAAGCGGCCCGTGCCGACCCTGTCTGGGCCGAGCGCGGCGCGAAGGTCGCCGACGAAGCGCTCGTAGAGCGGAATCGCGAGGTCGGGCCGCGCGGCGCCGGAGAAGCCGGGTCGGTTGCCGTGGTCGGTGTCGGCGTAGAGCGTGAACTGCGAGACGACAATGACGGAGCCAGCGACGTCCTCAATGGACCTGTTCGTCTTGCCGTCCCCATCCTCGAAGATGCGCAGCTTGACGACGCGCGACGCGAGCCTGTCGGCCATCTCGGCGGTGTCGCCGTGGGTCACGCCGAAGAGCACGAGGTAGCCCGTGCCAATCTCGGCGACGACCTCGCCGTCGATTGTGACGCTCGCCTCGGACACCCGCTGTACGAGCGCCTTCATCACCTGAACGCCGACTTGAGCGCCTCGTTGCGCTTCGTGACCGCGCGTTCGGTGTCCTTCAGGGTGCGGGCGATCTCCTCGTTTCCGGGGGCGAGCTCGTACGCCTTCTTGACGTATTCGAGCGACTTGTCGAGGCGGTTCGTCTTGCGGAAGATTATCGAGAGGTTGTTGAGGACGGCAGGTTCGTCGGGGCGCTTGACGAGGGTGCGCTCAAGGTAGAACTCCGCGTCCTTGTACTTCTCCTCCATAAGAAACGCCATGCCCGTGCCGAAGTTCGCCTCGGGGTCGTCTGGGTCGATCTGCAGGACCGTCGCGCCGTACTTGCGCGCCTCGACGAAGTCCGCGCGGCGCAGGGCAAGCTTAAGCCCCTCGTAGGGCGTCATCTGCATGAACGTGCGCATGCGCTCGTATTCGATGAGGCGCATCATGTGCTTGACCGCGTCGTTCCACTCGTCGAGCTCGTTAGCCAGCCGCTCGTCGTCCCTCATGCGGGCGAAACGCGATATGCGCCACGACACGGCCGACACGGCGCTGCGCAGGGCAGGCGAGACGACCAGGTGCGGATGCTCCTTCGCGGCCTTGATTATGCGGGCGGCGAGGGCATTTGCGATGGCTACGCCGCGCTCGACATCGGCGTCGGAAAGCCCCTTGTCGCGCGCGATGAAGCCAGAGCACTTCGGCAGCGGCTTTCTGGCCCTGCGCCAGAACTCGAAGCCGAGCTGGATGGCGGCGTTGTCCATTCCATTCGTCATCTCGCCCGCCCAGACGCGCAGGAGGACGGGGACGCCCACCTCGGCCGACGCACGGTCGGGCGTGCCCTCGGCGAAGTGCCGCGTGCGCATGTTGACCTGCCACTGCGAGGGGCCGCTCATCATGTTGAGCGGCTTCAGCTGGGAGCCTGACTTCGCGGCGAGGAGCTCTATGCCCGCGTCGAGCCGCCCGTCGGTGAAGATGAACTTCGCGTCGCCGCATTCGCGCACGGTCTCGGCCACCGCCTCGTAGACGACGGACCTCAATTCGGTCTCCACGGGCCGGTACAGGCGCACCAGCAGCGGCAGCGCGCAGACGATGACGACGATCTGGACGAGGTTGCGCATCACGGGGCCGCGCGGTCCCGCGACCTTGAAGGTGCCGTCGTCCTCGTCGAAGAAGTATACGTCCTGGCAGCCGAGCGCGAAGCACGACGTAGCGAGGGCGAGGGAGATTGCGGTCATGAGCATGAACACGCACTCGAGGAACTCGGAGTTTATCTCGACCGCACCCGACGAGAGCGACCAGAGGCGCGTGTACGGCAGAAGGCCGCACTGCAGCAGGGCGAGCAACCCTGCGAAAAGGAGGATGAGGCCGAGCCTGAAGTTAAGCGGCTCGGTGTTGCGGCAGAGCATCGGGAAGAGGACGAGCGACACGACGAGCGGCAGGAGCGAGAACGTGATCGCGAGGACCCAGCCGACGGGCGAAGCTGCGGACACAAGGAGATCGTAGTAGTTCACGACGTACCTGAAGGCGAGGTCGAAGCCGGTCCATCCGTTTGCGTCAAGTCCGCCCCAGGCAACAAATATTGCGATGTTCAGCCCCATCACGATGGCGGCGCCAAACACGAACGAGAAGAACATCCGCCAGCGGGGCATGAACGCGAGGTGCTTTTCGGGGGAGGCTTCCACCTGTATCTTTCCGTTGATAGCGGCGGCGAGCGAAAGGCGCTCGACAAGGTAGTAGGCGGCGACGAGGGCAAGCCCGACGAGCGTCTCGGCGGCAAGCATGCCGGCGAAGAACATCGACAGCAGGACGCGCCACACGCCCCCGGCCTTGACGAAGCGGAGGAAGAGGTAAAGCGAGAAGAGCAGTGCGAGGAAGCGAAACGCATTCGGCGACAGGGGGGAGAGCATGCGGAACATTGCGTCGCCCGAGCCGAAGCATATAGCCGCGCACGCCGTGAAGAACGGTGCAATCCACGTCCAGTTGGAGAAGTCCTTCACCCGCGTAAGGTAGGCGAGAATCTGGCGGACGATCAGGTATACGAAGAACACCGCTATGCCGCCTACTGCGGCGCCGATGATTCTGAGCGTATTGGTGATGTATTCCGGCCCGAGCATGGAGAGCAGCCAGCTGGTCATGACCCGCCACAGTCCGGAGACGACGGTATCGGGCTTCCATATCCCCGCCGCCACCGCCATATCGTTCCAGAGCGAAGGGTCAAGCCCACGCGGAGAGAAGATCATGTAGACGAAGAAAAAGCCGATGCCAGTGAGAGTCGCAAGGCTAACGTCGCGCTTGCCGAGCTTGTCAGTGTCAAAGATGTTATTGTCCATAGTCTTCCAAGTTTAGGTTTTCAAAGAAAAATGCAAGACACCATCACGGCATCTTGCACTTTGCTCACATTTGTCAGCCTTGCTCAGACCTTCTGACGACGACGCTTCAGGCCAAGAAGCATCCCGCCGAGCAGGAAGAGCAAGCCACTGGTCGGCTCCGGAACGGCGTAGGAAGTTGCGACCCATCCACCCGCAACAGGATTCAGCGACATACCAGTCGTAATGAACTGTCCCAATAAACTACCGGAAACGGCAGCAGACCTAGCAAGCCACTGATCGCCGCTAAACAACTCAATCGTGAATGACTTGGCATCATAATTATCACCAATGCTAGCATAGGCATAACCACCAAGGTCCTGATATTGCCTCCATGCATCAGAAGTCAGCGTTGCGCCACTAACCGCTTCACCATCTGCATAAAGCTTCGCCTCGGTCCAAGTAAAATCCGTTGGATCACCTGTAATGGTTTCGCCAGCCTGCGGATTGCTTCCTACCATCCAGTAAAGATAGTCAGCATGAGCAGCTATACCTGCAACAGCCACCAATATTATCAGCAATTGTTTCATAGATCTAGTTCTTTAAGTAGCTTTAGTTTTGGGGTTACAAACCGTGTTACCAGTTAATTTCTTGCGTTCCGCTCCGTGAGTTTGGAATGTACCAAAAACCTTGATAAGACGCAATGCTCGGCAATTGAACTTTCACATAGCCAGTACCAGTGTTCTGCATCCAATATGATTCATCATCATTAACATATTTAACATACTCCCCGCTAAAATCAGCGGTAATCAGCCGAATCCTATCTCCTTTTTGCGCGAATTCAAGCTTGCTCTCCAGCGTCGCGCCTGTCACGGTTGACTTCGTTGGGTTGCTGAGGAGATTGATCTGACTCAAGTTTACCGTGGAAGTCGTTGTTGCAGGAGTGCCGCCATAAAAGACCACCTTCTGCTTGCTGAGATCGGTTCCCGCAGGAAAAACAAGCCAAAGCGCACTACCTACTGACACATTGACTGTCTCAGACCCTGGGGACATCGGAACGTTATTAATACTCGTTGCCGAGATTCCTGAAATGGTCCAAGCAGAGCCCAGCTTGATCCACGCCAGATAATTAGTGCTTGCGCCATTGAAATAATAAAGCATAGTGTCGTCTGGCAGATTTGCTGCTTTCACGAGGTCGTGAACAGAAACACTACCTTCCGTCGATCCTATAGTCGAGAAAGGAACTGGTATAATCACATTCGCGCTTGCAGGCACAAACGTATCGACCTTAACTGTTATCGGCGAATATGTAGAATCAGCCACCACTGCAAGCGCAAGGGAGGCAACAGTCATCGAAAGAAGTTTTTTCATTTTTATACCTCCAAATCTTACTTAACGGTGGAAACCTTAAAGAACTGAGCGCCGTCCTGTTTGTCTGCAACAAGCTCAATAACACCATCTGCAGAGACATCTCCATTCGTTCCTGTCGACGGAGGCGGAGAGAATTTAGTCACGTCATCACCATAGACAAGCGCGTAACCAACGAACGGGCGAGTGTTGCTGACAGTTACGTAGACCTTAGCATTTGCAACCCTAATTCCCTCGATCTTAGGCTGGGGAACTTTAGCCGCATCAAGATCGTACGCACCAGCAGAAACGCCCTCTTTTGCCGTCTCCGTAGCAAACTTTCCATCGGAAGTGGCCACAGATGCTACAATCGGGGCCTGAACATTCTTAACCTTTGGCTGTCCCTTTTCATCAAGGCCAGCTGGCTTACTGTCGGTCGCGAAGTCGCGCGTATCTGTTAGATAGACACTCCACTCGACATACTTTGAAGCCGTACCCTTGTCTACCATATATACAACTGGCGAACATTTACCCGCCGTCAGCGTCTGATAGTTAAGGACGATATCCTTATTGCCTTTGGCATCCGTACCGACAAGCGAGTAGCACTCGCCAATCTGAACATCGGTTCCATCGGCATACTTGTCGGGGCCTAGTGTATAGAACGAAATGAGCAAATCGTCCATTCCGGCGAATGCTGCCGCAGACACGAGCGCAAAGAGAATTGCAATTGTCTTTTTCATTGTTGTTTTCCTTTAAGAAGTTTACTTCAGCACCGGAGTGATGGTGTAGGTTCCAGCTTCAAGCGGAATCTGAACCTGATCGGGTTTATCATAGTACGTAGGAGAGGCTGCTTTACTTTCTTGAACAGCATACCGCACCGCAGAAGCTTCTGGCGCACTATCAACATTGATCTTAAGCGTAATTGCATCCGGAGCCGTATCTGTGTCAACCGGCGCAACCGCAATGTTGGCAGTTGAACTATCTATGTCCAGGCCAAGAGCCATGCAAACAGCCACCGAAAGACCATTGTCCGCTGTAGTCTTGTCTATAACAGCACCAGTATCATTGACTTTCTTAATGTCCGACCCGGTGCCACCAGCAACCTTTGCATCGGCAACCGAGCCATACTTCTTACCACCATACGCCGCGACTGCGACTTCGTAGCCTCCGGTAATCGAGGTAATAGAGCCATTGCCATAGGCATTGATGCCGTTAAGGGCATCAGCACCTTCGAGGTCAAACTCCGTGGTGCTACTTTCATCAAGAAGAATACCATCGCCCTGGAAGAAACTTACCTTGCCATCACGATAATTGAGGAGCAACGAAAACGTCGTATCCTCGCCCACCCCCGCCACAGTACCCGTCAACTTATGCCACGCCCCATTAGCATAGCCGTAGAAATTCGTATTGTTATAGCCATCGATGCCAACCGCAAAACCGGCCTTCGCATCGGCTGAAACCTCGGTAAAGTCGTTGGTGCTGCTTGGTGTGAGACGCGCAGTAGCGGTAAGCTTGACAATGCCGTCGCTCGTTGAAGCCGCAGTAAAGTTGCTGACCACGAACGGCGAGGACATGTCGTTGTCGAGAACAATCTTGCTATCACTTACAGTAGCTACTCCTGACGTACTGCAGTTGTACGTGTTAATCGCCGTGTCGGCAGTCACACCAAACCAACCATTTGTCTCATTAGCAAATGCGGAACCCATCGTGCACGCGAATGCGCACACGGCAAATCCAAGAACTTTCTCTGCTTTCATTCTGATTCTCCCTTTGAGAGGTTTTCGCCGCGTATTATACCCCATTTGGGGGATGACTGTCAATGGGGTATTTTAAAAAATTTTCAAGGGCCACATGACCCTCCACCCAGAGGTCGCCGGACCTTCACACCGCTGGTAGCGGATGTTATACCAAAATTCTCAGTAGCCGAGGTCTTCATCTACGAGAATTACCTTGGTTGGCGTGCCAGTGGGCCTGCGGTCGAAGACCGCCGTCACCTTGCACATCCTGTCGGGCGAGTCGCACCCCTCGCCGCCGACGCACGCGCCCGCGAGCCCGCAGGGCGTGCGCTTGCCGAGCCGCTTCGCGTTCGGCGGGCAGGCACAGCGCCTGATGCGCGCAATCGCCTCGTCGAGGCCGCCGTCAACCATCTTGTTGCTGCCGATGACATAGACGACACGCTTCGGGCCATGGATCGACGCCGCGATGCGGTTGCCGATGCCGTCGATGTTTACGATGCGGCCGTCGGCCGTGATGGCGTTGGCAGAGAGAAGGAAGAGGTCGCACACGAGCTGGTGGTCGCGAATCTCCTTGCCGCTCTCGACGAGCCGCGCGCGCGCGCCGATCTCCTTGATCGTCTCGCTACCGCCCCAGCCGACGCTCGCAGCCGACTCGGCCTCCTTCATGACAAGCGCAAGCGCCTCTTGCTTCGTCGCCACCGCCTCTACCTCAAACCCGCGCCTCTTCAGCGCCTCGACTGTCTGTTCAAACATTTTCCGCTCCTTGGTTTTTTATCACTATTATATCATTTTCGCGCCTTCGCCATGCCACCTTAGTCCCCCGCGAACTCAAACACCAACTCACCGCCGGAGACAATTTCTGAGTGGTGGAGAAAGAGAGGGTCGTGCAGCTTGCCGTTCAATGTCACGTACTTCACCACGTCGCCTTTGCCTTTCGTCCTTATTGCAAACGTCTTTCCGCCAGGCAACGCTATTTCTATCTTAGGATACGCACTGCCGTGCATTATGTATATGTCTTGCCCCGCCACAGGGAAGAACCCAAGCTTGAGAAAGACGAAGAGCGCACACATCGCGCCAGAGTCGTTGTCGCCTGGGAGTTCGTCACCCTTGAAAAGGGTTTCCACTTTATGCGCCCACTTCGTAACGAGATCGCCTCGCCCTGCGTAGGAGAAAAGCCACGGAATGTGAAACCCAGGTTCATTGCCGAAATCTACGAGACCGTTTTCAAGCGCATACAAGACTCTGCCGCAGAACGCCTCCTTTCCGCCGCATCGTGCGACAAGCCCGGAAATGTCGTGCGGCGCGAAAAGCGAATACTCCCAACAGCTGGCTTCGTAGAAGTCCGTGTTGAAGCCCTCGCGCGGGTTTGTCGCAGAAAACGATCCGTCCTTCCGTCGGGCGCGGGCAAACCCGCGAATACCGCTTTGCGCATCTACGGCGGAAGAATCCCACACGTTCGTCCAGCTGCCAGAACGCGCCCGGAACTTCGCCGCCATTTCCCTTCTGCCAAGCCCTTCCAGAACTTCGGCGCAGCACCAGTCCTGGTAGGCGAAGTTCATCGTCGCCGAGCCGGACTTGAACCGCCGGCAATACCCTTCTGCCAAGCCATCCACGGCAAAGCCACATTCGCGGTACTCCCGCGTGCGTCCTTTCCAGCGGCTTTCGAGAAGTGGCACGACACGAGTCCAGTCTATGCCAGAGACCTTCTTCGCCCATGCGTCGGCGATTACGCAGTCCGCCTCGTCGCCGCCCTGCCCTACCTTGTAGTCCTTTCCCTGCGTGTAGCACGAGTCGCACCGTCCGTTTCGCTCGAAGCGGCCGGCAAACGCGTTTACATTCGCGGCGAGCGCATCGGGATCGACGATCGCCATCAGCGGAAAGAGCGTGCGCCACGTATCCCAAAGCGTGTAGTGATCATCCCATCCTATGCCGTCCGCAGTCCTGTCTCGCGGCTGAATGAAAGTCTGCGCGAGATGCGAATAGAAACGCCTTTTCTCCGCGTCGTCGACGCCTTCAATGCGGACGCGAGAAAGCGAAGCTTCCCATAGCGACCTTGCGGAGGCGGCGATGTCGTCAAACGACTTCCCCGCAAGCTCCGAGGCGAAATACTCCCTTGCCTGTTCGTCGCTCTTGAACGAGACGGCTATGCGGTGTAGCCCGCCGTCCGTCTCGTCGTGAGCGTAGCAGCGATACGGCGCGGGGTTCCAGTTGCCCGTGAATTCGCCGCGCTCGTTAACGCAATCGTCCTTGGCAAGCTTGCATCGGCGGTTCAGCGGAAGCTGGACGGGCTTTCCGTCCGCAGTCCTGACATCGTATATCGCGCCATGCGCGGTCGGCGCGACGGCGACATCAAGCGGAGCGCCGCCGGCACTGGAGAGACGGACACGCAAGCAATAGGGATGTGCCTCGAGCATCTCCATGTCGGATGGCTCGCAGACATAGCGAAAAATGCCGTAGCTTGGCACGCCGCCCGTACCCTGCGCGTGAAGCTGCGAGAAGCCGATTACCTTGTCGCCAGGCCACCACCCGCTCGTAGGCGGGCCGAAGCCATGCCGCGCGGCCTTCGGCTTCTTGTGCGGTGAAGGCCAGAGCGAGTCTGGCGAAGGATGCGCGGAGCTGTGCGGCACACACGGCCCGAGGACGTTGCTGCCCGTGGCGCGTCCTGTGCCGATCCGCATGTCAACCAAGTCTGCTACATCGGCAGCATTCGCCGCAACGCACACAGCCACCGCGAAGATTGTTACGCATAGTGTTCTCATTTTCGTGCCTTTCTTCAAGTCGACTAAACTTTTCCGTCATCTCTTGAAAGCAATCCTACCATCGTGTCGTATTTTATGAAATGATATCATATTATCAGTCATAGAGCAAGCTCTTCCGTCACAAGTGTATGCAACTGGTTTTAACTAGTTTCTTCAACTAATTTTTCCGTCGACTTACGGCAAAGCATCGGCGGCGAAAATTTAGTATAATATCCGGCATGGCTTTGTTGAACGATCCGACGAGACGCGCGTTTATGCGCGCACTTGCCGTCGAAGGCGCCTGTGCAGGTGGCCTTTGCGGGTGCCTCGTTTCGGCGGCTGTCGTGCTCGCCCTGCGCGCGCTGGTGCATCCCGCCCCGGCATGGACTCCCGCCTCGCTCGCGCTGGTTCCGCTCTGCTCGCTCGCAGGTGCGCTTCTTGCCCTGCGCCGCACTCCCTCTCGCGGCGCATGTGCCGCGCTTACCGAGGACGCGACCCACGCTGGCGGGCTGCTGCTCGTCGAAGGCCTACCAGGCGCCGATGCGTGGCAGCGCCCCGCCCCTGTCGCCGCCAAGGTCCCGGTCAGGATTCGCCGCCATGTCCCCAAATACGTCCTCGCCCTTCTCGTGCTCGCCGTCGCCTTCACCGTACCGGCAAGCTGGTTCGCGGCGGCAGCTCCTTCCGCGCCGCGCACCTTCCCCGACATCACGGCCGACATAAGAAACGAGATAGAGGACATACGCGAAGAGGAGTCGCTCGAACCCGAGACTATAGAGGAACTCGCCGAGGAACTGAAGCGCATAGAGGCCGCCGCCGACCCCTCCGACCCGGGCGCGGCCCTCGACGCCGCAGAACGCCTGCGCGAGAGAGTCGCCGCGCTGCTTGAGCTGAACAGCGAAGCGCTAAAGAGAGTCGTGCAGGACTCCGACGCGCTCGCGCGAATCGCCAACGACCCAGAAGCGGCGAAGGAGTTCCAGAAGATGCTTGACGAGTCGTGCGCGGGCTCCTGCCCGAACGGAGAGGAGCGTCCCGGCGAAGAGGGTGAATGCGAAGAGCAATGCGAGACTCCAGGCGCGGGGTCTCCCGAGCGCGGTCGCGGCGACGCGGAGATGTCGTGGACCGACCCCTCCGAGCTCGGCGACTCAAAATACGACGACAACGCGAAGGAGCTGAAGCCGGGCAAGAACGCCGAGGAGGGAAAGCTCGGCGAGTCTATTTCGCAGGAGGACCCGACCGCGAAAGGCGAGGCTTCCAAGCGCGGCGCGGCGGCAATCGGCGGCCGCTCCGCAGGGACCTCGGTGAACCGCACGGTCGCCCCGCGCCATCGCGGGACGGTGAAGAGATTTTTCGAGACAGAAAGGAAACAGCCATGACGCTTCTATCCCCAGATGAAATAGCGCCTGTAAAGCAGGACCTCGACCGCACGCTCGCCGCTCTCGACTCGATGCTGCTCGGACGCCCCGCGCTGCACCGGCTCGTGCTCGCAGGAATCCTCGCGCGCGGGCACATTCTCCTTGAGGGACTTCCCGGTCTCGGCAAGACGGCGCTCGTCACCGCGCTCGCCAAGATACTCGAGCTCGACGCGAAGCGCATCCAGTTCACGCCAGACCTGATGCCGTCCGACATCGTCGGCTCGCACATCCTCGAGACGCGGCCCGACGGCTCGCGCGAAATGGCGTTCAAGCCGGGGCCTGTGTTCTGCAACCTGCTCCTTGCGGACGAAATCAACCGCGCCTCGCCCAAGACTCAGTCGGCTCTCCTCGAAACAATGCAGGAGCGCTCAGTCACGCTTATGGGCGTGACGCGCCCGCTGCCGGAACCCTTCTTCGTCCTCGCGAGCCAGAACCCGATAGAGCTCGAAGGAACATATCCACTTCCTGAAGCGCAGACCGACCGATTCCTCTTCCGCCTCCACGTCGGCTCGCCGGACGCCGCGACGCTGACGGCTATCATCTCTTCGCGCGCACAGGGCAAGATGCCCGATCCCGGCTTCTCGCTCTCGAAGGACGCGCTTGCGCGCGCGTTCGACACCGCCTCGCGCGTCGTGCTGCCCGAGGCGGTCGCCGCGTGGATCGGACGCCTCGTCGCCGCGACGCACGGAGCGGAGCATGTAAAGTACGGCGCCTCGCCTCGCGCGGCGATTGCGCTTGCGGAGTCGGCTCGCGCCTTCGCGCTCCTCGACGGCAGGCCCTCGGTCGGGTTTGACGATGTCCGCGCCGTCGCGCTTCCAGTCCTCAACCACCGCCTCGTCCTCGACTATCGCGCCTCCTTGGACGGCGTCACGTCCGAAGATGTCGCCCAACGCATCCTCGATTCAGTTCCTGTGGCGGAGTAATTTTTTAACACAGAGGCACAGAGATGTTTTAGGGATAAAAGATATGACAATACACAGAAAATCCGTTCTTCTTTTCGCAGCCGCCCTCGCCGCGTTTTCTACGGTAATTCCCGCAAAGGCGCTGTCGATAGTGCCGGATCCGAAAACGGAAAAGAAGGAGATCGGCGGCTCCACCGCAGTCCTCAGCCCGGCTTCATGGAAAAGCTGCTCGATGATAGACGCGCTCGAATACCGCGACGAGACTGTCGTCGGCTCGGATATAACTCACGACGCGCCGCTCAGTCGCATCGCGCTGCGAAACACCCTCCCCTTCCCGCGCACTATACAAGTCAGCGTCCAAGCCCCGCGCTCCGCGCTGTCCACAAGAACCGTCGCCCTCGGCCCGGGAGCTTCCGCCACCATTACGCTGCCGGGCGTGTTCACAGTTGAAGACGGCTACGGCTACGGCGAGAGCTCCATCTCCTTGTTTGAGGCGAAGCCCCCAAGCAGCAACGGACCAAAAAGCGAGCCACTCCAGCTGTCAAGCAGAGTCTCGGCTTATAACTATGCCTCATACGGACACACCGTCGAGAACGAGGTGAATCTCCTGCTCTCCGCAGGAATAGTCCGCGACGCCGTGCTGCCCGCGTTCAAACACGACTTCAACTCCGTCGAGCTGCGCCGAGACGCGGCGGACTGGCCGCGCGACTTCCGCGCATACCTGCCCTTCGACGCCGTGTGCATGACGAAGGAAGTCGCGGACGCTCTCCCCGAGGAGTCACGCGCGGCGCTTCGGGCGTTCGACATTCTCGGCGGCGCGGTGATCACATTCGCAGACGGCAAGTCTGTTCCGTCCAACATTCAGGCAACGGCGGATGCCGCGCAGAAGCGGCGCATCGGCGACCTAAACGTGCAAAAATACTACTACAGCGGCACGCCTGATTCCCATTTTACAGAGAACCACGCATGTGTTCCGATAAACGTCGGCAAGTCGCTGCCAGTCGGTCTCCTCGTCTTCCTGCTTCTTCTCGTCGCGTTCATTGCGATGCCGGGAATCGTCTTCGTTTGCGCAAAGCGCAACAGGCGTCTTCTTATCCTCGCGGCGCTTCCGGGAACTGCCTTCGCCCTGACGCTCGTCGTGGCGGCCATAGCGCTCATCGCATACGGCACGACGCCGACAGTGCGGATTCAGTCCGTCACGATTCTTGACCCCGAAAGCCGCCTTGCCGTGACGCGCGGGCAGTTCGCCGTGTTCGCGCCGGGGAACGTGACCAAGGAGATGTCGATTCCTTCCGACGTCTCCTTCCGCCTGCGCGGACGCGGAAACGAAAGGTTCACCGCGTCCTTCGGCGAGAGCTGCCGCCTCTCCGGCGACTGGATAAAGCCGCTTACCGCAACGTTCTTCGACTTCGAGCGCGCCGAGCGCCGGTCGGAAAGGCTCGACGTCAGGCCGGCGCAGGACGGCGATCTCGTCTTCGCCAACCTCCTCGGCGTACCGGTCACGGGAGGAACCGCCAGGTTCGGCAACAGCCGCTACAAAGTGCCGGCTCTCGCTCCCGGCGAGCAGGCGACTGTCAAAGGCGAACCGCTTCCGGACAAGGCCGCGGCAAATGCGCCGCTTCCGCACGAGACGCTTTTCGAAAAGGGAACGTCGTACGGACGCAACTGGAAGGACATCACAGAGCTTATCGAGAAGGACAAGCTGCTTCTGCCCGACAGGACATACGTCGTCCGTCTCGCGGGCTCGCCGTTCTTCCCCTCCCCGCTCGCATCGCGCGAGACATACGAAACTGCGGAGGCGGTTGTCGCGGGACGCATTGCCGAAGACGGCGGAAAGGAGGAGAAATGAAAGTAGAGCTACTTCACCTCACGCGCGTCTTCCAGCGCGGATTCAAGGCGGTTGACGACCTCTCGTTCTCGTTCACGTCGGGCGAAGTCGTCGGCTTCGTGGGACCCAACGGTGCCGGAAAGACGACTACGATGCGCATGCTCGCGACGCTCGACGTTCCCGATTCAGGCGACATCCTGATCGACGGGAAATCCATCCTCGACGACCCGTCGCTCGCGCACCGCGCGGTTGGCTTCATGCCTGACGACCTCCCGAACCGCTCGGACACCACGGTAGACGAATACCTCGACTTCTTCGGACGCGCCTACGGCCTCCGCGGCAAGGAGCTCGCGGACGCGATCAACGGAGTGGAGGACTTCACCGGGCTCGTCTCGTTCCGCGACAAGACGCTGCGCGAGCTCTCGAAGGGGATGAAGCAGCGCGTCTCGCTCGCGCGCGCGCTCGTCCACGATCCCCAGGTTATCGTCATGGACGAACCAGCCAACGGGCTTGACCCGCGCGCCCGCATCGAGCTGAGGGAGCTTGTCCGCGCCCTCGCCGAGCAGGGCAAGGCAATACTCATCTCGTCGCACATCCTGAGCGAACTCGAGGAGATGTGCACCACTTCCGTCATAATCGAGCGCGGCAGAAGGCTTTCCACCGACTTCAAGGACGAGACCGCGTGGATTCGCCTAAAGTTCAACTCGGAAGGCGGCGAGGCAATCCTCGCGAAGCTCCTCGAAATGCCGTCGGTCAAGGAGGCGGAGCTCTCCGGCGCGGGTTTCCGCGTGCGCATAGACGCAGGCGACGACGCGGCGGAGAGTCTCGCGAAGGAGCTTTTCGCGAAAGGCCTTGTCCCGATCCACTTTACATCCGAGGCGGGCCGCCTCGAAGACGTGTTCATGCACGTGACGAAAGGAGCACTCGCATGAAAAACCCATTCTCGCTGAACCCCGTCGCGCTCCGCGAACTTCGCCAGCTCGTCCGCTCGCGCGTAATCACCTGGAGCTTCGCACTCTATCCCGCCATACTCTTCGGCTTCACCATGCTCGCGGTCGCGACGGCCATGGGCAAGCGCTCCGCCGAGGACATCGCGTTCGGGAGCGGAATCGGCGAGGGGCCGTTCACGATGGTCGCCGTGATCACGGGAATCGTCGCATGCCTCGGCATACCGTTCTACGCGGCGATGAAGGCGATCCTCGACACGAACAGGAACGGGCCCGGACTCGAGTTCACCACGACGCTAACGCCCGCGAACATAGTAGGCGGACGGCTCGTCTCGACCGCCATACTGATAGCGTCCGCCGTCGCCACGGCAATGCCGTTCTTCATCTTCGCCTACCTCCTGCGCGGCATCACGCTCGAGCAGGTGTTCCTCACGCCGCTCGCCCTGTTCGGCTACGCCATCGCGATGTTCTCGCTTTCGCTCGTCATCGCGTGCAGGCCGGTCGCCGTTCCGCTGCGCGTTATAATGACGGTCGGGCTCTTCTTCGCAATGACCTTCGTCGTGCCGGGCATTGTAACCGCGGTGTCTGTCTCCCACAGGCATTTCGGAGGCGCCGCACCCGTCGAGGAGCCGTCGTACATCGCATCCATCCTGGGCTATGCCGCCATTCTCGCCGCGCTGGTCCTTTTCGTGCGCGCGTTCTGCGCCTCCCAGCTCGCGCCGAGGTACGTTGACGCGGACCGTCCGTTCAGACGCGTGGTATTCGCGCTGTTCGTCGTCTCCGCGCCGGCCGCCATCTGGAGCTATAGGGCGTGGTGCATAGCATGGGTCGTGATCGGCGGCATACTGATGCTCACCTCGTCGCTTACCTCCCGCGAAATCCCGAGAGCCGCGAAGTCGAATGTTCCGCGCAACTTATTCGGCCGCCTCTTCTCGTTCCCGTTCGCGACAGGCGCCGTGCCGGGGATGCTCTTCGCCGCGATCATAATCGCCGTCGCAGGCGGAACGTACTCCGCGCTCGAGACGGGGAACGACCACTCCCTGATTCTCTGGGCCGACCTCGCCGAGCTGACAGGCGTTCCGGTGATCGCGGGCGCGATACTGCGCAGCAGGAAATGCGACGACAGGCGCTTCCGACTCGTCACCGCCCTCTTCATCGCCTACATCATCGCCGTCTCCATCCTCTCGTTCATGGCGGAAATCGACGCAATCGAGGAAGACCTCGTGGCGATGCTGCCGTGCAACTTCGCGGGCGTAGCGGAAAAGCCGGCGGCGCACCTCACGAGCTACGGACTGCTGCTCCTGTTCTCCCTCTGCGTGATCGTCATTTCGTCCGTAAGGGCATTCAGAACATACCGCAGGCCGAAATGACGGAAGCCGAACAGAATGGGCGCGAAGACGGGCGGGGACTCAGGTTCCTCCTGCCGCGCCTCGCGCTGAGGGGCGGCGTCGGCTCGCGCCTCGGTTCCCGCGCAGGCGAGTCGCTCGAATTCCAGGACTACCGCGACTACACGCCGGGCGACGATCTCCGCAACCTCGACTGGACGGTCCTCGCGCGGACGGGACGAGAAGTCGTGCGGGTGCGTAGGGAGGAAGTGGCACCCGTCGTAGAGGTGTTTCGCGACCGCTCTGCGTCAATGGAGACGCCGCCCACCAAGTCTGCCTGCGCAGACTGGCTCTTCGGGCTTCTCTCCACCGCCGCCGACGGCTGCCGCGTCGTCTACAGGGAACATCCAAAGACCCCGCGAGCCGTGCGTGTCTACATAACAGACACGCTTTTCGACGAGGATCCCGACGCAATCCTCGTCCGTCTTGCGCACAACTCCGCCGCGCTCGCCATCGTGCGCGTCCTCTCGCGCGAAGAGGCAGACCCTCCCGCCGCCGGCGCGTTCGAGCTCGTCGATTCCGAGACTGGGGAACGGCGCGAAATGACGATGGACTCTGACGCCCTATCGAAGTACCACGCCGCGCTCGAGGCGCACACCGCCCGCTGGACAGCCGCCGCCAACCGCCTCGGCGCTACGTTCGTAGACCTCTCGGCAGAAGCGCCGCGTCCCGAGCGCATCTCGTCCCTCGCGGCGGCATCTCTCGTCCAGCCCTCGTAGCCCCGAGCGCTCCTGCTTCAGCGCGACGACAGAAACCCGACCTTGGGCAGATCAAGGCTTGAGGTATCTCCCAACGTAACAATCTGTGTGGACTTGCTCATTCTCTACGCCACAATCCAGCGTCCGAATTTCTTGCCGCCCTCGCGCTTTATGAGATTGGCATCTCTCAACTGACGAATGATCTTCTCAATCGCTTTTACCGTCAGTCCCAACGCATTAGCAAGCTCTGCTTGGGTCAAATCAGGCTGCCTGCGCAAAAGGCACAACACCTTATCCCTACTTTTATCCCTACTCTTAACCCTACTTTCTTCCCCTGCCTCATACGCTTCACCCTTGGCCTTCAGTGTCCGAAGAATCTTGTCAAGCATGAACTCAATGAACGGAGCGATGTCCATGTCGTGCTCTTCAACCGCCCGTATCGCTGCATAATACTCCGACTGATGCGCCCATACGATGTTCTCAATTGGCGCGCCGTAAAAGAGCGGATTCCACGAGCCGAGCAACACGGTCTGCCAAAGGCGTCCAGTGCGCCCATTGCCGTCTGGAAATGGATGAATGTCCTCGAAGCACCAGTGAAAGACGCAACTCTTTATAAGCACTGGCTCTTCTGAATCGGCAAGCCACGCAAACAAATCATCCATCAGCCCAGGAACGAGTTCAAAACGCGGAGCAAGATGCACGACTTCACCCGCGCCATTCATCACCCCCACGGCACACTTGCGGAATTCGCCCGGCTTCTCAACAAGCCCCTTCGTCATCAACGCGTGCGCCTTTAAGAGATCCTTAACCGAATACGCATTGAACGACTCAATCTTCGCATAGGCGCGATGGGCACCTTTCACTTCGTCAATTTCGCGCCGCGTTGCCACCACGCGCTTCCCCGCCAGCACGGCTGTGATCTGCTCCTCGGTCAGCGTGTTTCCCTCGATGGCCGTCGTCCCACGAATCGTACGAATGTGATTGAGCTTTCTGAGCCGCACGCCATCAGACCCCTCCATCACGATTTTGTATCGTTCTAATGCGGCGGCAATCTCCATAATGAGCCGCATCGCCTTGCCGCTAACCGTAAACTTCGGAATGTATTCGATCTTCTTCATCTTCGACCTTCCTCTTCAAATTATACCATAATCCGAACTGGCGCCAGCACGACCGACTTCCCCCGTCTCGGCCTCGCCGAACTTGTTCTTGTCCGTCGCAGACTTGAATCGTTCGACACGGCACGTCTCAGTAGACGCAAGCAGTTTTTCCAATTCGCTCTTCGTTATCATATCCTCCTTATCGCAAAATTATACCATATTCACACCTTCACCGCATCCGGTGTCGGGGTGAAATCAAAACAGGACTCTGCCTTTAGGCTTTACTTTGATGTTTGGCATATTGCTGGGATGGCCGGAGGGGAAGGGGAGAAGCGTCCCCGAAGGGGCGGCCCGAAGGGCCGAGCGCACTCCCCTTCCCCTCCGGCCAAAAATCCTGTACCATGCTCGCTATCATGAGCAAGCAACTACACCAGAGAATTGCACTGCCGCTGTTGAGGCATGTGCTTGAAACGTTCAATGCCGGATCGATGACATCGGAACAGGCGTGCAGCGAACTCGGTCTTTCGCGGAGCCGCCTGTTCGCCATCCGCAAGGAGTGGCTCTCCGCCATCCGCCGCGGCGAGGACTGGATGCCTTCGAGCTCTGGCGGGGCACACAAGGCGCCTTGGACGGAGGAGCTGAAGGCGTTCCTCCGCCAGGCCCTTTCCACGAGGCCGCCAGCCTCCTTCGCCTTTGCCGCATCCGAGGCCGTCAGGCTTGGACTCGCCGCGAGGCTGGACCGTGCGCAGGTCAGGCTGTGGGCCATCTCGCAGGGGCTCTCGCGCCCGAAGCCGAAGGACAGGCCTACGTGCCACACGAGGCGCTGGCAGAGGCTCAACGTCGGCGAGCTGTGGCAGCTCGACGCGACACCGTACAGGTGGTTCGGGGAAGGATCCGAATGCCTTCCAATGCTGAACATGCTTGACGACGCAAGCCGCAGACAGGTCGGAGGCAAGGTCTACGCCCACGAGAACCTGGCGGCATACATCGACTTCCTCAAGGAGTCGTTCGAGCGCTACGGGCTGCCGCTGCAGATATACGTCGACCAGGCTTCCTTCTTCAAGAGCCAGGACGGCAGGCACCTGACACGCCTCGCGTCTCGGCTTAAGTTCTACGGGGTCACGCTGGTCTTCGCAAACTCCCCAGAGTCAAAGGGGAAGATCGAACGACGGCACCAGATATGGCAAGACAGGCTTCCCGCCCATTTCGCAAGGATCGGCGTCCCTGCAGATCTCGACAAGGCCAACTCCGAGATATGGCCTCTCATCGTGTGGAACTCGGAGCACGACCTCAACCGCGAAACCGGGATGACGGGCATGGAGGCGTGGGACAAGGCGGTCAGGGATGGCCGGAACAAGCTTAGGCCCAAACCAGCGGAGCCATGGTGGGAATACGTCTGGTCAGTCATCGAGCCGACTGTCGTCGGAAAAGGTCGAAGAGTCAGGATTGGCCTCGACGAGGTTACGGTCAACGCCCCCGTCGGGTCCCGGGCCTATCTGTGTTCGCACACCGACGGCTCGCGCTCAATCGTCAAGGACTACCCGAAGCACGGCACATACCCCGTCGTTCTGTTCACGGACAGGAAACACCCCAAGGACAACACCGACGAGGCCACGATAGTCCACTTTTGATAACTACACGGCTGAATCCGAGCAAAACAGGACTCCCAACAAGCTTGCTACATAACAAAAACACAATAAAATCAAGGGGTTCGCAATTGCCGGGAGAGTCCTGTTTTGAAAACTACGCCAGTCCTGTTTTGAAAACTACACGACACATCAACCGCGAAAGCTTGGAGTTGGAGAGTTGGAGTTGGAGGGATGAGTTGGAGTTGGAGATTTGAGAACGATTTGCGGAAATTCTTAAAGCAGCAGTTTATACCGCCTACTTCTTCAACAATGCCACCAGAATTCCAATCAAAAAGACCACCAGGAATAAGCATCCGCAACCGGCGTCTCCTTTGCCGTCGCCGCCCATGTCTTCAAACGCACTCCATCCCTCCGGATAGAAATCAGCATCCATCAGTGCGCCTCACAATCCAAATGAAATTCTTTTTCACGATCTCTCCTTTCTACTCCTTACTCGCCCTTGGGAAGTACCCTCCTGTTTTTTTGCTTCCTCGATATTGAATCTCAGCGGAAAGCCCCTCAAGTGCACGTTTCAAAGACATCAACGAAACACCAATCCAGTTTGCAATATCCGCACGTTTGCAACCGGCATGCTCCCGAACGAATTGAAGCACCCGCTTGTTTATTGGTCCGTTTATCGGCCCATCCGACTTTGCCTGATCTGCCACAATTGCATCTGGTGCGGCGCCCACCCTCACCATGGTGTCTCGCATCAGGTTGGGTATGTTTTCAAACAGCGATTTCCAGTCAGCGACGCCGACAACCTCATTGCCTTTCTTGTCGTCGGCAACGCCGATTAGCATCCGCCCGCCGGAGGCATTGGCGAATCCGCATAGGTTGCCTGTGGAGGTTTTTTAAGGCCATTGATGGCCCAACGTCCTCCAAAATCCGGTCCTTCGCGTCGTAGCAACCCGGCTTTCTGCAACATCCTCATGATCTTCTGTGTGGCACTCTGCGACAGACCCAACTCTTTTGCAACCTTTGCAGCAGAATACTCTGGATGCCTTATTAGGCAATCAAGAGTCGCCACCATATTTCGACGTGCGTCAGATCGAATCGCGTTGGTAAAGAAAGAATCTATCATTGCTTCGACCCGAATCATTCTCTGCGCACTTTCCGCCCCTGTCTGCTTACTTTCTGCCCCTGTCTGCGCATTTTCCGCCCCTGTCTGCTTACTTTCTGCCCCTGCCTGCGCACTTTCCGCAGTTTCCGCCTTTTTAGCAACCTCTTCCGCCTTTTTAGCAACCTCCTCAGCGTCATCGGCAATGCCAAACTTCTCAGGCGGTATGCCGAGCGACTACTGTCTTATGACTTATACGTATTTGCCGACAGCGCGGCACGTCCTTTGTCCGTCAGCCGATACTTCTGAAGTTTGGATTTCTTAGCGTTCGGCAATGTGAACTCAATGTATCCGTCGCGAGAAAGCGGCCGGAGATAGCGCTCTCTAAAGTCCGGCGCATTCCTAAGTTTCATAGCCTTACGCAAGTCGGTGGCGCTGAGTTCTCTTTGTAATGACAGCACCTTCAAAAGCTTGGTTTCATTTGGTTTAAGCGGCAACACATCATGGTGGGTATCATGGTGGGCATCATGGTGGGTATCATGGTGGGTCGCGAGTGATAGCGTCTCACTCTTCGGCACTCCGTATGACGAGTTGTCGACGGCTGCGACGAGCTGTTCGTCTGTGAATCCATAGAGAAGATTCGGCAGTGTAACGCGAAAGTAGTCACTCTCGGACTCAAGGACGGGCATGCGTTTCCCAAGGTTGACCGACAGTTTCTCGTAGTCCTCGTTGAGCTTCTTGAACCCGCTGCCCTTGCGTTCCATGAGATCGAGCCGTTCAAACATATCCGCAAGGCACTTATTGCGGCGACGCGACGGAATCCGCCGAATGTTCGGATACTCCTGAACCTTGCGGTCGCCCGGCATACCGCCTGGGGAGGTTATTTCCATTCGATCGTCGAAGATATCAACATGGACTTCGCTACCTGTCTCAAGGTAGTCGCGGTGAACGAGTCCGTTGATGAGCATCTCCTGAACAGAGCGTTCGGGATACTCGCGGAAGTTCACGCGGTCTGTCGGACGCTTGTGCCACGCGCGGCGGGAGTGGAGGCGGACAAAGTCCTCTGCATATTTGAGCAACTGTAGAAGTCCGCCACTATATTCCTGGTCGTCGGCAGCATCCATAACGCCTGCCGTCATGTCGAGTCCGTTCCAGCGTGTGCAGAAAACGCGGGAATGTCGAATCGGCGACTCGTCGGCCAGCAGCGCGCCAGTATTGGTCATGACGCCCGCCTCTGTGACAAGGCCAAAGGAAAGCATGTCCTCCTTTGTCAATTTCGACCCACTCGCCTTTTCATAGAGGTTCTTGAGCGCAATAAAAGTGAAATCGGACGCACGATGTCCTCCGAAGCATGATATGCAGTCCCATTGCTGTCCTGACTTCTCCATCAGGAACTGCGTAAGGGCCGGGCCTGTCAGCAGCATCTTGACCGATCCCGTCCGATAGTGGAAGCGTCCCTGATAGCTGACGGGGAAGGCGCTTGCCGCAACCTTAATACGTATAACATCCTTGCCCTGCTTCTTGAGCAAAGCGACGTCGGCCACGATGCCCATCGTGTTGCGTATGGAGTTGGGGATGTCCTCCATCAGCTTGTTGGGATTCCTGACGCCGACGGGCTTCTTGGTTCCGTCCTCTATGCCGATGTACAGCGTCCCGCCCTTGGCGTTCGCGTAGCCGCAGATCCACTCCAGGTACTTCTCGTGCCAGGACTCCTTGTACTCGACCGTCTGGTTTTCGTCTCGCTTCATCCCCACTCCTTGCGCTTTTGTCGAAATTATGCCACATTCCATCCTCGCACGGACAGGCAATCGACCTACGACCGCGGATGATACGCCTTGTCTCGCGCCGCCAATCTGCCGACCTTCAGATAGTGGGCACAAGACATTCTTAATCGTCCCCATAAATCTCCTTTTGGATTTTTATATAATCCGTCACACAAACTGGATATCTTGCTTTGAAAGCCCTGCACAATTTGTTGAAAAGCCTCATGCCGTAGTCTGTATATGAAATGTCCAGCACGCGATCAAAACAATGCGCCAATTCATCTTCGCTGACGTTATCGGCGTTTGCGCACATATCGGCAACAATCGGTCGTTGTAGTTCGTACGACTGCTTGTAAACGGATTGCAACGCTTAGGATTATGCAATGCGGCTGCCGGAATTCGACCGGCCCTCCCGTCTTCCGCCTAATCCTTATGTCATAACTCATGACCTATTCCTTTCTCCCGCCTGTGCAGGACTTGTTGCCGTTTCACCGACGACACACGTCGTCGCAGCATTTTGGAATAGGCGATGCCTCGCCAGATGCCGACGACGCTTAGGCTGCGCTTATCGCGCTCAAACCCGCGGAGGAAGCCTCCTCCATCACGTTCCAAATCGGCCGCCGCGGTTCCCGACATCAGCGCCCCCTCCCGGACCGTCCGCCCACCCTTCAGGCTTTTCGATCCGTTCTCAGCAGGGCTCCATCGGTTTCAACCCAACGGCTTTCAAGGCCCCCGTTCGTACCTCTGTCGCCACAGAGTTCAATTCCGGAGAGCAGATATATTGTCTCATATTTGCACCGGGGGCGCAAGGGCGTGCGCCAACTTTTTGGAAAACTTTGCGCCATGTTTTATTCTGCGCCCGCGGGCAAATGCCCGCCGCTGGGCACGTCCCCTGGCAACATGTAAAGGTCTTTGTGCGACAGCGCGAACTGGATTACGGACTGGATTCCCTCGAATTTCTTTGGCGCAGCGCCAACGGCAAATCTCTCTATGGTCTTGTCGCCGGCTCGCAGCCGCAGGTAATATGCCGTCGTATCCACTGCCGACGCAGCCCGACTCGCGTCAATTCCCGGCCAGGCCTCGACATGTGCCTGTTCGACATTATGTACGAGTCTTCGCCACTCACGCCCTTCAAGGGCAAGATCCAACCGCATCCCGTCAAACCGGCAGGATTCCCAGCCCATGGCGTCATGCAATCCACACTTGAACCGAAACCGCCGCGCATTGAAATCGATCCACATCTCAACCATCACCTCATCTGGCATGCGGCTTTCGTGGTAATAGAGCGAGTCGACTTTCTCGCCGTTTTCAAGCACAAGCGCATCGCGGTAGGCGCATCCACCCACCGTCAGCAAAACCAAAGCCAGCGCACAGTATTTCACTACAGGCAATATCCCTTTCTACCCCTTACTCGCTCCCCGCGGCAAAATCTGACAATGCTTTACAGCTTTGCACAAATCTCAGAACGGCATGTCGCCGTCGTCGGGTTCTGGCGGCAGGCTGTTCGGATCCGCCGGCTCTGGGAGAAGTACCGGAACCAACAGGGTCAGACAGATGACTCCGCAGCAAATCTGACCCTGTTGACTCCCTGTTGAGACTAGACTGAGCCTCGCCTTATGTAGTCTCGTATCGAGGAATAGCCTAAGGACGAGACAACCAAGTGATCAAGAAGCGGAATGCCGAGGTCTTTGGACATCGCCATCAGCTGCCGCGTCGTTTCGATGTCGCCTTCTGACGGAGTGTGGTCTCCGCTTGGATGATTGTGCGCCACCATTATGCAGTGGGCATCCCATTTGATGGCCTCTCGGAAGACATCTCGCGGCATCACATATGACGTGTTGGCTTGCCCTCGTGCAATTCTGATCGGCTCACAGATCGGAACTCGCTTCGCCGTCAAAGGCAATACCCAGAAGTTCTCCAGAACGTCGCCCTCCTGGGCAATGAACTTGAACACTTCGTATGCGTCGTCTGCGGTTGCGACACGCATCTTCTTGAGATCGTCAGGCTTAACGCGAAGACGGCGATACCCGAGTTCAAACGCTGCAGCCAGCTCAAGCGCCTTGACTTTTCCAATACCCTTGATGGGAGCTTCTGGGTTCTTTTTGTTGTAGTCGGATATCTTTGCGACCAGCGTACGCCAATCGGCGGTTACAAGGTCTTGAATGCAACCAAACGCCCGGATGAGCCGCCTTGCGAGTTCCAAGACGTCACAGCCAGGCGCACCTGTCTTGAGCAGTATCGCAAGAACGGCCTCGTCCTTTAGGTCGTGCGGACTCGCCGCACGCTCCATCTGCTCGCGCGGCAGGAGTTCGCTTGAAACTCCATTCTTCTTGAAATTGCTTTCCCGCTTCTTGGCCATATTATACCTCCTCCATCGGCATGGCGATAAAATCATTAAGTTCTTTCCGCAAGATCCTCCAGCGCGGCAATCGCCTGTCCATAAGCTCTACAAACGCTCTGGAGTGGTTCGACACCTCGAAATGCGTCAGCTCATGTACGACCACATACTCAATGCATCTTGCGGGCACTCTTCCAAGCGCGGCGTTGAAAACGATCTTGCCGCGTTTCTGAAGACAACTCGCCCACCGGGTCTTCATCTTTCTTATTTCGATTTCTGGAAGAGCAAGCTTCAACTTTCTGCACCATCCTTTCATCTTGCCCGCAAGAGACTCACCCAACATCGCCTTCTGCCATGATTCGACGATCCTCTCCTTATGCCCTCGTGAAGCGCCCTCCCGCACGTACAACGACAGCTTGTTGCCGCCCCACGTCATCTTTTCCGTCGCATAACGATCTTCCACGACAACCAATAGTTTATACCTGCGGCCAAGGCAATAAATGCTCTCTCCGCTCACATACTCCCGGCGCGCCTGGCGAGGCTGGCAAAGAACAGTCTTCCGCTGGTCGCGTATCCAGCCAATCTTGGATGCAAGAAAACTTCTCAAATCGCGGTCGGAAAGATCATCTGGCGCAGAGACATGTACCCTAGCATCCGGCGGATAGACGGCAAGATGCGTGTGCTTGATCTTCTTTCGCTCGACTTCAATCTGTATTCCGGCAATAGTCATGACACTACATCCAAGGGTCATCGCTCATGTAGGAGTCTGCGTCGAACTCACTTTGGTGTTCCACTATCTGGTAGACGGCAAGCGGGTTGAAATCAGTTCCCTGCAAGGCGTCCTCGATGGCCATCTCGACTTTCCTGCGCCGTATGGCATTCCTCCGAAAGCCGGGCTTGGCGCTTGCGCCAACGGCCTCGAAGACCTTGAGCGCAAGGTCAGCATCGCCGCCCAGGTTGTCGCAGAGGCTTCGCTTGGCCTCTGTGTCTAACCGCGGATCGGCAGCAGTCGAATCGCCTTTCAGTTCTTTGCCCATCTTGGCGATTTCCGCGAGTAGCTTTCCGTATTCGATCTTCTCCTTGCGGTAGTCTTCGAGAAGCCTGTTGATGCGTTCCGAGAACTTGCGGTACTCGGCTGGATTGGTCTCTTTCTTTCTGAAGATGTAGCGTCTGACGTTAGCCACAAGCGTTTCGGCAACACCTCTCTCGCCGCCGACATCGGACTCAACGTCGGAATCAACCGAACCTCCGTTGTCTTTGTCGATTTTTATCAGATCGAGAAACGAAAGCTCCTCGAGGTCGGCGAGTTTCAACGCATGCTTGGCCGTGACGAAATTGTCGAGAAGCGATCGCATCTCGGCATCGTAGAGCTTGAGGTCCACGAAATCGCCGGCTCGCTTCATGATCGCCTCGCGCAGCATGTCGTAGTTGCGCACCTTCTCCTTTAGCGCAGCCGCCTCGGCGGGGGAGTAGCCGGCCTCGTCAGTTTCCTGCGCGATGTCGCTCCAAGCCCTTACCGCGGCGATGCAAGCCTGGTAGAAATCTTCACGCTGCTGCAAATCCCCGTCATTGGCGAGGAAGTAATCGCAATATTCGTCGAGACCCTTCGGCGGCAGTACCGGTTCCGAAAGAATATCGCACCGTTCAAGAGCCGCTTCAAGCGCCTTGCGACCTTCTTCAAGCCGGCCCTTGAGGAGCCCCTCGACATCTTCTTTTTCGAAGTTCTTGAACGCGCCGTTGGTGTAGTCTTCGACCGCGCCCCTTATGCTTTCGAAAAGATGCTTGTAGTCGATTATGTAGCCATAGCGTTTCTTTTCGCCGTTGAGCCTGTTGACGCGGCAAATCGCCTGGAAGAGATTGTGGTCTTCCATCTTCTTGTCGATGTAGAGATAGGTTGCGGGCGGCGCGTCAAAGCCGGTCAGCAGCTTGTCGACCACGATAAGCAGCTTCATCTTCGCCGGGTGTTCGACAAACTCCTTCTTCGCCCACTCCTCGAAATCCTCTGGTGTCTTGTCGCCGCGCATGGCAAGATTCATCCTGTGCTTGTACTCGGCTTCCGTAAGCTGCTCGCCGGTGAACGCCTCGGAAAGACCGGGCTCGTCGCCGCCGTAGCTTGTGACAACGGCGCATTTGTCCTTGAGCGGCGAGAGCACGTCGCTGAACATCGCCCAGAAACGATAGGCCTGGTAAACCGACTCGCAAACCAGCATTGCATTGCCCCACCCTTCGCGCAGCGCGGGCTTGATCCCCATGTCCATGCAGATGTCGGTGACGATGCGCTGTACGCGCTCTTTCGCCGAAAAGAGATTCTGCATCCTCGCCCATCGCTTCTTCAACTCTTCCTTCTTGGCGGGAAGAAGGTTCTTGGTTTTGCGCTCGAAGATTGAGTCAAATGTCACGTCTTCGGCAAGGTTCTGCTCGATGTCGCGCGCCTCGTAGCGCAGATCAAGCACGACGCCATCTTCTACCGCCTCGTCGAATTTGTAGGTATGGATGAACGGCCCAAAATTGGCATAGCTCGTAAGCGCGCCTTTCTCGCTCTTAAGAAGCGGCGTCCCCGTAAAGCCGATCAGCATCACGTCCGGGCCCATGATCTTCTTCATGGCAAGATTCATCACGCCGCCTTGCGTACGATGGCACTCGTCGACGAAAACAAAGATATCGCCCTTCGCCTTGAAACCTGGCGGCAACTTGTCGGCAAGTTCCTTCAGGTAAACCGCAACCGACCTTTCGCCCCGCAGTCTGCGCTCTCGGGCATCAAGCTTCTCCTTTGGCCCGTTCGCGCCAAATTTGTGAATCAAAGTTGTGATCAGCCGCTCGCGAGACCCATTCAATGTTGCTATCAAGTCGGCGCCGCTTGTCGCGCGATATGGCTTCTCGCCGGCCTCCTTGAAGCCGTTTGTGATCTGCTTGTCGAGTTCGTCGCGGTCGGTGATTATCACCACCCGCGCATCAGACCGATGCTCCTTGATCCACTGCGCGAGCCACACCATCGTAAGCGACTTGCCCGAGCCCTGCGAATGCCAGATGATGCCCGACTCCTTGCGCATGATACGCGGCTTCGCCGCCTCCAGCGCGAAAAACTGCGCGGGCCGCATCACCTTCTTAACGCCACCGTCAAACACAACGCCATCGTGTATAAAGGCGAGCAACCGCTCCTTGTCGAGCATCTGCGCAAACAGACGATCGACAAGCGGCTTTATCTCCGACTTTCCCCACCTCGGCGCTGCGCACGGATTGCCACACGGCTCTTTCCACTTCAACCAGTACTTCTCGGGCGTAAGCGTAGTCGCATACTTGAGCCCTTCCGATTCATTGCCCGCCATCAAGAGCTGCGCCGCGGCAAAAAACGCCGGTATCTCCCCCTCTTGCTGATTGCGGTAGTTCTGGCGAATTCCCTCGGCCACGCTCACATTCGCCTTCTTTAGCTCGATCACGCAAAGGGCAATGCCATTGACCCAGATCACGACATCAGGCCGGCGATGGCCGTTTGCCGCGATCTGCCGTCTTACCGTCACTTCCTCGGCTATGGAGAAGTTGTTTTCGAGCGGATGCTGCCAGTCGATGAAATAAACCTGTTTCATCGGCTTGCCCGGCTCGGTGGCGACCGGCATCGGGTATCTGAGCGTCAGATACACTTCTTTGTTTACGCTATAGAGGTCGGCCTGACTCGGGCATGCCATGCGCTTCCCGAGCTCGGCTATTGCACGGTCGGCGTATGCAGGCTCGAGCTTCTGCTTGCCGACAAGAAACTCCTTCAGCGCCTGCCTATCGAGACAGGTGTTCTCGCGCTCCGACAAATTGCCAAGATACTCATAGCCAAGCTTTGTTCTCAGAAGCTCAATGATGCGATCTTGAACCGCTCGCTCGGGGGCAACCCCAGCGCTCGCGCTCGGACGCAAAACCTCGCCTTCAACCTTATTGTTTTCCATATCCCTAGATCCTTCCTTCCTAGATTTCGCCGCGTGCGCGGTTCTGTCCTGCGCTTGGGCGCGTGCGCCCAAGTTCCTCGCCGCGTGCGGCGAAGTCCACCCCCGCCACTGCTTGCGCAACCGCCTCGTCGATGCCGCTCAGCACAACGCCTTTGTAGTCGATTTCAACCGCGCCGTCATCGGCTATGAGCTGGGCAATGCGATTTAAGACCTGCGCCTCATGGCGCGTCATCGCTTTCTCGCCCGGCACATACGGCCAGCCAATCGGAGCGAGCATCAACAAGTTGCCCGCTGCGCACGTCTCGAAGAGCTTGCCGCCCGGTTTGTAGAGCGGCGAAAAGCCTTTGTTCTGCAATGTTATCACGCGGTGCCCTGACTCAAAGGCTCGGCGGGCGATCTCGCGCTCGCCATGGCTGATGCATGGGCTCAGCAATACCGCGCCCTGCGCCGCCGCGCGCATGGCGGCGGTCGCCTTTTCCTCGAATTCAGGCGTTGATTTCTCAACAATCGGCTTGCCGGCGGAATCGCGGCAGATTTGCCAACCGCCCGGCAACCGGCGGCGCTTGTAGGCGAAGAAAGAGCGCGAGCATTGAATCTGGCAAATAATCGGCCGCGCCAAAAGAAAGTGGCTGCCAATCGCCATAAAATGGCCCTTAGACGGGCCGCGCCAAGAGGGAATAACACCGACGCTAGGTTCTGCGCTTTGACGCGGGCGGTTCTGCGCTTCGCCACTTGCATGTCCTACGCTTGGGCGCGCGCGGTTCTGCGCTTGGGCGTATGTGCCCAAGTCTATCTCAATATCTCGCGCTACCTTGAAAAGCTCAGGGTGTGTCAACTTTATGCCAAGCCGCCGCGGGTTATCGCGGATATAGGCGATCATCTTCTCAAGCTGCCCCGCGCGAAAGAGAATCAAGTCAACATACCCAGGCGCCCACAACCCCACCACCCCTGCGCGGCTCGTGCTTTTCGACTTGAAGCTCCCGATGATATTGCCAAGCTTTTTCGTCTGCTGCTCTTTCACAAAGATAATGCCGTGGAAGTGCTCTGGCATCAGCTGGCTCTCGATTATCTCAACCCCCGGCCACTGCCGCGGAATCTCGCGCCAGCATTGCTCGACAATCAGCCCAATCTCGCTCGGCTCGACCCGCCATTCCTCGCCCTCGCCGACAACCTGCCCCAAAACAGGCCGCGACCTGTCAGCAAGAGTGGTCGTGATCATGTAGATGCAGCGTGAGGAATAATCCCAGTTGAAGCACCGCCGCCCCATGTGGTGCTTCACCTCCTGCCTCACTTCGCTATTTTGCACATCAATCATGGCTTCAATCTCGTCTTGCCCGTCAACAGTTCCTGCATCATGCCGGATTTGATGCGCTCGTATTTCGCACGGTCGGCCTCAAGCGCCGCGATCTCCGCGTCGATGTCTGTTAGCACCGCCGCAATCGCGCGCTGCTCGGGGAGAGTGGGGGGCAACATCACTCTAAAATCTTCAAACTCTTGCGGAGATATGCGTTTTTGGCTGTTTGATGTGCCTTTAGACACATCAATAAAATGTTTAGTACTTTGTTCTGTGTCAAGCGCATAAGCTAGCAGCCGAAGGTCGATGGTGTCAGAATAGTAAGGTAGAAACTCCGATGAGCAAATCGCATTATCAGGGCATAATTCAACATGCCAAATTCGTCGCTGTCGAACATTTAGCTTGTTGAATAAAAGAACCTCACCATGTATCTTTGTGCGACTACTTAACATGCTTTTGCCAATCACTATTTGTGGTGTCTTCCCCGCATCAAAAGCGGGCATACTATATTCAACAAAAAGTTTATCAGGGAACTCCAGAGGATTCTCTGTTTCTCGAATAAGCATCCCCCAATCACCCAACCTCTTCTCCACCCACTTGCCACCGAAGCCGGGGAGGCGGGTTTTGCCGGTGAGCAGTTCTTGCATCGCGCCGGTCTTGATGTTGCGCTTTTTCTCAATGAGTTTCCCCAACGCCGAAATCAACTCATCGACATCCGACAACGCCCCCGCTATCCGCCGCTGCTCACTCTTTGGCGGTATGGCCACGTATGTTGCCAGAAAACCTGCCCTAGAAACGGATGAAACTTTCGTGCCAGTGATCAAAGGCAGCAACTGGTTGTGGTAAGCTGCAGAATTGATGTAATAGCCAAGATACCGTTGCGCAAACAAACCATCATGAGGGCGGCTTGCGACAGTATGTAATCCCGCAACCGCCATGCGAGACTTCAACCCCTGTACCTCAACAGCCTTACCAACCGCCTCGTCCTCCGCCGTATCGGCAAAGACCAGATCCCCATCTCTCAGCATATCCTTATTCGGTTTCACATCGGACTTAAGGTAAGGCACAGCATTCTTCGCGAAGTCAAGAACGGCTCCGTACTTGATCAGCACGTCTCCATAATGGACATTCGCCACCGAACCGGGATGATCGGTCAGGCACTCACGAGCATAAGTGTTATTCCGAACCAGAGTGAAGCACTCTGAAAACCGCTTTGCATCCCAATCCTCAGGGAGAAGCCCAACTTCAGTCATCCTATATGAGCTATTCATCATGGCAGCACCTTAGATGTAAAATTTGAATGACAAGGGAGGGCAAGTGGTTTGCTCCGCCGTTGCCGTGAGGATATTCCCAATCTTATCGGCAAAACGCAAAGTCACAGGCAAACCATCACCATACAAACAAGCATTATAATTCAATTTCGTTAATGCAAGTATATCTCGGACAACTACATCGATATCGGCATCTCCCTTGTCAATTCGAATATCTAATGGCGACGGTGTTTCCAAGCCCAATGCGGTTTGGATTCTTGGAACAAACCCCTTCGTCCATAACAACGCACGCCTCTCATCATGCTTAAGTAACATCCCTCGCATAATTGGATATCGACTATCCAACCTATATAACTTTAATATCGGTTTCGGGTCTATGGTAATGCCAACGATTCTTGTCCCTGTGGGAACGACGTCCAAAAATGCCGACCATTCTTCGTTGTTGAAATGGGTTCGCGCATGTATAAATAATTCTTTGGGATAATTCCCAGTCGTTTCACGATATGACTCAACCGCTTTTTGCAATAATGACCTAGCCGCTTTCGTCTGCAGATGAAATTCCCCAGATTTAGGATTGTACCATGGGCCAAGCTCACCCTTAAAAATAGTGCCGTCGCCATTATTTAAAAACATCTGTGCCGCGCAGCATGCATAACGCTCGTTGGCCGAATACTCATATTTCTTATATACAAGGCCTAGATAGCACACACCTGGTCTCACATCTGAAAGCTGCCAAGGCTTACCACCTGCCTTGTAATATACAGTCGTGGATAACGTCCAAGCCAGATGACCTTCAATTGCAGAATAGTTTCTGATTGGCTTTCCCTTTGAATTCACATAGTTCTGCCAATCCAACGTGCTTTCGCGTATAATTTGCGTAGGTATTTGCCGCTCTAACAATCGTGCCTTAAACTGATCATGGAATTGGGCGTCATACAAATACTTTTTTTGCTCAAGCTGCTTCAACTCATCCTCTTTCCGCATTTCAGCGAAAAGCCAATTCTCCGGCACGAATTTACTGGCTTCTCGTTTAGTCAGCAACGGTTTACGAAGCTCTAATTCGTTTGGCGCTGCTGATTTTGGGCGGCAGTATTGATATATCTCATCTGGAACAATAACAAACCACATATTAACACTGGAATCTTCATCCCCCGCCCTAAGAATCGGGTTCAAGAAAAGCGTTACCGCATCATATGTCCGAATGTTCCTATTTTGCTGAGCCAAAGCGGCCATCACACTTTCTTTGGTAACTTCTTTAAACAAAATCGTGTTTGTATTCCATTTACAATTGAATACAGATTCAAAACCTGGGAAAAATGGCCTCGTTATCGTATTTGCATTATAAACTGGCCTACGAATTCTCTCAATATATGACTTGAATATTCTTAAGGCATTGCTAGAACCAACGACACCGCTTCTTATCTCAAGCGGACCATTCTCTATCGGACCGAAGAAGGACAATCCGTCACGCGGATCACACATTCGCTGTCCATGCCCAAAGACAATCTTTGGCTCTTCAATGTACTCAATCGGAAGTGATAACATATTAATCATCCTCCTCAGATTCCGTTGTCATTAACTCATCATCCACATCATCAATGAGGGCATCTTCCAAGTTGGCCTCTGACCCTGGCTCATCATATGCAACTCTGGATTTAAATTGAACAGGCTTGGAGTTTAACGCAACAGGCAATTGAACCCCTTCTTGTAGCATTATTACTCCATCAGGTGAGTTAACCAAAGTAGACACAAATGCCATTAATCTAGAATGCCACTCTTTGTTCCACCATCGTTTACCAAGTGACCGTCTCGCGACATGAGAAGTATGGTCATCAAGATTAACATCAAATCCATTTTTTGAAAATAATACATGCGTCTTGAATTGAATCATAGGGGCGGGAAACAGTCTAACATTCCCTGAAACTGCAAAATGCCATTTCAAGCTTTTATGTTTTCCAACTAATGCTATTCGGTCCTTTTTGTTCTTTTCCAAAACACCTGTTTGGTAGAAAAAGGCCATTTGCCTATTCGACATCTTCTTGGTACTGACGCCGAACTGATTTCGCAAGCTCAGATCAAAGACCTTTGCAAGAAGTCCAATAACCAACCATTTAAATGATCCGTATTTTATAAACTCACAATCTTTATTTGCCCTCAAGAAATCTTTGATGTTGAACTTAATCGGGGTCACATCAGCAACCAGCAATTGACATATTTCTGATGGCATCCCATCTCTATCTACAAACGAGACAAAATGATTCTTGTACTGCAACACAGGAAAATCCCATTCGCCCATTTTCCCATCGCCTTTTAGAGGACAAAAGTTTATCGTCAAAGGAAGATTTGTCATCAAAAACCAATTCGAGTCAAAAACTTCTTCACGCTCTACAGTACTAAATTTTCCAAGTATCGTACGTTCATAGATTGCAGCACCATCAGACATATCTCCATTTTTCGGGCATTTAAGTTCATTGAGATTTTTTATCAGCTCAGCAAAACCTTCTGCCCAGGAAGTCGTAAAATCAACCCCATTACAAGTAATTAATCGTGGATCAAAATCGCCAAATGCCAAATTTGGATCAATCCGAAGAGGAATGATGAAATCGTTGTCATTTAGACTCTTGCCCACACTCTTTGCTACTGCAATCTCCTGCATAACCCCTTCACGACTGTTTGAGACCCTTGTCATTACCGGTAAGAATTTACATGTACATTCACGTATCTGCTTCTCAATCTTTTTCCAAAAATCACCACCCTTGGTCAAATGAAACACATCACACCATACAGAATAACCACATGCTTTCAATCGCATTGCCAACCAAGTGGCAAAGTCGTTGTCATCTGGAGTAGCATGACTTATGAAAATTGAAATCCTTTGATTTCCCATGATATTCTTCCTAACTCCTCTTCAGTCCATCATGATGTGATACTTAGATAGCTATTATCGCGTTAATCATCACCGCGCTTGCCCTTCCCCTTCTTTATCTCTTCTTCGAGCGCGAGGAGGTAGCGGTCGTAGTCGCTCATGAAGAGCCGGTCTTGCACGATGCGGTATTTCTCAAACTCGTTTTCAGCATGTTCTTCCGCAATTGCAGCAGTCACATTCTCGACCTGTTCAATCGTAATCGGTCCGTCCCAGATCGCCACAAACTTGTCGAGGCGCCTCTCCCACGCCTCCATCGTCATAGGGATATGCCGAAGCGCGGCATTCTCCGCAAATTCCAGGTAGGCATTGACAAGCCTCTCAAGCATTCCAAGTTCATCTTCGGTCAAGTAGTTCTTGGCAATGACTACGTCGCTCTTGCGAATCTTTCCGTTCGGCGAAGCAGCCCAACTACTCAGCCCCATGTGCTCCTTCTCCGCGTCGGCACGCGAAAAGATGATTTGGGCAGCCGTAAGGCCGTTGACAGCCTGGTGCATCTTGTTCTGGACTGTCGCAAAGAATCGCCGCGTCCGAAGTGCCTTGCTGTCATAGTCGATGGCAGTCGCGTAGATGTCCGTCACCTTCTGATAGAACTTACGCTCGCTCAGGCGTATTTCGCGAATATCTTCAAGGAGACGTTCAAAATATTGACTTGAAATCGGAGAACCATCCTTCATCCGAGGCTTGTCAAGGACATAGCCACGAATCGTGTACTGTGAAACTATCTGGTTGGCCCACTTTCTGAACTGCACCGCCCGCTCGTTGTCGATCTTGAAACCCAGTGCGATTATAACTTGAAGATTGTAGTGTTTTACGTTGTAGTTTTTGCCGTTTTCGGCAACTATTAAAATTTCTTTAATAGTTGACGCCTTATCAAGCTCGGCGTCTTCGTACAGTTTCCTCAAGTGATAGGCGATGTTCGGCACCTCGACGCCATACACCGCCGCGAGCATTTTCTGGCTCATCCAGATATTCTCGTCTTCGTAGCGAATTTCATACCGCTCGTCGACAGCGCCAACAGAGGCAATATAAGTAATGAACTGTGCCGCGCTCGACTTCTGCGGCTCCATGTTGTCCCAATTGCTCTTTTTCTTCTTGGCCATTACTCCCCTCCTTACTACTTGGCACCCTTCGCCCCTACCCCCATCTCAGCGAGGTGCGACATTACCTTTTCGCGCAAAGCGGCGACATCGGCCTCAAGCGACGCAAGCGGCCTCTCGTAGCGGTCTGCAAGCGCCTTTACCTCTGTGGCAATTTGCGAGAGCGTGCGGTCGAGCTCTGCGTCGAAGCGGCGGCGCAGTTCCTCGGCCCACTTGTGGTGAATGACGAGGTCTTTTACATCGTCTTCTTTAAGCTTGTCGTAGATACGCTCTATCTCCCACGCGAAACGCTTGTCGTCCTCGCGCAGATCTTTCTTAAACAATGATATGCTCTTCTTGAGCTTTTCGGCCTCTTCGGGCGTTTCATCGTCTTCGCCAAGCCCTTCGGTCAATTCGGCGAATTGCGATTCAAGGCCTTCAAGCTCTTCGACGCGCTTCAAATAGCTCTCGTAGGTTTTTGCGCACCGCCCTTTCGCCACGACTTCAGGCGGCAAAAGGTCGCACTGAAGGTCGCGCCAGCCATACGATTTCTTCTTGGGCTTTACGAGCCTGGCCTGCCAGCCGTCGCGGCAAATGAGATAGCAATCATCTTGCATGGTCTCAGCCCAGTAGTTCATCAAGTGCTCGTAGAGGGCGTAGGGGGTAACCAGCCCGCGCGCGGGCTGGCGCAGAACAGCGCAGAACAACGCGGGCTGGCGCAGAACAGCGCAGAACAACGCGGGCTGGCGCGAGCCAGCGCTGGGCAACGCGGGCTGGCGCAGAACAGCGCAGAACAACGCGGGCTGGTGCGAGCCAGCGCTGGGCAACGCGGGCTGGCGCAGAGCAGCGCAGGACGCGGCGGGCGAGCCGACGGCGGGTGGTTCTGCGCTTTTGCGCGCGCGCAAAAGCTCTTCGCCCCATTCTGCGACAATCTTCTTTGGCTCTGCGCCGCGCTTGAGGCCAAGCGCCTTGCGCGTGAAATCGCCGAACCAACCGGCGCAGGCGCTTTCAAACGCCGCGATCTGCCCAGCCATTTCATCGCCTTCGCGCAGCTCCTCGACAATGTCTTCCTGCGGCAACGCCAGTTTTACAAAGCCTTTGCGAAGCGGCTTGAACAGGCAAGCCGGGTATCTGGCCGCCTCTTCAGCCGGTATGCCACCATTGAGGTGAGCCGATAAATCTTGTTTAACCTCTTTATCGGCGGGTGCGACATAGCGCGGTATGTTGAGGTTGTAGTCGTTTGCCTCGATGTCGGCATACTTCACGAACTGCGCGTAATGCGGCACATTCTCGCCGGCGTTCCAAACGTCGACAATGCGCCTTACGTCGCTTTCGCGCAGGCGGTTCTTCGCGCCATCCTTGGCGAAACCGTCTTTCGCATCTATCATGAAGATACCCTTCGATGCCGCCGCGCCCTCCTTATCGAGCACGATCACACAAGCGGGGATGCCCGTGCCAAAGAAAAGATTGGGAGGCAGCCCGATGATGCCCTTTATCCAATGGCGGCGCACAATGTACTTGCGTATCTCCGCCTCGGCGTTGCCGCGGAATAAAACGCCATGCGGCAGAATGACGGCGGCGCGTCCACTCGGCTTCATCGACTTCAGGATGTGCAGCAAAAAGGCATAGTCGCCGCACTTCGGCGGAGGAACCGGCGCGACGCCCTCGCCATGCCCCCAGCGGCCGAAGGGGTCTTCCTCGCTCGCGCCCTTGAGCCAACTCTTGACGGAAAACGGCGGATTGGCGACAACATAGTCGAATGTGCAGAGTTCGCGGTCGTTGCGCTTGTGCAGGGGATCGGTCAGCGTATCGCCGTGCCTGAGATCGGGATCGTCCACGCCATGTACGACCATCGACATGCGCGCCATGCCGATTGTGGCCACGTCCTTTTCCTGTCCCTGTATGGCGACACCCCCTTTCGCCTCCGCCGCCGCGCGAAGAAGAAGCGACCCGGACCCGCAAGTCGGATCGTAGATCGAAATCATCCTGCGCTTGTCGTCGCCGATACCGATTACCTTCGCCATTACGCGGCTCACTTCGGCAGGCGTGTAGAACTGGCCTTTCGACTTGCCCGACTGCGTGGCGAAGTTTTTCATCAGGTACTCGTAGGCGTCGCCTATCAGATCGTCGTCAGCAGCGCGGTTGTTAGAGAAGTCGAGGTCTTCGTCCTGGAACACGCCGATGAGTCCGCTCACGGTATCGACAAGGTCCTTGCCCTTGCCAAGCTTCGTCTCGTCCGCGAAGTCGGCGTTGTTGACGACACCTTCAAGATCGTTAGCCTCGGCGATACGACCGAGGATGATATTCATCTTCTCGCCGATGTCCTTGCTGCCCTTAAGAAGAACAAGGTCATCGAAGCTGCACCCCTTCGGCAATTCAATCAAGAGCGACTTGTCGCCAGATTTCTTCTTGTCGCTCAGGTACTTGATGAACAGCACCACCAGCACATAATCCTTATACTGGCTCGCGTCCATTCCGCCGCGCAGCTCGTCGCACGCTTCCCAGAGCTTTGAATAAAGCTGTGATTTCTTAATTGCCATCGCTGATACCTCCACCACTGATAGTCTGGATAAACTGAGATTTGATTTCCGTGAGATTTTTCTTAAGCTCTCGCTTTAGCCGCTTGATTTTCTCAAGGCGCTCACGCACCGCCGATGCCACCACGCTCACTTTGTCGCTCTCGGCCATTGGAACTGGGAGTAGCAACAGCTTCTTCACGGAAAGAGTTTGCTGAAGACCACTACTGAGGCGCTTCAACCACTTCGCGCCCTCCGCATCCTCGAAATAGCCCTTCAGATAATAAGGATCAATACTGCTGGGGCGGCAAACGAACAAATTGCCATCCACGACATAGGTCTTGTTCGGTTCATTAACTACGGCACATTTGAAAGGCACTCCCGAACGAGAAATCACCAGGTCGCCCGCCTTTGCTATGAAGTTTTCACACCCAGCAGGGATTGCCGAAAGTTTCGACACTTCGTCTTCTATTACGCCGTCGGTTATGCTTCTGGGCGTCAAGTAGCATATACCTGAGCTAGAGTCGGGCGGCAGAAGCAGCCTATCCAACGCTTCCTTCGGCATGACAACGCCACGACGGATCTCCTGAACCAACTCGCCAAGCGGACGCTGTCGCTCTGACTGCGAAGGTTCGGCAAGATAAACCGCAGGGTCGAGTTCGCCGTCGCGTTTGAGAATCTGATCATTGCTCCTTGTCACTATATCACCATAATTTGCAAGGTTTGCAAAATCCTTAACTATCCTCGAGACATTGAAATTAACCCCGGAAACTTCGTATTGATCGGAGCCCGCAACATCAAAAAGCTTTGTAGAACAACTCCCCTTTCTAAACATCACGATGGCTATCGCAATAGACGTGCCTGGATTGACGCCTTCGGGAAACGCCACAACACCTTCAATCATTCCACGAGCTACGAAATAGCGTCTGTACGATGCGCTTTGCGAACTGCTCAATGCGGCACGCGGCATGACGACCACGGCCCTTCCTCCATCTTTCAATACCGAAACCGCCTGCGCCGCGAAGAACCATTCCGAAGAAACAAGGGTGATCGGCGGGAAGTCGGGGAATGCCTCTGCGAGCGACTGCCTCACGTTATTGAAGTTCAGTTCCCTTACATTCAACCCAAATGGCGCATCACAATGAACCTTGTCGAATTTCGCACGGCTTAAGAGCTTGGGATCGAAGCAATCGGCCGTGTGAACCTTCCCGTGCGCTCCGCGAATCAGCGCAATCATGCCAGCATAGCGAGCAATATTCTTGTCAAACTCAACGCCAACAATCTCAAAAGGCTTTCCATTGATGGCATGGCCATATTGCATCCATGCCATGTTGACAAAGAACCCGGCTCCCGAGCACAGATCGAGGCATGATTCGCCTGACTTGATGTCAAGCAACGCCAAAGACAACGCATCTAACCGACCTGAATGATTGCTCTTGTTTTCTATGCGCCTGACATAGCGTGTCTCGAAGAGATCAACGGCATCATCTTCCGTAACGCACCCAGCCAGCTCGTAATACTCCTTCCAATGTGCGCCAATAGCAGCCACGATAGAATCGAGACAAAACTTTGGAACATTGCAGTCAGATAGAAACCCCTCCAAGTCCGCAATGTCAACGGACCTTCCGGCATATCTTGCCCAAAGGCACAATGCCGTCAAACCGCACACCTCATTGAACAAAGTATCCTGTGCATACTTTCGTTCAATGCGGTGCAACGCATCTTCAATGCCCGATATCTTCTCGTTCACTCTCTTCATAATCGCCCTTTGCGCCAATATTATAGCAAACGACCCTGTCGCTCGTCAACTCGGTATTGGAATACCAATAATAAAGATAATCCTATACCTCTAACAATAAAAAACAACGCAACAAAACCTTTCTCCATGTCATGCCGGGATGATGGCACGCACCCCGGCGGGATTGTCGACGAGTTCGAGGAGGTAGGATTTCTGCGACGGGTTTGCGTCGTCAACGACAAGCCGCGTGGCGACCTTGCGCCTGTCGGCGTCGAAGACGTGGCCTGCTTCCGCACAGCCGATACACCGCCCCCACGCGATCATCTTCCGACCGTTGCGGTCGTCACCGAACAGTTCGACAATGCATTTCATGCGCATCTCGCCTCTACAGTTGTATTTCCCGTTATCGTCTCGCCATGCGGGCATTTACAATGCCTTTTCCAGTTTTCCATCGCCGCGGCGTTGTTGGTGTTGGCATAGCAGTAGTGGCAGAGGTGCGGGCAGGTGTTGTACTCGCCGATGTCCTTTGACATGATGCAGCCGCAGGAGAGGCGCTGGCCGGGGTCTTTCTTGTGGGGGCCAGGCTCCCATTTGTCGGCGACGCCGAAAAGCGGGTCGCCAGAGACGAACTTCGCGCCAATGAACTTCATGAGTTCCGCGTCGCGCGAGAAGCACTTCACCATCAGCCGGTCGTCGATGCAGCGGTTGTGTTCGATGCCGTAGCGGTCGAGATCCTTGATTTCGCCGCATGTTCCTGCCGCGATGCCCCAGCACTTCACGAGCTCGCCGATTCGCTGCGCGACTTCGCACATCTCGTCGGACGAGAATTCGCGCGCGGCAATTCCGCCGCGCTCCAGGTTCTTGCCGACCTTAGCATACGACTTGATGTCGATGAAGCTGAACACGAGGCGCGACGTATATGCCGCGAGTTTGTCGCCAAGACGCTCCACCTTGTCGAGAATGTCCTTGACCGAAAGCTTGTCCGTGAGAATTAGCGGATCAAACCGCCAGATCACACGATCCCTGCCGATGCGCTCGGAGAGTCGCTTGAATGTCTCGACACGACTGGCTACAGACGGCACGTTCGGCTCGATGCGCTCCGCGTCATAGTCGTTCAGCGTGAACTGGAAGTAGTAGTTGGGGCAAATCTTGTCAAGTTCATCAAGGTGCGGAATCGTCGGCGCCGGGTTCTTCGACCAGAAGACTATGCAGCGCATCTTATTGAAGCCAACATATAGCGGCTGTCCATTGAACGGATTGAACCATTTGACGTAGCCAGCCTTCAAACGCTCCATGAACCAGTCGGAGTAGAACGCGGGGATGTCCGTCGAACGGCTCGCGGAGACGATGACCGGCATCTGGGCCAGCGCCCTCGCGCAACCCTTCAGTTCGATCTCCTCTTTCGCCCACGTTACCATGTTACTGATTTCCTTTTGATGCGGCGCACTCGGTGATCGCACCCTACCTGTTCCCGCGTTCCTTTCCTCTCTTACCCATTACTCGCCCGTAACTGCAAAATCTAACGCGCCAATCTCGCGCCCATACGGCGTTCGTAAGCACCGCCGGGGAGGTGCCCATGCCGGCGATGAGGATTTGTCGCCTCTTGATCATGACAGCACCTCCCAGTGGCCGCCTCTTGAGGGTCCTACATGGCGGAGTTTCCCGGATTTGACAAGTGCTTTAAGATGCCATTCTACGCCTCTGACCGACAACTTCACGGCAATAGACAACTCATGGGCAGCAGCTGAAGGATTGGCGGTCAAATAGGCGATTATCTTCTCCGTACTCGACAACTTTCTCGCCCGCCTTTTCACCGAACTTTTCACCCTACTTTCCACCGAACTTTTTACCCTACTTTTTACCATAGTATTTACCATAGTTTTCACCATAGGTTTTACCATAGTCTTTCCTTCATCTGGCTCAGAGACAGGACGTTTCAGGATGACGCGGAAGTCATCTGCGTCGTCCTCTGTCCATTCGGGGACGGGGACGCCCCATTCCTTGCATTTTGCGATCATGTCCTCGGTGCCGGTCCCGGATTTTTCGATATAGCCCTTCAGGTACATCGCCCGCGCCAGCAGCGGATTTACCGGCACCGACTTGTGTGTCTTCGATAGCTTGCCGATGGTCATGCCGTGCGGAAGGGATCCCGGGCTCCAGACTTCAAGCCGGTCCTTGAAGAGCATGACCTGTACGCTTGCGTTGCTCGTGTAGTCGCGATGGACGATTGCATTGACTATGGCCTCTTTCACGGCATCGTAAGGCAATTCGAACTTTGTCGGAACCTCCGCCGTGTCACCTGTCTCCCTCGTGCCAACCCAGTTGGATATGTGGGACATGACAAAGCGCGTCGCCTGGTCGGCCAGTTCAAACACGTCACCCATGTATATCTGGTGGTCTGCCATCGGCTTCGACACCCTGTCGGCGTAGAACTGGGCGCACTTCACCTCAGATGCGACGAAGAACTTCTGAGGGCGCTTGCCAAAGAGCAGTGCAGCTGGATTGAGTACGTTGCCATAGTCATCAATGAGCTCAAGTGCCGTGAGCAACTTCTCCACCGACGAGTTCACAGGAAGAGAGAACTGCCGCTTCTCTCGCGCGGTGCGTATGAAGTCGCGAATCTTCGCTACGCTCAAGTCTTTGATTGCAACTCCGGCGGTCTTGGCGGCGTCGAACGGAAGGACGTTTATGAGTCCCTTGTCCTCAAGGTGCTTGGCGAGCGCTGCGTAGACCGCAGTGCGCAAATCGTCGTAGCCGACAAAACCCTTGCGGACGACATCGTCATTGACGCGCGAAATAAATGCCGCCTCGCGTTGATCCGTCTCTCCAGCGGACTTGTCAACGAAGCAGATGCGATACTTGTGCTTTGCCGCCGCGCGCCGGTACTCCCGCTCGGTCGCCGAAACGCCTCTGGAATCGACATTGCCGTATGTGTGGCCGAAGATGCCAAGATAGATGTCGCAGTCGTCGACTTCGGCAAGATACACGCCATCGGCCTTCCGTTCCTGTGCCGGGACCTCCTCGAAAAGGAACACCTCAAAGAAGCGCCCGAGGATCGCGTCCTTGCGAATGTAGGATGCGAGAGCCTTGCGCTCCTTTGCAAATTCGCGCTGGACGCTTGATATGAAGATTCTGTATTTCATCTATGCTAATTGTACCAAAGTTCGTGTGTTATGCACAACTGGCTTCTTCTGATGCGCAAGCGCCCCCACGGCGTTCGTCAGCACCGCCGGCGAAGTTCCCATGCCGGCGATGAGAATTTTGCGGTTTGATTCTAGTTTCATCCGATGACCTCCCAGTGGCCGAAGCGCTTCCCGCCGAGACGCTTTATTCGGTTGTTTTCTTGCAGAATATTCATATAACGGACAAGCGTCCGTCTCGCTACACCCAGCCTTTCCGACAGTTGATCCATCGTCACGGATGGCTCCTTTTCAATAACCCCAATGATCCTTAGTGCCATAGTGCCATCTATAGTGCCACTTTCGGGCAACTTATCAGCGGTTATCGGGTCATTTATCAGGTCATTATCGGGTAACTTCTCCTCCGACCCTTTTCCTGCTAGTGCGACGTTTGCCTCGAACGCGGTAATCAATCGGAAAGAGAACTCCGCCTTGCCATTGCCGTTCGCGACAAGCTCGTCCTGCACCATGTTGATGCCGCGGTTGTAGCAGTTGACATAGCCAAGAACCTTCATCGCCTCGGCGATTATCGGATTGCGGTAATCGCTGACGTTCGGAAAATTCTCCGGCCTGGCACGCCCATAAAGCCCGCCATGGTTGACGATTTCGAGACGATTCGAATACTGGTAGAAGTGAATCGGCGCATTGCCCTGATAGTCGCGATGCATGATGGCGTTCATCACAAGCTCGCGAATCGCGCCTTTGGGATAGTCAGTGCGGGTCTCTTCCCGCAATGCGGTCACGAATACGGGACGCTTCCGCGCAATGGTCGTTTCAATGAAGAGGTCGATCTGCGCGAGCATGCGCACGATCGGGCCCTTGAACGGATGCTCGTTCAAGATGGTGGTCGCCTTATCAAGCCCGCAGAAGCTGACATATTGGACGTATGCGCCAGGGAAGAACCGACGCGGATCCTTCCCGAAGAGCAGAACGGCCGCATTTGTGGGCAAGCCATACACGCTATTGAAGAACCTGAGGGATTCCAGCTTGCGCTCGATTGGACGGACATCGGCGGCAAGGACTTCCGCGTCCACCGCCTTGGGCAGATAATCGTGCTGGAAGAGGTCGAGGTCCAGGTCGTCAAGCGATGCCCCAAAGCAGGGGCGAGCATCGAATGTCGTAAAGTTCCGCGCCTTGCGCTCGGCAAGCATCGTCTCTTCTGCGGGCGAAGCGATGTCGCGGCGCGGCCCTATGCGAATCCAGGTGCGCCCGCGATACCGAACAGGCGGCTGGTCGGAAGGCTGGACCTCCACAACGATCACATCACCATCCGGGAAAGAAAACGAATCGACTGCGATGGACGGTATAGGCAGTATGTTGCCGTCAGAGCGGAGCGCGGCAAACTTCTGCAGAAGTTCATCGGAAGCCTTGAATCCATTCAACGAGCCATCATTGCGGACGCCGATCAACAGATAGCCGGGCTTGCCCGAATCAGGCATGTCATTTGCGAACGCGCACACCGCCTCACCAAATTTGTCTTTGTCGGTGGTCGATATGGTTCGCTCAATGCGATATGTCTCTGTTGAAGCAAAGAGTTCTTGCAACTCATCTTTAGTTATCATGGCGAACAACCTCTGTCGATATGCTCATATTATACCATTTCCTCCATCAGCTTCATCGCAATCTCGTCCGGCACAATCGGCTTCTTATGGTGCGCGAGCGCCCATACGGCGTTCGTCAGTACCGCCGGGGAGGTGCCCACGCCGGCGATGAGGATTTGTCGCTTTGCCAATGTCATGCCAGCACCTCCCAGTGGCCGAAGCGCTTGCCGCCAACTTTTCTGATCCGCTTGGCTTTCTTCAGTCGCTTGATGGCTTGTTCAATGCCACGAACTGAAAGGCCAACTACGTTCGCGACTTGATCCAGCGTAGCCCGCGGATTAGTTTTCAGGATGCTAAGCACTTGATCACATGTCTTATCCACACTCCAATCCACACTCTTATCCACACTCCAATCCACAGTCCTAACCGAACTCTTAACCGAACTTTGCGGACGAGACATTACCATAACAAAGTCTTCGCCGTCCTCGACCTGCCATTTGGGGTCGGGTAGCCCCCATTCGCGGCAGCGGGCAATGATGTCGCCCGTGCCCGTGCCCGTCTGCTCTACGTACTTGCGCAGGAACATCGCATACGCAAGCGTCGACTTCGGCGAGATAAACCCCATCAGCTTTCCGCTCCTGCGCGGGGACCTCCTCGAAAAGGAACACCTCAAAAAAGCGCCCGAGGATCGCGTCCTTGCGCAAGTACTCCGCAAGCGCCTTACGCTCCTTTGCAAATTCGCGCTGGACGCTTGATATAAATATTCTGTATTTCATCTATGTTAATTGTACCAAAGTTCGTGTGTTATGCACAACCGGCTTCTTCTGATGCGCGAGCGCCCATACGGCGTTCGTCAGCACTCCGGGAGAAGTGCCGATGCTCGCGATAAGAATGGATCGCCTTTGCGGTGAGGAATTCATTTGCCGCCGCCTTTCATGGCTGTATTATACCAAAAGCACATCCAAAGCGGGAGAGCAATTTATTGAAGCCAGGACGCCTCGGCGGGGGCACGGTGGATGCAGCGTGCGTGCGAAGCAATCAATACTCCCGAGCAAAGCGAGGGCACCATGGCGTAGGCGAGCGGAGGCGAAGGCCGCATAAGAGGAGCGGTCATTGCGTAGCATAATAAAACCGCCAGCACAAACCAAACCCACGCTCCCAGGCCGCCATAGGCCCGTAAGTATGGACCTTTTACGTTGGCCGCGATGCAAATATGGTAAAATATTCGGCATGAAGCCAACCGCCGTATATATTCCAGGGAAGCCGCAGAGATGATCTTCGCGACGCCACTTGCAGCAGTAGGGTTCGCCACGGCCGCAGGCCTCGCGGCGGTCTACTGTTTCCGTAGGAAGAGCCCCGAGAAGACAATCGGCTCGCTCTTACTGTGGCCGCGTCCGAAAACCATGTCGACGCAGTCGAGGCGACGCGACCGGCTTATCCTGCCGCCGATCTTCTGGCTTGAACTCTTCGCCCTTCTCGCACTCGTCTTCGCCGCGCTCACACCGCTCGCATGGCGGCGAAGCACGGGCACCCTCCATGTCGTCCTCGACGAATCGCCGTCGATGTCCGCAAACGGCGGCGACCCGACGCGGCTCGCAAACGCCGCGCTTGCAGGCGAAAAAAAGCGCGGCACGAAGGACAAGGTGTCTGTCCGCACGGCGTCCGACTCGTGCGCCCTCTCGCGGGAGATCGACGCGGCAAAGGCGGTGGCAATCCCGGGCGACGAAATACTCGTCCTCACCGATACGCCGCCCGAAGACGGCGTCGCACGCGCGGGGCTGCGCTGGACGTCCTTCGGAAAGCCCCTCTCGAACTTTGCGATAACCGCGACAAGGCGACTCAGGACAACGCCGGCGACAGACTCAGTCTTCATCGAAGTGCGGCGCTTCGGCCCTGGCGAGAACGAAGTCAAGCTCGCCCTTTCGGAACATGGCTCGGCGACGCTCAGGTTCGATGCCGAAGGCCGCGCGCGTTTTTCGACAACCGTCGCCGCGTCAGATGGGCCGATCGTCGCCACCCTTCCTGACGATGCGCTCATGGCGGACAACTCCGCGACTCTCTTTCCCCCGGAAGTTCCTTCCGTCGCCGCCGCAGTCCGCTTCCGCAACAAGCCGCGCACCGACATCATTCGTCGCGCGCTCGACGCAACTGGGTTCGTCACAAATTATGTCACCGTCGCAGAGGCAGACATCGTCTTCACCGACTCCGACTTCACGCCGTCGCCTCGGCAATATCTCGTCCGCTTCCACGAGTCTTCCGCAGCGCGAACGAGCGGCCCCGTCTGGACAGACCCAGCCGAACCGCTCCTCGATGGTGTTGCCCTCGACGGCGATCCGTATGCACTCTCGTCCGACACCTTGCCCGGAGTGCCAGTCGCGTTTCTCGGCACATCCCCGCTCGTCTCGGCCACTTCGAACGAATGCCATGTCGGATTCTCCAATCCCTCGCTTCCGTTCTTCCGTTCGCCGGCTTTCCCCGCTTTCGTCCAGAATGCACTCACTGCGGCGGACAGGCGTATGCGCGAGATGCAGCCGAAGGAGAGGGAGAAGTCAGCAGGGCTTCTCGACACAGACGAAAGCGACCTCACGAAATGCGCGTCCGTCAAGCTCGGCTCAAGCGCGAGCGCGCCTGAGGATGCGCGGCGAAACAAGTCTGTCGCCTGGATACCAGCCCTTCTCGCCATACTCGCGCTTCTACTGCACTTCCGCTTCGCCCGCTCGAAGACGGCAGTCGCCGTCGCCGTGCTTGCGTCCATCGCGCTTTTAAGGCCGGTCTTCCCGAAAGCCGATCGCGCCGGACGGCTCGTCGTAGTCGCGGACCGCTCACGGTCGATGACAGACAACGCCCTTGCAGAACAGGAACGGATCATACGCGGCATTTCCGCCGCGCGTCCCGCCAACGCGGAGCTCGCAGTCGTCGCGTTCGGCAAGAACGCCATAGTCGAGACGCAGCCGGGAAGCGAGGGATTTTCAGAATTCATCCAAGATGTTGACCGCGACGGATCGAATGTACGCGAAGCAATCGAGAAGTCTGCTGCGTTCGTCGAGGAAGGGATGCCCGCGAAGATGCTCGTAATGTCAGACGGCCTTTTCACAGCTCCAGCGGAGCCATCTTCTACGGCAGTTGACACGTTCCTCCAGTCGAGGCCCTTCGCGCACGACCTTTTCGTCGCAAGCGTCGATGCACCGGCGTCCGTCGCGCCAAACGCCCCAGTGCCGATAACCGCGAGGGCGAGCGCAAGCGAGACGACGACAAACTCGTATGCGCTTATGCGCGGAACGAATGTAATAGCGCGCGGCACCAAGGTATTCAGGCCGGGCCTCACCCCGCTCGTCTTCCGCGACTTCGCGGGGCGCGCGGGAATCAGGCGATACTCCCTCGAAATCTCTCCGACGAAGGACGACCCGTGCCACGGCAACAACAGCGCGGCGCTGCTCGTGAAAGTCGAAGGGCGTCGTCCGCTCCTATACCTCACGGACGAACCGGAGGCCTCTGCCGCAGAGACGATAAGACGTGGCGGCGTTCCAGTGGAAGTGCGGGAAGCGAAGTCGTTCCGCGGCGGACTTGCCGCGCTCGAGGACTACGGCGGAGTGCTTCTCGACAACGTGCCGGCGAAGGACTTCCAGCCGCACTTCCTGCGCGAGCTCGCCTCGTACGCGACCGACCTCGGGCGCGGTGTCGCGCTTGCCGGTGGCGAGAGGTCGTTCGGGCCGGGCGGGTGGTACAAGACGGCAGTCGAGGACATACTGCCCGTCTCGCTCGAACTGAGGCAAGAGCACCGCAAGTTCTCTATCGCACTTGCAATCGTGATGGACAGGTCAGGGTCGATGATGGCCGACGCGGGAGGCGGACGCACAAAGATGGACATGGCGAACCTCGGCGCCGTCGGCGCCTTGGACATGCTCACCTCGCTCGACGAAATCGCCGTGATTGCCGTTGACTCGCAGCCGCACGTCGTCATCGCAATGCAGTATGCCGACCAGGCGCAGGCGCGAAGAAACGAGATCCTCGGCATCCGCTCCATGGGCGGCGGCATCTTCGTCGAGGAAGGAATCACTGCGGGGCTGCGGGAGCTCTCGCGCGCCTCGGCCGATACGAAGCACCTCATACTCTTCGCCGATGCAGCCGACTCCGAAGAGCCGGGGAACTTCCGCTCCTATCTCTCCAAGGCGACGGCAGCTGGCATCACTGTGAGCGTAATAGGACTTGGAACGGAATCGGACTGCGACGCAAAGCTCCTCAAGGAAATAGCCGAGGCCGGCAACGGGACGTGCCAGTTCGAGTCCAACGCGAAGGAGATTCCCCGGCTCTTCATGCAGGACACGTATCTTGTCGCGAAGACAGCGATGTGCACGAACTTGACGCCGGTAAAGACGACATCTTCCCTGCGGCAACTCTCCGACGTCCTTCCCGCCGAGCTCGCGTCCATCGGAGGATACAACCTAACGTACATACGCGACGACGCCGAGACTGCTATCTTCACCGAGGACGAAGAGCACGCGCCCGTCCTCGCGTTCCGCCGCGCCGGTGCCGGGCGGGCCCTCGCATTCACGGGCGAGCTGGCTGGAAAACACGCAAGGCCGCTTATGACATCGAAGGACGGCGCGGAAATTGCGACGGCCATCGCGAGGTGGACGCTCGGCGACAGCGAGACGGAGCAGTCGGGCTTCCACTTCGAGCGGCGCGTCGAAGCTGGCGGCGTCCGCATAACGGCAGTCGCGGACGAGGCGAATCCGCTGACCGCCGTGCCTAACTCCGGGCTTCGGCTCGTCACCCTTCTCGACCATGGCGACGACGGGGTTTCTCGCGTCGAGGACGCGCTCCGGTGGGAATCGTCCGACACGCTCTCGGCGTTCGTTCCGCTCTACGGAAACGAAACCGCGTTCCCCATCGTGACGCTGCCAGACGGAAAAACAGTCGCCCTCGCGCCAGCGTGCCTTCCCCATCCTGCCGAGTTCCATCGGCATCCCGATCCTGCGGCGGGCGAACGCGCGATGAGACGGCTTTCGGAGCGCACAAAGGGGCGCGTGCGCACGGCATTCGACGACATCTGGGACGATCTTCCGGCCGTCCGCACAACCGTTCCCCTCGCACCGTGGATATACACCATCGCCGCCTTTGCGTTCCTCGCATCAGTGTTCGTCCGTCGCCTTGGGCTGTCGGGCACTTGGCATTTCCGGCTTCCACGGCGAACGAACAAGGCGCAGCCGACGAATCGCCGCTCCGCCGCGAGTCACCCATCGAGTGCCAAACCCGCAGAAGCGCCGACTGTCAACGCGACGGCAGCAGCCCTCGCGCGCGTGAAGCGCGGCCGCAAATAAACAATTCGGGGAACTCGCCTAAAGCACTCCCATTGCGAACGCTATCACAGGCGGCATCGTGAGTATGCTGAAAAGCGTCGTGCCGCTGACGAGCCCAACGGAGAGATCGACATCGCGCTCGAACTTCGACGCGAACATCGACACCATCGCAGCGACGGGCGCGGATGCCGCCGTCACGAGCGCAAGCATCATCTCGCGAGGGAAGTGCGCGCGCAGGGGGAAGAGCAGCGCGACCATCGCGAGAGGGTAGGCGAGAAGTCGGACGGCCGCCGCGAAATAGGCGCTCGGCATGCGGACGACGCGGTGGAAGTCCGCGCCCGCGAGATAGAAGCCGATGACAAGCATTGCGAGCGGAGTGTTGAGTCCAGAAAGAAGGCCTATCGGCGTCTTGAGGATTGCGGGGAGCGAGACAGACGCGAGAAAGAGGGGCAGGCCTATCGCAATCCCGACAGTGCCGGGATTTAAGATCATCGGCCGCAGCGAACGCCAGCGTTCCCCATTCCCCGTTCCCCTCATTTCATACAATCCCCAGCTCCAGATGAAGAAGTTGAAGACGACGACATATACGATTCCGTAGAAGACGCCTTCAGCGCCGAGAATCGCCTGTTCGAGCGGGATGCCCATAAAGCCGGCGTTCGAGAACACCATCGCAAGGCGCAGGACCGGGCGCGAGCTTGCGTCGCCGCACGAAAAGAGGCGGGCGAAGAGGATAATGACGACATGCGCAACTGCCGCAATTGCGAACGCCCAGAAGAAGCCATGCATCATCGACGAGTCGAAAGGCCTCTGGAATGAGTCGATGATAAGACAAGGCGTGACGACGAGAATGAGGACATTCACTATCCCCTTCACGGACGTCTCGTCAATGAGGCGGGCGCGGCGGCAGACGGCCCCGACCGCCATCAAGGCGAAGAGCACGCCGACCTGCGCCGCGACTGTTGCCAGGTTCTGCATTCAGCATCCGCTACCAGACAAGGTCTTCCGCCGCAAAGACGGGACCCTCGATGCAGCATCGCGAATTGCCGCGCACAGTCTTCTGTATGCAGGCGTAGCACGCGCCTACGCCGCAGACCATGTGCCTGTCCATCGAGATCCATCCCTTCGATTTCGACCCTGTCGCGCGCATGGAGACGGCCTTGAGCATCGGGTCGGGGCCGCAGGCGAACAGCTCGAACTTCTCGCCCGCAGTCCTGAGTTGGATAAGCTCGTCGTCAAGAGGATCCGTGACAAGCCCCTTCGCGCCGAAGCTGCCGTCGTTTGTCGCGGCGTGGACTTCGACGCCAAGCTTCTCAAAGCGGTCGAGCGCGAGAAGGTCATTCTTTGTACGACCGCCTACGAAGAGTTTTACGATTGGTGCTTTCGCTTCGCTGGTGCCTAGTGCTTTGGAGATGAGCCGACGGGCGAGGAAGTAGAGCGGAACGACGCCAAAGCCGCCGCCAACGAGAAGCGCCGCACCGTTGCACTTTAGCGGGAAGCCGTGCCCAAGAGGGCCCAGCACCGAAACGACGTCGCCCGGCTTGACGGCATTGAGCGCAGCGGTGCCACGGCCAATCGTCTTGTATAGAAGCTCCAGCCGCCCTTCCTCGGCGTTAAAGATGGAGAACGGACGCCTGAGCGCACTCGGCTCAAGCCCCGGCACGCGCACATGCACAAACTGCCCGGGCGTCGCGCCTTCGGCGATCTTCGGCGCATCGAACGAGATGAAGCGGTAGCCGCTTCCAAGCTCGCGATGCTCGATTACCTTGCATTTCTCGTCAGTCATTTATTTCTCCTATCGTAATCTTTGCATGACGCCCTTTAAGCTCGTCCACATTTCTCGCTTGAGCTTCATAAGCGCGGGCGTTGCCGCGCCGAAGCGAAGCAGATATTCCGGCGAATACGTGAGTAGAACATCCTCGCCATTCCTCCCGCGAAGCCACTGGCCGGGAGCCCCGCGCATACCGGGGTACCACTTCTTCATCGCTTCCGAGCCTAGGACGACATACATCTTCGCTGGCGGCCTTTCGCCATCGAACACAATCGGCGCAGTCTCGGGCGTCTCGTGCATCGCCGTCACAATCTTCGCCATCATCTCCATGCCGTTAGACGACAAGGGCCTGTCATGAAGAAAGGCGAAAGAGGGTGAGGGAGTGGGGGAGTTATGGAGTGGAGGAGTGGGGGAGTGAGGGAGTGGAGGAGTGGAGGAGTGAGGTGGCGAGGCCAGCAATGCCCTATCAAGCTCGACGACCCTGACGCCAAGCTCTCGCTCAAGCTCGAGCTCGGCCTCAAGGCCGTCTAACAGATATTCAAGCGCTGTCACGCCACTCAACTACTTAGCCATTCTTCTTTGGCTTGTTGTAACCGTAGGGGTTCTTCTTCTGCCAACGCCACGCGTCTGCGCACATCTCGTCAATGCCGCGCTCGGCCTTCCAGCCAAGTTCCTGCGCGGCCAGCGACGGATCGGCCCAGCACTCCGCGATATCACCAGGACGGCGAGGGCAGATCTTGTAGGGAACGGGGCGCTTCGACGCCTTCTCGAACGCCTTGACGACCTGAAGGACGGAATATCCGTTGCCAGTGCCGAGGTTGTAGACTTTGAGCCCGAGCTGCGGGTTCTTCTCAAGCTTCTCGATTGCCTTGAGGTGGCCGATCGCGAGGTCAACGACATGGATATAGTCGCGGATTCCCGTGCCGTCGGGCGTCGGATAGTCGTTGCCGAAGACGTTGAGCTCAGGACGGCGGCCGACTGCGACCTGCGCGACGTAGGGCAGAAGGTTGTTGGGAATTCCCGCAGGATCCTCGCCGATGAGCCCCGACTTGTGGGCGCCGATCGGGTTGAAATAGCGGAGAAGAATCACGTTCCATTCGGGGTCGGCCTTCTGGACATCCTTGAAGACCTGCTCCATCATGAGCTTCGTCCAGCCGTAGGCGTTCGTGCAGCCGGGCGTCGGGAAGTCCTCGCGGATCGGCACGCTCTTGGGGTCGCCGTAGACCGTCGCGGAGCTCGAGAACACGATGTTCTTGCAGCCGTGGTCGCCGAGGCACTGGAGAAGCGTGAAAGTGCCGCCGAGGTTGTTGTTGTAGTACTTGAGCGGGATCTTCGTGGACTCGCCGACGGCCTTCAATGCCGCAAAGTGGATCGCCGCGCCGAAGGGCCCTTCCTTGTCGAGGACGGCGTTGAGCCGCTTCGCGTCGCGGATGTCCACCTTGTAGAACGAGACGGGCTTCCCCGTGATCTTCTTCACGCGCGCAAGCGACTTCTTCGAGCTGTTGCAGAGGTTGTCCACGACAACTACGTCGTGCCCCGCGTTCAGGAGCTCCACTACGGTGTGGCTGCCGATGTACCCGGCGCCGCCGGTGACGAGAATCTTCATTTTGCCTTGTCCTTTCCTTTGCGTATATTGCGCCGCATCGCGTGCGGCAAGTCCGTTACTTCCCGACGTTGAGGACACGGAAGCCGATCTTCCCGAGCGCACGGGCATCGAGGCAGTTGCGCGTGTCGAAGACGAGCGCGGGCTTTCGCATAGACTTGAATATCTTCTCCCAGTCGAGCGCGGGATAGTCCTTCCAGTCGGTCATGAGGAGAACTGCGTCCGCGTCCTTCGCGGCCTTGTACGGATCCTTCTCCCACGTGATGCCGTCAAGCCCCGCGAGGTCGCGCTTGCCATTCTCGATCGCCTTGGGGTCGGTGATCGCGAGCCGGACGTGCTCCTCGTTGAGAAGCCGGGCTACGTATCCGGCGGGCGTCTCGCGCGTGTCGCCGGTGTCGGCCTTGAACGCAAAGCCGAACATCGCTATCTTCTTGTTCGCGAGCGTGTTGAACATCGCCTTGAAGAGCCGCGAGACGATGCGCTCCTGCTGGTGGTCGTTCATCTTGATTACGCCCGACCAGTATTCCGCCGCGGTGTGGAGCCCGAACGTCTCGCAGAGGTAGACGAGGTTCAAGACGTCCTTCTTGAAGCAGCTGCCGCCGAAGCCGGGGCCCGCCTTGAGGAACTTGGAGCCGATTCGCCTGTCGGCGCCCATCACGCGCGCGACCTCGTCGATGTCGGCGCCAGTCGCCTCGCAAAGCCCCGCGAGCGCGTTCACGGAGCTTACGCGCTGCGCAAGCATCGCGTTCGCCGCGAGCTTCGTCAGCTCGGCAGACCACACATTCGTGGTGAGTATCCTCGAACGCTCGACCCACCTGTCGCCCTTCCCGGCGTAGATGTCGCAGATCTCGCGGACGGCCGCCCTGCCCTCAGGCGTCTCCGGCCCGCCGATGAGCACGCGGTCGGGGGCGAGCAGGTCCTTTATCGCCGTTCCCTCGGCGAGGAACTCGGGGTTCGAAAGGACGGTGAAACGGTGCTTCGCGCGGTCGTTCAATATCGCCTCCATCGCGGCGGCGGTGCGGACGGGAAGTGTCGACTTCTCGACTACTATCTTGTCGCCTTCGGCAAACCCCTTGATCTCGCGCGCAGTCGCCTCCCAGAACTGGAGGTCGCTCGCCCTGCCCGCGCCGCGCCCGAACATCTTAGTAGGGGTGTTGACGCCGACGAAGACTATGTCGCACTTCTTTACGGCGGTCTTGATGTCTGTCGTGAAGAAAAGGTTCTTGCCGCGCACTTCCTTCACGACGTCCACAAGCCCGGGCTCGTAGATGGGGAGAGCGTAGTTCTTGGAGTTCCACGCCGCGATGCGCTTCGCGTTTATGTCGCAGACATAGACCTTGCGGTCGGGGTTCATCTTGGCGATGACGGCCATTGTAGGCCCGCCGATGTACCCGGCCCCGATGCAGACGATATTCCTGTTCATGCCCCTATGCCAAGGGCTGTCCGCCCAATTAGGCGTCAGGCGCGGGCCGTAACGCCCTACAATTCACGCACCACTGCGATGCAAAAATCACGCTTCCCCTCGTCCGCGACCCAACCGTCCTTGCCCTGTCCATCATTCATCCGTCCTGCAACCGCTACTCAACTACAGCTAGACAGATCCACAAGTATTTCCCTATCCATCAAACAAGCAAGCCCCAACCACGACTCAACCATCCTTCGTGTCGAATCCAAGAACGATTTCGACACAACCGCCGCCGCAACGCGCCCACCCTCCACCACCGCGAGCTTCACGCGGCTGCCGCCAAGGTCTGCGCACAGGGCTTTCACCGTATCTCTTCCATTAGATTTCATTTGGCATCCTATTGCGTCTCGCTCCTGAACATGATATACTATCTTTCGTTTTTGGGAGAGTCGGACACGAAACATCTTTTGATTTCGGGAGACGTGCCCCGATTTCAAGTTTTGTTTCCGGGAAAATACAAGCCTGTCTCTCGCAAAACAAAGGACTGTTGACATGAAGCGACTGATTGATGAGGAATTGGCAAAATGGACTTCCGAACAGACGCCCAAGCCGTTGCTGCTGCGCGGTGCAAGACAGGTTGGCAAGACATACGCCGTCCGCAAGCTTGCAAAGCGATTCCGGCATTTCGCCGAGGTGAACCTTGACGAAACCCCCGAAGCCGCAGCTTTTTTCGAAGGACCGCTTTCGGCCCAGCCGATCGCGGAAAAGCTTTCCGCATACACGCATACGCCCATCGTGCCAGGAAAGACGCTTCTCTTCCTCGACGAGACGCAAACCTGCCCCCGCGCACTGGCCGCCTTGCGCTATTTCAAGGAGCAGATGTCTGGGCTTCATGTCATTGCCGCCGGGTCTCTCCTTGAATTCGCGCTTGAGGAGATACCGTCGCTCGGCGTCGGACGGCTCACGTCGCGCTTCATGTACCCGATGACCTTCACGGAATTCCTCTGCGGCATCGGCGAAGAACCGCTTGTGCAGATGATGGACTCCGCAGATTTCTCTCATCCGCTTGACGAACCTTTTCACCGCCGCCTCATCGCACATCTGCGCACCTACATGACAATCGGCGGCATGCCTGAAATCGTCTCCCGCTACGCCTCCAGCCATGACCTCCTCTCGGCGATGGATACGCTGGACGATCTTCTTCTCGTCTTTCAAGACGACTTCGCCAAGTATCGCCGCCGCGTTCCGCTCGCACGTCTCGCCGAGACGTTCCGTTCCGTCGCGCTCCAATCCGGCGGCAAGTTCGTGTGTGCCCGCGTCAGCCGCGAAACGAAATCCACGGCCATCCGCGATGCGCTTGAACTTCTCGTCAAGGCGGGACTTGCCCTCAAGGTTCGCCACACAAGCGCAAACGGAATTCCGCTTGGCGCGGAGATAGACGAAACCGCCTTCAAAGCGTTTCTCGCCGATACCGGACTCCATCAGCGGCTTCTCGGACTCGACCTGAAGGAACTCGTCTCTCTCGACGACGTGTCCTTCGCCAACAAAGGTTCGCTTGCCGAGGTTTACGCCGCATTGCAGATTGCGTCCCATACGTCGATGCGGCACCGGCCGGAACTCTACTACTGGCACCGCGAAGCGCTGAACGCGACGGCGGAGGTGGACTTCGTGCTGCAGCACGGCGACAGGATTCTTCCGGTGGAAGTCAAGTCTGGCGTCCGGGGATCGATGAAGAGCCTCCGCCTCTTCATGGCGGAAAAGCATATCGACGCGGGAGTGCGTGTTTCGCTGGAGAACTTCGCGGCGTTGCCGGATGTCCGCATACTGCCGCTCTATGCCATTCATCGAATCACCGATGGTAACCTGATCCAGTAGCCCAACCACCTGCAACCTCATGGATTTTAGTGTATCTCGATCTCCTCGATGGAGGCGAGTTTTCTCTTATGCGAGAGTTCGGACATTTCCACGAAGATGTAACGCGTACGGGCGGGAGCTGCTGAAAGGCATCGCCCGCTTCGCGGGGGGGCTACCCGAGTCAAAGGCCATTCAGCGGGTTAAGATCGCGGAAATCCCCGCAAACCGCGCGGTTTGCAAGGTCGCTGATCAGTTCATTTTATGCTGACATGTCCCGGATAGAGCGTGATGCGTCCGTTTTGCTCGGACACGAGAAGGAACCTGTCGTCATCAAGCAGACAAAGCGAGTTCCAGAGTCCTCTGTCCCTTCCGAACACCATGCCGGGCGGCGTGGATTCGCCTCGCATGGTAGTGAACCGCCCGTCCTTGATTTCTCTCTTCGGCACGGCGGCTACACGCGCAACCGATGTCGCGGACGGATCACCCGGCAGCGGCGTTTCATGCCAAGACAGCAGGATGTAGTTCTTTGTCGCAACGATATATGGCGCGCTGCCATGATGCTTGCACCAGTCGGGAGGATTTGCAAGCGGCTCGAAACGGTCAGGCGACGGCGCAAGGACCGGCTTTAGCCAGTTGTCTTTAATTCCTGTCCGCACAATCTGCGGATGAAGGCGCGTTTTCGCAGGATTCGCCTCAATCGCCATATACCGCCACGGACCGAGCTCCATCACGACCGGCATTCCGTCCCGTCGTTCCTGCGTATAGCTCACAATCCTGGGTGCGCTCCAACTCTCGCCGCCATCGGTCGTCTCCATGAGCGAAATATTCTGCCAAGCGCACTTCGCCTCGACATACGGCGCCTCGTTCGCAAAGTATATCTGCGCAGCATTCCCTTTGAGCGGCAAAACGAACGGCTCGTAGCAGCCGTGCGGCACGCCATCGACCGGCAACGACACTTCGGCGCGATAAAGAACCTTCAGCGGCGACCACGTTCTGCCCGCATCATCGCTCACCGATATCGCGATTGCAGCGGGGTGGACGTCGTGCCTCCATCCTGCAGGTCTCAGATTACAGGCGTAGATTATGCGCCCCGTCTCAAGTTGGGCAAACTCGGCGTTGGCGAGATGGACACGCACCGTCTCCGTCCCGTTCGTCGCGGTGAAATCGCGGGCCACCATGATCGGCTCGCTCCATTCCCGCAAGTTCTTAAGCGAAGCAAACCGCGCGACAACACCGCCGTCTTTCGCATACGCCGCCATGAACCGCCCATCTGCGAGACGGTGCACCCTCGCGTAGCCACCGCCTCCGAGATCTATGGGCCGGCCCCACTTTACCGACAGGCCTTCAAGCGGCGCGGCGCGAAGCGGCAATGCCGCATATGCCGCGAACACCGCCAGCGCAAGCTGCAGAACGACTATGACCGCCCGTTTATTCATGCGCTGCAGAAAAGCCGTTTCCCACAGGGCCAGCCAACAGCGAACCACCGAGCGGATAAAAGAGTTTTTTAGTTACCGCGTCATAGAGGCAGGTGCCCGCGTTCTTCACGCACGGCTTGAAGTCGCGCACAAGAACCCCGTCCTGCCATATCTTGACGCCATAGCAACGGACAGACGACTTGAGCACCGCCGAGCCTCTTTGATTCTGCGCGAAAAGATACATGCTGAGTCCCGTGTCAATCGCGGCTTCCGGACGCACAACATTGATTTCCTTTGCGTCATTGAGACGCATCGCATACTTCACATTCGAGCCGTCGCGGGTTATGGCGCTCGCGATTCGAACGGTTTCATCCGGGTTGCATGTCGAAACCGTTGTATCCCTTCCTCTCTCGTACCCGCAATGCGCCATGTAGTAGTGCCTTTCTCCACCGCCTTGATTGGAGCACAGAATAAAGCGCGTATTGCCGTCGTCTACACGTGAACTGAGAAACGAGGAGTCGATTGCACCGAGCCACCGTATAGTCATCTCGGCGCTTGTACCGCACCGCCCTATAACACCGGTGTCGATATACTGCGTGCCGTTGGACTCGACGTATTCAACGAACGCGTCTGGCTCATCTGAAAGCGAGAACTTCGCCGCTAGCGCATCCCCTTCCGCGCCGAGGCTGCTGCGCGGCGCGACGCGGATGTCAAGATCGCCGCGCGCGGAAAGCGCACCGAGCGCGACCTTGAAGATCGTCGGAGCGTTGGCGCGACTGCTCGTCGCGGACCTGTGGAACCCTTCTGAGAAGACGAACTTCTCGTCCGTCGCCCCGTTCGTTCCCGCAATAGTTATGCGATAGTCGAAAACGCGCCCGGCACAATGTCTGTTCGCGGGCGGGATTTTGATTTCGAGCGCGACTTGATCTTCCGACCTTACAGCCCCACCGCCACGGTTCTTACCACTGCCCATGTGAACAGCAAGTGCGGCTCCGTTCGCAAATTGCGGCGCGACATTGCCGTGTCGGATGGCGACACCCTTTCCCAGCGGGAGAATCCAGTCTTCGCCCAAAAGCCCCAAGTCCTCGAAATCGCGCCGCTCGAAGATGATCCTGTCGTCATAAACTCGCGCCAGGAGCCCGTGATGTCCGTCGCCTGTCGATATGCGCCGCATAACCCGGCGCGCCAGCATCTCCGCTGACAAGCCGCGCATACCGCCGTCGTTCTCGCGGATGTTCGGCGCGAGGTCGCCGTATTCCAGCCCAGTGTACTTGAGCGAACCGGCGTTTATCGAGACGAACTCCTTTTTCCATATCGCCCGGTCGTCGCTCAATGACGCGTGCGAATGCCCTGTAAGAGCAATGGCGTTGGGGAAAGATTCCGCAAAAAGACGCGTCATCTCGCCGATGTCGTGTCCCCAGTGCCACGGCCCGTGACACGTATCCTTGAGCGGCGGATGCTGCAGATAGAAAAACGGCTTTTTCGGATCGAGCGTTCGCATGTTCGACTTGAACCACGGGGCCGCCTGCGGAACGCCGATTTCGTCCCATCCGCGACAATGGTCGGCAATCCAGTGCGCGCCGACGAAGGAATACCCCTTGATTTCCTTTCGCCATATCGGGGCGTACTCTTCACGAAACGCCTCGCGCCATGCAGCGGCGAGATCTTTGTTTATCGCATGGTCGTAGCCTTCCGCGCCGAAGAACTTCCTGGCCGCGTCGCCGTATTTATACCCTTCCCAGTCATGGTTGCCGTAGACGAATAGTTTCTCCACATGACGTCCGTCCGGCGCTTTGTCGTCAGGGAACACCGACAGCCAGCTGCGTCCGACGGCATTCAACTCCTCTCGCAACCCCTGGTCTGCCATGTCGCCGCAGATTGCCACAGCGTCCACTCTGCGCGACCTGAACCACTCGAACGTGCGGCGAAGCCTTTCTTCGCCCTCAAAGACGAGCTGTCCGTTCTTCCTCCTCATCGCGACATGGACGTCGCTGATGATGCCAAGGATGAGATTTGGATTGCCAGCCGGCAAATCTTCCGCCAGCACGCGGAGCGGACGCGTTGCGGCGAACGCCCCCGAGCAAAGCGACAGCTTTAGAAATTCGCCGCGCGTTATCCCGACTGTCCCATTTCGCACGATTCGGCTCAAAGCATATCTCCCCTTACTTCACGCGGCACTCAAGAACACCGCCGGAATAATCTTTGCGCAGTCTGACGGCGAGACGGATAGCCTGCGCCTTTACTGGCGACGTGAAATCGACCGCGCAAAAACGGTCCTTCTCGCACGACCCGGCGACACCTACATCACGCCACGCGGCATCTTTCGACGGTCGCCACTCAACCTTCCACGATTCAGGAACGCGGCATCTGCCGCCGCCCGTATCATCAAACCAGTAGACCTCGACGCCGCGAACCTCCGCCGCCGAGCCAAAGTCGTACTGGATCCATTCATCCGTGCCGCAATGATCCCAGAACGTGAAGCGAGAGATCGACTGGTCACCGGACGACCTAGGCAGGACGCCGTCGCAGAGCGCGGCAACAGTGTCGCCGGAAAAGCAGTGCGAAGCAGTAACGACATAGTCGGGCGCGGCATTTTCCTCCGTCGCCTCGACCGGGAACCATGTCTGCATCTCGCCCGCACCACGATGGCACCAGGCGAAATACGGCACAAGCGCGAGCGTGCATGGTCTTTTGCGCATACCGCCTTTGAGCCCGCGGCGCACAGACATGGCAGACGCCGTGAGCGCCGGATAGACGTTGCCGAGAATATTGCACGTCGTTCGCGTAAACTTCGCATCCGCCGCGAGGACCTTGTCGAGGGCGCGCCCGCCATTGTCCACGCCTTCAGCACAGTAGACGATCGGGCCGCGCTCGACGGCCAATCTGCCTCGATCCGCCACGACCTTGTCATGCGCTTTTATGCGACGAACCGGCATGTTCATCGAAACCTCGACAACATCGCCTTTCTTCCATTCGCGGCCGATGACGCAGTAGCCCTTTACCGGCGCAACTTTTACCGCCTTGCCGTTCACCTTGACCTTGAAATCGTCCAGTGATCCCGGCACGATCTGCGTATAAAGGTCACTCGGCACAGGCCGCCCGACGCACCAGCCCGGAATCCTGACAAGCAGTTTGAAGTTGCGAGTTGAGAGTTTGGAGTCGGGAGAGACTTCGATTTTAACAGCTCCGTCCCACGGGTAGTCCGTTGTCTGCGACAGTTTCACTTCGCCGCCCTTCAGCTTCAGGGTTGCGTCGCTTTCGACGAACAGATTGACGTAGGCCGCATCGTCGCGCGTCGCATACGCGAACTGCGTTATCTGCGGAATGAAGCGCACGATGTTCACCGGACAGCAGGAGCAGCTGAACCACTTCGAGCGCTTGTAGCCGCCCTTTGACGCAAGCGGATTCGGATAGAAGAATTCATCGCCGCCAAGCGACACCCCCGAGAGGATGCCGTTGTAAAGCGCGCGTTCCATCACGTCGATGTACTTAGAGTCTCCGTGCATGAGAAACATCCGCTCGTTCCAGAGTGCATTCCCGATTCCGGCGCACGTCTCCAGATACGCGGTATCGTTTGGAAGTTCGTAGTTCGCGCCGAACGCCTCGCCAGCGTGGCGCGCTCCGACGGAACCGTTCAGCGCGAGCTTCTTCTGGACAACATTCTCCCAGAGAGCGTCGATAGCCTTGACATACGCCGCGTTCCCTTCAAGCGCGGCGACATCCACCATCGCGCAATACTGGTACGTAGCGCGGACCGCATGGCCGACCGCCTCGCGCTGCGCCACGACGGGCAGATGGTTCTGACAGTAGCTCCCTTTTGCTGTCAGCTCGTTTCCGTCCACAAGTTCGCCGCTTTGCGCAAAGACCTGGTAGTTTCCCCAGTCGCCGGCACGTCCGCGCGCCTCAAGGAAGTGCCTGGCGAGGTCGAGATAGCGCTTTTCGCCCGTGGCGCGGTAGAGCCTGCAAAGCGCAAGCTCGATTTCCTGATGGCCGGGCGGGTCCTTGAGCTGCGTAACGCCGGGGCCGAACGTGCGATCCACGAGATCGGCCGATCTGATCGCCGCATCGAGAAGCGTGCGCTTGCCTGTCGTCTCCCAGTAGGCGACTGCCGCTTCGTAAAGATGGCCGACGTTGTAGAGCTCGTGGCTGTGCGCGATGTGGCTCCAGCGCAGAGGCCCCGTAGCTCTGTTGCGAAAGCCGAGCGTCCTCGCCGTGTAGAGATAGCCGTCCGGCTCCTGCGCCTTGGCAATCACCGCGTTCAAATCGTCCACATACGTCTCAAGTTCGGCGTCGGGGTGAGTCGCGAGCGTATAGGCCGCGCCCTCGATCACTTTGTAAACGTCGGAATCGTCGAACGGGATTCCCTTGAAATTGCCCCATTCGCGCGCTGCGGCGTGCCGGAAGTTCGGTATGCGCGCGAGTTCGCACTTCTCGAAGTCGACCTTGACGGTGACGAGCCTGTTCGTCTCGAAGCGCGGCAGCCAGAATCCGCCCGTAACCGTCACATTTGTCATGAGCGCCGGTGTGATCGGATAGTCCTGAGCGCCCATCGCGGCACCGGCAACCGTCATTGCAACGGCCATCGCCGCAACCTTCCTCTGCACCTTCATTTGCTTGTATCCTTTGTGTTATTCCGTATCTCAGGCAGAAACGCGAAGAAACTATGCATTAGCGGAAGAGGATGATCAGGCCCTGGCGAGGCTGGGAATTGCCCTCTGCCGGAATTGCAGGGAACGGATAAAACATCGTCTGCGAAACATTGTCGTAGAAAGCGACCTTGTCATCCTTCACACAGGGCACGAAATCGCGCACAGGAACATAATCATTCGCCGATTCATCCCATACCCAGATTTTCGAGTAGTAGCTGCGCCCGTTGAAGAAATCCTGCGCCTTGCCGCCCATGTTTATGCCGAACATATAGAGGTTGAGACCCGTGTCAAGGGCACCGTATGACGTGCCGCCTCCCCGCTCGCTACCATCGCATATTCCGCTTACTCTGCCGTCTGCGGATATCTCGGATAGAAGAGTATGTGTCTTGCCGGTTACATGATTGTTCCATTCGCACCGATTCCACGTGCCCGCATATCCAATTGCAGCGCGATTCTTCACATAACCACTGGCAGGAGGGTTGTAGTAATAGCCAAGAAGAAAACGATTGTTTCCATCGCGCGCCGCCAGCATGTACTGATCCTCAGTGTCGTCTTTGGTGGGATAATACCGCATCTCGGATTTGACACCGCTTTTGGCGCGAACCTGGGTATCTACGTAGCTTGAGCCAGTGAGGTTGACCCACTTCATAATCTTGTCCGGCTTCTCGTTCGGATATGTCAGATCTCCGCCCTGCGGGAAGAATATCCAGCCCGAAACCTCGTCGTAAAGCCCCGCCCTTCCGTCTTTGATGCACGGCCTGAAGTCACGCACAAGATTCCCGTCCTGCCATATCTTTGTTCCGAAGAAGCGGACGCTCGAATGATACGCGGCGGCCCCGCCGAGATTTTGCGCAAAGAGATACATGTTCAACCCAGTATCAAGCGCGTCCTCGCTCGAATTACTTCTAGTCTGTACCGTCTCGCCATTGACCTGCTGGAGAAGGGTAAAGGTCGTCCCGTCATGCGTAATGCTGCTGTAGAGGTGATCTGGCATGGCTGTATTACACTTTGCCTTGTCTTTATTGGTTTCGTCGACATAAGTATAAGTTCGGTGGCATGTGTAATACAGGCCGTTTCTGTCATTATTGCAGAGGACAAATCGCGTATCGGTCTCGCTTAAAACACGCGAACCAAGAAACGCGCCATCAGTACTGACGCTCAGCCACTGTATCGTCATATCAGCGCTCGTACTGCACTTGCCGACCACTTCGGTATCAATGTACTGCTTTCCGTCCGATTCCACATACTGCACGAAGTGATCTGGTTTGCCGAAAAACTTAAGAGCGGGGCCGGCGACAAGCTCGCCGCCTTGCGGATAGAAAATCGCCTTGGACACATCGTCGTAAAGTCCCGCCCTTCCACTCTTCACGCAAGGAAGGAAGTCGCGTACGAGATTCCCGTCCTGCCATATCTTCACGCTGTAGCAGCGTACACCCGATTTGAGGTCCGCCGATCCTGCCTTGTTCTGAGCAAAGAGATACATGTTTAGCTGTGTATTAAGCGCTTCTTCCTCTCGCTCGACATTTATCTCTTCAGCGCCGTTCACACTCATTGTGTACTTCACCTTCGCGCCGTCATGCGTTATACTGCTCACAATCCGGTCGGGAGCATTTTTACTATATTCTGATTTTGAGATATCTCGGGGGTTGTCGTATGACCTATGTGCCATGTAGTAATGCGTATTTGGACCTTGATTTGAGCAGAGGATAAAGCGCGTATTGTTGCCATCCACGCGCGAACTGAGGAACGAACTGTCTACCGACGCGTCGAGCCACTGAACGGTCATGTCGGCGCTGGTGCCGCAACGCCCGATAATGCCGGTGTCGATGTATTGAGAGCGGTTGGAGTCAACATACTCCACAAACGCGTCGGGCGTTTCCGCAAACGCGGAATGTAGCAGCGCGAACGCCGCTGTTATCATGGTTAGGCTTGTTTTTGCTTTCATGCGTTGTTTCCTCTTAGTTTGTCTTTTAAAATTAGTGTTGTGCGTCCTTTTCACAGCTCTTTCACAGAGTTCGTCAAAGACGTTCCTTTGTGTCTATGTTCTTTCTCATAAATGTTGACCTGTTACCTTTCATCTCAACCGAAGGCTGAAACCTGATGTGAAGTTGCCGAAGCCGGCATGTAAACGAGCGCAAGCGCCGCCGCGAGGATCCCGCGCGCCGTTGCAGATGCCACGAATATATGCAATCCTGTCTCCATCGAGCAGACCTTTTCACAAGTATCTGCCGCGATTATACCACGGAGCACGACTGGCGGTCAAGCGAATCGCAATACTATATTCGCAACAGTTTTTTGCCTAAATCGGAAAACAGGCCGAAAGCTCTTCCACAAGTTCCTCTACAATGGTGCGCTTCTCGGCGGAGAAGGAGATGCCGATGAGCGTAATGCGCTTGCCGGAGAGAGCGTACTTGCCGGCATACTCCTTGCCCCTGATCTGCTCCATCGCCTCGGCGGCGGGGCGGTCGAGCTTGAACTCG